>NZ_JACCCY010000002.1:0-600000 GCF_013409575.1 Macellibacteroides fermentans | reverse complement strand
ATGTAAAACAATACCTGCAGCCAGTGGAGTGGCGGCCGACAGACCATGGTACGAAACAATTACCCTGTTTAACTGTGCTCCGGCATCCAACGATAGCAATCGTGTTTCAACAACAGCGGTATCTGTATTAATCTTAAGCGGATGGTAGGTAAGTTTTACGGTAAAACGTAGCGGACCGTTATCCAGTATCTCGTACGTATCATAACAATAGGGATACACCAACGTATCAGCAACCATGAGTGCTGCAGTTCCTGCTCCTAACGTAGGACCTACTTTGTAGAAATCGCAGCCGTTGCCATTATCCTTATGATAGGTTATTCCTTCTTTTAATTCCAATCGGTAACGTTCGGCCACAACGGGATGCGACACACGTTTTGCCCAGACATCATAGCCGTAGGCCTTTTCGCCGCTGGCCTGCAAAGCCGGGCCGTAGGTACGAAAAGCGATACGGTCATTCTCCCAGGCAATATCATCAACCCGTTCGGGATATTGATTTCCTGTTACGATGGTATCCACCTTCTGGGGTACACCTGCTTTTAATTGGTAGCGCGCCTCGCTGCAAGCTGGTACACTGGCCTGAAATATCAGCTTATTATTATAGGTAAGCTGATAAGGAATCTCCTTTCCCGTTGAATCGGTCAGAATAAAGGGAGCGGTTGTCCACTGTGGATCCACATTAATTTCCACCATCTCGTTCTCGCGCGGTTCGGTAGAAACATTCTGTACGGCAAGCGTAGCTATTTTATTTGAAGTGCAGCCAAACAGAATGGCTGCACATAAAAAACTAAGAATAAGCTTCATACGCAATTTAATTGGGTTGTTTTCCGATGTAAGCCAATATTCCACCGTCTACGTAAAGAATATGACCATTTACGAAGTTGGAAGCATCCGATGCCAGGAATACAGCCGGACCGGCAAGGTCTTCGGGTGTTCCCCAACGGGCTGCAGGAGTTTTGGCGATGATAAAAGAATCGAACGGATGTCTGCTTCCATCTGCCTGCGGTTCACGTAGCGGAGCAGTTTGCGGAGTGGCAATATAACCCGGTCCCAATCCGTTACATTGTATATTGTGTTCGCCATATTCGGACGCGATATTGCGGGTAAGCATTTTAAGTCCCCCCTTTGCTGCAGAATAGGCAGATACCGTTTCGCGGCCCAGCTCACTCATCATCGAGCATATATTTATAATTTTACCGTGTCCTTTCTTAATCATGGAAGGAATAACAGCCTTAGCCACGATAAACGGTCCGTTCAAATCAATATCGATTACCTGGCGAAACTCTGCAGCAGTCATCTCATGCATGGGAATACGTTTAATGATTCCGGCATTATTCACCAGAATATCAATCACTCCAACCTCCTTTTCAATCTGTGCAACCATGTTATTAACCTGGTCCTCGTTGGTTACATCGCATACATATCCATGTGCTTTTACTCCTTCGGCTTCGTAGGCGGCAAGACCTTTATCCACCAACTCCTGTTTGATATCGTTAAATACAACGGTTGCGCCAGCCTGAGCATAGGCCATAGCCAATGCAAATCCTATACCGTAAGAAGCTCCTGTAACAAGTGCCACCTTACCTTCTAATGAAAAATTTACCATAGTTTTTACGTTTAATTATAAGTTAATCTTTTTATAGGTTGGAACAAGCATTTTCATTACTACCCATCCGATCAGATAGGATACAGCACAAATAGAAAAGATGATGAAGTAACCTGCTTCAATTCCTTTAAAACCCATAAATTGCATCTGAGTATTTGTGGCATGGTCAAATAATACCCCCGAACTCATGTTGATGACAAATGCTCCAACACCACCGGCCATTCCTCCGATACCGGTAACGGTAGCGATAGCCGAACGGGGAAACATATCACCTACGGTAGAGAATATGTTGGCCGACCAGGCCTGATGGGCCGCTCCGGCGATACCGATAATCACCACAGGAAACCAGACTGCCAAAGCGCCAAACTCCTCGGTCATCCCCCCCAAAGGCTGTGCGAGCAATGCCAATAAAGGGAAAAAGGCGAAGATGAGCATTGAACGCATACGTCCGGCATAGGGATGCATCCCCTTCTTTTCTACAAAGTAGGTTGGCAACCATCCACCTACGATAGACAGCAGGGTAATGAGGTAGAGAACAAATATCTGAGGTGCACTTTGCGTGGAGTCCAGTCCGTATACCGAGCTTAAGTAAGCCGGAGTCCAGAAAAGGAAAAACCACCAAACGCCATCCGTCATAAATTTACCAAATGCAAAAGCCCAGGTTTGTTTATATGTAAAGCATTGCATAAAAGGCATTTTCTTGGCCGGAGCCTCTGTAGTTCCTGCGGGTTCGTGGTCGTTATCCTGACGGATATAGGTTAATTCCGAAGCATTTACTCTGGGGTGAGCCTCGGGTTTTTTATAAATAAATACCCAAAAACCCATCCATACGAAACCTAAAGCCCCAATGATAAGGAATGCCAGCTCCCAGCCGAAACTTGCGGCAATGAAGGGAATACTAACCGGTGCGGCCAAAGCTCCCACAGTTGCCCCGGCATTAAAAATGCTGGTAGCGAAAGCACGGTCTTTCTTCGGAAAGAATTCGGCAGTAGCCTTAATTGCTGCAGGGAAGTTTCCGGCCTCACCTACTGCCAAAACAAAGCGGGCGATGATAAAGAAGGTAACACTGATGGATGCAATCTTTGCCACTAAGTCGGCTCCCTCTGCAATACGTAATGCCTCGGCACTATCTAATCCTACCACCCATTCGGTACCGATGCCGCAAAGAGCATGCAAACAGGCACCGAAAGACCAAACGCCGATGGACCATAAATATCCTTTTTTGGTGTCCATCCAATCCACAAACTTACCGGCAAAAAGCATGGCAAGCGCATAAATAATTGAAAATGTGGCCGTAATATTTCCGTAATCGGCATTTGTCCAATGAAATTCCGGAGCGATAAAATCTTTCCAGGTCAGGGAAAGTACTTGTCGGTCCATATAGTTTACCGTTGTGGCAAAAAACAACATGCTGCAAATCACCCAACGGTAGTTTGTCATTTTTTCATTTTGTGTATTCATGGTATAGTCTGATTATTTAAGATCTTCGGTAGCACAACCATCCATATCGCCGTAATCCAGATTCTCACCGGCCATACCCCAGATAAAAGTATAGTTGCTGGTTGCACAAGCCGAGTGAATCGACCATACAGGCGAAATCACCGCCTCTTCATTCTTCATCCAGATATGGCGTGTTTCGTCGGTCTCGCCCATAAAATGACAGACAGCCTGACTTGAAGGCACTTCAAAGTAGAAATAAGCCTCCATACGACGGGGGTGTGTATGTGCCGGCATTGTATTCCAAACACTACCTGGCTTAAGTTCGGTCATCCCCATCTGAAGCTGGCAGGTTGGAAGAACCTGTTGTACAATCATGCGGTTTATCACACGGTGGTTAGAACCTTCCAGGCTACCCAGTTCGAGGATATTCGCTTCGGCTTTGGTAATCTTCTTGTCGGGATACGTACAATGCGCCGGAGCCGAATTAAAGTAAAAGTGCGCCGGATTGGCACTGTCCTTGCTGCTGAATCGTACGTTTCTATCGCCTTTTCCCAAATACAAAGCCTCTTTATAATCAAGTTCGAACGTTTGTCCGTCTACCTCTACAAAACCAGAACCTCCTACATTGATAATACCAAGCTCACGGCGCCACAAAAAGAAGGGAGCGCGTAAGGGATCAATAGCTGTTAATTCCATCGTTTCGGATACTGGAACAGCACCTCCAACAATCAGTCGGTCGTACATAGTGTAGACCAAATTAATTTCGTCGGCAACCATCAGATTGCTGATAAGGAAGTCTTTTCTCAACCGTGTTGTGTCGTAGCTTTTGGCATCGTCAGGGTGCGCGGCGTAGCGTACCTCATAATTTAGTTTCATATGTTCTATTTTAATATGGTTTTCGTGATATGGTTTGCTCAAATGTAGATATTAACTCAATACAATGCAAATAATATCAAAATAGTATAATAAAATGATATTTTAGAGGATGCTGCCGCTTCCTGAAGGTCTGTGTTGGTTGTTGAAAAGTGTCGGGATTTTCCTTCGGTAACCTATTTATTGCTTATAGAAATGCGCTCCCATATCCATCGGGGAATAAGTCTCCAGAAAAAGACAATTATCGCATAACGTTTATCAATTACAACCACACGTTCTTTACGTTTGATCGATTTCATGATCTTGCGGGCTACACTGTCCGGTTTCATCAACATGGGATAGGTACCCGTTTTAAGTAAGGCCGTTTCAACAAATCCGGGGCGGATATCCGTAAAGACGACTGGCTGCTTTTCCATGTGTGCAAGTTGGGCAAGTGCATCTATATACAGATTCTGAAATCCTTTAGTGGCCGAATAGGCAGGGGCCACCCCCAATCCTTTGGTACCGGCAATGGAACTGATAACAGCCAGGTGCCCTTTGCGCTGTTCTTTAAAATACTGATATGCAAAAGTTACCATACGTATAAAGCCAACCACATTGGTCTGGGCCGTGGCAAGCTCAATATCCGGATTCAATTTCCGGTTCTGGTTCCCTACCCCCGCACTCAGGATAAACAGATCCATCCCTCCCACTTTATCAATAAGCCTCTGCAGTTGTTGCGGAGAATCTGTTTCCGTAACATCTATCTGTTCAATCTCAATCTGGTCGGGGGCCGAAGATTTGAAGATCTCCAACGTTTCAATACGTCGCCCGGCCACACCTACCCGCCAACCCTTCTTTACATATCCTTTGGCAAGTTCGTATCCAATACCCGATGTAGCCCCTATTATGATTACTTTTTTCATTTGTACTTTTATATTAATAATATGATATCCGGAAATCTGCTCCGGTTTTGGTTATAAAATTAATTGAATTTAGCCTTTATGCAAAAGCCTTTTTTGATTTATATTAGATCGGTATGGATTAGTAGCAGCTTCATAATATACCTTCGTGTATTTTATTATCTTTGCAATTGAGCTTTGTTTGTCGGCTTTTTTCGGCTATTCATCGCTTTTTTGCAGCTAATTACCTATTTACTATTGATATAGCAAAAGATACCATATAGTTTTGTGGTATATTCATTTTAATACTAAAAAATATGGAAATTATTAATCCTCCTCAAGACCGCAAAGATTCCGAGCGCTCGGAACAGCCCAAACCCGGAATGCCCAAATCTGTTCTCCTACCCGTTTTATTTATAATAGGTGGTATTCTTTTTCTTTTCAGAAATCTGAATATGATTGATAATACGCTGTTCGGAATGTTTATTTCGTGGCAAACGCTGATGGTTGTAATCGGAATATTTTTATTAGCCAATAAAAATTATCCCGGCGGATTGGTAGTCCTTTTTCTTGGAACGGCCTTCTGGGCAGAAAAAATAGGAATGCTTTCATCCGGCTTCATGTTCACCTTCTGGCCGATAATATTTGTGATTATAGGGGTTGGCATACTTATTAAAAGAGGCAGCAAGGATTCCGAATATTACCACAGGAACAAATTCACAACAGTCAACGAAAATTCCGGCGGTTATGTGGATTCACGGAACACCTTTGGCGATGTAAAACGGATTGTACTGGATCCTGTTTTTAACGGCGGATACGTTGAAAATGGTTTTGGAGCCACCCGTATTGATTTCAGAAAGACCTCTCTTCCTTTGGGCACCACGGTGCTGGATGTGAATTGTTACTTTGGAAGCATCGAATTATATATTCCGGGTGAGTGGAATATCCGGAACGAAGCACATCCTTTTCTGGGTTCTTCGGATGATAAACGGATGGACCACGGAAGTGCTAATTCGGATCGGACATTGGTTATAAAGGGTACGGTTACGTTTGGAAGTTTAGAGATCAAATAATAAGACGCTCGTACCATGCATCCATTTCTTGCTTCAAAGAAAGAAAAAGTATCGATCAGTCTGCTTACTTTGTTGGCCGTAACCAATCAATGGATCTTGTTGTATCTATATGTAGATATGCCATTCAATGTGATTACGGCCGACAGTTTGTTTTCTGTTTTTCTTTTTGCCTGTCTGGGATATCTGCTATGGTACATGGTTGATGTAACAAGGGCTCCTTTACTTGAAGCGCTGGTTGCTTTTTTAACACTGGGACTTTGGCTGTCTCTTTCTTTTGCCAGTCTCTATTTCTTTGATTATGCCGACGGACAAATAGACCATTACTTCATTCGAACCCTACCCATCAGGGTTCTTCTGGGCATTTTATGTTGGGTTATCTTGTTGCAGTGGTACCGGTTATGCAAACTAAAGGATGTAAATGATTCCATTGAAGTAAATTGTCAGACAACTACAGAACCGTCTGGATTACCTGATAATGAAGAACCGAAGGAATCCCTGCAGAAGAATGAGATTACAGATCATATTGCGGTTAAATCCGGAACAAAAATTCATATCGTACGATTGGACGAGCTTTTATACCTGCAGGCGGAAGGTGATTATGTGATGCTTTTCTCCGCAAGCGGGCAATACCTTAAAGAGCAGACGATGAAGTATTTCGAGATGTGTTTACCTCCTCATCGGTTTGTTCGCATCCACAGATCGTACATTATCAATGTGGAACAGATTCTCAGGGTCGAATTATATGGAAAAGAGAGCTACCATGTTTTGCTGAAAAACGGTAAATGCCTGCGAGCCAGCAGTGCCGGTTATAAGTTGCTAAAGGACAGGTTGTCGCTCTAACTTGCCCGCAGCTCATACCTACATATAATGATTTTACAACCAAAGTATACCTATAAATAGGGATTTTATAGTCTTTGCCTGTCTGCTATCTTTGTGAAATAACAAGATTGTAGTCTTACAAAGCTTACATGTTTACATTTTTAAATTAACTCCGTATGAAAAAAATAGGTATATTTTATGGTTCCGGAACAGGAACAACCGGCGAAATTGCCGAACGAATTGCTGAGAAACTCGGTTTGGGCAGCGAGCATGTATACGATATCTCATCGGTGGATCTGAATGTGTTGACTCAATACGATTTGTTGATATTGGGTACTTCCACCTGGGGTAGCGGCGATCTGCAGGATGATTGGGATAATGCCATCGGTAAAGTAAAAAAACTGGATCTCTCGGGCAAGGCAGTAGCTTTATTCGGATTGGGTGATTCGGGATCATTCAGCGACTCTTTCTGCAGTGGTATGGGTATACTCTATCGCGAATTACAGGGCAGCGGCGTTACATTTTATGGATGGAGCGATCCGGAAGAGTATGAGTTTGAAGATTCCGAATCGGTTGTGGACGGGAAGTTTGTAGGTCTGGTTCTGGATGAAACAAATGAAAGCACCCTCACCAACGGTAGAATTGATAAATGGATTGATTTACTCAAAAAGGATTGTCCTGCCAGCTGATATTTGATTCCTTCCTTTATGCTGCAGTTTAGTTCTGCAAAATAAAGGAAGGTACTCGCAGCTTATAATTAGGAAGTCTGTGGTAAGTAGATACTTATTTCATTGCCTTGACCGAAATGATTTCCCGACTCTATCCAGCCATTTTGTGCTTTAACAACTAAGTTTACATAGTCAATCTCCTCTTCCTGTCCCTCATTTTCCTTTTCCGGGTCCTGACTATCAGCTTTTATCCGGTGGTTAGCTCTGCTATCTTGCATGATATGAAGAACGCCGTCGCCCTCCACTGTAAGGGAAAATACCTGATTCTTTTTTTCTGTTATCAATTGAATGTATGTATTACCCGGCGAGAGAGCTACCAGCTGATCAACAATGATATATATAGCACGTATCAGATGCTCTTTATCGGCTTTTATCAGGGGAGAATCCATTCTATCGGTAATGCGGATGGTAAGAGGCATCGTACTTTCGTTGATGCAGGTGTTTTTTAATTCTTGTAGAGCCTCAATAATATTAAATTCAGAAACATTCCGTACGTAGAACCCCTCTTGTTCTTTTTCGATAAACAACATGGCCTGGATCCGGTTCTCGCCCTTTCTGAGTTCGGAGAATACTTGCTTGGGGTTGTTGGCATTGGCGGCCGACTGAGATATAGTATGCAAGGTAGATGATACTTTGGTATAAAAATCCATTTTAATCTGGTTTATCTTCCGCTGGTGGTTAAAAGAATAAACAAGAATAAAAGCTCCCATAATAAAAAGCATGAATGTTACCAACGATGAGATATAAAGGAGTATCATGTCGTGAGAGAAATACTTAAATAGAATTTCATAGCTCTTTCCAAGCAGTATTCCCTGCAGTACCAGAAGCAGCACAGCGACCAGACCACATAATATCCATGGCATATATAGATATTTACCTTGCATTTATTATATTTTGAACAAAAATACAATTTTAATCAAGCTGACCAATTAAATAACGGGAAATTATTACGAATTAATATATCCAATCTTATTTTCTTACATCTTCTATAACATTTATCATTCTATCGTAAAAGATAAAGTTCATTATCTTTGCATTTTATCAATGAGTGTTTCCTTGCTAATGAAGGTAAGGGAAGTATAGTATACATATAATAATTAGCTATGCAAAAAGAAGAGTGGTTTCCGTTGGTCGACTCCGATGGTTCCGTTATAGGAAAAGCAACGCGTAAAGAGTGTCATAGCGGAAGTAAGTTGCTGCATCCGGTTATCCACCTGCATGTTTTTAATGATGCTGGTGATCTGTTCCTTCAAAAACGCTCCGAATCCAAAGATATACAGCCGGGTAAATGGGATACAGCTGTAGGTGGTCATGTAGATTGGGGTGAAACAGTAGAAGACGCTCTTAGAAGGGAGGCTATGGAGGAACTTGGAATTATTGGTTTTACTCCCCAGCTTGTAACTTGCTATGAGTTTGAATCGGAAATTGAGCGTGAACTGGTTCATACCTACAAAACTACTTACAATGGAGTTATCTTGCCTAACAAAGACGAAATTGAAGAAGGACGCTTCTGGACGCTGGCCGAAGTTAAGGCTGGTATGGGTAAAGGAATCTTTACGCCCAACTTTGAAGGAGAATTGGATAGGGTGTTACCCGACTTATAACACTAAGTAATTTTTGTAAATAAAAAAAGGAGAGTCTTTAGGACTCTCCTTTTTGATTTGTATTTTGGATTGTTATTTACACATTTCGTGAATGATGCTAATTAACTGGCCTCCTAATTCGTCGGCTTCCTCCATTGTATGGGCTTCCGAATAGATACGGATAATCGGTTCCGTATTACTTTTACGAAGGTGCACCCACTTGTCCGGGAAGTCTATCTTTACACCGTCGATATCGGTAATATCGTTGCCTGCAAACTTTTCCTTTACCTTTTCTAGAATGGCATCCACATCAATTTCGGGGGTAAGCTCAACTTTCTGTTTTGAAATGAAATAAGGAGGATAGCTGGCGCGAAGCTCGCTTGCTTTCATTTTTTTCTTTGCCAGATGACTCAGAAAAAGAGCAATCCCTACCAAAGCATCGCGTCCGTAATGGCTGGCAGGATAGATAACACCTCCGTTGCCCTCGCCTCCGATAACGGCATTGGTTTCTTTCATTTTGGCTACCACATTTACTTCTCCTACAGCTGCTGCCTGATAGGTACAACCATGTGCTTCGGTTACATCACGCAAGGCACGGCTTGAACTAAGGTTACTTACCGTATTACCGGGAGTATGACTCAGTACATAGTCGCTGATAGCAACCAGCGTATATTCTTCACCAAACATTTCTCCGTTTTCACATACCAGGGCCAGACGGTCCACATCCGGATCAACAACAAAGCCAATATCTGCCTTTGCATGTTTCATCAACTCTGATATTTCAGTAAGATGCTGTGGCAGCGGCTCCGGATTGTGTGCAAAGTTTCCATGAGGCGCACAATGTAATTTGAATATCTCCTTTACGCCAAGTGCATAAAGCAGGTCGGGTAAAACAACCCCTCCTACAGAGTTTACGCAGTCGATAGCCACTCTGAAATTGGCAGCCTTAATCGCTTCCACATCCACCAGGTCGAGATTCAACACACTTTCGATGTGTTTCTGTTTATAGGTTGTATCTACAGTAACCTTTCCCAACGAGTCTACATCGGCAAAGGTAAAATCTTCTGAAGCAGCTATTTCCAATACTTCATTCCCTTCGGCAGCATTCAGGAATTCACCTCTTTCGTTCAACAACTTGAGGGCATTCCATTGCTTTGGATTATGACTGGCGGTGAGGATGATTCCTCCGCAGGCTTTTTCCATAGTAACAGCCATCTCGGTTGTGGGGGTAGTTGCCAGATCAATGTCTACCACATCAAATCCCATTCCGGTAAGCGTTCCTAGAACAATCTGTTTTACCATCGGACCGGAAATACGGGCGTCTCTACCAACCACAATTTTGTTGGTGTTCGATTTTGTGCTTTTTCTAATAAAGGTAGCGTATGCCGCAACAAACTTAACAATTGCCAGCGGGCTTAATCCATCTTCGGGCTTGCCTCCAATGGTTCCCCGAATACCTGAAATAGATTTAATCAGTGTCATAAGTTATATTTAATCAAATTGATAGGTCACTAAATCATAATAGACAGGAGTACCGGCGCTCTGCTGTGAATAGGTACCGATTGTACTTCCCACCTGGAAAGGTACGATAAGTTTCACTCTGGCACGGTCGCCCACATATTGCAGCGGAGTTCCCAAACCTTCGCTCAGGAAAGCGTTAAATGCATTATTATCTACTTGTGTACTGTAATTTCCATATTTAAATTCTACAGGAAATTTCCAGCTGCTGAAGTTCTCGAAGGGTATAACGGTATCAGTATCCAGCAAAAGACCTTTAAATCTTGTCAGCACAGTTGTTTGACTAAGCACGGCCCGGGTTCCGTTACCGGAATCAATTACATGCATATAAACATCGTTGGGTAACAAAACAAATTCTTTATCCTTAAATACGCCATTCTCAGGATAGTTTTTCAATACAACAATTCCACTGTCGCGGATCAATGCCTCGATAGCTTTCTCCTGAGCATTCAGCATATCGGTATACGATTTGGTTTTATCGCCACACGATACAACTGCCAGTACCGCACATAGAATCAACAGAATATTAAAACTTTTTTTCATCTCTAATTTAAATTCGTTAGGACTGATTGCCCGTTTATATTAACATTGAACGACAAAGATAAATAATCACCGTAACATCTTACTTATGTTTGATAAAATCTTCGGTATTATTAGGATTAAATTCCGTTAAACCTTGTTCAAACCTTTTTATTGCATCTTCCAAAGTACCATAAAACTCGCCACCGGAAGCATTCTTGTGCCCTCCGCCATTAAAATATTTGGCAGCAAATTCGTTGCAGGGGAAATCGCCCACCGAGCGAAGAGATATTTTAATGTAGTCGGAATCTTCGCGGATAAAGACTGAAAAAGATACACCTTCGATACTGAGGGGTAAGTTTACAAAGCCCTCTGTGTCGCCAGTCTGGTAGTTAAATCGGTTTAGCTCTTCCACCGACAAGGCAATCATTGCGGCCTGCATATCATGGTGCACTTTCATTTTCTCATACAGCACATAGCCCATCAAACGTAAACGTCCTTCAGAATAAACCTGATTAATACGTCGATAGATCAAATCCTTATCTATGCCTAATTTTATCAGCTCACCGATTATGGTATATATTTCCGGGTGATTGGAATTATAGGTAAATGCTCCGGTATCGGTCATCATCCCTGTATAGATACATTCGGCTGCGTTTTTATCAATCAGGTCGAACAAGCCCATGCGGCAGATAAACCTGAATACCATTTCGCTGGTTGATGAAATGTTGGGGTAAGACATCGTTACGTTACAAAACTCAACCGGATGCAGGTGATGGTCGATCAACACCTTACGGGCTTCCGACTTCAATACCGGGTCTGCCAGTTTCTCAATTCGTTTGGGATCGTTAAAGTCGAGACAAAATATCACATCCGCATCACTGATCAACTGTTCAGAAAATTCGGGATACTTCTCGTAAATTGTTACATCCTTGGTTCCCGGCATCCACTTCAAAAAATTGGGATAATCATTGGGAACAATCACCGAAACATTCTCTTTCCCATAGGCATTAAGGAAATGGAACAATCCAAGAGCAGATCCTATCGCATCTCCATCGGGTGAAACATGGGTTACTATTACAAAGCTCTCTCCTTTTTCTATATATTTATGAGCTTTCTGTATCTTGTCTTCGTGAATGATTTTTGTAATCATAGAGTTTTGTTTTTACTAGGGCAAAGGTACTACTTTTTTATGGACCAGCGTATACGAATCGGGCTTTTAGCATTAATACAAATACAATTAGTAAACAGCCAAGTGCCACCAGCAGAGCATATGGAGCACGGCGTTGCAGGTAATAAAGGAAAAAACCGATACTGCCGTAGCTGACCAGCATCTCCCAAAATCCAATTGAAAAACTCACGGATGCTCCTGGTATTCTGCCAAAAGACTTTACAATCCAAAGTATCCATCTGCATAAAAGCTCGATGATTTCCTGTCCCCATACAGGATATCCCAAGCCAACAGAAACCAACGACCATGCCACAGTTAATGGGATCAACAATGTGGATAAAGCGGCAAGGGGAAGATTGGTAAATAAAAATACCAATGAAAACTTACCAAATACATATAAACACAGCGGAGTTGTACCCGCTTGAGCAGCCAATGTAACGGATGTCCAGTCTCTTGGAGCCGCAAGCAAGGGATTTCGGATAGTGAGCAGACTGTTTAACCTAGGCTGCAAATACAAAATAAAGAAAACCGCAATATAACTTAACTGAAATCCGGCATCAAATAGAAACCAGGGATTGTACACAAGCATAAGAAAAGCCGAAGCAGCCAATATATTGTAACTATCGGCACGCCTGGAAATTAATCGGCCAACAAGAAAGAACGTGAGCATAAGTCCGGCTCTTACTGCCGGTGCCGACAAACCCGACACATATACAAATCCCCAAAGGAACGTTATGGTGAACAGAAACCGAATCAGACGAAATCCGACCGTATTGGGAAAGGCTGACAGCATAAAAGAGATAAATGTACAGAAAATTGCTACATGGAAACCGCTTACCGAGATAATATGCATTACTCCCGTCGTAGAAAAATCCTTCAGGATCTCTTTATCCAGGGTAGCCCGGTGACCAAAAGTGAGTGCTGCCAACGTTGATTTTGCCGTTTGAGGAAGCGACAACTGATTGATCTGGTCGGCCAAACGCTGCCGAAAACGCAATGCTTTATGCTTTAGCGATAACGAGCTCTCTTCCAAATCACCAATAATCGCATAATCGGCACAGTAACCGGTGGCCACAATTCCGTTAGAACGAAGGTAATGCAAATAACCCTGTGGCTCGTTTCGCTGACCAACGGGAGTAAACCGCATATTTAAAAGAAGCTTTTCGCCTGGTAAAAGAGAAGATATTAGAGTGTCTTTCGGAAAATAAACCTGAACACGCCGGTCCATTATGCGCTTTTGATCGGCTGGGGAAGAGAGTAACTTCATCTCGCACAGGATGGATTTATTCTTCTCGACCGGAGAATCCTCAAGCTGAGCCCACACCTGTATTCTTTTTTCTGTTGGAAAATTCCATCTTAGCCTATCTTCATGAAACTTCATGTTTTGCATCGCAAGGAAAAGCAACAGTGAAGAGAAAGCAGCTCCCCACACCCATTTATATTTGTATAAAGGTTTGACTTTGGGGTGCATGGCGACCAGCATACCACCCACTCCCACAATCAGCAACGTCCAGGTAAAGATGGAGGATGGAAGATAGATTTGAAGTAAGATTCCGGTTAACAATAAAAAAAGCGGCCTCGTAAAAGGCCGCTTTCTGATTTCATTTATCATTGCTATTTATATTGCCTTGAGTTGCCGGATAGTTTCGACCGGATCGGGCGATTTAAAAACATAATTACCTGCTACCAACACATCGGCTCCCGCATCAACCAGACGTTTTCCGGTTTCGGCATTCACACCACCGTCCACTTCAATCAAAGTTGACAACCCTTTACGGTCAACCAGTTTTTTTAGCTCTTTCACCTTTTCTACCGAATGCTCAATAAAGCGCTGTCCTCCATAACCGGGATTAACAGACATAAGCAATACCATATCCAGTTCCTGAATTATATCTTCAAGTAAGGATACAGGTGTATGGGGATTAAGAGTAACTCCGGCTTTCATTCCGGCCTCCCTGATAGCAGTAATGGTTCGGTGAAGATGTGTACAGGCCTCGTAATGTACATTCATCATATATGCACCTGTAGCTGCCACCTCGTTAATAAACTTCTGTGGTTCAACAATCATTAAATGCACATCCATCGGTTTTTTACAAACATCCTTCAGAGCATTTAATACAGGAAAACCAAAAGAGATATTAGGAACGAATACACCGTCCATAATATCCAGGTGCAACCAATCGGCGTCGCTGTTATTTATCATCTCCACATCACGCTGCAGATTCAAAAAATCGGCAGAAAGTAAAGATGGTGCAATTTTATGATTCATAAATTCCTTTTGTTTTTTGCAAAGATAGACAAAAAGGAATTTAATTCATAAAAACAACACATTTGTCTGCTGTCTTGACCGGAGCCACAAACATTATACGCGCCAACTGGCATAATAAAGTCAACGTATCGACAGAAGGCTCTGAAACAACCTCGGTTGTAAGTTCCGGTATACGGATCGTTGTGAATTCCTGATTGCTTTGTGTAGAAATAATTTTCATAGGCATCATTATTAATATATTCACACTAATAACGACATGCCTTTACACATATTGCATGAAATACACTTTTTAATATTTTTTACACCAACGAAAGCTCCATATTATGATCTTCGGCTAGTTTGCGCATATTCAAAATTGCGTAGCGCATACGTCCCAAAGCCGTATTGATGCTTACTCCGGTAAGATCTGCAATTTCTTTAAAACTTAAATCCTGATAATAGCGCATTTCCAAAACTTCACGTTGGTTATCCGGCAAATGTTTAATAAGCTTTTTCACATCCGACAATACCTGTGTCCGGATCATCTTATCTTCGATAGTGCAGTCGCAAAGCTTGCTGTTATTAAACAAATCTACCTCAACATCATCATTGGATATGGTATTCTCTGCCCGCTCCTGACGGAAATAGTCTATAATCAGATTATGCGCAATGCGGGTGATCCATGCCTTGAACTTTCCGTTATCGGTATATCGTCCCTGTTTGATCGTTATGATAACCTTCACAAAGGTTTCCTGAAAGATATCCTCTGCAAGTTCACGATTACGTACGATAAAATAAATATACGAATGAATACTGCTTTTGTAGCGGTTCAATAGTGTATCGAATGCAGCATTAGTGCCTTGTGCATACATCATAACCAACATTTCGTCGGTCATCGATTCAAATCTGTTCATTACTTATATGTTTTTAATTTTATGGAGTAATGATATGCAATAGGCAGTAGGGGTTTAAAGTTTAACAATATTATTTAGTACAAATAAACTAAGATTACTTAAGACTCACAAACATTTATTATGTAAAAAAAAAAGAATTGTCCCCTACCCGTACCTTTCTTGTACGAATAGGGGACATTAGACAACGAAACCCTTTTTATCAGAACTTATATCCTAGTGTAAGAGCTACGCGTGTTGTATTTGTTTTAAGAGAAATTGCATCTGAATCTACCATTATATCTCCATTATCCAGGAATGTTCTTGAGAAAGTAAATGCATCTTCCTTATATGTCTTATAAACACAGGCCAGGTCTGCATAGAAGTTTGGAGTAAAACGATAACCCAAACCAACTGTAATATAATCAGATCCCTTATCCACTGTATAGTGAGGAAGCGTACCTGCAGTAATAACCTCTACATCTCCGTTCTTAAGGGCAGTCTTAACCGGGCTGGATTGCCAGCCGGCACCTGCTCTTACAGCAAACTGAGGAGTTACTTTAAATTCGCCCCCCACCTTTAACAGACCGCTGGTACCAAAATCTTCCTTAATAAAATTGTTGGCATCCATCTCTCTGTCATTCACATCCTTCAAACGCATTCCTTTAAAGTTTGTCAACTCATAATCCACGCTTAACAGTCCGTACTGACCAATTACAGCAGCCGCACTAAAAATCCATTTGTCGGGAGTACGAAGTTTATAGTCGGCATAAACCTTATCGGGTGTTGAAGCATCCATTTTGGAAGGATTATACTGAGCAATGTCCGTTCCGGCTTCTGCATGGAAATAGTCGGTCATCTTATACCACGTTGGAGAATTATAGGCAACCCCCATACGAAGGAAGTCGACCGGTCTTACAATGGCACCCAGATTAAAAGAATATCCGGTACCTTCTGTAGTCAAACCATTATCCAGATAAAGATAATCGCCTCCTTCAAAACGCTCGTCGTATATAGAAGATATACTATAATTAATGTCTGTAACAGCTAAAGTAGCACCTAAAAAGACACTGTTGGAAATATTCGTTGCAAATGCAAAGTTATACTGATCTACAGCACCCTTTTCAGACACATTCAAAGTCGTGTTCTGGGGACTGTCTGCATACCATATAGTACCTGTTGCATCCATTGTTCCAAAACCCGAATGATAATTACTCCGGTCAGTAGGAAAAGATCCGAAATAACCAGCTTCATATCCTAATACAGACATCCATGGATTATTAGGATTATTATAAGGATCGTACGAATCTTTTACATAAATAAGGTCATTTTCATGAATCCCATATGAAATATCAGCTGCATAATCGGCCAAAGAATAAGCCTGTGAGCCGGACAACCGGTAATTACGATTGAAATTTTTCAAACGGTTGTATGATAGTCCGATGTTCCAGCTCATAATCCCTGACTCGTTGGCCGTAGGGAAATAACCTACATACGAAAAATTATCAAAGCTAAGTTTCGACTTATCGTCTTTTGAAACATTGCCATTCCAATTCGATTTAGTATCAATCGATGAGAGGCTAAGTGTACCTACAACTTCCGAACTACGATATATACCCAGACCAGCCGGGTTGGAGCTCATGGCAGAGGCATCCCCTCCCAGAGCACCGAATGCACCGCCCATACCCAGGTAACGGGCGGTTCCATTAAGATCTCCCAGAGAATATTTATAGGCATCCATCTCTCCCTGCGCAAATGCAGACGCTCCAGAAAGGAACAATACAGATGCAACTAAGCAAACTATTTTTTTCATCACGTAAAGTTTTATATCAACAATTTTCTTGAATATACTCTCTTCAAACACAAGTTGCAATATTAGCGTCTGCCACCGCCGCCACTTGAACGGCTGCTACCTCCACTACTGCTGCTACTGCTTCCGCCGCCACTGCTTACTCCACTGGAACGGCTGCTACTGCTGCTTGAAGGCGAGCTGTATGAACTGCTGCTGCGAGAGCTGCTGCCGGATGGAGAAGAATAACTCTGGCTGCTGCGGGTTGCCGGCTGACCGGAATAAGATGACCGTGAACTGCTGCTTCTGGACGGAGTATACTGCTGTCTGCTTGAGCTATAGTCTGAAGATTCGCTGCGTATAGTCCGGGTACGTGTTGACGGGGCTTCCGAACGACGGATAACCGAGCCACCCGAGTTCATACTGCTGCGGGTTGATGTTCCTTCGGAAGAACGTACGGAAGACGAACGGCTTGAACGGCTGCTGCCAACCACATCCGAACGATCGATGATAGACGAACTGCGAACAGACGAAGCTCCGCTTCTTGAACTACGCATCACACTTGTGCTACGGTTTGAACTGCGCAGGCTCATATCGGTTCCACCTACGGAAGATCTGCTTGAGCGACCATTTACGTTGCGTCCAATAGCCGAACGGCCATTTGGCATGTGCTGGTAAGGAGATGAATAATAGGCATGTCCGTAACTTCCTCCCCAATAATGGTGGTGTCCGTAGTAGCCTCCATAATAACCTCCGTAATAACCACCCCAACCCCATGACGGGCCATACCATGAGCTATAATACCACGGGCTGTAGAATCCACCCCATCCCCAAGAAGGTCCATACCATGAACTGTATCCCCAAGGGCTGTAATACCATGGATCGTACCAGGAAGAATACCAACTATACCAGGGAGATCTCCATCCCCAGGAATTGCCGATATTAATATTAAAGTTCACACTTGAACCTCCGTCGGCGTATTCTGTTTCGTAATCGTAGCCGTAATATCCGTCACTAAGGAAAATATTTACATTATCAGCACCGGCAATTGTTACCTTGCTGGGTGAATGATAACGGATAATTCTTTCAGAATATTCTGTATCCGAACGACGTTCATTGACTTTAACCGAATCTTCAGCTGCATAAGCACCCTCTTCTGCATTGGCATATTCTTCGCTTCCATTAGAATAACGACGGTTGTAGGCATCAATCTCGTCATCAGAAAGAGAAGATGCTGCTTTTGCATTGGTTGATGCGTTCATTTGAGCTGCAGTTGCAGTACGCTGAGTTTGTTTTTGGGGTTCAACAACCTTTTTCTCCTCCTTTTGTTCCTTTTTTTCCTTTTTACCGGAGAAGTATACATCATCATAAAAAACTTCCTGTCCGAAAGCCGTTGAAGCTACCAGAAGCATAAGAAGCAAAGATGTCAGTTTAATGGGTTTCATAATTTATCCTCCTCAACATTTTATTATTACAATTTAGACTACTTTTACCCGGTCAAGGTTTAATTTAAAGTCCTCATAAAAGTATGTACTACATTAAAATACAAATATAATCAGTATTATAACACAAAATAGAAATTACATACTATTTAACGTAAAAACTTTTCCTCTCGGTTGTAATCATTTTTTCTCTTTATACAAATAAGACGAAAACACAAGTATAAATGCTGCATATCTTTTGTTCGGCAATCTATTTTTTGTCCATGCTTCTAATTTTTACTACCTTTGCGGTCTCAATTGCAAATTAATAGGTATACAAAGATATGATTACGGTTAACAATCTGGATCTTCAATTCGGAAAACGTGCGTTGTTTCAAGACGTCAATTTAAAGTTCACACCGGGTAACTGCTACGGCATCATTGGTGCCAACGGTGCCGGAAAATCTACGCTTCTCCGCATTATAAGCGGTCAGCTTGACCCCACGCGGGGATCCATCTCATTAGGTCCGGGCGAACGCCTCTCCGTGCTGAGTCAGGATCACTTCGCCTTCGACGAATTTACAGTACTGGATACAGTTATCATGGGGCACACGGTGCTTTGGGATATCATTAAGGAAAAGAATGCGTTATACGAAAAGCCCGATTTTTCGGATGCCGACGGGATACGTGTTTCCGAACTTGAAGAAAAGTTTGCCGAGATGGAAGGTTGGAATGCAGAAAGCGACGCAGCCAATTTATTAAGCGGACTGGGCATCAGCGAAGACATACATTACAGTATGATGAGAGACCTGAGCGGTAACCAGAAGGTGCGCGTATTACTTGCCAGAGCCCTGTTTGGTAAACCGGACAACCTCTTGCTGGATGAGCCTACCAACGACCTCGACCTCGAAACAGTAAGCTGGCTTGAACATTACCTTGCCGACTTTGAAAACACGGTGCTGGTGGTATCGCACGACCGTCACTTCCTTGACTCGGTTTGTACTCATACGGTGGATATCGACTTTGGTAAAGTAAAACAGTTTGCCGGCAACTACAGCTTCTGGTACGAATCCAGTCAGCTTGCTCTCCGTCAGCAACAGCAACAGAACAAGAAGGCCGAAGAAAAGAAAAAGGAACTCGAAGAGTTTATCCGCCGCTTCAGTGCCAACGTGGCTAAGTCAAAGCAGACAACCAGCCGTAAGAAGATGATCGAGAAGCTGAATATCGAAGAGATTCAGGCTTCCTCACGTCGTTATCCGGGTATTATTTTCACCCCTTCGCGCGAACCGGGCAACCGTATCCTCGAGGTAAAGGGATTATCTAAATCCATCGAAGGAACTGTACTGTTCAAGGACGTGAACTTCAATGTGGAAAAAGATGATAAGATAGTATTTATCAGCCGCGACCCGCGTGCCATGACGGCATTGTTCAACATCATAAACGACGAAGACAATGACTACGAAGGCTCTTTCGAATGGGGACAAACCATTACGACAGCCTATCTTCCGCTGGAAAACACGCAGTACTTCAATACGGATATGAATCTGATCGAGTGGCTTTCGCAGTTCGCAGAAGACACCAACGAGGTATACCTGAAAGGATTCCTTGGTAAGATGCTGTTCTCCGGCGAAGAGGTGCTTAAAAAAGCAAGCGTGCTTTCGGGAGGCGAAAAGATGCGTTGTATGATCTCACGTATGATGCTTAAGAACGCCAACACCATGATTCTGGATTCTCCTACAAACCACCTTGACTTGGAATCTATTCAGGCATTTAACAATACGTTGAAGGCGTTCAAAGGAAATATCCTCTTTTCAAGTCATGACCACGAATTTATCCAGACGGTTGCCAATCGTGTAATTGAACTTACACCTAACGGTATCATCGACAAGATAATGGATTACGACGATTACATCACCGACCCGATTGTGGCAGAGATGAAACAAAGGATGTACAGATAATTCAATAAAAACATAGCAATGAAAAAGAGAGTATTATTTCTTTTTGCCTGCTTCATAACATTTATACTGGTCTTTGCTTTGCAAAAGCCAGTATTTATGTTGTATAACCATGCCTCCGGAGGGGGATTAAGTATTTCGGATTATCTGCAGGTAATGGTTCACGGACTGCAGCTGGATGCCACCGTAGCCGGCTACCTTACAGTTATACCCTTGTTACTCACACTTCTTTCGGTATGGATACCCGGCAGATATATTACTTTTATTCTTAAAGGATACTTTTTTATCGTTGCGTGTATCATCTCACTCATCTTTGTGGTGGACATTGCCTTGTATCCTTACTGGGGATTCCGGCTGGATGCTACCCCCTTGTTCTACCTGCAATCACCTTCTGATGCACTTGCCAGTGCACCGGCCAGCACACTGATACTGCAAACCCTGGTTTTCGTTGTATACACCTACGGAATATTCTGGGCACTCAAAAGATTTGTACTCCCCCTGATGCCGGAACAATATGTAAAAAAGATGTTCAGCAACTCGGTTCAGCTGGTACTGCTGGGAGGTATTCTCTTTATTCCGATCAGAGGCGGTGTTACCACTTCTACAGCGAATGTGGGTATGGTATACTTCAGTAAGAATCAGTTCCTCAACCATTCGGCCATCAATCCCTGCTTCAGCTTTCTGGCTTCGCTGTCCAAACAGCAGGATTTTGCAGCGCAATACAACTATTTCAGCGAATCGCAACGCAGCAAGATTTTCAAAAAGCTAACCAATCAACCGCAGGGCGACTCTATTCCGGAGTTACTCACTACCAAAAACCCCAACATCATTCTTATCCTGATGGAGAGTTTCTCTGCCAATGCGATTGAAGTTCTTGGAGGAGAAGCAGGAGTTACACCCAATATAAACAGGTTAAGTAAGGAGGGAATCCTGTTCAGCAACATGTATGCCAATTCGTTCCGTACAGACCGGGGTATTGTTGCTGTTCTGAATGGCTATCTGGCACAGCCTACCACCTCGATTATGAAATATCCGGCTAAAAGCCAGACGCTTCCATCCATTGCCAAATCGCTTCAGAAAAAAGGATACACTTCCGATATGTTGTATGGTGGCGATATCAACTTTACAAACATGCAGAGCTATTTCTTTAGCTCGGGGTATAGCAAGGTGACGGCCGACAGGGATTTCCCGCTTAAAAGCCGCCTTTCCAAATGGGGAGCCAACGACGACATCACCTTCGCCCATCTTTACCAAAGTATGACCGACAACTCCCGCAAGGAGCCCTTCTTCAGCACATTCCTCACCTTAAGCAGTCATGAACCTTTCGAGGTTCCATACAACCGGTTAAAGGATCCCTACCTTAACTCGGTAGCATTTACGGATAGCTGTCTGGGTGATTTTATTGATAAATTAAAGAAACTGCCGCTTTGGAATAATACGCTGATTGTTTTGGTATCCGACCATGGATTCAGATATCCGGCTTCTGTTAAAGAGCACGATCCCAAAAGATATCACATCCCTATGCTATGGCTGGGTGGAGCAATAAAGGAGCCGCGTGTAATAGCCAATTACGGGAATCAAACCGATTTAGCTGCAACCCTGCTTTATCAACTGGATCTGCCGCATAAGGAGTTTACTTTCAGTAATAATATGGTAGACAGTCTGCAACCCGCCTATGCTTTCTATAGCTACAACAATGGTTTTGGTTTTATAGATACCACGGGGGTTTCTGTGTACGATTGCGAAAGCGAGAAGCCTTTGATTATAAAACCTGAGGCAGGAAACGAGATCCGGCTGAATAATGGGAAGGCTCTGTTGCAGACTTTGTACGACGATTTGGGAAGCCGCTGATTAATTACAGCTCCACAATCAAGGAACAATCGGCTACTGCCCTTCGGAAGTTAAGAGACAACCTTATAGTGCTTAAGCGGCAAAGATATACCTCTTAAGCCGCAAACAAACAGGATTCGTACTTCGGGCCCATGGGGCCGTTTAATTGAGCCCATGGGCGCATTTGAACGGCCCCATGGGCCCGAGGTGCATAGCTGGTAACTTTCCCGCTTAATTCAAGCATGATTGCCAGTTATTCATACTTACATCCACACAAAAAAGAAGAGGGATCCGAAACGACGGATCCCTCTCTTATCAACCTTCCTAATCAACCTTAAAGACTTCCGGCAACCTAAAGAAGCCGGCAAATCAACTCATTTATCTATCAATACATAATCTTGCAACCCACATATACACTTCTGGGCAGGGATGGTCCGTAAATATAGCCCGCATCGCGGCTGCCACCCTTATCAAAGTCACTCTGATAAGAGTCGAATATATTCTGAACGCCTGCATTTACCTGGAGGGTACCTGACTTGAATAAGGGGAAATCGTAGGCCACCTTTACGCTCATATCCAGAAAATCGGGTGTCTTTTCTTCCTTGTCGGACGGAATGTAGCCGGCAAAATGCTGCATCAGCATACTGCCTGTATAAGTTCCGGTAAGGGAAACCGCCAACCGTTTAACCGGGTTGAATGAAGAGGTTACGTACCCGTATACATCCGGCGAGCGGAACATCTTTTTCTGCGGCTGCAGACTTTCATCACCACTCCACTTTTCAGGTTCTTTATAACGGCTGCGTTGTAAGGTACCACCGGCCTGAATCTGCATCCATTCGTACGCCAGCTTGGCTTCCAGGTTAATACCCATCACTCGTGCCCCTTTTCCGTTTCTTCTTTCCAGCAACAGGTTATTCTGTTGGTCGCGGCCAATCTCTTCCAGCAAAAATACATCGCTTAAGTCGGTGTAAAAGCCCTCAACAAGAAAATTAGTCTGTACCGCCCCGAAGCGCTGATAGAAGTCGGCCGAAGCACTTATACTCTGCGACTTTTCTTCTTTCAAATCCGGAGAGATACTGATGATAGCCACATCGCCTCCTACGGCCGTAATATGCAAGTCTTCGTCGAACGCCTGCGGAGCGCGGAACCCGCTTGAATAAGAAAGCCGCAGATTAATATCCTTGGTAGGATTATACCTCAGGTTGGCACGGGGACTAAATATGAGGTGATCGATCAGGTTATGTTTATCAAATCGACCTCCCATCAGGAAACTCCAGCGTGCATTTTTCCATTCGTTCTGCAAAAACAGACTCCCGATATTCACCTTTTGGGCAATCGTACGATTGTATCCTATCATCACATCCTCCAGGTTATCGTGGCTGTACTCCATACCTCCTGTAAACTCGGCCGGCATAAAAAGACAATTCGTCCAGTCGTATACATACTGCGCACCCCCTATAAAGGTAAGGTCGGTTGTATGTCCGTAGGCGTTCGGGTCCTTACCCGCACCGTAGTAACTCTGACGTTTGGTGTGCTGAGACGATGCATAAAGGTTTAAGCGATGCTTGTAATCGGTAGAGAAGAGATCGAATTTAAGTCCCCCGCCATTAATATTATGATCCGTCTGCTCCGTGATATCCGTTTCGTGAGGAGGTAAATCAAGGTTGTTTCCACCTCTGCGGAATTCGCTGATGTTATGATATTCGAACGTTAGTTTGGAATAAGTGCTTGTCTTCAGATAAGACCTGAAACCAACCGTCTTGGCATTAAGGTGTCCGATCTCTGTGAAGCCGTCTCCGTCGTGATCGTATGCAGACCGGGTACGGCTTTGTCCGAATAAATAAATACCAGCTTTCTGGTCGTCTGTAACCATCGACGCATTCAACGTTGTATTATTATCAGGTCTGCTCCCCCCGATCATCGTTAGTGAGTGAGCAACCTGCGCCGAGTTGCGCTGTGGTTCTTTGGTTATAATATTAATAGTTCCGGCAATAGCGGAAGAGCCGAACAGGGCAGATCCGCCACCGCGCATCACCTCTACCCGCTCAATCATATTGGCAGGAATCTGTTCCAGTCCGTATACTCCGGTTAGGGCACTGAAGATAGAGCGGCTATCTACCAGGATTTGCGTATAAGGGCCCTCCAGACCGTTGATACGTACCTGCTGGAAACCGCAATTCTGACAATTGTTCTCGACCCTTACTCCGGGCTGAAAGTTAAGTCCGTCGGCCAGACTGGTTGCATTGGCCCTGTCGAACACCTTTGTATCCAGTACATTCACCAACGAAGGAGCCAGGCGTCTGGTTGTTTCGTTCCGGTTAGCAGATACCACAACGCCGTCCAGCGACACAGCATCTTCCTCTGTTTCGAAGTTGATCTCCAGGGTTTTTCCCTTTTTGGGAACAATCTCTTTTTCGATTGTTTTATAGCCGACCGACTTCATCACGATGGTAAACTTGCCCTCGGGCAGGTTCTTCAGATAAAAATGTCCGGTACCGTCTGAAACGGTTCCAATGGTAGTTCCTTGCAGAAATACATTTATATAAGGCAGGTGTTCCCCGCTTTTTTTGTCGATGATATGTCCCACGATGTTTGCATCGGAAGGATTCAATACGGGCTCATCGGCCCCTCTGACTGTCCACAAGGAACAGCACAGACATAGCATAAGTATGACAATTTTATTCATTTGCTTTATTAACTTGATTAAAAAACAGACTCTGCTCTCTGTCATAGGCAGACAAAGAGATGTCGCTTCCGGTCTACGTCCGGAAAATAAAGAAATCAGATAAAAAAGATACTTGCAGGCGGGGCACGTAATAAACTACCGCCCGGCAGATGGGAGGTATATCCGGCACAGACCGGACCAGTTGTTATTGTATCTAAGGGAATGGCAAAAAAGCGAATATCCAGCGAATGGACAGCGCCATCCTGCACATTAATGTGCGAAAGAGCATTGAATAACTGTATTTCGGAACACGAGTGGTGGTGAGTGGTTCCGTTGCTTTGCTTTTGAAACGGATGCGAGTGTACAATGGTAACCCCATTCTCTATGTGAGCGTGCATAAACAGGGTAATCACACTGTAGTACGACACAAACAGAACGGGCAGGAAATAAGTAAAGAATGTTCGCAGTCTCTGTTTCACTAACTTATTTTATATTTACGGTACAAAGTTAGTAAAAAATTATTTGATAAATGTAAAACTAATTACTATGTTTGTTGAATCATCTATACAACCCAATTTTATGAGAAAAATCTATCAACTTTTTCAACTTTCCATTATCATTCTTTTGGTTAGTGGGTGTAGCAAGTCTACACTATCTCTGTATGAAACTGTACCCAATGATCCTCTTAACACCCGCATCTACACTTTAGACAACGGGATGAAGGTGTATATGTCTGTCAACAAAGAAACTCCCCGGATCCAGACCTATATTGCGGTTCGTGTTGGAGGCAAAAACGATCCTTCAACCAACACAGGTCTGGCCCACTATTTTGAGCACCTGATGTTTAAGGGAACACCTAAGTTCGGCACGCAGGATTATGAAAAAGAAAAACCTTTGCTGGATCAAATCGAAGGCCTTTTCGAAACCTATGGTAAAACGACCGACGATGCGGCCCGGAAAGAGATTTATAAACAAATTGACAGCTTGTCCTACGAAGCGTCTAAATTTGCCATTCCAAACGAATACGACAAATTAATGTCGGCTATCGGGGCTAACGGAACCAATGCTTATACAGGATTCGATATGACTGTCTATACGGAAGATATCCCATCCAATCAGATCGAAAACTGGGCGAAGATACAATCCGAACGGTTTTCCAATAACGTAATACGTGGATTCCATACGGAGTTGGAAACGGTTTACGAAGAAAAAAACATGTCGCTTACCCGTGATTCGAGAAAGGTATACGAGAAATTACTTGCCTCTCTATTCCCAAATCATCCCTACGGGACCCAGACAGTATTGGGTACTCAGGAGCATTTAAAGAATCCGTCTATCACTAAAATCAAAGAATATTATAAGACATGGTACGTACCTAATAATATGGCCATCTGTCTTTCGGGCGATTTTGATCCAGATCAGATGATCCAGGTTATCAAGACCTACTTTGGTACTATGCCTAAAAGTGACTCAATCCCCACCCTCTCGTTAGCAAAGGAACCCGAAATTACGGAGCCTGTACAGGCTGAAGTACTCGGACTGGAAGCCGAAAATCTTGTTCTGGGCTGGAGATTCCCGGGTGTTGCTGCAGATTCGACCGGTATGCTTGATTTGATCGGTCAGATTATGAGTAACGGACAGGCCGGATTGATCGACCTGAACCTGATTCAGCAGCAGAAAGTCCTCAGAGCCAATGCAGGCACTTATGCTATGGCCGACTATTCTGCTTTTGTTATGATGGCTACTCCAAAGCAGGGGCAGACTCTCGAGCAGGCAAAAGACCTGTTGTTGGGCGAAATTGAGAAACTGAAAACAGGCGATTTCGATGAATCACTGATCGAAGCTTCGATAAACAACCTTAAGCTTTACCAGATCTACCGCATGGAGAGCAATGCCGGAAGGGCCAATTGGTTTGTAAATTCATTCATTAATGGAGTAGATTGGAAAAATGCTGTAACCAAACTTGATCGTACCAGCAAGATTACAAAAGAGGAATTGGTAGCTTTTGCTAAAAAGAATTTTGGCAACAACTATGCTGTTGTATACAAAAGACAGGGAAAAGACCCCAACGAATTGAAGATTGCCAAACCGGCTATCACGCCTATCGTGATGAACCGCGACACAAGCAGTGCTTTCCTTGAAGAGATCAAAGCGGCAAAGGTGACTCCTATTGAACCTGTATTTCTTGACTACTCGAAAGATATGGGACAGTTTAAGGCTAAGTCTGATATCCCCGTGCTATACAAACAAAACGTAACCAACGACCTGTTTGATATTTTGTACGTTTACGAGATGGGTAATAACAACGACAAATTGCTGGGTACTGCTTTCCAATATCTAAAGTATCTGGGTACTTCTAAGATGACTCCTAAACAGATTCAATCCGAGTTCTATAAACTGGCTTGTTCATTCGATGTATTCAGCAGCAATGAAAGAGTTTATGTAGCGCTGAGCGGATTAGGCGAAAATATGCCGAAAGCTTTGGCTTTGTTCGAAGAATTGCTGGCTGATGCGCAGGTTAACAAGGAGGCTTATACCAACCTGGCTGCCGATATATTGAAAAATCGTTCTGATGCAAAGCTTAACCAAGGTGCTAACTTTAATAAATTGATGCAGTATGCTATATGGGGACCTGTTTCTCCGGATAAAAACATACCATCGGCATCCGAATTGAAACAGCTTAATCCGGATGAGCTTATTAAGAAAATCCATACGATGACCTCTTTCCAGCACCGAATCCTCTATTACGGACCGATGTCGCAGGAGGCTCTTACTGCCGAATTAAATAAATCACATCGTGTTCCCGAGAAGTTGCTTCCTGTTCCGGCCGGAATCGACTTCAAGCAACAGGTTATTACCGAACCGAAGGTTTTATTGGCCAAGTATGATGCCAAACAGATTTATATGTCTATGGTTTCCAACAGAGGTGAAACATTCGATCCGGCCATTGATCCGGTTCTCTCGTTGTATAATGAATATTTTGGAGGAAGCATGAATGCCATCGTTTTCCAGGAAATGCGTGAAGCAAGAGGATTGGCTTACTCGGCAGGTGCCAGCTTAAATACACCATCCAAACTTAAATATCCGTATATTTATCAATCGTTTATTGCTACGCAGAACGACAAAATGGCTGATGCCTTAAAGGCGTTCCATTCCATTATTGATGATATGCCCCAATCAGAAAAGGCGTTCAACCTGGCAAAAGATGGTTTAATTACCAGACTGCGCACCGAACGAATCATCAAGTCGAATGTGTTATGGAATTATATCCAGGCTGAAGACCTCGGACTGAAAACGGATACCAGAAAAGCTTTGTTTGAGCAGGTGCAAAAAATGACATTACAAGATGTTAAGGCTTTCCAGGAAAAATGGATCAAAGGACGTAAATATATTTACTGCATCCTTGGAGACGAGAAAGACCTTGATTTGAAAAATCTTGAAAGTTACGGACCGATACAGAGGTTAAGTCAGGAAGATATCTTCGGATATTAATTCATTTTCATCTGTTTAGCCTTATTTAAGGAGGAGAATTTTCAAAGGATTCTCCTCCTTTTGCTTTGTAAAAGAGAAAGATACAATTTACGACTTGTAGATATTATATCTGTTAGCCAAACTATTTGTAAGTAAAAAAGCCATTATATATAATAATTTATTACTTTTGTCTGCAAAGTTCAAAGGTTTAACGCAAGCACATTAAAAGTTAAAGCCGACTAACGTTACAAAATATATAAGTCAATGGGTAAGATAACAAAAGAAGATGCTCTTCGGTATCATGCCGAAGGAAAACCGGGGAAAATAGAGGTGATTCCCACCAAACCATATAGTACACAGACAGATTTATCACTGGCCTATTCACCAGGTGTGGCTGAACCTTGTCTTGAAATTGAAAAGAATCCGCTGGATGCGTACGAATACACTGCCAAAGGTAATCTGGTTGCGGTAATTTCGAACGGTACGGCTGTTTTAGGTTTAGGGGATATAGGTCCGCTGGCCGGAAAGCCTGTTATGGAGGGAAAGGGACTTTTATTCAAAATATTTGCAGGTGTAGATGTATTTGATATTGAGGTTGACGAGAAGGATCCCGAAAAATTCATTCAGACTGTAAAAGCCATCGCCCCCACTTTTGGAGGTATAAACCTGGAAGATATCAAGGCCCCCGAGTGTTTTGAAATTGAAACCCGACTGAAAGAGGAGTTAGACATCCCGGTTATGCACGACGATCAGCATGGAACAGCCATCATTTCCGGTGCCGGATTAATCAATGCCCTCGAATTGGTTGGTAAAAATATTGAGGATGTACGGATTGTGGTAAACGGAGCCGGAGCTGCCTCTATATCATGTACCAAGCTGTATGTGATGCTGGGCGCAAAGATGGAAAATATCATTATGTGCGATAGTAAAGGGGTTATTTCCACACATCGTACCGATCTGAATGCTTCAAAAAAAGCCTTTGCGACTTCTTTGGATATTAAAACCCTTGCGGAGGCTGTTAGCGGGGCTGATGTATTTCTGGGTCTTTCGGTTGCCGACGTACTTACCAAGGAAATGGTGCAGACAATGAATGACAATCCCATTGTATTTGCACTGGCTAATCCAAATCCTGAAATCTCGTACAGCGAGGCCATGTCATCACGCGAGGATATTATCTTTGCCACCGGCCGTTCCGACTATCCGAATCAGATTAACAACGTACTGGGCTTCCCCTATATTTTCAGAGGTGCATTGGACGTAAGAGCAAAAGCAATCAACGAAGAGATGAAGCTTGCTGCTGTAAAAGCAATCGCCAGTCTGGCTAAAGAGCCTGTTCCGGATGTGGTAAATGCTGCTTACAAACTAAAACGCATGAGTTTTGGAAGAGACTATATCATACCCAAGGCACTTGACCCCCGTTTGCTTACCCGTGTATCAAGTGCTGTGGCTAAGGCAGCAATAGAATCAGGAGTGGCGCGGAAGGAAATTACCGACTGGAATAAATACGAGAACCACCTGCGCGAAATGATGGGCTACGACAACAAAATGATGCGCTCGTTTACGGATATGGCTAAAGCTAATCCCAAGCGTGTTGTTTTTGCCGAAGCAAACCATGTAAATATGCTGAAAGCTGCAGCCGAAGCTAAGGCTGAAGGTATCTGTTTCCCCATCCTGCTTGGTAACGAAGACCGTTTGGCAAAGATAGCCAAAGAAGAGAACATCAGTATGGAAGGCATGGAGATTGTGAATCTGCGTCACGATCGCGAACTGGAACGCTGTCGCCGATACGCCAAAATGCTTGTGGAAAAGAAACAGCGCGAAGGTATGACTTATGCCGAAGCCTGCGAAAAGATGTACGACAGGAACTGTTTCGGAATGATGATGGTTGCTTCTGGCGATGCCGATGCTTTTGTTACCGGTGTATATAGCCGCTATTCTGAAACTACCAAGTTAGCCGAACAGATTATCGGTATTCGTCCCAGTTATAAATATTTTGGCACCATGAACATTGTAACCTCCAAGAAGGGAACATTTTTTATTGCCGATACTCTTATAAACAGACATCCTTCTACCGAGGTATTGATCGACATTGCTCGCCTTACCCACGATGCCGTTAAATTCTTTGCCAACGAGCCTACAATGGCTATGATCTCTTACTCTAACTTTGGCGCCGACAATCAGGGTAGTCCGGTTAAGGTTCACGATGCAATAGCTCATCTGCACGCAAACTATCCCGAGATTCAGATCGACGGCGAAATGCAGGTAAACTTTGCACTGAACAAGAAATTAAGAGATGATACGTATCCGTTCAACAAGGTAAAAGGCAAGGATGTAAACACGCTTATTTTCCCGAACCTTAGCTCGGCAAACAGTGCTTACAAGCTTTTATTGGAAATGGGTGTTGTTGAGACCATCGGACCGATACAGATGGGATTAAATAAACCGATTCACTTCACAGATCTTGAAAGTTCTACACGCGACATCTTGAATCTGACCACAGTGGCTGTTGTTGATGCTATTGTACAGGAACAGATTGACAAAGCTAAATAAGCGGACTTAAAGGACATTATAACATAGCGTAATCTGAAAACTCGTAAGAGGGTTGAACAGATTACGCTATTTGCTTGTTAACTATCTGCAATCAGGTGAAAGGATTAGTGCAAAATAATATATTAGGTATTCTAACGTCTGTTATAGATTATTAAAGGCTTAAAACCTTTCCTTATTTAAGAAAACTTGTACCTTTGCACAAATATTTTCCTAAAGGAACAATTAGCGTTAAATGGCAAAAATTATCCGTAACATATTTCTGTTTGTCCTGCTTCTGGCCGGATCGAGCAATTCTGCCTTGCTGGCACAACGAATCACATCGGCTTCAGGTATTGTAAAAGATTCAATTACTGGTGAGCCAATGTCGTACGTTTCTGTAATTTTTGAGAATTCAACCATTGGAACGATGACAGATGACAATGGTTTGTTTACGCTTCAAAATGACAGGGGGCTGACCAAATTGCTGGTTTCTTCGCTTGGTTACGAAAACAAGCGTGTAAACTTATCGGCAGGAAAGAAAAACGAAGCTTTATCAATATTAATACGTCCTACAACCATTCAGATTTCAGAAGTTGTAATTAAACCGACTAAAGAAAAATACACTAAAAAAGATAATCCCGCGGTAGAACTCATTCGCAATGTTATTGAGCGTAAAAACGACAACCGCATTGAAGCAAAAAGCGCTTATCAATCCGAAAGGTATGAGAAGCTGAGCATTGCTCTTGATAATTTTAATCCCAACCTGGATAAGAATAAGTTCCTCAAGAAATTTAGTTTTATCAAGAATTACCTGGACACATCCGAATTCAATGGAAAACCTATTTTAACGGTGTCTGTTCGCGAAACATTGTCCGACATTTATTACAGAAAAGATCCCAAATCAGAAAAGATCTATACAAAGGGTCAGAAACTGCAAGGGATTGACAAATCGCTGGATGAAGGTGGAATAACTTCCAACCTGCAGGAGATCTTTCAGGGAATCAACATTTTCGACAATAACATTAATATTCTGCTAAACCGGTTTGTGAGTCCGCTCTCATCAACCTTGGCTACCTCCTATTACAAATATTACATTATGGATACCGTAATGGTGGGGAATAACGAATGTATTGACCTGGCTTTTGTTCCGTTTAACAGTCAGAGTTATGGCTTTACCGGAAGATTGTTTGTTACAACAGATGGTCATTTTGCCATCAAGAAGTTTCTGTTGAATGTTCCTTCCAACATCAATCTAAACTTCGTAGATAATTTGCGAATTACACAGGAATTCAAACAAATGCCAGACAGTACCTGGGTACTTGATCAGGAAAATACATTCATTAATTTTTATGTAATAAAGGGAGCACAACAGCTTTATGCACACCAGATGAGGAGTTATAACAATTATGACTTTTCTACTCCACCCGATTCTGTGTTTGATGTTTTAGGCAGCTACATCGTTTTGGAAAGCGCCATAAACCAACCGGATAGCTTTTGGGTAGCAAACAGGCACGTCCCTTTAAAAGAAAAAGAAAATGCTCTTAAGGATCTTTTGGCTGAACTACGTAAGGTCCCGGCATTCAATGTAATGATTAAAACGGCCGAAATCCTTATTTCGGGATATATCCAGACCGGTAAAGACCGTAGTACAAGCAAATTTGACTTCGGACCGATGAATACGACTTTCAGTGCGAATCAGATTGAAGGATTCCGTATGCGTGTTGGGGGTATGACAACAGCCAATTTCCATAAACACCTTTTTGCCAGTGGATTTATGGCTTACGGAGCAACCGACCGTAAACTTAAGTATAACGGTAAATTGACCTGGGCTTTCAACAAGAAACAGTATCACGAGGGTGAAAATCCCAGAAATAATTTATCGTTGATGCATGAATACGATATTTATACTCCTGGCCAGGACTTCCTGTTTACCAGCAAGGATAATATATTTGTTGCCTGGAAGGTTGGAGAACCCATTACTAAAATGAGCTACATCCGTAAAACCATGCTATCATATGAGAAAGAATGGTTAAACGGACTCACATTCAAGACATGGGTTCGTAATCAAAATGACGAACCAACAGGTACGCTCCGTTACACGAAACGTGATGCCTACGGTAATATGTACCGGATCAATGATATTACGACCAGTGAAGCAGGTGTTCAACTCCGCTTTGCTCCTGGTGAACGTCCGTACAGTGGAAGAGCCGGGAAAGAGTCGGTATTCAACCTTTCAAAGGATGCTCCTGTGTTTAAGATCTCCCATCAGATGGGTCTGAACAATGTATTAGGAAGTGAGTATAGTTATAATCATACGGAAGCTTCTGCTGAGAAACGTATTTGGCTTTCATCGTTCGGACATATAGACACAAAGATAAAAGCAGGTAAGGTATGGGACAAAGCTCCATTTCCATTACTTATTTTACCCAATACAAACCAGTCTATCACCATTCAACCCGAAGCATTCCATATGATGAGTGCTCTTGAATTTGTAACAGATCAGTATGTATCTCTGGATGTAACTTATTACCTGAAGGGATGGATATTAAATAGAATTCCGGGAGTAAACTGGCTTAAACTTCGTGAAGTTGTTTCATTTAATGCCATATACGGCGGACTTTCTGACAAGAACAACCCAATGAAGACACCTGATCTTTTTATGTTCCCTGAAGGAACACAACCGTTAGGAGATCGTCCTTACATGGAAGCAAGTGTAGGTTTGGAGAATATCTTCAAGATTCTTCGCGTTGATTATTTCAGAAGATTGAGTTATCTTGACAATTCAAATATTAAAAAGAGTGGTGTACGTATTGCTCTAAGATTTTCATTCTAAAAACGGTATAATGGATAATAAGGATACGGTGAAAACACCTTACAACCATACACCCAATGCATGGGCTTTATTTCCTTTGGTCGTTTTTCTCTTTACATATTTGGTGGTATCTATTCTTGCCGGCGATTTCTATAAAATGCCTATCACAGTTGCATTTTCAATAGCATCGGTTGTTGCAATTGCCCAATCGAAAGGAGGAAAACTCAATAACAGGATTGAACAGTTTTGCAGGGGGGCAGCCAATTCAAACATTTTATTGATGGTGCTGATTTTTATTCTTGCCGGAGCTTTTGCCCAAACAGCCAAAGCAATGGGCGCCATCGATGCTTCCGTAAATCTAGCCTTGTCCATTTTACCAGACAATCTATTGGTAGCCGGAATATTTATCACTGCGTGTTTTATCTCGCTATCGGTAGGCACCTCTGTAGGAACTGTCGTAGCCCTTACACCCGTTGCGGCAGGTATTGCTCAGAAAACGGGACTGGATCTTTCCCTTATGGTTGGTGCTGTAGTTGGAGGAGCTATGTTTGGCGACAATCTTTCTTTCATTTCGGATACAACAATCGTAGCAACGCGTACCCAGGGATGTAACATGTCTGATAAATTTAAGGCGAATGTACTAATTGCTCTTCCTGTAGCTGTTGCTACCACTCTCATTTATATTATCACTTCTCAATCTGCACTTCCGAATGCAGGTTCGGTAACAATCGATTGGATTAAGGTTATCCCCTATCTTGTAGTTCTCATTACTGCCATTTCCGGAGTTAATGTACTTCTAGTTTTATTGATTGGAATCGTATTATCTGGTTTTGTAGGCTTACTGACGGGTGGATTCGGCATTTGGGAATGGACCGCCTCCATGGGATTAGGTATAAATAATATGGGAGAACTGATAATTGTTACACTTCTTGCTGGAGGTATTCTGGAAATGATACGCTTTAATGGTGGGATTGACTGGATCATATTAAAGCTTACTTCTCATGTAAGAACCGCCAAAGGCGCCGAACTTAGTATCGCTGGCTTGGTTAGCTTTGCCAACTTATGCACCGCAAACAATACGATTGCACTCATTATGGCTGGACCAATAGCTAAAGACATTGCCACAAATTTTAATATCCCAGCTAAAAGATCGGCCAGTATTTTAGATATCTTTTCTTGTTTTGTACAGGGAATTATACCTTATGGCGCTCAATTGCTGATGGCATCCGGACTAGCTATGATATCTCCCATTGAAATAATGCAGAATCTCTATTATCCCTATCTTCTAGGATTTACAACATTATTGATAATCTTACTACGAAAACGAAAAGTATAATACAATTTCATATACAAAAAAAAGAGGATGAATCTTGTTAAGCAGATTCATCCTCTTTCTTTGTATAATAATAAGTCGCACCCAGCGAACTTATCCTATCTTAAGATCAATTTGACGCGGTATCAACTTGTGATCTCAAACCATAAACTACCTATCCTATTCTATCTTAAGATCTATTCCCTGTAATGCACTGTCGGCAGACGATCCGCCGTATAATATTTTATAGGATCCGGGCTTTACTTCTAAGGTCTGCGTCGCATCACTGAAGGAATAGAAAGCCTTCTGATCTAGTTCGATGGATACCTTTTCGGAAGCTCCTGCTTTTACAGACACACGCTTAAAACCTTTCAATGCCTTAATAGGACCTTCGGGATCATTCGGATTCTTAATGTAAATCTGTACAACCTCATCACCGTCACGCTTTCCTATGTTTTTAACATCCACAGTCAGGGTTACCTTATCCTTTGTTCCAATCTTCGAAGCCGAAAGTTTCGCATTCTGATAAGCAAATGTTGTATAGCTTAATCCGTAACCAAATGGATATAATGGAACCTGTGTCATATAGCGATACGTACGTCCCTTCATGCTATAATCCTCAAAATCGGGCAACTGATCAACGGACTTGTAGAATGTGATTGGCAATCTACCGGCTGGGTTATAGTCGCCGAAAAGAATATCTGCAACCGCTGTACCACCCTCCTGACCGCCATACCAGGCATTCAGAATAGCATCAACGTTTGCATCCTCCCAATTAAGGGCCAATGCACTACCTGTACATACAACATAAACTACAGGCTTTCCGGTTGCTTTAAGAGCTTTGACCATCTCCTGCTGAACTTTTGGAAGCTCAATATTGGTTCTGTCTCCTTTTCTGAAGCCTTCAGCATCCACAGGCATTTCCTCTCCCTCTAATCGTGGCGAAATACCTCCTACAAATACAATTACATCCGCATCTTTTACGTTTGCTGCAGTGCCGGCAAAGTCGACCGGTTTACGAACACCAACAGAGAAGTTCAGATCGGCCATACCCGAGCGTTGCATGTATTCTATTTTCACAGCATACTTCTTTCCTTTTTCTGCTTTAAGAGTATATTTTCTAAATGCAGTATACTCGCTCTCCCACATTTCAGAAACAACAGCGTTATCAATATACAACCGGATTCCGTCATTTCCAGACAATTCAAAATCAATATCTCCGGTTACAGGAGCCTCAAACACTCCGGTAAAACGAGCGGTAAAGTCTGATAAATTGACATTTGGAGCAAACTGAGTATTTCCTCCCGTAGTATAATGTAAGCTCTGAGCCAATCCCTTAAAGACAGGTTCTCCTTTAAATTCTGTATTATTAAAGTACTCAGCAAGAAAACCGGTACCAGCATTTGAGGTAATTTTATCCCCCATATCTTGCATTACAAAGTTATCAGTATGATTGCATCCCAATTGATAGATTACCTCAGCTCCGGGAACTTTATTTCTGATTCCTTCTAAAATTGTAACAGTTTTCGTTGGGAATCCATTGTAATTTGCCCACAACATGGTGCTATCTGCAGCATTGGGACCAACAACAGCGATCTTCTTTATGGACTTATTCAATGGCAAAACGTTGTTTTTATTTTTCAGTAACACCATACTCTTACGAGCCATCTCCAATGCCTGCTGGATATGTTGCTTACTTTCTACAACGTTATAAGGTATCTTAGCGTATGACACCTTATCATCCGGATCAAACATGCCTAGTTCGAAACGAGCTTTAAACAAACGACGTAATGACTCGTCCAGATCGCTCTCTTTAAGTGTTCCGTCTTTCAATGCTTTCTTCAATGAACGATAGCTTCCGCCACATTCTAAATCGGTTCCACTTCGTACGGCATCGATAGATGCAGACTCGGCATCAGGATGTGTTTCATGACGGGGCGTATTCTTGTCTTTTTGCCAAAAATCATCTATTGCTCCACAATCGGAAAGAATAATTCCCTTATATCCCCAGCTGTTACGAAGAATATCAATTAATAACTTATCACTGCCACAACAAGGCTTCCCTTCATAGCGGTTGTAGGCACACATTACTTCCTGCACATCCCCCTCCTTAACAAGTTGCTCAAAAGCAGGCAGATAGGTTAACCATAAATCACGAGGAGTTACTTCAACATCAAACTCATGCCTGTTCCACTCCGGACCGCTATGAACTGCATAATGTTTTGCACAAGCATGGGTTTTGTAATAGTCGGGATCGTTCCCTTGCAACCCCTTTACAACAGCTAGTCCCATTCGGCCTGTTAAATAAGGATCTTCGCCATAAGTTTCCATTCCACGCCCCCATCGCGGATCTCTGAATATATTAATATTGGGAGTCCAAAATGTTAGTCCTTTATATCGGTCATATTCTTTATCTTTTTGATATTGATGGTATTTTGCCCTCGCTTCGTCGCTTACCATTGTGAAAGTCTTTAATAAAGCCTCATCATCGAAAGTTGCCGCTAAGCCGATTGCCTGCGGAAATACAGTGGCTTTCCCTGCACGGGCAACGCCATGCAATGCTTCATTCCACCAATCATAGGGAGGAATTCCCAAACGTTCGATAGCTGGGGTCTGATTCATCATCTGACCTACTTTCTCTTCTGGCGTTAATCTGCTTAGCAGGTCGTCAACACGTTCGTCAATAGGAAGATCTGGATTACGAAAAGGATAGTCGTACTTCTGACTAACACACGAAGCGGCTGCGATCAAAAAAAGAGCAGCACCCGCAATAATTTTCATTCTCATGGTCTTATAATTTAGATATTGTATAAATTACACTTTAAAAAAATGTAATTCATTTGTTTGTAGAATGTTATATGGTACTATTGGGAACAAAGCTAATTGATTTGATTTACATATTCAAATAAATAAGATAAAATAAACAAGAAAATCTCTTCCATCAGCTTTCTTTCTAAATATAATATAAAGGCTTACTTTATTTATTTTGGCTCACTGAAATTCGCATTGCAAGTTTCTGCAAAAAGCAAATCATCTATCGAATCGAAGTTAAATCAGTAAATGTTAACAAATAATCGGATTTAAGGTAATACAAAATTTCCAAACCCTAATCACAGGATTCGTAACAACTATCTAATTCAAAAATCAATAAGGTAAAGTTCTATTTGAGCAAGTCGGGACGTAGTCTTAAAGTCCTTTCATGAGCTTGCTGAAGCCTCCATTCAGCAATTTTACGTTCGTGACCAGAAAGTAAAACTTCAGGAACTTTCCATCCATTATAATCAGCTGGTCGGGTATAAACCGGCGGAGCCAATAAATTATCCTGAAACGAATCGGATAAAGCACTTTGTTCATCACCAATAGCCCCAGGAAGGAGTCGGATTACTGCATCTGCCATGATAGCAGCAGCAAGTTCGCCACCAGTTAAAACATAGTCACCAACCGAAATTTCTTTTGTGATAAGATGCTCACGGATACGATAGTCAATTCCCTTGTAATGGCCACAAAGAATAATCAGATTATTTAGCATCGACATCTTATTGGCCATGGGTTGGTTAAAGGTTTCACCATCCGGCGATGTATATATAACTTCATCGTAATCACGCTCACTTTTTAAAGCAGAAATCGCCCGGTCAATCGGTTCTATTTGCATAACCATGCCCGCTTCGCCTCCAAAAGGATAATCATCAACACGGCGCCACTTGTTAGTAGTATAGTCGCGGAGGTTATGTAAATGGATTTCGGCCAAGCCATTATCCTGAGCTCTCTTTAAAATAGAACAATTGATCGTTCCTTCTAACATTTCGGGCAATACGGTAAGAATATCAATTCTCATTGTCATACAATTTGATTTCGGTGCAAAAGTAGGCATAATATACATTTATTCGGGTATAAACATGTAAATTTGTAGTCATAATCCAAACATAATACATGTACACAAAAGACGAATTACGGGAATTAAAGATAGCCTTTTGGGAAAGTTTTGCAGCCTATTGCGAGGTACAACCATATTTACAAGGACGAAAAAAAATCTGGATCCTATATGATACAAAGATAAAAGGGGTTGAGCTTAAGTTTGACGCAACCCGGAATGGTGCCTACGTTATTCTTGAAATTAACCACCGACAAGAAGATCTGCGGTTGGAGATGTTTGAAAAACTTTCCTGGTACAAAGAAACATTGGAAAAAGACTTTAACGACGGACTTATCTGGGATATATGCTTTGTTAGAGAAACAGGAAAAGAAGTAGCCCGAATTTATACTGAAAAAACCGGCATTGATATTCATCGCAGAGAGCATTGGGGGGAATTCTTTCATTTTATGGCCCAAAAGATGTATTTACTTGAACGTAACTTTCTTGAAATTGCCGATTATCTAAGAGAATAAAATCATCAAAACAAAGGATCATGATTCCATCTTCAGAACCATGATCCTTATAATAATTATATCAAATAGTGTCCACTAAAATAACCTAAATCTCATCATCTTTAATAATGTCTTAGGCTGTATTTCAATGAACCTAAGGACGGACACTACTGTACCATCCATAGGAACTTGAAAAGGTCAGTAAATATAGAGTAGGGTTAGTTTGGTTAGAAAACATTGCAAAGCTACGTATCTTGTACATCCTAAACAATAGGTTTATATGTACAGAATATAGACAAATTCACCCTAACAACCCATATTAGTTCAGCTTAAACCGCTTTTATTCAATTTTTTGAAGAATATCTTCCAATGTTATATCTCCGTCAATATGCATTCGGAGTTTTTTTATCCGAGTCCTTTTGGTCAACAAAGACTCGTATTTACAATTTGTAAGTTTAGCGATTGTTTCATTTGAAATTCCAAGTCTGATTAAATTACAGATACGTACATCATGAGTAGTAAGGTCTGGAAATGCAACTTCAAGTTTTTTACTGAAATTATCAAAATGTTCATTCATCAATTCGGAGAATTGAGCCCACTCCGATTCAGCAATCAATGGATCTCCCGGCACCCAGACCTGTAATCTTTCAATTAAAGAAGTTTGCTTCATTATCTGCTCATTCATTGCAATAATCTGAACCTTTTTCTTCGACAAGCTGGATATTTGATCTTTTAAATCGTGTAATGTACGTTCTAGCTTTTCAGTATCTTTTTTCAGAGCGATGGTCTCTTCTGTTTTTGCACGCAAAAGAGCTAATTGATATTCTTTTTTAGCTAATTCATCACTCGTATCCGCCATCTGCTTGGTCGTTTTCCGGATCCAGATTTCATTTGCCTTTAGCATTTTCATATTATCTGCAATCTGCTTTTCGTAGTCAATCAACTTGTTTACACTTTCTCTTAATTGAGATTCTTTTCTTCGTTTAAACGTAAAGAAGATGTAAACAAATGCAATTGTCAGAAGCAAGCTTCCTGATAGTATAAGATAGAAATTACTCCATGCCCTGGACTTTTCCAATAATATTACATTTTTCTCGTTCTCCAGTTTTTCATTATCATATTTAGCCACAACCTCCGCCAAGGCTTCAGCACTACTTATATTACGAATAGAGTCCTGATATGTATAAGATAATTTATATGCATCTATTGATTTATTTAAATTCCCGGCATCTTCTTCTATTTTAGCCAAAATCATGTAATAGCCAGTTTTTGTATATAATGAACTGCTATTTTTACATTGATTTAAATAAAGCCTTGCAGAATCCAACTGATTAACTTTCCTATATGCATCAGATACACCCAAATTAATCTCTTCATTTTTTATAATATTAGGATCAGTATACAAAGACTTGCGGATATAGTAAAGAGAGCTATCTGACATATGTCTAGCATCATACATAAGAGATATTTCATAATACATCAAGGATTCAACACTTTTATTTTGATACCTGTCAGCTATGCTAAGTGCTTCATTAAAATATTGCATCGATTTATCATATCGTTTCAACAAATAATTAGAACGTGCAATATCTCTTAATATAAAATAGGCCGATGCTGTGTCTTTCGACTGAAGTAATGATCCATATGCTTTTACATTCCATTCCAATGCTTCATTATATAATTCTCTGTAAAAGGAAAGCTTTGCTAAATGATTATATATCAAAGCCTGCAATCTATACTCGGTTGTTTTATTGGCCATTGTTTCGGCTTTTTTATAGCTAAGAGCCGACTTTTCCACTTCACGTATATCATCATAAATTCGTCCTTGATAATAGTAAGCTTTAGCTTTCATCAAGGGGTCATCTTCTTTTTCAAAAAAGGCTACGACCGTATTAATCAGTGAATCTGAAGTATGAACAATGTAATTTTTATCTCGCGCTTCAATTAAACATAAATTATAAGTAGCTTTTAATTTGGCAGGCAGATGCTCTACCCCTTTCAGTCCTTCGAGGATTAACAAAGCACTATCCGGACGTTCAAGCATTAATGCCTGAGCCTTACTTATCTCATCCGGGATAGGATAATTTTTATTACAAGAAAATAGAAAAGACATAACCAAAACAAATGTGATGGCAACAATTGGAATCATTCTTCTAGCGTTCATAGGTAAATAGTCAAAAGCCGGATTCAAAATAAACCAGGCTTAGTTAAATAACTTTTTGAAATAAAAATCAAAAATACATTTAAATCCTTTACAACGGAGAAAACTCATTTAAAATTAGTGATATCAGCTAGTAGATAAACAATTCATACATTTTTTTATTAATAATACCTATTACTAATGCCCTGATGAATTTTGTCTGCTGAATAACATATAATCTTCCTTATTGGGACGTATCCTACTGTTAATATGCAATGTCATTTGAAGTAAATTACTTTTATCGGAACATCCTATTTTCTAAATTCAGATTTAAATTACAAAAGATGGAAACAAAACCTTATATTTTTTGAATATACGTTATTGACTAAAAAAAGGTTCTTATACCTACGAAATACTGGCTAAAGATGAATAATAAAGTCTTCATTTAATGCGCATCAAATTATAGTTACTTTTGATTGTATAACTCATAACATTTTCGCCAAAAAGTATATACATTTTAGAAAAAATGTCCCTACATTTTTCAAGGCAGATTGAATCATTAATCTTTAAAGAATAAATGCATGCCTTAAGTCCCCGTAAACTCTCTATAAACTCATAAAATGGTATCTACTATAAATAATTTGTAATATTTTATCATATAATATTGCAGATTCAAGAATTATTGTAATTTTGTAGCGTAATCAATCAGAAATATGAAACTGAATACAATGCATCATCATCACCATCATTACAACGGACAATAGTTCGGTGGGCTGTTTTGGTGTCTAAAAGGTGCATTAAAAATAATAAAGTGAAGGCTTACCGTTCAAGGTAAGCCTTTTTTTGTCGGTATATAGGTATTAATTTAAAAAACAGACATATGTTACGAATTGCAGTACAATCAAAAGGAAGGTTGTTTGAAGAAACAATGATGCTTCTTGAAGAAGCTGGTATAAAACTGAATAAAGGGAAACGTACCTTGTTACTTTCGGCAAAGGGATTTCCGGTCGAAGTACTTTTCTTGCGCGATGATGATATACCACAATCGGTGGCTAACGGAGTAGCGGATATTGGTATCGTTGGAGAGAACGAGTACATCGAAAAAGGAGCGGAAGCTCTATTGATTAAACGCTTGGGATTTAGCAAATGCAGATTATCTTTAGCTATACCGAAAGATGAAGAATATAAAGGAATCGAGTGGTTTAATGGAAAAACCATTGCAACCTCCTACCCCGAAATTCTGAAGGACTATTTGAGACAAAAGCAAGTCAAGGCCGAATTACATGTTATCAGTGGATCCGTGGAAATAGCTCCTGGCATTGGTTTGGCAGATGCAATTTTCGATATTGTAAGTTCTGGAAGTACATTGGTGAGCAATCAATTAAAGGAAGTAGATGTAGTAATGCAAAGCGAAGCCCTTCTTATCGCAAACAGCGAACTTACCGATTCAAAAAAAGAAATTCTGGATGAGCTGATTTTCCGTTTCGAAGCCATTCAAACAGCTGAAGGGAAAAAATATGTACTGCTAAATGCTCCGGAAAATAAATTAAAGGAAATAATCGAAATCCTCCCCGGGATGAAGAGCCCTACTGTAACTCCGTTAGCCGAAGAGGGATGGGTATCCATACAATCTGTAATTGCTGAAAAGCACTTCTGGGAGATAATAGGCAAGCTGAAAGCTCTAGGAGCTGAAGGTATACTGGTTATTCCGATTGAAAAAATGATTTTATAAACGATGGTAGTATGGAAATTATAAAATACCCCAATCCGGATGAATGGAATAAACTTATAAAACGTCCGGCTCTGGATGTAAGTTCGTTGTTCGGTACCGTTCAAAAAGTTTTAGATGAAGTACGTACCCAAGGCGACGAAGCCGTAAAAAAATATGGGGAGCAATTCGATAAAGTTAAAATATCAGATTTGTTGGTAAGTGAAACTGAGATAAACGAAGCTGAGACCTTGGTGGATTCTGAATTAAAAGAGGCTATTCTTATTGCTAAAAACAACATTGAAAAGTTTCATGAAGCACAAAAATTTAACGGTAATCGTATTGAAACCACAACCGGAGTAACCTGTTGGCAAAAGGCTGTTGCCATTGAAAAAGTAGGATTATATATTCCCGGAGGTAGCGCACCACTGTTTTCGACGGTTCTCATGTTAGCTATTCCAGCAAAGATTGCAGGTTGTAAAGAGATCGTATTGTGCTCGCCACCCAATAAGGAAGGAAAGCTACATCCGGCAATATTGTATGCAGCTAAAATAGCTGGAGTCAGTATTATTGCCAAAGTCGGAGGTATACAAGCAATTGCGGCTATGGCCTATGGGACGGAGTCTGTACCTAAAGTATACAAGATTTTTGGCCCAGGAAATCAATATGTTACCGCAGCAAAACAGCTGGTTAGCCTAAAGGAAGTAGCGATCGACATGCCGGCAGGACCTTCGGAAGTTGAAGTTATAGCCGATAAAAATGCCAATCCGGAGTTTATTGCAGCCGATTTTCTATCGCAGGCAGAACATGGTCCCGATAGTCAGGCTATACTTGTTACCACATCCGAAGAAATTGTAGAACCTGTTGTAAAAGCTGTTCAGGAACAATTGGAGAAATTACCTCGCAAAGAGATTACTGAGAAAGCGCTTTTGCACAGCCGTATAATCGTCTTGAAAGACGATGCCGAAGTAATTCGTTTCACCAATCAGTATGCTCCGGAACACCTGATTATACAAACAAATAATTATGACTTCATAGCAGATCAGATTACCAATGCAGGAAGTGTTTTTATGGGTGCGTATACTCCTGAAAGTGCCGGCGACTATGCTTCGGGAACCAATCATACGTTGCCGACCAATGGTTATGCCCGTTCTTACAGCGGTGTAAATCTGGATAGTTTCATCAAAAAAATCACCTTTCAGGAAATTACAAAAGAGGGAATAAGAAATTTAGGTAATACCATTGAGGTAATGGCTGCTGGAGAACAATTGGATGCACACCGTAATGCGGTAACTATAAGACTTAGTAGTTTATGAAAAGAGTAAACGCACCATTAACGAAGTCGACGGTCATGCATAGAATAAGTTTCGCACCTCATACCTTTCAATTATAAATTATATATGTATGAAAGAGTTAAAAGAATTAGTTCGCCCCAATGTATGGAATTTAAAACCTTATTCATCAGCAAGAGATGAATTCCATGGTGAAGCCTCCGTTTTTCTGGATGCTAACGAAAATCCATACAATGCCCCCTATAATCGTTATCCGGATCCTATGCAGTGGAAAGTGAAAGAACGCATTGCTGAAATTAAAAAGGTGGATGTAAAAAACATTCTATTGGGGAACGGCAGCGACGAACCCATCGATTTATTGATAAGAGCTTTCTGCGAACCCGCCAGAGACTGTATTCTGGCCATCGATCCTACCTACGGGATGTATAAAGTTGCCGCAGATGTGAATAATGTACCCTATATTCCGGTACTACTTGATGAACAGTTTCAGTTTAAGGCCGAAAATCTGTTATCGCACAAAGAGGCATCTGCTGCCAAACTTTTATTTCTTTGTTCACCTAACAACCCAACCGGGAACAGTCTGAATCGGGAGGAGATTCGCAAAGTGCTCGTTGGATTCGGAGGTATCGTAGTGGTGGATGAAGCCTACATTGATTTCTCTTCGGAACCTTCGTTCTTGAGTGAGCTTAGCACTTATCCAAATTTAGTGGTGTTGCAAACCTTATCAAAAGCCTGGGGAAGTGCCGGTATACGTTTAGGGATGGCCTTTGCTTCTCCCGAAATTATAGCTGTACTAAATAAGATAAAGTATCCATATAATATCAACCAGCTTTCTCAGAAATATGCAATTGATCTGTTGGAGAATCCATCCAAGGTAAACGAATGGGTTGAAGTATTGCTTAAGGAAAGAGAAAAACTTATTAGCAGGCTCAGTCTTCTTCCTATTGTAAAGAAGATTTACCCAACCGATGCTAATTTTGTATTAGTAAAGGTAGAAGATGCAAACAAGCTCTACAACTACCTTGTCGAACAAGGAGTTATAGTACGAAACCGCACCAATATTGCCTTATGTTTGGGCTGTTTGCGCATTACAGTGGGTACTCCTGTAGAAAATGAGACTTTAATTGAATCGCTAAAAAAAGCCGCAATATGAAAAGAGCCCTATTTATAGATAGAGATGGTACGCTGGTGGTTGAGCCTCCTGTCGATTATCAGCTGGACAGCTTGGAAAAGCTGGAATTTTATCCTAAAATTTTCAGGAATCTATATTTCATCCGCAAAAAGCTGGACTTCGAATTTGTGATGGTCAGCAATCAGGATGGCTTGGGTACTGCATCCTTTCCGGAAGAGACTTTCTGGCCTGCGCAAAACAAACTTATGAAAGCATTGGAAGGTGAAGGCATCACATTCGATGATTTGTTGTTTGATCCGTCAATGCCCGAAGAGAACTCACCCAACCGGAAACCTCGTACCGGAATGCTACATAAGTACATGGATGGTTCGTACGACCTGACTAACAGCTTTGTGATTGGAGACAGGCTGACCGATGTGGAGTTGGCTAAAAACTTAGGTGCGAAAGCAATCTGGCTATACGATGGAGAAGATGCTGATCAGCAATTGAAAGCCAGAGATCTTGAGGCTTGTTGTGTTTTATGTACGGGTGACTGGGATAAAATCACTGAGTTTCTTTTTGCTGGAGAAAGAAGAGCTGTTATCAAGCGAACCACGCGCGAAACAGATATTTATGTTGAAGTAAATCTGGATGGAAAAGGTAAAACAGACATAGCTACCGGATTGGGATTTTTTGATCATATGCTTGATCAGATCGGCAAACATGCCGGGATAGATCTTACTGTTAAAGTGAAAGGCGATCTTGAAGTTGACGAACACCATACCATTGAGGACACGGCAATTGCAATAGGGGAAGCTTTATTAAAATCGCTTGGAGATAAAAGGGGAATAGAACGTTATGGATATTGTCTGCCTATGGATGACTGTTTCTGTACGGTTGCCTTAGACTTTGGAGGTCGTCCCTGGCTTGTATGGGATGCAACATTCAATAGAGAAAAGATTGGAGACATGCCAACCGAAATGTTTCTTCATTTTTTCAAATCCCTAAGTGATGCAGCCCGGATGAATCTCACAATCAAAGCCGAAGGTCAGAATGAACATCATAAAATAGAAGGGATATTCAAAGCATTGGCCAGATCAATAAAGATGGCCATCCGTAGGGATATATTTAACTACGAACTTCCTTCCACCAAAGGAGTTCTTTAATTGAACGTAGGCTGTAAAGCGATTAATCCCGGGGAAATAACAATTTCCCGGGATTTTTGCTTCTGCTTAATCTGGTGCAATCGTCTATATATTAAGCAGCATTACCCCTTCAATTTCTATATTCTTGATAGAATATGCTTATTTTTATCTAAATTTGTACTTCATGCGAATCAGTATTTGACATTGATTCATTTGTTTTAAACAATTAGATAAATGAATGCGATGGCTATTTTCCCCATCGTATGTATAAGAAGTCCAGATGTTGATCTGACCTTCATCGCTCTTTGAATATTTGTTTTCTCATTCAACCAGTTGAAGAAAGACTCTATGGGTTGTCTGACTTTAGAAACAGCCGTCGAAAATAAGTCTCTGTGGGCTTTCTCTCTTTGAGTAATTACGGGCTCTTCAGCCTTAATAGCTTTTACGGGAGTTAGCATATCCAGACCTATTTCCCTGTGTTTTTCTCCCCAAAAAGAGAAATCGGAGTAGATTTTATCGGCAAAGATACTTCTATTGGTCAGGCTGTCTGCTGCTTCTGTTTTAAGTACCGTCAAATCGTTCTCTGCCGCAGATGAAAGTATCAACATCTCAGGGAATGGAATAGTTCCTTTCCTTCTGAAAGCTAACGTGTGGAGTTTCAAACCAAAGTAGTACATATTTTTGGTAGAGCAGTAGCCTTTTGTTGCAATTTCTGTAGCCACTTTTCCTGTTTTATTCTTTCCTTTGCAGGTAACAATTGGCATGGAATCGATCAGTGATGTCATATTGTCGCAATCTTCTGGTTTAAAGGATGTAATGAGATGCTTTACGAGTTCATTAATTGCCTCACTTAACAGGTTCAATCGATAATTGAACGTCTGATAAGAAGGTAGACAAGGAAACCAAGAAAGCAAATATTCTTTAGTGAATGTATGTATCTCTTTGATACTGAAGTAGCGTTGATAAGCTCCACAGAACAGGTATACAGTAAGCAGTTCCTGGTCGGTGAAGATAGGAGTTGCATTATTACTGAATCTCTGACAACAAAATTTCAGTGAAGACTCATAGATATCGCAGATATACATATATATTTTTATAAGCTTAAGTTCTTTCTCCTTGGGAATCATAATTAGAAAAATGAGTGGTTTTATTCTTCTAAGATACTGATTTCCAGGGAGATTAAGAAATATTTTAATGTAATAATAAACTGTATAACAACATTTTAACTAAATGAATCAGCAAGTGATTTCAACTACTGATTCGCATACTTCACAAAATTATAAACTAATGAAAAAAATAGCCCTATCCGCCATAGCCTTACTACTTTTGAGTGCTTGCGGACAAGAATTAAATACTCCCCTGGAAGGGAAATGGCAAATGCAACAGGTTGAATCCGATGGACAGGTAACGACTGTAGATACAATCTATTTCAACTTTCAAAATACTCTTTTTATGTATCAGATTTACAGTCCCAAGTCTGATAGTTTCCGATCTGAGTATGGATTCAACAACATGCCGGACAACAACTCAATTGTTATCGAGCTTACCGACAATCCTGTACCTGTTGCCAGTTTTTTACCCTATACTGATTGGACAGAAGCTACACGTCATTACAGTGTTGAGAAAGTCGACCGCAAACAATTAATTCTTAAAGCCGACAATAAAAAATACACCTTCCGCAAGTTTTAATTGGCCGGTTTCACCTGTTTGCGTTCAGGCTTCATTGCTGCCGCAGCCAGGTCTCGGGGATTTACGTCCACAGGTCCTGTTACAAATTCCGGAAGATTATATGAATAAAAACTGCGTATATATTCTTCCGGATCCTTTTGCGGTAAAAGAAATGGTTTTCCAATTCTTCCATTCGAATCAATGTTCGCAATAAAAGGACGGGTATAAAGTCCGTCAATCCGTCGGCTACTAAATACAAACCAGCGTGAGTTACTGCTCCAGTTGTGATAACTTTCCACATCATTGCTATTAACTTCGGTTAGAGAACGTGAAATTCCTGTATTTAGATCGACCAACCATAAATCGGCCTCCTTATGCCATATGGAAAAGTTTCCATAATCAGACATGGTAAACATTAAATACTTTCCATCGTATGATGGTCTTGGAAAAGATACGCTCTTACCCATAGCTTCGGCAGCAACCAGAGTATCTACTTTATTTCCGAAAGTCCGTGAAACAGGATCAAACGATACACTACACAAATTATAACGTATCTGATTGTATTCTTCGGGAATCGGACGCGCAGCTGCTGTACAGAAGAAAAGAGTTTTGCCATCTGCTGAAAAAGAGGGAAAAGTCTCGAACGACTCTTTACTACTTAATTGGGGACAACTTACCATTTCGTTGTTAACAATATCATAAACAAAGACATCCGACTCCAAATCGATTACCTCCACACGTTTTTCATCCTTTCCATGAAAGCCTTGCTGGGTTTTATTTGTCGAAAAAGCAATATATTTTTCGGATGGATGCCAGTATGTATATTGTGCATTACCAATCATTTTATCCGTTTTAGTTGCAAGCATTTCAATCGATCCGTCCTGCACCAATGCTGTAGCCCCATTTGCTCCCCGGATATGCAGACTCATCTTACGAGGATTATTCTGCGGAAATGTATGGCAGTTCATACAATTAGGGGCCATCAGTTTATTATCCAGAATAGTAGATTGTTTAGCCGTACTTAAACAGGTTTCATAGATACCCATCTTACTCCAGACTTCATATCCCGGAGCAATCAGACGGTACACCAAGCCATAATCAATCGAATCGGGCGAAATATAGATGGCAAAAGGAAGATACTGCCTCCATTTACCCTCTGATTTGGTCGAAACTGTAATTTGCAGACTATCTCCTATGTTCTCCTGAACAATGGAACTCCAGTCCGACGGGGGAAAGGCTGCAACCTTGTCCGACTGAATATGTAAGCTTCCCTTCTTTCCGGAAATAGTTACATCAATCTTATCATACGGGATTGAGAGGACAAAATTAAGAGGGGCAATGCTGGCAGGCACTGTCACTCCTGCGTAATCCGGAAAAACAGGTGGTATAACATTAAGTTTTTCCGGATTAATTACCTGCTCCCCACAACTTGTAAAAAGTAACAGATATAGAATCATCCATGTATATATAGTTTTCATCTTCTTTTATGGTTTAAATTAGTAGATAAAAGGCGTGATATAGCATCAATGCATTTGCCTGAATTCTTCGTTTCTCTTAATAATATTTTTGTATCTGTAATGGAAATAATACCAGTAAGTATCAGCAAACTCCTTTTCAAGATACATCTGGGCATCCTCTCTTGTTGTATAGATGCCTGCATATGTCTGCATCCGTTTTTTTACCTCATTATTGACTGGGAAAGGTGTCTGGCTCAGATCTGTCGATTGCAATCCCCATACATATAAAGCCGCTTCCTGATAACTGATCGGCATCGAGTTATAACCTATCTCTTTCCCTAAGTCGACATACTGCATAAAATGTGGTAAATCTTTATTTAGCAAACAATAGGCCATCAGATATTCGTATGCCATCCGGTTCGTCGGCTCTTGCTGAATAAGCATTCCTAATATCATATCCAGCTGATTCCCATCAAATAAGAAATCTTCTTTAGGTCTGAATTTTCTAATTCTCCCCCACTCCGGATGAGCATTGATCCGATCTTCATCTCCCAAATAGGTAAGCGTTTCGGTAGCCCAATCTTTATAGAAAAAAGTATTTTGGAGTATGAGCAGGTACTTTCTGGAAACTTCATAAGAGCCGTTTATTAAATTCGTTTCGGCCAACCGTTTCAAACAGCGGGCGCTTTTTTGATAATCGGGAATAGCCTCCATTCCTTCAAATGCAAAACGCTGTGCTGTATTTGTCAATCCAAGATAGTAATAAACCTCCCCGACCATCATAGGCAAGAGATAGTCTCTATCAAATTGCGGAATCAACCCCTCACTCCCATTCTGAATAAAATGAAACATCTTATCCCCTAATAGTCCCTTCTGACTAAGGGCCAGATTAAGACTTGCTACTGCAAGCGGATTAGCTGGGGCATCTTTTTCGGCCATAGCCACTGCCTTATCCCATTGTTGAGTCCGGACTAAGTAATCATAAGTCATAACCTCCTCGGCGATGCGATTATAAGAGCCTGCTACCAGATACGCAGCTCCGCCCCACACAAGAAAAAGCGAAGAGATATAAAATGGTAAACTCTTCTTTCCATCCATCACACTTTTTGACAAAAAAGCATACAATAGCATTACTAAAAACGTCAACGCCCATAACAGCAGGATACCAAAAGGCAGATAAATAAGATAACGATAATAACCGTATCCGATAAAAACCTGCATTGATGGAAGAAGAACCAGGTAGTTTTTAGCGATTAGTGGCGAAATAAGCATTAAAATTAGATATCCTGCACCAATCCACCAGACCGACACTCTATTTTCAGTGGGACGAGTAAGTTCAAATACAATCATGATCAGAGGCATTAGTATCGCAGTACCTCCTGCAAGCCAGTAGGTAATCGGGATAAAAATCATTGTAGCAACGATACGTACTACAGGCGAACTGATTTTAGTAAGCACCCAAACCAACTGAAGCGTAAGAATTAATGCAACCAATCCCCCAAGCATATAATTTTCGTCACATAGAAGAGCCCATAAAAAAAGAGGAGGAACCAATGTAAATGGTTCCAGACCTGGATTCCTCTTTATCCGGAAAGCAACCCATTTTACCATTAATTGCAAGCGTACCATAAGTAGCGCCATCAATACTGGTCCAACCCACGGTAAATAGAAAAACTGGGTAATAAACTGACTCAGGAAGGCCGAGAACCCGGAAGGAATAGAAATATATTCCATGAAATAGGGCACTGTAAACTGAAATAACTGCAGCTGCTCCTGGAAATGCAGGTGATTTGCATAGAAAAAAGCATAAAAAATAAAGACAACAACTCCTAGTAGGAGTGTCAGCATCCCGTTGGCATTTCTTAATAGTATCTTCATTCGAATAATTTTTATTTACTTCATCTCATCCGTCGGTAAATTAAAATAGGCATCTTCTACATCCATTGCTCCGAAAGATACACCATCTTTCGACAATTCGGGTATATTAAATGAAATAAGTGTATAATCGTAATAAGCCGGATCTTTCTGAGGCAGAACAAATGGTTTACTGGCTACTCCGTTGTTATCTATATATGAAAAATAGGGCTTTCCATATATTCCGTTGTCGCGTTTGCTTGCAAAAACAAGCCATCTGCTTTCGGACGACCAGCTATGATATGAATCCGAATACCAGGCGTTTACTTGTTTAAGGGAATCAACACATCCTGTTTTCAAGTCAAGCATACGCAAGTCAGTTTCATTGTGCCAAATCGGGAAAGTGCCATAATCTGATACACAGAAAAGCAGAAAACGTCCGTTTGGAGAAACCTTGGGGAAGCTGACCGATTGTTGCAGACTATTTGCAGAGAGAATGGTGTCAATCTTATTGCCAAATTTACCGCTTTTCTCATCAAAGTCGATTCGCATCAGGCTGTAACGAAGTGAACGGATGCTGTCGGGTAAAGGCAACTGAGGAGCTGCACAATAGTAAACCGACTTTCCATCTGCCCAGAACACAGGAAAAGTTTCCAATGTCTGATCCCCTGAAACCAATGAGGATGTATTTACACTGTTTTTATCAAAATCGAGAATAACCAGATCTGATGCGGTATCATATACTTCCAGACGTTCGGAGCGATAGGCATGAAATTCCGGAATTATTGTATTTTGCGAGAAGACACCAAAGCGTCCTGAAGGATGGAAGGCCCCATAAACCGCCGGAGCAAAGCTATTGACTCCTTTTGTATTTAATTTTCGAAGCTTCCCATTCCTATTCAGAATTGTTCCTCCCATTTTCCCCCTTAAATGAAAAAGGGAAACATCCTTCTGATGTTGATTGTAAATGTGGCAATTCATGCAAGATCCATCGGTCAGATTATTATCCGCCAATACTTTTTCAGAAAAATTCTCCAGATTCCGCTGACATATCTGAATTTTATTCCACACCTCGTATCCTGGTTCAATCCTTCGGTAACTCAAATACGAATCAATTTTATGGATAGATACTTTCCATTTAAACGCAGCATAACGATACCACTTCCCATCTTTTTCAACTGTAACCTCAACTGTTATATCATTCCCTTTTTCGGACTCCAATAATGATCTCCATTTCCTTTCGGGGAATTGTATCTTTTCATTTCCGTATACGACAAAGGATGTATTTTTCCCCTTAACAGAAACTTCGACAGATTGCGGCTTATTTCGTAATAAGAAATTTAAGGGAGCTATGTTATACGGGATAGTAATATTGGTATAATCTGGATAGATCGGTGGCATTCCATCAATCTTCTGTATCTCAGACGGACGGTTACATCCCGACTGAATGATAAGCAGTAACAAAAGTAAGTAGTATATAATTTGCTTCATTTTGTATCCATTTTTGCAAAGTGAAAATAAAACCAGTAACTCTTTCCAAATTTTGCCTGCAACAACTCCCCTCGTCCGTTACTTTGCTCGTACAATCTTGTATACTCGGCAAATTCACGAATCATATCCGGAGATATTCCGTAAGATTGAACCTCTTTATCCGTTGCTTTGGAGTTTAGAAGACTTATCAGCAATGCCTCTCCATAAATCCGGGGTAATAAAGGAGAAGTATCTTTTACATAGCGGTTATAGGCATTGGTAAAAGACCGGATATCTTTCGATAACAAATGATAGCATAACAGATAGTCGACCGCCATTTTATTTGCCGGATTACTTGAGGCCAGAAGATTTAATGATGCAAGATAATCGGTCGAACTACGCAGCGTGTCGCGTTTCGGAATCATGCTTCGTTTCTCTTTCAGCCAGGCATCTGTTGAGGCAATCAATGTATCGGCATCAAGAACCTGCAAACGCTTCTTAGCCCATGCACGATGGAAAAGAGTAGGTTCAAGCATTCTTAAATATTTACGTGCTGCCTCTTTCTCTCCGTTAATCATGTTGATTTCTGCCAATCGTTTGATAAGACGAGAGCTTCTGTTATTTGGAGAGAAAATCATTCCCAGCATAGAAGAATGTTGTGCCATATTCATATCCCCAAGATAAAAGAACACCTCATTGCTAAAGAAGATCGTTAAAGGAGAAGCATTCGGGTTTACGGGTAAAAACAGTCCGTCTGCTGCAGGCTGATAAAACTCCAGGATGTGGTCCGGAAGCTGACCGTAGCGAGCCAATGCCAGATTTGTATAATAAGTTGTGATATTATCATTTAGATTATAAGAAGAAGCCTGTTTCAAAACCTTCGACCAGTTCCCAAAATACGCCTCACTGTCAAGCGAAAGGATCTTTTCTCTGTGAAAATTTGCTCTGGATAGTACACCTCCTATCAACAATATAAGTTGTAATCCAAAAAGGAAAGGAGTATATCTGATATCGGAAGTGTATATTCTAACCTCCCGGGAAGACATGCCACCAGCAAGCATTATTATTAAAAGAGGTGGCACAAATGCCATAAATTCTCTATGAGGATAGATATATGCTTGTTCGATAGTCAACAGATAATGAGAGCGCAATAAAAACGGAATCAAAATACCCGTAAAAAGAATTACGTATGCTAATAAGTTCAATTTCTCTTTTCTGATAGAATCTGTCAGCAAGAGTAATAGGTTAAATGTAAACAATCCACTTCCCAGCAATGCATACAAAATGGGTTGAAGAAGAATCGCCACCAGAAATGCGATAAATCGTTTTTTAATTGTGGCGTAAAGCAAAAAAATAATTATACAAAGAATTACAGTAATAGTAGACGACACGGAATACCCCAGTCCACAATGCAATACCCATTCTCCAATAATGGGAAAGAAAGCATAAAGCAACACATTCTTTTCTGCCCCCAGTTTTCGCAACAAACAAACAATCAGCAGCCACTCCACACAAAGCAGCAAGGCTAAGACTATAGCACCTCCCCATCGAAGATAAAAAAATTGGGTAAAGAAGTCGCCCAGATAAGAGGCTAGTGAAGCCGGTTTAGATAAATAAGAGATAAAATATTCGGAAGTAAACAAAAAAAGCTGTAGCTGTTCTTTAATAAACAGATGATACGGATAAAAAAATTGAAAGAAAGCTATACATAGTATAGCAAACATCATTACAGATCCAGCTTTGATAAGTACTTCCTTTTTTGTCATGAATAATTTTCATTTTAAAGTTACATACAACGGCCTTAGCATGTAATTTACAAGGAGTTTAATTCCTTTTTTTGTTCTGGGGTAAAGGAAAAACCGGTCATCTTATACACAAATTCACCTACAGCCGTATGCTTATATTGCTTTACAAAATTATAATTAAAATTGGAATATTCCTTATCGTACTTCATTTGAAGCTTTTTTAGTTCCTCTTTTTTAGATTCGTCGGCTTCAAGTAATTGCTGATTTATATTCGTATATGCAAAATCAGAGTTTCGTTTCTGTTCTTTCCACAATTGAAGGGCTTCATTCTGAGGAGTTCCCTTGGCAGAGCTCTCTGTATCAAGTATAACGCTGATTGTTCCCGGTTCAGTAACAACAAGTAACTCCTGCAATTCCATTCGTAACAAAGGTCGGGTTCGTAGTATACAAATTGAAGGGACTGAAGCATCCCCTTCGAATCTAAAAACACCATCCCTTATCTGTACAGAATCAACCGTCTCGGCAGTAGCCCCCTCAACCGGAACTAAATAAATAAATTCTCCATCGTATGTTTTTCCCTTCAGTTTTCCTTCAATTACATATTTACTTTCGAAAGAAGCACAGGACAACATAAACAGAAGAGTGATAAAGCAATAAACTTTTGGCATAATACTACTTAATGTTAATTACATAAACTTATTATGAGATAAAAAGAGTGCAGGAGTTCCCCTGCACTCTTTCAAATTATAAACAACCTATTATTCAGCTCTAAACATCCAGAACCATGCAGTTTCCCAAGCCTTAGATTTTGGTTCAGGATAAGCAAGAACCATTTTCTGGTCATCCAGTTTCAGAATGTCGTACGAATACACCGGAGCATTACCTTCATTGGGCGATTTACCACAAAGCATGGTAATATTCTTAGTCGTCAGTTTACCTTTAGCCCAAAGAACCCCATTATCATCATTTGTTATAGCTGACATATCAAAAGCAAATGACCCTTTGGTAGTTGAACCATCCGATTTGGTTTTGGTCAAAGTTGATCCATTGACTGAAAAGGTCATTTTAGCTCCAGCCCCTTCACCTTTAGCCTGACCATCTATATCAGCCAGAGCAACTGTCCACCAACCCGGTGAAGTATTTCCTAAGTAACCTCCGTTACCCCAAACGGCGCTTAACGTATTATCCCATACCCAATTTTTCTCACCGGTACCGCACAGAATACCCCATTCCGGTGCAACACCAATCAATGTATCAACTTGTACAGTCAATGTTTTTGTTATGTAGGTTCCATCGTGATTCAATCCGGTAAAAACAATTTCCCGCTGGCCGGCAAGCACCACCTGAACGGTTGTTTTTGTGCTTGTGGTAGTTCCGTTACCATAAAACCAGGAGGTCAAGGTACCAACACCATCGCTGTTTAAATCGATGTAGTTCGAATTTTTCCCATCAACCACTTGAGGTGTAGCTGTAATATTCAATTGATCGGCTGTTATAGCTCCAGAAAGCACATCTCTGTCTTCCGCAGGATCACAAGCAACCATCAGTAATGAAGCAGCTAACATTGAATATATTAATGTCTTGTTCATAAGATTCTTATTAAGATTTAAATTTAACATTTTACTATTCATTCCAACTTACAAAGACTGCAGAAGCATCCCATCCGGCATTTTGTTTCAAAACACCATTGGATAGATCAATTTCTGTTTGTGGAATTGGCATGAATCCCTTGGTTGCAGCGTAACGAGCTGCATAGCCGGCACCTTGATTTTTCATCACAGTAGCTACGCCGCGGTTCCAGATATCAGAACCTAACTGATTGCTAAGAGCCTGTTCTGCAATACCCCAACGTCTGATATCAGCCCAGCGAGTACCTTCAAATGCAAGCTCCCACCGACGTTCATTACGTAAAGCTGTTTCAGAGTAGGTAACTGCTGGAAGTTTTGCACGTGCACGTACCCTGTTCATTCCATCGGCAGTTTGTGTAAGTTCTGAGTGCATCAGAAGCACATCTGCAAAACGGATTACATTTAAGTCAACCTCATGCCCCAACTGGAAGTCATCATCTTTACCATCACCATAATATTTATCAGATGATGTAAAGCTGTTGAACAACTCATTAATTACTGTTTCTATTTTGCCGTCTAACTCAACTGCCTTCGTAGACTTTGGCGCAGTTGTTGCAATTACTTTTTTCTGCCACAAACCAGTCTCTTCCATCTGTTTATCAGCGCCATATGTATAATCTTTGGTCTTCGAACCATCAAGGATAGATGCTTCACGGCGTAGGTCATTAGGTTCTGCTGCTTGCCATTCTTTCCAAAGTTTCGGGCTAACCGGACCAGCTCCCCAACCCTGACCGAATGGGAAAAGATTTTTAAACTGATCGGCACCACCGTGGCTACGGATTGCAAAATGCAACATATACTGATTTGAATATCCAATTGTAGTACTCCAGTCAGCCAAATGAGAACATTTGATTGCAAAAACCTGTTCTGGATTTTCACCATCTTTCACCCATTGAGGATTACCCTCCAAAGGGTAAAATGGCTTTGAAACTGTATTGGTATAAGGCCACAAACTACGAAAATCGCTAACCAATTCATGGCCACTGTTATTAATACAATCCTCCAACGCTGTAACAACCTCTGCTTTTGCAATTGATCCAGCAATTGCACCATCTTCACCCATTAAAGGAAGAGATTCCTTACCATAAAAACCTGTATAGAAAAGGAATACACGCCCTAAAAGAGCCTCTGCAGTCCATTTAGTTAAGTGTCCGCTACCAGAAACGGTATTATTCCATTTGTTATTCGGCATAATTTCGATCGCTTTTTTCAAATCGGAAGCAATAGCAGCATATACATCATCTACTGGAGACTGTGCCGGATAAACCTGAGCGTCTGCAACATCTTGAGGTACTGTAGTAATAAGAGGTACACTACCGAACATTTCTGCCAATTCATTATAAAAGAATGCACGAAGAATCAAAGCCTCTCCCATCATTTGATTTCTCATGGTTTCATTCTCAACCTTGTCCAAATTCGCGATAGCCCAATTAGCGCGGTTAATTCCAGAATAACGATCAGTCCAGAAAGACTGGAAACGATCAATGTTAGTATACATCAGGTGATCCAGGACTTGCATATCCTTATCATTTTCACCACCACCACCAAAACGGTCGTCGGCAGCTAGTTCCGACAAATAGAAGTAGGTATTCTGGCAGTTGGCAATAGATTTATTCAAGGTTGCATATACGCCTGTAACCATTTGAATCGCATCTTTTTCCGTTACTGGAAAATTCGCTGTTGTTTTCTTTGTGTAACTTTCTGTATCCAAGAAACTTTCGCAACTTGTAAACAGTAGCGCAGAAGCGGCAATATATAATACTTTTTTCATATTTATTCTCTCATTTAAAATTTAAGATTTACACCTACCATATATGTTCTGGGGCTTGGGTAATAACCCAAATCAATACCAGAAACCCAACTCTTATCGTAGCCATAACCAATTTCCGGATCCATACCCGAATAACCGGTAAATGTGAACAGGTTCTGAGCTGTTAAATACAAGCGTGCTTGTCCAAGAGGCATTGTTGGGAACAACTTCTTAAAGTCGTAGCCAATTGTAAGGTTCTGAATTTTCAGATAATCACCATCTTCAATATATATATCAGAAATATTCTGCCAGTTTGTATGGCTACCTGAAGTCAGACGAGGCAATTTATTGGATGTACCTTCGCCAGTCCAGCGACCAAAAATATCTGTCGTATAATTTTGTAAGGGAGAATCCGCAAAGGAACGATACGATTTAGCAATCTGCTGGCCAAATGCACCTGCTCCAGTAATGTTCAAATCAAAACCTTTGTAAGAGAAATTAAGGTTCAGACCCATGGTAAAGTCCGGATGCGGATTACCAATCTGCGTACGGTCTCCTTCAGTGATTTTTCCATCATTATCCGTATCAACAAAAATCAAATCACCCGGCTGAGCTCCGGCATATTTGGCAGCAGTACCATCCACCTGACTCCAGTTCTGGAACACACCTGCTGTTTTGTATCCATAGAAGTATCCGATTGGATAGCCTTCCTGTGCACGATACATTTCGGTTGTTCCCTGACTTAATACATTGGCATCACCATGAATAATACCCTCGGTATTAGCGATACGAGTTACCTCATTCTTATTGTGGGCAAAGTTTACTGTTGCACCGTAATTAAAGTCACCCACTTTGTCATTCCAGTTCAAGGCAATCTCAAAACCACGGTTTTCAATATCACCACCATTAACAAATGGAGGATTTAGTCCCCAAACACCTGAGATAGGTGCTCTAACGAGCCAGTCCTTAGTAGTTTTCACATACCAGTCGAAGGTCAAACCCAATCGTGAATTAAGGAAACGAGAGTCAAAACCAAAGTTAAGCTGCTCCGAAGTTTCCCAGGTTACATCCGGATTAGCAAGAATGTCTGCATAACCTCCTACGGTCTGAGTAAGTTTTCCTGAATCAAAATAATAACCATTGCTCTCATCAAAAGCAAACGTAGTCTGGTATTGGAAATTATCGATAGCAGCGTTACCATTCTGGCCCCAACTTGCACGAAGTTTCATGAAATCCATCCAGCTCTTCGTATCTTCCATAAAGCCTTCGTTGGTCATCACCCAACCGGCAGAAGCTGAAGGAAAGTATCCCCAACGTTTTCCCTTTGCAAAGTTAGAAGATCCGTCGGCACGCATTGTCAAAGAAGCCATGTAGGTTTCTTTGTAGTTGTAGTTGGCACGGCCGAAGAAGGAGGCTAAAGCGCCTTCGCCCCATGGAGAACCACCGGCACCACGTTGAGACAATACAGTTGGTTTGGTGTTATCAACCCATGCATGGTCAAAGGACCCTTCAAAAATGGAGTTATTACCACTTGCATCAATATTTGATCCCATACCCCATTTTTCAACTGACTGACCAACTACAACATCAAATTGGTGCAAATCGGCTACGTTGAATTTATAGGCGATTGTGTTATCCAACGTAATGTTATGACCCGAGCTTGCACTCTGATATACATTGTCCATTGCAACATCTATATTATTTGACAAGTGACGGATACCATCATACGAACGATAAGAAGAAGCTGTCATCTTGTAACCGAACTGAGATCTGAATACCAGGTTTTTTATTGGTTGGATTTCCAAATAAGCACTCGACTGCAAAGCATAATTTTTAGACAAGTTTAATCCCCAGTTAGAAAGCGCCGTTACTGCAAGCGGGTTAGCTGTATTGCCATCAAAATCCCAGCCATTATCTACTTTATCATCGTAATCGTAGAAGTTTCCTTCAGCATCATAAGCAGGCAACAATGGATTACCAATCAACATATTATGGATAGAGTTTCCATAAATATTACCAATGGCGATACCCGATTTGGTATTGTAGTTGAAGTTCAATGTCTGACCAATCTTAATGGCATCAAAATCTTTCACTTTTAACAATACGTGATCCGAATTAATACGGGCGGTATAACGGTCAAATTGAGATTGAACCGGCTTTCCCAAAATACCTTCCTGAGACGTGTATGAGAAACCCAGGGAGAATTTAGACTGTTCTGTACCACCTGCCAGGTTAAATGAGTGATTCTGGGTTGGAGCCGCTTCGTTGTAAGTCTCCTTTATCCAGTTTGTACCTTGCCATGAACCGTCCATAATTGAGTTATAAAGATCTGTTGGTAATAAACCAGCCCAATCGTGAAGCGGACTTGCCTCATTATAACGCGTTTCGTCCATCATGGACATGTACTCTCTTGCATTCAACAACGGAGGTAATTTAGCCAGATACTGAGCTCCGTAATATCCGTCGTACGATAGTTGAAGCTTACCGGCTTTACCCTGTTTCGTAGTTACAAGAATTACACCATTGGCTGCACGCGCACCATAAATAGCTGCTGATGCTGCATCCTTCAATACGTCGATTGCCTCAATATCGGAGGGGTTCAGTGCATTGATATCGCCACCAGCAACGCCGTCAATTACGTAAAGAGGTCCGGCAGAGCCTACGGTTCCTAAACCACGGATCACCACTTTGAATGATTCACCCGGCTGACCCGAACTCTGGGTAATGTTTACCCCGGGAGATTGGCTTTGTAAAGCTCCCAACACATTGGTTGTGCTTAATTTCTGAAGGTTGTCTCCGCTTACCTGTACTGTAGCACCGGTAACCAATTTCTTTTTCTGAACACCATAACCCACAACCACTACTTCATCAAGTGCTTGCGAGTCTTCTTTTAATACAACATTGTAAGTAGTTTTTCCTGCAACAATCTTTACCTCCTGGCTTAAGAAACCAATATAAGAGATGTCGAGAACTGCGTTAGAAGATACGGTTAACTCAAAGTTTCCATCAAAATCCGTAACTGTTCCATTGGTTGTACCCTTTTCGACAACGTTTACCCCTATCAAAGGTAATCCGTCGGCTCCAGAAGTGATCACACCCTTTACCTTAGTGTTCGATTGAGCCATTGCCGGAAGGCAATTTACTAACAAGAAGGCTGTAACAATTACCATCTGCATAAGCCTAGAAGACAACTTACGCAAAGAAAATGTACTGCATTTTTCTTCCATAAAGAACTGATTTAAGTTGATAAATAATTAAATGTTATGTGTAAATATCATTAGTGGCTGGCTGCCTAAACGTAGAGTCATTAGCAGGTCAACAAACATAGGGCAAAAGTAAGAAGATGTTTGGTAAAGAAGGATAGAGAATGTAAAACAACAGGGTTCCTTTTGTTTCAAAATCTAAAGAAACGTCACTTTTCGTTATAATTTTGTATCATCTAATTCATTCATATTTAATATGGGCGTTGTGAACACTGTTCACAAACAAGTTTACATTATTGATTTTCAGACAAATAAACAAAAGGGATAAACCGCAGACTGCGGTTTATCCCTTTTAATATTAAAAGATCGGATTATTTTACTTTTTTCCTTTCTGTTGTTTCTTCAATTGCTCCTGTTGTGCTCTCTGAGCATCTTCAAGACGCTTCATGAAGCCCGATTTTTTGGCCGGTTTCTTTTTATTTGCCTCCAGTTTTGCCAGCAATTTGTCTTCATTGATTGTATAACGGAAAATCAATGTCTGAACAATTGTGATCAATGTAGAGATGAAATAATAGTAGCTCAGACCTGATGCATTCTGATTAAAGAATACCAGGAACATCAACGGCATCATATACATCATAGCCTTCATACCCGGCATCTGCTGTTGTCCGGTATTTGTCTGGTCCATGTTGAATTTAGTGTATATAATATTCGTGATTGTCATCAGCAAACAGAATAAACTGATGTGATTTCCAAAATAGGGAGTTATAAGCGGAATATTGGTAGTCCAGCTAATAACAGCATCATACGTTGAAAGGTCTTTCGCCCAGAGGAAACTTTCGTGACGAAGTTCGATCGACGAGGGGAAAAACATATACATGGCAATCAGGATAGGCATCTGCAATAACATCGGCAAACATCCGCTCATCGGACTTGCCCCGGCTCTGCTATATAATTCCATGGTTGCTTTCTGACGCTCCAAAGCCTTTTCCTGTCCGGGGAATTTTGCATTGATTTCTTCCACCTGCGGACGAAGAACCCTCATTTTGGCCGACGACATATAAGATTTATAAGTAAGCGGGAACAAGATTATTTTAACAAGCAACGTAAGCAAGAAGATAATCAATCCATAGCTTCCAATAAAATTACCGAAGAAATTGAATAACGGTAAAATGAAATACTGATTGATCCAACGGAAAATACTTGCACCCAGGGGTACCAGTCTTTCTAGTTCCAGTTTATCGGCACTGGCCACATCATTATCATATGCCGCTAATAAATTGTATTTATTCGGACCAAAGAAATAGCGAAGCGAGGTAGTCTTCTCCCCACGTAAATCGAAAGGAACAGATGTTGTTGTTTTGCATTCCTTTATAAACTTACCTTCCGGAATAAGATTTGAGGCAAGGTTGGTAGCTTCGAAACCATCTTCGGAAATAAGAACTGTAGAGAAGAATTTATCTTTATAGGCAATCCATTTCAACCGGTTTGATAGTTGTTTGCTATCGTTTTTGGTTTCACTCAGATATTCTACATCGTCAGCCACAAATTTGTAATAGATTGCGGCATACTGGTCTTCAAACTTCCGGCCTTTCTCCTGTTGACGGATCTTTTGTTCCCAATTGATATCCAATGCATTGGTGCTGGGAGACAGAACTCCATTCAATCCGGTACCCTTTATATCCATCTTCACCATATAATCGTCTTTACTCAATGTATAAGTAAAGTCAAGATGGCGGCCATCGCCGGCAGACAGGCGCATGGTAAGTGTATTAGGATCGTTTCCGGGAATCGCCTGAAAATACATTCCAGCTGTATTAACAACCCGGTTCGTTGCTGTTACCAATGTAAAATCTAACAAGGCCTCGTCGCCTTCAAAAAGAATAAGAGGCAATGAGTCGTGCGTTTTATAGTCTTTCAGACGGGCAGAATAAACCCGTCCCCCTTTGTTTGTAAAGCGGATTTCCACCTTATCATTTTCCAGGGTAGTAAATTGCTCCTCTCCGATTACTGCGTCAGCAAAAACGTCGTATTCAGAACGAATTCTCTGCATCCGTGCAGAGTCAGATTCACCAGGCAGAGAATCTGCAGCCGTTGCAAGCGGCAATTTATCATTACGGGACTGATCCAACTGTCTGGCATGTTCAATCTGTGCGATTGAATCCTGATAACGGCGCTGCGCCTCTACCTGCTCAGGCGTGGGTTGGTTCAGCCAACTGAACGCAAATAATACAACCCCTATAAGCAGAAAACCAATTAATGTGTTTTTATCCATTTAACAATGCTTGTCTTATTTATTATTAATAGCAGCTTTAATAAAGCTTATAAAAAGAGGATTCGGATTAACAACAGTACTGTTATATTCGGGGTGGTACTGAACACCAACAAACCATTTCAGGTCGGGGATTTCAACCACTTCCACTAAATTAGTATCCGGATTTGTACCAACACACTTCATACCGGCAGCTTCAAACTCTCCTTTATATTCGTTGTTGAATTCGAAACGATGGCGATGACGCTCCTGGATATGTTCCTTTCCATAGGCCTGAAAAGCTTTGGAATCTTTTTTCAGCACACAGTCAAATGCACCCAGACGCATTGATCCACCCAGGTTTATAACTGTTTTCTGTTCCTCCATCATATCAATTACCTTATGAGGAGTATTGGGTTCCATCTCTGTCGAATTGGCATCCGAATAACCTAGTACATTACGGGCAAATTCGATAACCATACACTGCATACCCAAACAAATACCGAACAAAGGTTTGTTGTTTTCTCTTGCATACTTAATAGCAGAGAACTTGCCTTCTATTCCACGCTGACCAAATCCGGGAGCAATCAGGATTCCGTCCATATCGGCCAGTTGCGATGCAGCATTTTCGTCTGTAATCTTTTCCGAGTGAAACAGGTGAAGGTCTAGTTTGCGATCATTATAAATTGCCGCATGAAGCAACGATTCGTCGATCGATTTATAGGCATCCTGTAATTCGACGTATTTTCCAACAAGACCGATTTTAACGGTTTCGGTTGCCGCATTCTTTTTATTAAGAAACTCTTTCCATTGCTTCAGGTCGGGAGTTTCGCCTACTTCAAGCCCTACTTTTTTAAGCACAGTTACATCCATACCCTGTCTTTGAAGAACCAACGGAACCTCATAGATGGTTGGAACATCGACCGACTGTACTACAGCCTCTTCAGCCACATTACAGAACAATGCAACTTTACGCAGAATATCTGTTTTCAGCGTATGTTCGGTTCGCAACACAAGGATATCAGGCTGAATACCCAATTCCTGCAGTTGTTTTACCGAATGCTGTGTTGGTTTGGTCTTAAATTCTTTGGCAGCTGCGATATAGGGTACATAGGTAAGGTGTACATTCAAACAGTTTTTACCAAGCTCCCATTTAAGCTGACGTACGCTTTCAATAAATGGTAAAGATTCGATATCACCAACTGTACCACCAATTTCCGTAATTACAAAATCATATTTATATTTTGTACCCAACAATTTTACGTTACGTTTGATCTCATCCGTAATATGAGGTACCACCTGAACTGTTTTGCCCAGATAATCTCCTTTACGCTCTTTGCTGATTACATTCTGATAAATACGTCCGGAAGTTATATTATTCGCCCGGGTTGTCTGAACATTCAAGAAACGCTCGTAATGACCTAAATCAAGGTCGGCTTCATGTCCGTCTACTGTTACATAACACTCTCCATGTTCATATGGATTTAATGTACCAGGATCAACGTTGATGTAAGGATCAAATTTTTGAATAGTAACCTTATAACCTCTTGCCTGAAGCAACTTACCCAATGATGCGGAAATAATACCCTTACCCAAAGAAGAGACTACCCCACCCGTAACGAAGATGTACTTTGTATCTGCCACGATAGTAATATTTTAATTTTTCAGTAAATACATACTTATATTTCAATCGGCAAAGTTAACCATTTTCAGAGAAAATCTATCATTAAATTGTTACATTTATGCCTTATTATTGATTTCCTCCTTTTAAATCCGGCAACACAGGGTATTTTGATTTTGTAAATTTACTGAAATCAATATCCTATAAACCAATTGATTATAAAACCATAAAAATACAATCTAAAACACATCCTGTTTGTTATAGGATGTAAAATTTTAGCGAAATTCATTCTTTTTAGCTAAATTCGCATCCTGTTTATCGAATCAATGTAAAGAAAAATATGATGATGAAAAGATTTACAATAACATTTGTATTGCTGCTTTTATTGATATGCAATAGTTTATTAGCTCAAGATACAACAGTTGACCAGGAATCTTCCCTTGCAATCCCAACTGAAGTAGTAACGCAAGATACATTAATAAAGGACGTCAACCATTCATCCGAATTAAATAAAATTTCTGATATCAGATCGCAGTTCGAAAAGCAGAACAGCACCTATTCGGCTCCTGTTAAACCGGGAGAATCTCTGTTACGGTTTGTAAAAAAAGATCACGCAGCCCTTTCGGAAGAAGCATTGTACTGGGCACGATTTGTTCGGGATGCCTCACTGCGGTTTGACGACAAAATGACATTTCAGGATACAGTAATTGTAAATCCCCTGTTCATGCCCCTTTTGTTTAAAGGGAATATTCTTCCTAAAGACCTTACATTCTATGATTTCAGCGCATTGAAATCAAAAGATCCGTACAGCCGGTATTATAAAGCCGATTCGGTTTTTAAAGATCTGGAAAGGGTTAATAAAATTGAAGAGATTGCAACCGGTTATATCGAAAAACATCATCCGGAATATTTTCGATATTCGGTAAGCGACCTTCCCAAAGACATCATAAAACCGAAAGAGATTATTAAGGATCCAACGGAGAGTCTGCTGTCTGTATCAAACGAGGCCAATTTCAACGATGTAAGCGGTCCCGGTAAATTTATTCCGGAAAGAAGATACTGGAAATCAAATTTCGAAAGCGCCATCCAGTTTTCACAGAACCATGTGTCGGCCAACTGGCACAAAGGGGGAAGCAGTAATCTTAATGTGTTTACAAGAAATTACCTCAGGTATGATTATAACAAGGATAAAGTACAGCTGACAAACGAGATGGAGCTGAAAGCAAGCTTCTACAATGCACCTAAAGATACGATCCACGACTATAAAATTGGAGACGATGTATTTCGTCTGCACAGCAACCTTGGTTACAAAGCATTCAACAAATGGTTCTACACATTTGATGCAGAATTTAAAACGCAGCTTTTTACCAATTACAAGGAAAACTCAACCCAACAGCTGGCAGCATTACTATCGCCCTTCTCTGTCAATATAGGGGTCGGTATGAAATATGAGCTTGACAAAGCCTTCAAGGATAAGCATAAGAAATTGAAGCTTACGGTAAACATGGCTCCCGCATCTTTTACCTATTTATATAGTATAAAAGATAATATTGATCTGGCCCGTCACGGATTCAGAGACAATAAGCGGAGTTTGAGCAAATTTGGTTCTACTTTAAGAACGGATTTGAATTATAATATTTCAAGAAATGTAAACTGGCAATCCAGGTTCTATTACTTTACCAGCTACGATCAGGTAGTGGGTGAATTTGAAAATACGTTAACATTGGCTATAAGCCGCTTTTTCTCCACCAGAATCTATCTTCACTTACGTTTTGACGACGGAGTGAAGAAAAAAGAGGATATTGACACGTATTTCCAAATGAATGAGCTCTTAAGCTTCGGATTTAATTACAAATGGTAAGTTTCCGCAAAAAAAATACTATATAATATTTGTTAATCTTGATGCAGTTCCCAAATATTCCTTACTTTTGCCGCGAATTGTAATGTCGAGTTTACAAACATGGACGAAAGAATTGATCACACCGGAATTATTGAGAGCATAGAAAACAACTTGATTTCAATAAGAATTATTCAACAATCTGCTTGCGCCGGTTGCCATGCCAAATCAATGTGTACGGCATCAGACAGCAAGGAGAAAATTATTGAGGTTATAGATAATTCCGGGAGATTCCATGTTAACGAGCAGGTGATGATTTGTGGAGAAAGCTCACTCGGACTTTTGGCTGTATTATATGCATTTGTAATACCGCTGCTGCTGATTGTTTTGGCAATTGCCATTGGAACCAGCATGCAGTTATCAGAAACAGCCAGTGCCTTGTTGGGAATGTTGACGGTAATTCCATATTATGGATTACTATATTTGTTTCGGAATAAACTCAAAAAGAAATTTATCTTTACCTTGAAAAAACTTAATTGATTATATACCATGATTTTAATTGCTGTTATTTCACTAGGTGTAATCGGAGCTATTGGAGCAATTATCTTGTATTTAGCTTCAAAAAAATTTGAAGTATACGAAGATCCACGCATAGCTCAGGTGCAGGAAATTCTTCCTGCAGCCAATTGCGGAGGATGCGGATATCCCGGTTGCAGCGGTTTTGCCACTGCCTGTGTAAACTCTGAATCTTTGGACGGACTCTTTTGTCCGGTTGGGGGATCTGAAGTGATGGGAAAAGTTGCCGGCATTTTAGGCAAAGAGGCTTCAAGCGCCGATGCCACCGTAGCAGTTGTTCGTTGTAACGGAACCTGCGAGGCTCGTCCCAAAATTAATCAGTACGATGGAGTTAAAAGTTGTGCAGTTGCTTCCAGCCTTTATGGAGGGGAAACCGGTTGTTCGTTTGGATGCCACGGGTACGGCGACTGTGTGACAGTTTGTAATTTCGATGCAATTTTCATCAACCCTGTAACAGGGATTGCCGAAGTGATCGAAGATAAATGTACATCGTGCGGAGCTTGCGTGAAGGCTTGCCCTAAAAACCTGATCGAACTCCGTAAAAAAGGACCTAAATCCCGCCGGATATTCGTTAGCTGTATGAATAAGGACAAGGGTGTAATTGCTAAAAAAGCGTGTACCAATGCCTGCATCGGTTGCTCCCTTTGTTTTAAAGAATGTGCTTTCGATGCCATTAAAATTGAAAACAACCTTGCATACATTGATCACAACAAATGCAGATTATGCCGTAAATGTGTAGATGTATGTCCTACAAACGCCATACACGAACTAAATTTCCCTCCTAAAAAAGAGAAAAAAGCGGAAGCTGTAGTAACAGAATAAAATAATTCATAAAATCTAATCATATGCTTAAGACATTTCGAATCGGAGGTATTCATCCACCCGAAAATAAATTGTCTGCCGGGAAACACATTGCTGCACTTGATGCTCCTAAACAGGTTATCATTCCTTTAAGTCAACACATCGGTGCTCCGGCACAGGCGTTGGTAAAAAAAGGCGACATGGTGAAGGTGGGAACACTGATTGCCAAAGCTGGCGGTTTTGTTTCTTCTAATATTCACTCGTCGGTTTCTGGAAAGGTTAATAAAATTGACAGTGCCCTAGATGCTAGCGGATATAGAAAGCCTGCTGTATATATTGATGTAGAGGGCGACGAATGGGAAGAGGGGATTGACCGCTCGGCAACAATTGTTCGTACCTGCAATTTATCGGCCAAAGAAATTACAGATAAGATTGCCGCCTCAGGTATCGTAGGCCTAGGCGGTGCAACGTTCCCTACTCAGGTAAAACTGGTTCCACCTCCAGGCAGCAAAGCCGAAGTCCTTATTATAAATGGTGTGGAGTGTGAGCCATATCTTACATCCGACCATTCTCTGATGTTGGAAAAAGGAGAAGAGATTCTGATCGGCGTGACACTTCTGATGAAGGCAGCCAACGTTTCGAAGGCTATTATCGGGATTGAGAATAATAAACCGGATGCTATAGATTATCTAAAAAAACTTGCAAAAGAGTTTAACGGTATATCAATTGAACCCCTGAAAGTGCAATATCCTCAGGGTGGCGAAAAACAGTTGATCGACGCAATTATCCGTAAACAGGTAAAAAGTGGTGCGCTTCCTATATCGGTTGGTGCAATTGTTCAGAATGTGGGAACTGCTTTTGCGGTTTATGAAGCCATACAGAAAAACAAGCCGCTTATTGAACGCGTTGTTACCGTTACAGGAAAAGGCGTTTCAAATCCTGCTAATTTCCGGGTACGGATCGGAACATCCATCCAGACTCTTATCGAAGCGGCAGGAGGTATCCCCGAAAATACCGGGAAAATTATTGGTGGCGGCCCCATGATGGGTAAAGCTCTTATCAGTGCTGAGGTTCCTGTAACAAAGGGAAGTTCGGGTGTGTTGATTCTATCCAAGGAAGAATCGGTACGCAAACCTGTATACGATTGCATCCGATGTGGCAAATGCGTGCAAGCTTGTCCCATGGGACTTAACCCAAGTCTGCTTATGAATGCGACTGAGTTTACCGAATGGGGACTGGCTGAAAAAAACTATATAACCGATTGCATCGAATGTGGTTCTTGCAGCTATACTTGTCCGGCTAATCGTCCGCTGTTGGATCATATCCGTTTGGGAAAGAACAAAGTGATGGGAATTGTAAGAGCTAGAAAGCAATAAAAAGCGTTATCATGGAAAATAAATTTATAGTATCTCCTTCGCCGCACATTCATGGTGGCGATTCGATAAGTAAAAACATGTACGGTGTACTGATCGCTCTTATTCCGGCGTTTCTGGTTTCACTTTACTTCTTTGGTGTCGGAGCATTGGTGGTTACGTTGACTTCGGTTATAGCCTGTGTTCTTTTTGAATACCTGATACAAAAGCTTCTGTATAAAAAACAACCTACAATCGGCGACGGATCGGCTATTCTTACCGGACTGCTGCTTGCATTCAACCTCCCGTCTAATCTTCCGGTATGGATCATTGTAATAGGAGCTCTTGCTGCTATCGGTATCGGAAAGATGTCGTTTGGCGGTTTAGGTAACAATATTTTTAACCCGGCCCTGGTTGGTCGTGTATTTCTGTTAATCTCCTTTCCGGCACAGATGACCACCTGGCCTGTTCCCGGAAACTTTCCGCTTACATACACAGATGCTGAAACCGGAGCAACCGTATTGGCCGGATTGAAACAGCATGCCGGCGATCTTCCGTCGTATGCGGATCTGTTGATTGGAAATATGGGAGGTAGTATCGGAGAGGTTGGTGCCATTGCCCTGCTTTTAGGGTTGGTATTTATGCTGGTACGTAAAATCATCACCTGGCACATTCCTGTTTCCATCATTGGAACCGTGGCAATCTTTACAGGTATTATGTATCTGATTGATCCGGGAACTTATGCGAATCCGCTGATACACACCCTTTCCGGAGGTTTGCTGTTGGGTGCCATTTTTATGGCGACCGACTATGTAAGTTCTCCCATGAGTACAAACGGAATGCTTATTTACGGAGTTGGAATCGGCGTTATTACTACTGTAATCCGTCTGTTTGGGGCCTACCCCGAAGGAATGTCGTTTGCCATTCTTATCATGAACGCGCTTACGCCGTTAATCAACACCTATGTAAAACCTAAACATTTTGGAGGAAAATAAGCATGGCTAAATTAAAATCTACCTTACCAAACATGCTTTTGTCGCTTACCATTATTTGTGCAGGTGCCGGAGCAATTCTTGCAGGCGTGAACGATTTTACGAAAGCGCCTATCGCTGCCTCAAAAGCAGCCGCACTCGAAAATGCAATCAAGGAGGTTACTCCTCCCTTCGATAACAATCCTACACAGGAAGCCTATAAAGCTGTAAGTGCTGATGGCGACTCATTATTAATCTACCCTGCAAAAAAAGGGGGCGAATTGATTGGAGTTGCTGTTGAAAGCAATACCCAAAAAGGTTTTTCGGGCGAAATAAAAGTCATCGTAGGTTTCGATGTAGAAGGCAAGTTGTTTAATTATTCTGTCTTACAACATGCCGAAACTCCGGGACTCGGATCTAAAATGCAGGAATGGTTCCGTACAGACAAGAACAAACAAAACGTACTGGGACGTTCATTGGCCGACGGCAATCTAACTGTTAGCAAAGACGGAGGCGATGTGGATGCCATTACAGCAGCTACCATCTCGAGCCGGGCATTTCTGGATGCTGTAAACAGAGCTTACAGTGCCTACGCTGGTACCCAAAAGTGGGATGGAGAATCGGGTGCTACATCTGTAGGTACTGATACTGAAACAACTTCGCAAACCGTAACAGAAAAGGAAGGAGACAAACATGAATAATTTTAAAGTTCTTACAAATGGTATTTTAAAAGAGAATCCCATATTTGTTCTTTTATTAGGGATGTGTCCTACTCTAGGAACAACCTCGTCTGCCATGAATGGTCTGGCGATGGGTCTTGCCACAACTTTTGTTCTTATCTGTTCAAATACTGTAATATCGGCGTTAAAGAATCTGATACCCGATCAAGTACGTATTCCGGGATACATTGTTGTAATTGCGGCCTTTGTAACTGTGGTACAGATGTGTATGGAGGCTTTTGTTCCTTCGTTGTATGCCAGTCTGGGCTTGTTTATCCCGTTGATTGTTGTAAACTGTATCGTTTTGGGACGAGCTGAAGCCTACGCTGCAAAAAACGGGATATTTTCTTCTATCTTTGATGGTATAGGAATGGGACTGGGCTTCACGCTTGCGCTAACGATCCTTGGAGCTGTCCGCGAAATGTTCGGAACAGGAAAATTCTTCGGATTCGCCTTTATGCCGGAAGAATTCGGATCGCTTATCTTTGTATTGGCTCCCGGTGCCTTTATCGTACTGGGCTATCTGATAGCTGTCGTTAATAAGTTGCGTAAAGCCTGAATTATTTAAATGTAAAAGAGTATGGAATATATATTAATATTTATCACAGCCGTATTTGTAAACAACATTGTTCTGGCTCAATTTCTTGGAATCTGTCCGTTTCTAGGCGTATCTAAAAAGGTGGATACAGCCATAGGGATGAGTGCAGCTGTAACTTTTGTTCTTACCATCGCCACTATCGTAACCTATCTGGTACAGAAGTACGTATTGGATGCCTTCGGACTTGGTTACCTGCAGACCATCAGCTTTATCCTTATTATCGCAGCCTTGGTTCAGATGGTTGAGATCGTACTGAAGAAAGTTTCGCCGGCTTTGTATCAGGCTCTGGGTGTTTTCTTACCGCTTATCACTACCAACTGTGTGATTTTAGGTGTTGCCATTCTTGTTATTCAGAAAGATTATAACTTGATGCAATCTATTGTATTTGCCATATCGACAGCCATTGGATATTCGATGGCATTGATTATCTTTGCAACCATTCGGGAGCAATTGGCGCTAACACGTGTTCCCGACGCATTAAAAGGAACCCCCATTGCTTTAATTACAGCAGGTTTGCTAGCAATGGCATTCATGGGTTTCTCGGGAGTGGTATAACGTCAAAGCTAAAACAATAGAATTTAATTAAACTAAGAAATGAAGACAAAGATTTTGGTAACAGGAGGCACTGGATACATCGGTTCTCACACCGTTGTTGAGCTACAGAGTGCCGGCTATGAGGTAGTTATCGTTGATAACCTGTCTAATTCAAATGCCGACGTGGTTGATGGTATTGAAAAGATTTCGGGCATACGCCCCTCTTTTTATGAAGTTGACTGTAACGACAAACCCGGATTGGCGAAGGTGTTGACAGAAAATGCAGGTATCAAGGGTATTATTCACTTTGCTGCCAGCAAGGCGGTAGGTGAATCTGTTCAGAAGCCGTTGATGTATTACCGGAATAATCTGGTAACATTAATCAACCTGTTGGAACTGATGCCTGAGCACGGAGTGGAAGGACTTGTGTTCTCGTCTTCATGCACCGTATATGGTCAACCGGACATTCTTCCTGTAACAGAAGATGCTCCTGTTAAACCAGCTATGTCTCCTTACGGAAATACAAAACAGATAAACGAAGAGATCATTAAAGACACCATTTATTCCGGTGCCCCATTCAAGAGTATCATTCTTCGTTATTTCAACCCGATCGGAGCACATCCAAGTGGTATCATAGGTGAATTGCCTAACGGCGTTCCTCAAAATCTTATCCCGTATCTTACTCAGACTGCCATCGGTATCCGCAAGGAGTTGAGCGTGTTTGGCAACGATTACGATACGCCCGACGGATCTTGTATCCGCGACTATATAAATGTTGTAGATTTAGCCAAGGCGCACGTTATTGCAATGGATCGTATGCTTGGTAACAAGAGTGAAGAGAAGGTGGAGATTTTCAACCTTGGTACAGGTCGTGGCGTTACAGTTCTCGAGCTGATCGAAGCTTTCGAAAAGGGAACCGGTGTTAAAGTTCCGCACAAGATTGTTGGCAGACGCGAAGGTGATATCGAGAAAGTATGGGCAAATCCCGAACATGCCAATAAGGTATTGGGCTGGACAGCCAAAGAATCTGTAGAAGATACACTGGTAACTGCGTGGAACTGGCAACTAAAACTGCGTGAGCGCGGTATTCAATAAATAAAGTATTTCTTATCTATATACGAGCTGTATCCGGACTTCCGGATGCGGCTCGTTTTCGTTTTATATCTATTGATCTGACCAATCAAAATGAGTCTGTTGCTATAACCCTGAGCTAAACGGAGCGCATTGGGAGAATATTTGAGATCATTTAAATTGCCCTTTATTCTTTACTAAGTAATGCTTTATCCAAATCTCTTAGGGGAAGTAATGATTTCTCTACGAGGATCTAATTTTTTGTTAACGAATACTTATTCGTTTGACAGCTGTTCAACGCAAGTTCAACAGCTGTGTACTTTGCGTTCAACAGCTGACAAACGCAAAGTACACAATTGTTGAATGAATAGTTCTCCTAAGAGAAGAAAATAAAAGGCTTAATAGAAGAAGCTAATTGCAGGAGTGAAATCTTTAGTTGCTCACTATAGAAGTTTGAGAAGTGGTATTATGTTTCAAAATCAGCTCTGGCACCCTGATAGGGGGATGTGATAGATGACAGATGCTGACAGATATAAAAACCTCATCTGTCATTGGTTATACCTCTGCCATACAGGTGGTTGGGCGCTAAAAATGATGGATAACAGATGGTTTTGCGAAAATCAGAAATAATGACCCGTCCTGAAAAATGTTGACTGCCCAAGTCAGTCCTGCTATACCTTTACTTTAATCCTTACAGGAATTGACCAAGCTTATACCGGAATAGTCGCCTTGAAGTTCGAACCGGGCGAACAAAAAAGAGTCTGAAACATTGTTTCAGACTCTTTACTTTGCACTGGGTGGAAGACGGGATTCGAACCCGCGACACCCTGAACCACAATCAGGTGCTCTACCACTGAACTACAACCACCATGTTTTCTTTAAGACGGTGCAAAGATAGGGATTATTTCTAATCTTGCAAAGCTTTTGCTCGTTTTTTTACTTGTAAATTGCTTTTTTACCTGCAAGCAAGGTATTTCTCATAAGAGAAATGATGGTCATAGGTCCTACCCCACCCGGTACTGGTGTGATATACGAACACTTAGGTGCCACTTCATCAAACTTAACATCGCCTGTTAGCTTGTATCCGCTCTTGGTTACGCTGCTTGGCATACGGGTAGTACCCACGTCAACAATAACAGCCCCCTTCTTGACCATATCTTCTTTAAGAAATTCAGGAACTCCCAAAGCAACGATAATGATATCTGCAGCAAGACACATCTCCTTCAGATTTTCCGAACGACTGTGACAAACCGTTACGGTACAATCACCCGGATATGCTTTCTGCATCATCAGCGTAGCCATGGGCTTGCCTACAATATTGCTACGGCCAAGCACTACACAGTGTTTGCCTTTTGTTTCAATGTTGTATCGCTTCAATAGTTCCAGTATGCCGGCCGGTGTAGCCGAAACAAAACATGGAAGGCCAATTGCCATACGCCCTACATTGATAGGATGGAATCCATCCACATCTTTGCGATAATCTACTGCTTCGATAACCTTCTGTTCCGATATATGTGCGGGTAACGGCAATTGAACGATAAATCCGTCTACATCCGGATCATTATTCAACTCGTCCACCTTACGAAGCAATTCCTCTTCGGTAACGTCTTCTTCGTAGCGGAGCAGCGAAGATTTAAATCCAACCTCTTCGCACGTTTTCACCTTACTGGCTACATACGTTTCACTTCCGCCATCATGTCCCACCAAGATGGCAGCCAAATGAGGTACTTTACCTCCGTTAGCCTTAATCTGGGCTACTTCTGCTGCAATTTCTTGTTTCATCTGGGCTGCAACAGCCTTTCCATCCAATAATTGCATCTGTTGTTCTTCCATATTATATTCTCCTTTTGGTGTTATCTTCTCATTGAAGGCAATTTCTTGCTACCCGGCTTCATGGCTGTCATCATCTTCATCATCTTGCGGGTTTCATCAAATTGCTTGATTAATTTATTTACCTCCTGAATGCTGGTACCACTTCCTTTAGCGATACGGGCACGACGGGATCCGTTTAAAATAGCAGGGTTGGAACGCTCGGCCGGAGTCATCGAATAGATTATCGCTTCGATTCCCTTAAAGGCATTATCGTCGATATCAATATCCTTCAATGCTTTTCCAACACCCGGGATCATGGATGCCAGCTCCTTCAGATTACCCATCTTCTTGATCTGCTGAATCTGAGAAATAAAGTCGTTGAAGTCAAACTGGTTCTTTGCAATTTTTTTCTGCAAACGCTTAGCCTCTTCCTCATCGTATTGCTCCTGAGCTCTTTCTACCAACGAAACGATGTCACCCATACCCAGGATACGGTCGGCCATACGTTCGGGGTGGAAAATATCAAGTGCATCCATCTTCTCGCCCGTACCAACAAACTTGATAGGCTTGTCAACAACCGAACGAATAGAAAGTGCGGCACCACCTCGTGTATCACCATCCAACTTAGTAAGAACAACTCCGTTAAAGTCGAGACGTTCGTTAAATTCCTTAGCGGTATTTACTGCATCCTGACCGGTCATGGAGTCTACCACAAACAAGATTTCGTCCGGGTTAAGGGCTTTCTTGATCGCAGCAATCTCGTTCATCATTTGCTCGTCTATAGCTAAACGGCCGGCGGTATCCACGATCACAAGGTCGTGTCCTTTAGCCCGGGCCTCTTTTACTGCATTCAATGCAATCTGAACCGGATTTTTACTATCTATTTCAGAATATACAGGTACTCCGATCTGTTCACCAAGAACCCGCAGCTGCTCGATAGCAGCAGGACGGTATACGTCGCAAGCAACCAATAACGGATTTTTCCCTTTCTTGCTTTTAAGCATATTAGCCAGCTTACCGGAAAAGGTTGTTTTACCCGAACCCTGCAAACCAGACATCAAGATAACAGCCGGAGAGCTTTTAAGTTCAACGTCGATTGCCGTACCACCCATCAAACGGGCCAGCTCGTCGTGAACAATTTTCACCATAAGCTGACTTGGCTTTACGGATGTAAGCACATTCTGTCCAAGTGCTTTCTCTTTTACTGTATCGGTAAATTGCTTGGCAACCTTGTAGTTTACGTCGGCATCCAACAATGCTTTACGAACATCTTTCAGGGTTTCGGCTACATTGATCTCGGTAATCTTACCCTCACCTTTCAACAGTTTAAACGATCGGTCGAGTCTCTCACTTAAATTCTCAAACATAATCTATTATATTTTATTTATTTTTTTCTTACTAAAGCGCAAATGTACAAAAAAGGGATGGAATCTCTATATCTTTTTATGTTGCCAACGTCCTTTTTTCAAATATAAGTAACTGAATGCAAGCAAACCTGTGTAATAGACAATTTCTGTAGTGAAACAGATTTCAACCGGTTGCTTAAACACCATCCCCACCAGATAGATGTATACTCCGTAAAAGACCAGCGTAATTGTTTCCATGGTAAGTGCCGAACGGGTATTGCCGGTTCCGGTTACACCACTAAAAAAGATACTTCCGACGGAGCTGATCAGCATCGCAGCAGATATCACGTAGATAGATGCATAAGAATCGGCTATCAGCAGCGGATCATTGGTATATACAGACAAGATAAGTTTAGGAAAAAGACAAACCACACTTGCAAATACAGCCATTATATAAAAAGACAGCTTGGATATTTTAGCAATTACACCCATAACCTGGTCTGTTTTACCGGCTCCAATCGTGTTGCTGACAAATGTATTGGTCGTTGTTGAAAGGGCACTTACCGGAATTACCATCACCACATAGATACTTCGCACAATATTGGCGATGGCCAGATCCCGCACTCCGATCCGTTCTACTACAACAAAAAACATAAACCAACTTCCCATGGAAAAGAAATACTGCATCATGGTGAAAATGGATATGTTAAGCACCCTGCCAAGCAATGCAAAATCGAATGAAGTAAGCCTGTTGAGTCCGTACTTATTCCTGTTTACGGTAAGCCGGGTATAGATTACAAAGAAAAGGATTGATCCTCCTTCGGCAACGACAGAAGCTATAGCCGCCCCTTTTATACCCATGGCAGGAAATCCTAAATGACCGAATATAAGCACATAGTCCAGAATAACATTGGTAACAGCCATTACAACGGCATTCATAGTAAGTACCTTTGTGCGGGTGATCCCCACATAAAATGCACGGTACATTACGTTTACAAATGAGAAAAAGAATCCGAATACACGCCAATCAAGAAATTCCATGGTTGCACCTCGTACCTGTTCGGACGAGATAAGCAGACTTATTACGTTTTCGGCATATAGTTTGGATAAGGTAAATACAATCCCGGCCAACAAGAATAGAAATACAATTCCCTGAATCATTACCGGCCCCACATCCGCATATTGCTTTTCGCCATTCCTGCGGGCCATCACTATTTGTGATCCGGTACTGAATCCGAAGGCAATCGTATAAATACAGATATAGAAAAGTCCGCCCATAGCTGCAGCACCCAGCTCCACCTCTCCTACTCTCCCAAGGAAAGCGGTGTCTGTTACATTTATCACATTCTGAGCCAGCAGACTTAAAAATATCGGATAACTTACATTCCAGATTTGCTTATTAGAATACATAATTTGTTTTTGTTTCATCATAACAAAAAAGCCCGCTGTGTAAGGGCGAGCTTCTTTGTTTATCTGTTCATTATATGAATCAACTGTTTTTTCAGACTAACTTATTGGTCGCGGTGTCCGGAAAAACAACAGCTGGTCTGAATGTTTTCGCCTCTTCAAAATCCATTAAGGCGTAAGACATGATAATAACCACATCTCCCGGCTGCACTTTTCTGGCTGCGGCTCCATTTAAACAGATCACACCTGTTCCACGCTCTCCTTTAATGATATAAGTTTCAAAACGTTCGCCGTTATTATTATTCACAATCTGAACCTTTTCATTTTCAATCAGGTTGGCTGCATCCATCAGATCTTCATCAATGGTGATGCTACCTATATAATTGAGGTTGGCTTCAGTTACGGTTACTCTGTGAATTTTTGATTTTACTACCTCTATAAACATTGTTTTAATGTATTGTTCAAACCCTTAGTACTTGATATTGTCAATTAAACGTACCTCTCCACAATAAACGGTAATACATCCTACCGGATAAGAGGTGTCGGACCAGTTCTCAATTGATTCGAGCGTATTTCCATCCACTATTTCGAAATACTCGACTTCCATTTCAGGAACTGCATTAATAGTGGATACCACATAATCAAGCACTTCCCTGACGCTCTTTTCGGGTACAAAGGTAATACTTTCTTTCAATGTACGGGCAATAACAGGTGCTTTTTGGCGCTGTTCGGGTGTAAGACGTGTATTCCGGCTGCTTAAGGCAAGTCCGTCAACTTCCCGCTGAATAGGGCAGTCCACTATTTCAACCGGGATATCAAGCTGCTTCACCATGGCACGGATTACGGCAATCTGCTGAAAGTCTTTTTCCCCGAAATAGGCCACATCCGGCTCAACAGCGTAAAATAACTTGCTCACAATCTGAGCCACACCATTAAAATGGCCCGGTCTGCGGGCTCCTTCCATCACCTGAGATACTTTCCCAAAATCGAAAACCCTCGTGTCTGGCTCCGGATACATTTCTTCTACCGTAGGTGCAAATACATAATTACACCCGGATGATTCCAATAACCGGCAATCGTTTTCCAGGGTTCTGGGATAAGTCAGTAAATCATTCGGATTATTAAACTGTGTTGGATTTACAAACACACTAACTACGCATATATCATTTTCTGAAACGCAGCGGTTGACCAGGCTCAGGTGTCCTGCATGCAAAGCTCCCATTGTAGGAACAAAACCAATTCTTTTGCCTTTTTGCTTATCTTCTGCAAGATGACAACGCAACTCATTAATACTGTTTACTATTTTCATCATTTAGACGCTTAATGAAGGTGCAAAGCAAATAAATAATTACCGGATATGAAAGTAAAGCGGCATTTTTATACAGAGGATTATTGATAACTCGCTAAATGATGGACAATTAAAGGATGTTTTAATTTTCATCAAAAATCATTCATCGGAAACCTTTGATAATTAACCGTTTTTTTTTACTATCTTTGTACCGTTTTAAAATATATGTTTATAGAATGGATGCAAAAAAGATCTTGTTTATTACTCAAGAAATTACACCTTATCTTCCCGAATCTGAAATTGCAACGATTTGTAGAAATTTGCCGCAAGGAATTCAGGATAGAGGCCGCGAAATCAGGACATTCATGCCTAAGTTCGGAAATATTAACGAACGACGTAATCAGCTTCATGAAGTAATACGTCTTTCTGGAATGAATCTTATAATTGATGACACTGATCACCCGCTGATTATTAAGGTTGCATCTATTCAGTCTGCCAGAATGCAGGTTTACTTTATCGATAACGACGACTTCTTTCAACGGAAATCGACCGTAATCGACGAGGCTGGCAACGAATATGAAGACAACGACGACCGTTCCATATTTTATGTACGTGGTGTACTTGAAACTGTAAAGAAATTACGCTGGATCCCGGACCTGATTCATTGTCATGGATGGATGTCTGCCCTTACCGGACTTTACATCAAACGTGCCTATGCGGATGATCCTTGTCTTCGTAATGCAAAAATTGTGTATTCAATTTATGGCGACGATTTTAAAGTTCCTTTCCGTAACGATTTTGGAAAGAAACTGCAAATGGATGGAATAGCAGAAAATGATTTGCGTTCTATTAAGGAGGATGCAAGTTTTGTTTCGCTTGCCAAACTGGCCATCGATTTTTCGGATGGTGTTATACAGGGAAGCGAGTCCATCAACCCGGAAATCAGTAAGTATATAGAATCAAATAAACAAATCCCGTTTCTCCCTTACCAGTCACCAGAAACGTATCTTGATGCATTCAACTCGTTTTATGATGTAGTATTGGACAAAAATCAGTAACTATAATGAAAATCAAGCTTTTTATACTAGGACTTGGTGCAACCGCATTGTCAATGATTGGTTGTGATGATGATCTGAACCTGGTGGGTTCCTCGATTCAACCGGATAGCGATAAGATTGCCGTATTTACGGATACCTTTTCGATGTCAGCTTCAACGGTAAAGGTCGATTCGATCTTTGCTAAAAGTGTAACCGGGTTATTAGGACAGATTTATGATCCGCTGTATGGAAATCTTAAATCGGATTATATTTGCCAGTTTTATTGTCCGGAGAATTTTAAATTTACACATACACCTATCAATGGAGTGATCGACTCTGTAGATTTACGTATAACTTACTATTCTTCTATCGGTGATACCCTTACCCCCATGCGTGTACAGGTATACAATGTTGATAAGCCTCTGAATAAGAATTACTATACCAACATGAACCCGGCCGATTATACGAATATGCAGACCTCTTTGGGTATGCAGACCTATACAGCGTATGATGCAACCGTGTCTGATTCGATTCGTGGCATAACCAATACGGACGACGCAAACTACTACGTACCTCACGTATCGGTTCGACTCACCAAATCTGTTGGACAGAATTTCTATAATGAAACGGTGAATAACCCGAATTCATTCAAAAATCAGGAAAACTTCAACAAGTTTTTCCCTGGCCTATATATCACTACTACTTTTGGTAGCGGTAATATATTGAATGTATCCAATACTACCTTCAGTATGTATTACAAATATACTGCAACTGTAAAGGGTAGCACCGGTCAGGATTCATCTTTTGTTGCCCAGGGTGTTGAACGTTTCAACACAACAAAAGAGGTTATTCAATTGAATCACATTGCGAATTCGGGACTGGAAACAATCCTGCAACCAAACAATGAATATACGTATTTGAAAACCCCAGCCGGTGTTTTCACGAAGCTTACAATCCCTGCTTCCGAAATTATCAAGGTTATAGACGGACGTATTATTAACAATATGCCGCTTACACTAAAAGCAATGCCACAGGAGAACTGGAAATATGCGTTGGCTCCTCCTACCAATTTATTGTTAATTCCGGAAGATTCAGTCAAGACTTTCTTTGAAAACAGAAGCATTGAAAACAATGTTACGTCCTTCCTATCCGATGATTATAATGCGACCAGTCGTCAATATAACTTTAAAAATATTTCATATATATTAAAGAATCAGATAGAAAAGGCTCCGGATAAAGATCTTCAACTATTGGTTGTTCCGGTAGAAAGAGTAAAAGGTAGCTATGGATCTTATTACGGCGGCTCTAACAGTTTTTATACAATCTCATTAAATCATTACTTGTCGCCCTCCGGTGTAAAGCTTCGTAAAGATGCTGAAAGTATGAAAATACAGGTTGTAACTAGCAAATACAATAAATAAGCTACTTCAGCATAAGCAAAAAAGGCGTTTCTTATAAAAGAAACGCCTTTTTATTATAATGTATGTTGTGTTTAAATTATCCTAGTTTACTTATCTTACGTAAGCGGTCTTCATCGATAATCTTAATCTTCCTTCCGTCTAAAGCGATTATCCGTTCGGTAACAAAATTAGATAATGTACGAATGGCATTGGATGTTGTCATATTCGACAAGTTGGCCAAATCTTCTCTTGAAAGATAGATGCTAATCGTAGCTCCGTCTTCTTCCAATCCATAACTATCCTGCAAAAACAACAAAGATTCTGCCAAACGTCCGCGAATATGTTTTTGTGTAAGATTTACAGTTCGTTCGTCTGCAATACCCAGATCTACAGAAAGCTGACGGATAAAAAACATGGCCAGTTCAGCATTTGCCATAATCAGGCTGGTAACCACAGTCATCGGAATGAGACAAACAGTTGATGCTTCGAAGGCAGATGCATTGGTAAGATATTGCTCCTGAGCAAAATTAGCACGATATCCGAAGTATTGCACAGGTTTAATCATCCGTATAATCTGACTTCGCCCGCCAACTCCTTCTTTAAAGATTTTGACTTTGCCTTTTAATAAGCACATCATATCCTTAGGCTCATCACCTTCACAATAAATCAACTCATTCCGCTTAAAATGCTGAACGATTGCATTATTGCGGAGAATATCACGTTCCTTATCGTTCAATACTCTCCATACCTCTGATAAACTAGCCGAAAAATCGACTTCTTCTTTTTGATGCTTTACCACGATACTGCTTTATAACATACTTGTGAAGCACAAATATAGAATTTTATTTGAAAATAAAATAATAAATACAACAAATAATTTTATTTAACCCGTTGGCGGAATTAAATTAGTGCATATTTAATTTGTCCAATGGGTTTGTTATTAATCTTGTTTATATATTGAAGGATTGTAAGTGCACTAATTTTCCCCGTAATTCTGGTAAACAATCCTTCTGTTTGTTTTGCGTAATTTCTGATTATCATAAATTGATCGCATAATTGTGCAAAAAGCGTTTCAACCCTTTTCCTTGCTTTAGCAAATGGACTAAATACAGGTTTCCAATCTTTTTGATTCGACCGATATGGAACTTCCAACTTGATATTAGCTTTTTCAAATAAATCAAGTTGTATGGCTGCTCCAATATATCCACGATCACCGATGATGGTGCAATTCTGAAAGTTACACTTTACGTCTTTCAAATAATGAATGTCGTGAACACTCGCCTTTGTCAGGTCAAAAGAGTGTATGACACCGCTCAACCCACAGAGAGAATGTAATTTATATCCGTAATAATGTTTACCCTGTGAAGCACAATAGCCATAATTGGGAGCTTTATCATAATTATTCTTTCCCATTTTACAACGTTTTGACCTTATGGGACGACAGACTTCAATTGGCATAGAATCAATACAGAAAATAGCTTCTCCACCATCAACTTTTGATGCAATTCTTTCACGCACCTGATTACATAAGCCGATAGTGAGCTTCCTGCGATCATTATATTGACGACGGGATATGAGAGAAGAAAAATCATCTTTGTATTCATTTAATTTAGAAAACAAAAAGCTTTCACTATCTATACCTATTGATTCGGCAGCAAGGCTTAAACTGATCACTTCTAAGTCAGAGAACTTCGGGACGACTCCTCTGCGAGGTATATTCCCTTTTTCGTTTACTAAATCAGCAGAAAACATCTTGCATATATCAAGAAATTTAGCGAATATTGCATATAAGTTGTGCATAATTGAGCTGTATATTAATAGTTTGATCACCATTAAAATACTAATAATCAATGATATGCACAACTTATTTCCTGACATTTTTTAGTGAATTAATTCCGCCAACGGGTTTTATTTAATAAATTATTATAGCACCTTTTCTTTTCTTTAGAAAAGAAAATCATTAAGTTTGTTATAATTTGATTTTGCAGACTCTTATGCATCTATATAGATACATCTATCTATTTCTGTTTCTGGCAGGGAATATAGTTTGGAGTACTTATTCCTATGGAAAAGGTTTTGCCTATAGAGTTTGTGATGACCCGGTTAAAGAACAGATGGCCGACTCTATAATGTATCTGGTTGGATTAAATGCCGAAATGCATAAAAACGCTCTTTCCAACTATGAGGCCGAAGTATATATAAAAGGTCATTCCGAGATTCTTAAAAGTAACGCGCTCATGCGCTATGTTCCCAAGCTATTTCCGATTGACAACAAAAACAAAGAAACGTTTTTTGAATTGCTCGCCAATACCCGGTTTGTTTCTCCCAACCATTTTTATCACAAGTTTAATGCTATAAACGGCAATAACATACCTTCTAACAAACAAATTAGTGAAGTCCTTAAATTCTTAAGTCTAAACGTAAATTCTGAAACGGCTTACGATGAACTGATTATAACTCCCGTAGGCACTCATGCTTCCAAATATTACACCTACTGGGTCGACGGGATTGAAGAAACAGACTCAAGCCGGATTTTCAAGATTTGTGTTATGCCGAAACAGTGGAGTCAGAAACTCATTTGCGGCTATCTGTATATAAGAGACAATCTTAATTCAATCGAAAAACTCGATATAAACGGTCGGGTTTCTTTCGCAGAGTTTAATTTGATTATTGACTTTAATAAATTATATCAGCATCTGTGTCTGCCTAATACAGCATCACTTAATCTACGTTATAAGGCATTAGGCAATTCAATTGAGTGCAACTATAAAATAAATTATGACTTTAAATCGGTTTCCTGGACCGAAATCGAAAACATTGCAGATGTAGAATCTGAACGAACGCTTGATCTTTCAAACTATTACCATTTTGAAACCGACACCATTCCTGTAGTAAAGGATACATTATATTGGTCGGCAAATAGGAAAAGCAAATTAACGGTAGAGGAATCCATATTATTAGCACTACCCCTGAACGAAAAGAAAATTACAGCCGACTCTACGGCTATCCAGAAATATCTAAAACTGACCGAAACTCTTACAAACTCGATGAGGTTCGACATACATTCAACCCGAATGAAGTATTCCGGAATACTCAACCCATTTATGTTTGGATATACAAAACTGGATGGAATAAGTTTCCGACAACAACTACGGGTTAGTAAAAGACTTAAGGATGACCGGCAAATACGCTTTCGTCCTGAAATTGGGTTTGTATTCAAGAGAAAGGAGTTTTTCTATAAGTTGGCAGGCGACTGGGTTTATGCTCCTGAGAAAACAGGAACATTAAGTCTGACCTTTGCAAACGGCAACCAGAATTATTCGTCGGAAATTACAAATCAGATTAAAGAACTGGTAAAAGATTCAGCTTTTTCATTCGACAATCTGAATCTTAAATACTACAGAGACTATTATGCTGACCTGCGAAATAAGATTGAATTACTGAATGGATTGCAACTGCATAGCGGACTTACATTCCATCATCGCACACCTGTCACCAATGGAAAAAAGCTACTTAACGAAGGTGAAATTATTGATGTGATTTACGACAATTACAATGATTTCGTTCCGTATATCGGGTTATCCTACACCCCCTATCAGTACTACCGGATGGATGGCAGACTAAAGGAATATGTTCAATCCTGTCTTCCAACCATTTCAGTCGAATATGCCCGGGGTATACGAGGCGTACTGGGAAGTTTGAGTGATTATGAACGAATAGAAGCAGATATTCAGCAGGTTATAAACATGGGACTTCTCAAGCGCTTTAATTACTATGTTAGTGCCGGATTCTTTACCAGACAAAGGTCTGTTTATTTTGCCGATTTCCGTTATTTTACCAGACACCACTTTCCCGACTCATGGAACGACAGAATCGGAGGCGTATTTCAATTACTGCCGGGAGAATGGTACAACGCATCCAATTCCTATGTACAGGCACATGTAATGTATGAAAGTCCGTTTATCCTTATGCATCTGTTAAAAAAAGAGGCTTCCAAGCATATCTTTACAGAGCGGCTGTATTTGAGCCAGCTTTTCACGCCCTATCTCCCAAGCTACACTGAAGTGGGTTATGGAATTGGTAATCATCTTTTCAATATTGCAGTGTTTGCAGGATTTGAGAAAGGAGAATACCAACGCGCGGGTTTCCGTTTTGCTTTTGAATTATTTCAATGATTGCTCAAGAGGTCTTACAAACAACACTCCGTTATTGTGTTTGATTCCCTCAACGTAGGCTTGAATGGAAATAGGATTTACAATCACTTTTTTGGCAGTTAACGAAGCATGTATAAATGTCAACATCCCGTCCTTATGAAGTGCAAAACCCACATGAGACACGTCCAATCCTTTAATTGTTGTGACAAAGCAGACCATATCTCCGCTTTTTACCATCTCGGATCTTTTATCGATATCGGATACAGGAACATAATAATGTGGCTGAGCGTTTACCGCTTGTTCTTGTTGTCTAATCTTGTCTGTTAGCTGAGGATTATTTAAAAGCTGTTTGTACTTATCGGCATTGGTCGACATAAAATATAAATTTACAGGCAATATCGCCCCCCCGAGTTGTTGTGAGATATCCTTTACAAATCCCCGTTTTTCGTTTGTCTGAATCCAGTCTGTCGTATAATGCAACCTCGAACTGTAATCTCTTATCTCTTCTCTATATCGTATCCGTTTCAAATTCATACAATACGTTTGGAAAGAGGGGTTTTTATCTTTTCGGGTGTATGAAAGAGCCAGGACCGATTCAACAAAGGTAGTACAGTCAAATTCACGAAGATTTACAACCAGTTGTTCCGGCGTCTGTTCCAGGGTTGAGGCAACATAGGGGGTGCCTTCAAAATATAAGGCTGTCTGCACCACTAAATCTTGCAATGGAAGATCCTTGTTTACATCCATCGCCTGCATACACTTCTCAAAAATAAGAGAATCTGAAGGTAAATAAACTACCTGAGCGGCGGCCTGAACCGTAACGGACAACAGTACAAATACAATCTTAGGCAAATTCATATCTTACTCTTTTTAGTGATAATCAGACTTTGGCCTTAAGTAAATCCTCCAGCTTTATAAGCTCATCACGAAATTGTGCAGCTTCAAGAAAATCAAGATTTTTAGCTGCTTCCATCATCTGTTTCTTTGTTCGTTCAATCGCTTTTTCAAGCTGGGCTTTGTTCATATATTGAACTACCGGATCTGCAGCCAGACTTGGTTCTGGTTCAATGTAAGCGTAAGGATCCACGCCTTGAAGCTGCTTTTCACCTAAGAAAGAGCCTGTATTCTTAACAATCTGCTGAGGAGTAATGCCATGCTTTTCGTTATATGCCAATTGTTTTTCGCGTCGACGGGTAGTCTCATCCATAGTTTTACGCATACTGTCTGTAATACGGTCTGCATAGAAAATTACTTTCCCGTTTATATTACGGGCTGCACGACCGGCTGTCTGCGTTAAGGAACGATGGGAACGCAAGAAGCCCTCCTTATCGGCATCGAGAATGGCCACCAACGATACTTCCGGTAAATCCAAACCCTCTCTCAGCAAGTTAACACCGATAAGCACATCGAATAATCCTTTACGCAGATCATCCATAATTTTAACACGCTCCAACGTGTCTACATCGCTATGAATATAATTACATCTCACACCCATTCTACCCAGGTAAGCCGTAAGCTCTTCAGCCATACGTTTGGTAAGTGTAGTAACCAGCACCCTCTCATCAATGGCAGATCGTTTTGTAATCTCTTCCATTAAATCGTCAATCTGATTCAACGTGGGACGAACCTCAATTATGGGATCAAGCAGACCGGTAGGCCGAATCAACTGATCTACAACAACACCCTCAGATTTTATCAATTCATAATCGGCAGGAGTAGCACTTACATATATTGCCTGAGGAGTAAGCGATTCAAACTCTTCGAATGTAAGAGGGCGGTTGTCCAGTGCAGCCGGTAACCTAAAGCCATATTCAACCAGATTTTGTTTTCGGGATCTGTCTCCGCCGTACATGGCCCTTATCTGAGGGACGGTGACATGACTCTCGTCTATCACCAACAAAAAATCTTTCGGGAAATAATCCAGCAAGCAATAAGGTCGTTCACCGGCATTTCGACCATCGAAATAACGGGAATAGTTTTCAATTCCCGAACAATGGCCCAGTTCCCTAATCATTTCCAGATCAAAGACAACCCGCTCGTATAAGCGTTTTGCCTCATAGGGTTTACCGATTTCCTTAAAATATTCAACCTGTTTTCCAAGGTCCACATCAATCTGACCGATAGCTTCAGTCATTCGTTCCTTGGATGTTACAAACAGATTGGTTGGGTAGACATTCAATTCTTCCTGCTCATCAATTTCTCTGCCCGACAGTGGGTCGAAGGATGAGATACGATCGATTTCATTACCCCAAAACTCAATACGGTAAGCAACCCCATCGAACGTTTCAATTGCCGGGAACAGATCCACAATATCTCCATTAACACGAAAACAGCCGCTTTTGAATTCTACCTTGTTGTTTACATAAAACGCATCCACAAAACAACGCAACAAAGCATCACGGTCTATTTTCATACCTCTGAAAATATGTGTCACTTTAGAAGCAAAAGCTGTTGGGTCTGCCATACCATACAAACAGGATACAGAGGATATCACAATGATGTCTTTACGCCCCGAAAGAAGGGAAGCGGTAGTTCTTAATCGTAACTTCTCAATCTCATCATTTATTGCCAGATCCTTTTCTATATAAGTATCTGTTGTGGGAAGGTAGGCTTCAGGCTGATAATAATCATAGTAAGATACAAAATACTCCACCGCATTATTAGGGAAGAAGCTTTTAAATTCACTATACAATTGTGCAGCCAGGGTTTTGTTATGACTTAGAATCAAGGTCGGTTTCTTTACCTCCTTGATTACATTCGCAATCGTAAAAGTTTTACCCGAACCCGTTACACCCAAAAGGGTCTGAAAAGGCACACCTTCTGTTACTCCGTTAGATAACGCAGCTATGGCATCAGGCTGATCTCCGGTAGGCGAAAAGATTGAAGAAAGTTCAAAATCCATTAATTCTCTTTAGGAATAACAATCCAACAAACAATGTACATCAAGAAACCTGCAAACACAGTAAATAGGCTTAACAGTATATAACCGATACGGACCAGCGTAGGATCCCAATCAAAATAATCGGCTATACCGGCACATATTCCGGCAATCATACCATTGTTAGAACGGGTAAGTCTTCTTTTTTCCATTTTAGTAAATCTAAATATTCTATTCTTGCAAATTTATTAATTAGTTTCAGATTCATGTAGACAATATCCATATTTTTATATGGAAAACCAATAATTTACTTTAATCATAAATGTATTTCTGGCAGGCAGACCAAACATCCGATCCAGATTGTCTCCCCAACCATTAATTACACTGCTTGCCCGATCGGACATTCTATGCTCCCATACAAAAAAGAGCGTTGATCCCGGGAGGTATTCCCATCGAGCCACGACATTAGATCGGAACTCATTGAAACTAAAGTCGGGTTTTCGGAAATTAAAGACAGGTACTCCCTCTTTTTCAACCGAATAGATATTGTTTGAAAGCTTTAAGCTGGCAGGATCGATAGGTATGTAACGTTCCGAATAGGTAGATGAAGTGGTATTATCCGCTACTTTGAAGTCGCTGAATGTTGCAGTTGAGGTAAATGGTGATCCGTTAAGCTGCAAGGATATATCAGGTGTAACATTTACCTGAAGCTTCATGGTTAAACCATAGGTTTCCTGACTCATATGCCCCATCACATAGTATGGGACAACAGGACGGATGGGCAAAATCTGATTTCCCAACGGCACGGATGAACTTACGTATTGTAAGTTATCTTTGTTCCAGGCATAATCAAACTGACTGGAAAGATAAACATGGTTTCCTAAACGGAATGTAAAAGCAGGGCTTATCTTGTTGGCCGAATTGTATCCGTCTGTATTGTGTGTTCCTTCGTAAGTCATTGTAAACAGTACCCTTTTTGCTTTATCTGTATTTATTTTCAGATAGGTATTGAAACTGGGGTCGAATCTCATATCCTTACCTCCGCGCAACATACGGCTATCAAGCATATTCCATGCCCAGGTCTCCTTAAAATCTACTTCATACCGTTTCATTGTCATACTCTGCCATCTCAAGGATGCGGTATTTAACACCGATTCCCCCCATAATTCCATCGGTTTCTTTGAGTAAGCGTAAAGGTATTGGATCTGAACATCTTCCAGTTGGTAGTTTGACGATACCCTATTTCCGATTCATTTTCATAAAAATCCGCTTCTTTAAGATAACCAATGGCATTTAAATCAAAACCAGGAGATGTCCAACCGACGGTTTCGGAAAAAAACCATTTTGCATTTCCTTTACGACCTACTTTCAGATATCCTCCCGTACCATTTAGTGAAGTACGCCTGGAATCTACTCCCAGATAAGATTGCGCTGATTCTCTTTGGTAATAGTGTACCGGATTCCGTTGAAGCAGACTGATGGCATTTTCAGATCCATTTACTGAGCTGTATATTCCCTTAAAGTCAATGTAATACAAACGGTTACTAAAATATTGAACAAAATCGATCCCGGCCGAATAGGCATTGCTGAACAGAATCTCTTTTAAAGGCGAGTCTTCCATGAAACGGTTGACCGATGTTACCATTCCTCCCAACAAGGTATTACCCTTCCAGTTTTTTTGAACCCGGGCAACGGAATAATTTGTGAGCGGTTCCACCACTTCTTCCGTTTCCATTCCATTACGACTTACTTTGGCTGATGAGCGGGCCGTAATACTTTGCAGAACACCCATGGTTAGTCCATGCCTGTTTGTTCCGGTAAGCTTTAGTGCCCCCAAAATAGGTACATTCTCTTTTGTTTCGGCAAATGAATTTACATTATCGATTCCGGAGGGTGAGTATGAAGGCGATCCGCCAATTCTGCGTGTATAGAACATCATATCATTACCACTGGCAAAATCGAGAATATGTTTTCCTTCCAAAAAGAAGGGGCGCTTCTCGTCGTAAAATGTCTCGTATGCAGTCAGATTCATTACAGACGGGTCCAATTCAACCTGTCCATAATCCGGATTGATTGTCATATCCAGCGTAAAATCGGACAAGGCAAACTTTGCATCCATCCCTATATTTCCTTTCCAACGGTTACCTGTTTGATAGGGACTTCCGGGAACTACCGGTTCGCTGGTAAACTTTCCCATCGTATAAGGCAGAAATTCTATTCCACGGGCTTTGGGTAGTTCTGTCATCTGGTGTACCTCACCAAATGAAAACACATGGCCGTTATTCTTTAGCGGAATCATACTCCAATTCTGGACTTCATTATTACGACGGATAATCCGTCGGATGTGCAATCCCCAAATCCCTTCTTCGGACAGTTGATTGTAGCGAAGCTGACTAAATGGAATTTTTAATTCGGCCGACCAGCTGGAGTCTGCTTTGTTTACCGAAGTCTTCCCTTCCCAAACAGCATTCCAACTCAAATTAACGTTTAGTTTATCGGTTACAACAAGATCTGTTTTATTTCCTCCGGCATTGATATTGAACTCCGGAGCGGCCCGAAAGTCGTGGTAAGTATCAAAGGCAATACTTACCAGATCGCCCAAGCTGTTATCGTCTCGGTTTCCAATAAATTGATTTATCTTTTCGGGAACAGCGTCTTTACAATAAATTCCAACATAAATAAATTTATCATCGTAAAATAATTTGGCTTTTGTAGGGGATAAAGAAATGACCCTCTCGAAAGGAGAAACCTGTACAAACTTTTCAGTCCACACACCTTCCTCCTGCCAGAGAAGATCATTCAGCATCCCATCGATAACGGGTTTATTGTCTGAGATTTTCGTTGCGTAATATACACGTTTATATGCTTTATCAAAAGGCACTACAGAATCTTGTTGTGCATAAACAGATAAAAAGCAAAAAAGGCTAACAATTATAGATATGCATTTCATGTGATTTCGTCTAAAGAATGGACGAAGATACATAAAACAATTATTACATCAAACAAGCAGACACTTTCTTTCTATCAGTTTGTTGCGTTTCGAATTCGGAGCCCAGAGCAGCACTCCCCATCGGTACATTTTCGTTTCGGTACACCATCTGGCTGTAGACGGTACTTCTGGCTGATGTGTGGAATTCTTTCGCTCCTGTTTCCTGCTCGATCTGTGCAATATTATTTTCCCTTACTCCGCAACCGGGCATAATAATTATACGTTCACCGGCCCTTTGTACCAACTCAGCCAATAAAGGAATTCCCTTTACGGCATCCTGCTGCTGTCCTGAAGTGAGTATTCTGTCACATCCTGCAGTAATAATCTGCTCCAAAGCTTCAAAAGGATCCCTGCACACATCGAATGCCCTGTGAAATGTTACCGACAAAGGCTTGGATGCCGCCACTAATTTATTTAGTAATGGAACATCCACATCTCCTTCTTTTGTGAGGCATCCGAAAACAACGCCATGTACTCCAAGCTGTTTCGCCAATTCAATATCATACAACATGGATTGAATTTCTGCCGGAGTATATAAAAAATCACCTCCTCTGGGTCTGATAATGACATTTATATCAATATGGGAAGTAAGCTCCTTAGCCATTCTGATTTCACCATAACTCGGAGTTGTACCTCCCTCCGGAATACCGGCACATAGTTCAACCCTTGCCGCCCCCCCGGCTTCTGCTTCCACGCAACTTGCCGCAGAATTTGCACAAATTTCAAGAATCCTTTTCTGATTCATATTCTATAATCTGATTTAAATAATATCCCCGTCTTATGAGAGGACGGGGACAAACAATCTATTTTATTTTACCGGAAGAATTTCAATCCAATAATTATCCGGGTCATTAATAAAGTAAAGCCCCATGGATGTGTTTTCATAACATACACATCCAAGCTCTTTATGGTATTTACGGATTTCATCGTAATCGCCTTCCACTCGCATACACAAATGGCTCTCATTTTCTCCAAGTTCATATGGTTCTTTCTTGTCTCTTAACCAGGTAAGTTCCAACAGGAATCCTGTTGTTTCTTCGCCGAGGTAGACCAGAATAAATGAACCGTCGGATGCCACTTTACGTTTTTTTTCTTTCAGGCCCAAAGCCTTTTGGTAAAATTCAATACTTCTCTCAAGATCAAGAACATTGATATTGAAATGATCAAATCTGCTTTTTATCTCCATAATTCTATTTAATAGTTTAAAATTCAAAACTTTCTCCCGGTTTTGTAATCATTACAAACCGGACATCCTTCATGCGTGCGTATGCAGCAAATGCATTTGCTTTATCATATTTGAGTCCAAAATGCATGGGTGCAAAATTCTTTACAGATATATAATCTATCAACTGTTCCGCCCCCCGCATGTAATCTTTTCCCAACCGGGGATCAACCGGAAACATGGCCATATCAATTAAAGGAACATTCTTGGCCAGATACGACAATTCTTTCAAGTAGAAATCTTCATATTCGGCCGACTCCTGAGGAGTTGACTCTTCATTCCAATGCCAATTATTTAAATCTCCGGCATGAAATATCCGCTTCCCTCCTACTTCAATGTAAAACGACACCCCCAAATCGGTGGAGCCAAACGCCTCAATCTTCAACAAATCATCCTGATAAGTTTCTCCTTTGTTTAAATATACAGCATCCGTAGCAGATGCTTTACCATCTACCAGAATATCCTTCGAAAAGATATAGTGAATATCCGGTCTGTTAATTTTCCAGGATAAAACTTCGGGCGTGAAATGATCACTATGCCCGTGTGTTGAAAGCACATAAAAAGCGCCCGGACGATTCAGAAGAATATCCTGAACAATTTTACGACCTTTTACGTCTGACTGATCTTTATAAAAGTCGATTAAAATTGTATAATCGTCGCCCTCTATCGCATAGCAACTGTGATAAATATATATTAATTTCATCTTCATTAAATTTATTTTCTGCTTATAAAACCCCTTTCAAGCAAATTATGTTCGCAATACACATAAATTACATCAACCCCATTTACTCTTATTATCAGATTATTACATATTATAACACAAGTTGTGCATACAAAAATACGGCATTTAATGCAGAAATCCACGCTATACAACAAAATTGCAGGAATATTTGGATTGTTAAAATATTATACTACCTTTGCACTCGCTAAGAAAAAAAGCAATGCCTCTTTAGCTCAGTTGGCCAGAGCACGTGATTTGTAATCTCGGGGTCGTTGGTTCGAATCCGACAAGAGGCTCAAATAATTTTTATTGTAGGGCAGTTACCAGAGTGGCCAAATGGGGCTGACTGTAACTCAGCTGACTTCGTCTTCGGTGGTTCGAATCCATCACTGCCCACAAAATTTCAGAACCATGCATTCATTAATGCATGGTTCTTTGTTTATAGTATCAGCCCAAATAGTACATTTGTAAAAATAAATTGACGGTCAATGATGACAAAGGATAAATACATAGGCCATTTGTTGATTTTTATAGTAAATATTCTGTTTGCAATAAATATCTCCATCTCCAAATCATTATTACCCATACATGTTACCCCTTTTGGATTAACCTTGTTGCGTATGCTGTTTGCCTGTGTAATGTTTTGGATAACATCCCTCTTTGTACCCAAGGAACATGTACCTGTAAAAGATCTGGCCCTGCTCTTTTTCTGTTCGATGACAGGGATTGCAATCAACCAGGGATTGTTCATATATGGCCTTACAAATACATCACCAATAGATGCGTCAATCATATCGACTGCGTCTCCCATATTTGTGATGGTACTGGCAGCAATCATACTAAAGGAACCCATTACACGGATGAAAGCTTTCGGGGTATTGGTTGGCGCAACAGGAGCAATCGGGCTTATCTTGGCTTCAGGACAAGTGGCTTCCGGTAAAAGCAATCTGCTAGGTAATATGTTGTGTATGCTAAGCTCTTTTTCATACTCCATATATCTGGTTATCGCCAAACCCATTACGAAACGCTACTCGTCTGTCACAATAATGAAGTGGATGTTTCTTTTTTCAACCCTTGTTATATTTCCATTTACTTACAACGACCTTATTGAAACACCTGCATTTCATGGAACAATCAACAGTCAATATATTTTGTCAATTCTTTATGTCCTGTTTTTTGCAACCTTCATCCCTTATCTGTTAATTCCCATCTCATTGAAGAGGATACGTCCCACAACCATGAGTATGTACAATTACATACAGCCCTTAGGCGCATCCATCATAGCCATCATGGTTGGTCAAGACACATTTTCGTTGGTCAAACTCATTGCGGCAGTATTTGTTTTCTCAGGCGTCTACCTGGTAACACAAAGTAAAAGTCGCGATGATATAGAAAGAAGTATTGCTTCAAAAAACAGGAAAAAGTAAGCAAAAAGGCAACTTTACAAACAAAACATCAAGTTATTTCCCTAAAAACGCTTTCAATTGAAAAATTATCACTAATATTGCCGAATAAATAATAACGAATTCAATCGAACAGAAAATAATGATTGCAACTTTTGCATACCATACCTGGGCATTGACAATGACCCCTTAGGGGGGAAGAATCTACATATAAGCATACGCAGCAACCACGTTCTGCGATGTTGCAATCCTTAGTATTGCATCTCTTTTTACCGGCATGCCCGGTCCTTTCAATCTAGAAATATAAATTAAATACGTCATACCGATGAAAGTATTAAAATTCGGCGGAACATCCGTAGGTTCCGTGAATAGCATTTTGAGTGTGAAGAAGATAGTAGAGGCTATTGAAGAGCCTGTCATTGTAGTTGTTTCCGCTTTAGGAGGAATAACGGACAAATTACTTGCCACCTCAGCTATGGCATCGAAAGGCGATGTTGCTTACGAAAAAGAATTTTCAGAAATTATCTCCCGTCACCTGGATGTGATAGAAGGAGTAATACCAGATATAACTATACGCAAGGAAGTTCAAAAACAGACTATGTCCTTGCTTGACGAACTTGGAAACATCTTCAGAGGGGTTTACCTAATCAATGATTTGTCGGCTAAAACTTCCGATACAATTGTAAGTTACGGAGAACGGCTTTCGTCTTTGATTGTTTCAAATGTGATAAATGACGCTGTGTTATTCGATTCACGAAAGTTTATTAAAACAATCAAGCAGTTTAACAAACACATTGTTGACTTCGACCTTACGAACGCTCTTATCAAAGAGACATTCGCCTCCTTACCTAAAGTATCCTTAGTTCCTGGTTTTATATCAACTAGTAAGGAAAATGGAGAGATAACAAACCTGGGAAGGGGTGGTTCGGATTATACTGCTTCTATTCTGGCAACAGCATTGGATGCCTCCATTCTTGAGATCTGGACGGACGTTGATGGCTTCATGACTGCCGATCCGAGGGTTATCAGCTCGGCATATGTTATTGATCAGCTAACCTTTATTGAGGCAATGGAGTTGTGTAACTTTGGAGCCAAGGTTATATATCCTCCAACAATCTACCCCGTATATCATAAAAATATACCGATCCGAATCCGGAATACGTTTAATCCGGACGCACCTGGCACATATATCTCGAAAGAAAAGCCGGCCAACGAAAAACAAAAATCAATTAAGGGAATTTCCTCTATTAATGACACTTGCCTGATTACTGTACAAGGATTGGGCATGGTTGGTGTAATTGGAGTAAACTACAGGATATTCAAAACGCTTGCCAAAAGCGGCATAAGTGTTTTTATGGTATCGCAGGCCAGTTCGGAAAACAACACCTCATTTGCTGTTCGCAACGCAGATGCGGAAGTGGCAGTAAAGGTGTTGAATGAAGAGTTTGCATTAGAACGTTCGCAGGGTGAAATCAATGATATTGAAGCAGAAACCGATCTGGCAACCGTTGCTATTGTAGGCGAAAACATGAAACGCACACCCGGTATTGCCGGCAGATTGTTCGGAACGTTAGGGCGCAGCGGTATCAGTGTTATTGCTTGTGCACAAGGAGCATCCGAAACAAATATCTCATTTGTAATCAAAGCAAAATACCTTCGGAAAGCCTTAAACTCTATTCACGACTCCTTTTTTCTGTCGGAATACAAAGTGCTGAACCTGTTTGTAACCGGAGTTGGAATCGTGGGTGGCAGTCTGCTTGAACAAATAAAAAACCAGCGGGTAAACCTGATGGAACAAAACGGACTTAAACTGAATGTTGTTGGGATAGCCAACACCCGGAAAGCATTGTTCTGCAGAGAAGGTCTGGACCTTACCAATTGGCAAGACGATTTAAAGGTGAAAGGTCTGGATAGTTCGCCGGTAAAACTTTGTGAAGAGATTCTTCAGATGAATATATTTAATTCAGTTTTTGTGGATTGCACTGCTAGTCAGGATGTTGCAGGGCTTTATGAAACATTGCTAAACAACAATATATCTGTGGTTGCTGCCAATAAACTGGCTGCATCATCATCATACGACAATTATTTTAAACTTAAAGAGATTTCCCGTCACCGTGGCGTCAAATTTCTCTTTGAAACCAATGTTGGAGCTGGACTTCCCATCATCAATACGATGAACGACCTGATCAACAGCGGCGATCATATTCTAAAACTGGAGGCCGTATTATCAGGAACGCTCAATTACATATTCAATACCCTGAGTGCAGATGTTCCGTTGAGTACAGCCATCCGAATGGCAAAGCAGGCAGGATATTCAGAGCCAGACCCACGCATTGACTTAAGCGGTAAAGATGTAATACGTAAATTGGTTATCCTGGCACGCGAAGCAGGTTATAAAGTAGAACAAGCCGATGTTGTAAAGGATCTGTTTATTCCTGAGAAGTTCTTTGCCGGTTCATTGGAAGATTTTTGGAGTAGCATTACCGAACTGGACGCAGAGTTTGAAGAAAAAAGACAATATCTGGAAAAAGAACACAAGCGTTTCCGTTTTGTAGCTTCCATGGAAAAGGGTAAATGCCGTGTGGGACTACAGGAAGTAGACAGTCATCATCCCTTCTACGAACTGGAAGGAAGCAATAACATAATCATGATTTCCACGGAGCGATATCACGAATATCCCATGATTATTAAAGGTTACGGAGCCGGAGCCGATGTTACGGCAGCCGGTGTGTTTGCAGACATAATTTCCATAGCCAACATTCGTTAATAAATCAGGAGGAAAGGGTACATTATGAAACACATAGTTATTTTAGGCGATGGAATGGCCGATGAGCCAATTGAAGCCCTGGGAGGTCTTACTCCCTTACAAGCTGCTGATACACCTTACATGGATAAATTGGCCGCATTAGGAAGAAATGGAAGACTAAAAACCGTACCAGATGGCTTTCATCCGGGAAGTGAAGTAGCCAATATGGCGGTTTTAGGATATAATATGCCAAAGGTTTACGAAGGCAGAGGGGTTCTTGAAGCTGCCAGCATAGGTGTAGAGTTGCAACCGGGCGATCTTGCCATGCGTTGCAATCTAATTTGCGTTGAAGGAGAGATTCTTAAGAATCATTCGGCTGGCCACATATCTACGGAAGAGTCGGACGAGCTGATTAAATTTCTGAATCAGGAACTGGGAAGCGAACAGGTGGTATTTTATACCGGTGTATCCTACCGCAATCTATTGGTGATTAAGGGTGGCGACAAACGTTTGGATTGTACTCCTCCCCACGATGTCCCTTTACGTCCGTTTCGTCCATTGCTTATTAAACCGGAAGCTCCCGAAGCAAATGATACAGCCGAATTATTAAACAACCTGATACTTAAATCTCAGGACATACTCAAAGATCATCCGGTAAACCAACGACGAATTGCTCTGGGTAAAGATCCCGCCAACAGTATCTGGCCCTGGTCTCCGGGATACCGTCCTGCCATGGAAACCATGCAGCAGATGTATGGTTTTGAAAAAGGGGCTGTTATCTCGGCAGTCGACCTCATCAGAGGTATCGGCGTATATGCCGGATTGGAGGTTCTAACTGTCGAGGGAGCCACAGGGCTATACGACACCAACTACGAGGGAAAAGCAGAAGCTGCCTTGCAGGCGCTGAAGACAAACGACTTTGTCTACCTGCATGTGGAGGCAAGCGACGAAGCTGGTCACGAAGGGGATGTAGATCTAAAAATAAAGACTATCGAGTATCTTGACAAGCGGGCTATCAAACCCATCTTTGAAACACTGCAGACATGGGATGAACCGGTGGCAATAGCTGTTTTACCCGATCACCCCACTCCATGTTCAATTCGGACGCATACTAACGAGCCTATTCCATTTATAATCTACAAGCCCGGACAAACACCCGATGCAGTACAACGCTACGATGAATATGCGGCTAAAGAAGGATATTACGGAGAGTTGAAAGAGGATGAGTTTATGCGTGAATTTCTTAAAGACTAACAAGATGAAATATTATAGTACAAACAGACTGGCTCCTCTTGCCACCTTGGAAGAGGCGGTAGTTAAAGGACTGGCAGGCGACAAGGGTCTGTATATGCCAGAAAAGATAAAGGCATTACCATCATCTTTCTTCGAAAAAATGAAGGATATGTCTTTTCAGGAAATTTCATACGTAGTTGCCGATGCCTTTTTTGGCGAAGATGTAGATGCCGATACCCTGAAACAAATTGTTTACGACACCCTACCCTTCGATGCTCCGGTGGTGCATGTAAACAATTCTATTTATAGTCTGGAGTTATATCACGGCCCCACGCTTGCATTTAAAGACGTAGGTGGCAGATTTATGGCCCGTCTGTTAGGTCATTTTATACGTAAACAAGGCAAGAAAGAGGTCAACGTATTGGTTGCCACCTCGGGAGATACCGGAAGTGCCGTTGCCAATGGCTTTTTGGGTGTACCGGGTATCCATGTGTATGTATTATACCCCAAAGGGAAAGTCAGCCCCATTCAGGAATGCCAGTTCACCACTTTGGGTCAGAATATTACAGCCCTGGAAATTGAAGGAACATTCGACGACTGCCAGGCACTCGTAAAGTCGGCTTTCATGGACAAGGAGCTGAATGCTCACATGCAACTGACATCGGCTAACTCCATTAATGTGGCACGTTTCCTGCCACAGGCATTCTACTACTTTTATGCCTATGCACAACTGGCTAAGATGGGTAAGGCAGATAACCTTGTATTCTGTGTTCCGAGTGGTAACTTTGGAAATATAACAGCCGGACTATTTGGAATGCGGATGGGATTACCTGTTAAACGTTTTATTGCAGCCAACAATCGGAACGATGTATTTCTGCAGTATCTGCAAACAGGTATCTATACCCCTCGTCCCTCGGTGACTACCATAGCCAATGCCATGGATGTAGGCGACCCCAGTAATTTTGCCCGCATACTGGATCTGTACGGAAATTCACACGAAGCCGTCTGTGAAAAAATCAGCGGATGCATGTATACAGATGAAGAAATAGCCGAGACAGTAAAGTCAACCTTTACAGAAACCGGTTATTTGCTGGATCCTCACGGAGCTTGTGGATACCGCGCCCTGAAGGAGCAACTAAAAGAGGGGGAAACCGGTGTTTTCCTGGAAACAGCACATCCGGCCAAATTCAAAGATACTGTAGAAGCCATCATTGAAGAACCTGTCGAAATTCCCGGCAAGTTGCAGGAGTTTATGAAGGGAACCAAACAAAGCATCGGATTGCAGAAGGATTTTGAAGGATTCAAAAGCTTTTTGATGAATTGCTGAACCGCCTCGCTGGGGTTCCTAAACGTAATATAACGATGGATTTATGAGTATTCGTTTAGTAGAACATAAAGTTGTTTCTAGAACCAGCAACAGTTTGTTTGTAGAGCTTGCAGCTTGTAGAAGCTGCTGTAGTTTGTAGAACATACTGTAGCTTCCAGAGAATACAGAATTTTGTAGAATATACCGTAACTTCTAAAGCATAAAGTAGTTTCAAAAGTATGCAGCAGTTTGTAAACGAGTAGATTGCACAACATGCAGCAGTATGTGGAACATGCAGTAGAGAGATCTGTAAATTACGGTATAAAAGAATATATCGAAAATAGGAAAAGGAGTCCGGTATTTGCACCGAACTCCTTTTTTATTACGTACTTTAGTATCAATCTGATTTAAGAAGCCATTTCCAAAGAGCTCTCATTTCTTCAGAGATTACTTCATTTTATTTTACTTCCAGTACAATCACCTGGTCAGGAACTTCTGCTGTGGGAGCAATTGCCGGCAAAGTAAGCACCTTCTTTTTGAAGCTAAACTTCACGGGCGAACCATCCTTTAATAAAGTTGCCTTTGTTATTTTCTTGTAAGGAAAATCGGTAAGCACAATTTCGGGTTGTGTACCTTGCAATATATGCACATATACCTTACCAGGTTTTGTGGTGAGGCATCCCCAAGGCTGTGGACGAATATATCCACCTTCGGTATTGTAAATACTTTCTCCGTATATTTTCATCCAGTCACCTATTTCATTGAAAACATGGACAAATTCGGGCTGCATTTCGCCGTTAGGCAACGGACCGATATTCAGGAGCAGATTCCCTCCGTTTCCTGCCGATTTTACAAGCAAGCCAACTACTTCTGCTTTCGATTTGAAAGAGCTGTCGGTTATCGAATACCCCCAGGTATTGTTTATGGTAGCACAAGTTTCAAGTGGCAGATGAGAAATGGTCTGAAAACTCAATCCCTTCGTATTTTCGCCCGGCACATCTTGTTCGAACATTTGGAAATCCTCGCCGGCAAGAGGTGACATATGATGGTTGTTCCCAATCAGACAACCCGGCTGCAAAGCATGAATGTGATCGTAAATCTCACGCATGTGCCAATTTACAAAGACATCCGAATCCTTACGAGTCTCACTTTCTACCGGCATCTGATCCCAATAACCATCAAACCATATTCCTCCAATCGGACCATAATTGGTAAGCAGCTCGCTCAACTGGTTTTTCATAAACTGGATGTAATCTTCCCAATTACCTTTCACTGTACGCCCCGTACCCTGACCTGTCCGGCCTGTCCACCACGAATAATCGTCGCGGCGCCAATCCAGAATAGAATAATAGAGGAAAAGTTTCATATCCTGTTTACGGCACTCCTCGGCCAACTCTTTCAGAACATCCCTTTTAAAATGGGTATTCATTATATTAAAATCGGAATACCGGGTATCCCAAAGGCTGAAACCATCGTGATGACGGGTAACAAACGTAATATACTTCATCCCGGCCCGTTTGGCATCCGCCACCCACCTGGCCGCATCAAAATCTACCGGATTAAAACTTTTGGTAAGCAACGAATAATCCTTGATCTTTATGTTTTTATTATTCATCACCCATTCGCCATCCCCCAGCAGACTGAAAAGTCCCCAGTGAACAAACATACCGAATTTAGCATTTTTGAACCATTCGCGGGATTGCATATTCGCATCGGATGGTGTATAGGGTTGAACCGGAGGTTGAGGAACAACGGGCGACTGCGCAAATAGAGAGGCACTCAATGCCAAAAGCGTCAAGCTAGTCACAATAATTTTCTTCATGATTAAAAATATAATATGGATACTAAAAGAACAAAAATAAACAATCCCGGAGAAATTCGGGTCGAATTTTCCGGGATAAATAATAAAAGGCAGATAATACTTAGTCTACCGCCCACTGTTTCATTTCATACATATCAAGATACTCATCCCATTCCGGATCCACTTCCGTATATATTTCGATCGGTAATAATTCAAAAGATTCCAATGCTTCATTGAGACGTTCACCAAATACACGCACCGTACGGGTATAGAATATCCAGGTCTTCTCTCCTCCACCCGTATATACACCCGTAAGAATTGCCAGCTTATCCTTTTCCATCGCTTTCGCCATAGCCTCTTGTACACTTTCCATTTTCTCGGCCAATTCGTCCGAAGGCATCCCTTTCTCGTCGCCTTCAAACTTCCACGAAATTTCCACTCTCTCCTTAAACTTACCCGACTTTACAAATTCGGTCAGCTCTTCTCTACCACAAACCGTGACAAGCTGCCCTTTTTCGTCTTCCGAAAGTGCAGTAAACCATTCCTTACTTAGTCTCATATCCTTAATGTATTAATTTTTCGTATTTTTCTTCAAAGATAGTTTACAACACGAACTATCCGTACTTATCACGTAAAAAAAGAGTGTGTTATACAGCTTATTCATTTTTTCGTCCCTTCAACCAGAGCTGATACGAATTTATGGAATTCTGCCACAACACATAAGCCGCTGGAGCTATGGACGCAATCGGATTTAAATACACCTGAGCCATCCAGATAGCAAGGATTGTATTCTTCTGTCCCAGACCTTGTCCGGACGACACCGGATCTCCATACCTTTTACCCAAACGCCTGCCCAATAGAAATTGACCTACACAGATTACGAGCGAAACCACAGCCAATCCAATCTCAACGGTATAGTCGGGATCTTGCTGTTCCACCAGAAACCTTACAGTACTACCCGTAACGATAGTAAGCGCCACAGCCCACAAATAAAAAGACAATTTATGAACACTAAGTATCCTGGCATGTAGTTTAGGAAGAAATGCTCGTAAAGACCAGGCAAATACTAAAGGAAGAATCAGCAACGGACCAACCTGGCGGCAGATAAAAAGAAAAGATTCGAAGAATGGCATCTCACTCTGGCTCCCCATAAAAGAAAACAAAACCGGAGCCATAATCGCCACTCCAATGTTGCATAACAACACATAGTTAGTCAGAAATGCCACACTGCCACCCAACATACCTGTAATAACAGCCGCCGATGTGGCGGTTGGAGCCAGCACACAGATAAGCGCGCCCTGGGCCACCACCGGATCATACAGGTACACCAACCCATACACAACGACACAACCAACCAACTGAATAAGCAATAGCCATTTATGAAGCGGATGCAATCGCATCTCACGGGGCGACAACTTACAAAACGTAAGCAATAGCATCGTAAAAATAAGATACGGTGTAAGGAAAGAAATATAACCGACCAACCGGTAAGAAAGAGCTCCCGTAAGCATGGCAAGTGGAAGCATCCAGTCCTTTATAAATTTAAGCACGATACCTATATATTAAAAACCGGTACAAAGGAACGGTTTATAAAGTAAAGTAACAAGCGAAATTCCACAAAATAACATCTTCCGGCTTTGCCGGAAGATGTTAACAACGAACTATCAAGTGTCTATAAAAAATCAATACAGATACCCCTTAATTTGCAGATTCGAATCATACATCGCAAATGCGGATACATTTTTCAAGGGAAGCAATAGGATCGGCCTGTTTGGGGACAAACTCCTGTCCTACAAAACCTTTATAACCGGTCTTCACAATCGCCTGCATGATAGCCGGATAATAAAGCTCCTGAGTTTCATCAATCTCATTTCTACCAGGATTTCCCCCCGTATGTATATGTGAAAAGAAAGAATGATAACGGTTTATGTTCTCAATGATATTACCCTCCATAATCTGCATATGATAAATATCATACAACAGTTTAAAATTGGGAGAACCCAAGCGACGGCATAATTCAACACCCCATACCGTATGATCGCACAAATAATCCTTATGCCCTACACTGTTAAGCAGCTCCATGGTAAGTACCACATTGTGTTTCTCGGCTATAGGGAGTATACGTTTCAATCCTTTCTCACAATTCTCCCACCCCTGCAGATCGGTAACCCCGTTCCTTTTGCCTGCAAAACAAATCAGGTTGGTTAGTCCGGCTGCTGCTACCTGCGGTATAACCTCTTCATAGCTTTTAACCAGTTCATCGTGCAATGAAGGATCGTTAAATGCCCGGTCAATTCCTAAACCGGCTCCCTGCGCCATAGCCACCGTGAGTCCGTTTTGCTGCACGATGGGCCAATCTTTCGGATCCAGCAGCTCTACAGATTCAATTCCTATGCGTTTACAGATTTTACAGAATTCATCCAGATCATAATTCCCGAAACACCATTTGCTCACAGAGTGACGGATATTGCCTTTCAGGGGAGCAGGGACATTCTTTTTTGATTGTTTTGACTGTGCTGAAACACCCGATACTGCCAAAGCCGCACCACCTGCCAATACCGTTTTAATGGCTGTACGCCTGTTTATGTTCTTCATATAGATTGTAAATATGATTAAAAATCAAATATAGTATTTTTATCTTTTCTAAACCTTAAGCTTTATATTAATCTTCATTAATCCCCAGGCAATTGCCAGAATAAGGAAAGAGTAGACAACCGATCTAAGCAATCCCGGCAAACCGGAGGTAAGCACCTCCGGATACGAAACCTGCAGCAGCGACTGCAAACTATACCATACATAGGGTATAATATAACAGGTTAGCGTAACCTTGCCTGCCGGAGCGAGCAGCTTAAACCAACCGCTTTTACCCAATACGTCCGTTAGCAGATATATAAATGCGAATAAAGGGAAGAAGATTGAGCAGCAATAAAAAAACCAGGTGGGAGTTGCCTGTAATTTTGATATTATCCAGAAGTTGTGCGATACCACTCCCGCAATCAGCATCCCGATTCCAATCTGCAGGAATAGCAGCAGAAAGGAATTAGGCCGTTGAGGATCTGCATATCGCTGCATCAGGAGGGATGCTACAACACCAGCAAGACCAAAGGCATGCAAAGTAGCTTCACTGGGCACAGCTTGAATAAATCCAACCGTACTGAACAGACCGGCTTCAGAACAAACAGAGCAACCCAACATCAACCCTAAAGCGATCAGATTCAACATCAGATTCGACCTTATTAAAAGATATATGAAGGCACACACCAGGTAAGTCCACCCGATAAGACCCAATATGCCCCACCACTGTGGCGAAAAAGAGGAACCATTCGCACCGCGGTAGCGATAAAACAGGTATGCTAATATGGCAACACCCAACAGCTTCATTGCTGCAAACAACCATTTTCTTAAACCGGATACCTTGGGATAAAGACTCCAGACAAGGAAAAACGCCAATACCATAAGGATAGAAAACCAGGGCTTTGATATACCGGTTGCCGTGGCATCAATGGTATCCCGGTTAACGGTAAAAAGCCCCATCACCAGCAATGCAACCGTACGCCAGAAAATATGGACAGCCACCTGACCCGTAGTATCACCCTTCTTGAAGCGGTTTTCAATGGCAAACGGAACAGCCATTCCCATAGCAAATAAGAACCCCGGAAATATTGTATCGGAAAAACCCAGCATATCTTCATGTTCCGTAGCATGCAGTAACCAATGCGGGATATCCCTCAACCCGGGAATATCATTTACAAAAAGCATCAGGAACATGGTAAGTGCACGGAATATATCTAATGCCTCCACGCGCAGCATCTTTATATTATTCATAAACAGATCGTATATTTAAGGATAACTGAGATGGCAACAAAGATAAATGAATTACCCAGATAAGCAAACATAAATCGAGTAGGAGGAAAACAAAAGTAGTTTTCTTCCTACTTTTGTTTTCCGACCTCTCCCACCACCGTACATGCCGTTCGGCATACGGCGGTTCTTTAATTACGATGCAGACGGCGATATAATCTCATTATTTGTGGATAACCTGCTCGGTCTAGACTCTCATCTGTAATTGCCCGATGCAGCACCCAGCTGTTGGCTATGTGCCAGTATCCTTTACGGGTATTAGCCCATTGCCAAGCCTGATGTTTGTTTATACCACATTTCTGGAGATTATGTGACTTCGTGCTGATTTTCTTCCAACTCTTCCATATATACGTCCTTAGCCTGCGACGATACCAACCATCCGTCTTTTGGATAAATTGGTTCATGTCTGCTAAACGGTAGTAAGTTAGCCAGCCTCGTACGTATTGTGACAATCGTTGCTTTAGCCATGCATAACCTTTTCCATTGTTTCGTTTGGTTATTTGTTTGAGCGTGCGTTTGAACTTTTCTTGACTTGTACGGTGGGTGCGTAGACCGCACTTGCCTTTGGACCTTCAGTAGAATGAGTAGCCAAGGTATTTCATGCCTCGAACATCTCCAATGATGGTCTTTTCCATATTCACTTTAAGGAAGAGTTTCTTCTCTAAATAGGTGGATATACTGTCTCGTACTCGTTCTGTGGCTCGCTTGCTTTTAACCAAAATCAGACAATCGTCTGCGTAGCGTACAAATGGATGACCTCGGCGAGACAACTCTTTATCAAGCTCATTCAGCAAGATATTGCTTAGAATCGGGCTTAACGGACCCCCTTGAGGAACTCCCTCCTCGGTTGATTCATACTTATGAGCAACCATTACGCCGGCTTTGAGATAGTGATGGATAAGTGAAATTACCCGTCCATCTTTGATTGTCCGTGACAACACCTCTATCAGCTTGCTATGGTTTACTGTATCGAAGAATCGTTCCAAGTCAAGGTTTATGCAGTAATGATACCCATTGTCTGCATATTCCTGCACCCGCTTCAGCGCATCGTGGGCGCTGCGGTTTGGGCGGAAGCCAAAACTGTTGTCATTGAACTCTCGTTCGTATATCGGTATCAACACTTGGCTTATAGCCTGTTGGATGAACCGGTCAACAACCGTAGGGATACCGAGTTGACGTGCCTTGCCGTTGTCCTTGGGGATATCGACACGACGGACCGGATTGGGCCGGTACTTACCCTTTAGTAGCTGCTCTATCAATTCGTCTTTGTGGAGGTTTAGGTATGGCAACAGTTCGCTCGTTCCCATCTTATCGACACCTCCGGATCCGTCATTCCCTATTACTTGCCGATAAGATCGATTTAAGTTTTCGGGACTCAGGATAAGTTCCAACAAATTGGTTGTGCCTATCTGCACTTCCACTAGGTTTTCACCTATTATCCTCATAAAAGTCTGCGCTCCATCATACCCTTCGGATTCCGTCCTATTCATCTGATGGCAGCCAACAGATTCTGTTGTTTGCTGCATTGTTTCTTCCATTTGGTAATAATGTAATAATTCCAGTTTAATTAAAGTTCAGTCCTTCACCAGGTTGTCGATGTTTTTTTCCCTTCCCGGTTACTATGACCTCTGCTGACTTCTCACGGTTCGTTGTTACTGCTCGGATGACCTCGCCCGTGAGATCTCCCCAGTTATGGACGTATTCTTTCAATCTTATACCTGCTTGATTTACTCCAAGTGTTCCGAACAGCTATCGGACTTTGTTTTGTATTGCAAACTAATCCACACTCGTGAGCCTTGGTATCAAGTTTCTGTTCGTCAGGCCAGATCTTTGCCGAAGACTTCCTTCAGATTACACCTCGCGATGAACACCCTTGTCGTTGGCTGGACGCTTCCCGCTGTTAGGGCGCGTTGGGGACTTACACCCGTTAGAATACGTTCGTGCTGGGCGAACAATAAAAAAACACCGCACTTTATACTACAGTGCGGTGTTTTAAGTATCTATACCAACAGCCTAAAGGCTGCCGGATCAGCGTAAAGGAATATACTGAACAAAGGCCTCGATAGCTTCGTATGATGCAAGTCCGAGGTCGTTGTAAAGTTCGGCAGTAGCACGGTTACGATCTTCGGCACGTTGCCAGAACAAACGCTCGTCGTCACCAAGGAACGGAGCACTTTCCATCTGCGACTGATGTTTCAGGATCGAGTTACGTTTAAAGCGTAATTCTTCCGGACTGATTGGAACGGCCATTTCAACGTGGTCCATTTCCCATTCTGCCCAGGCACCGCGGTACATCCATACACGGCAATTCTTCATCCATTCTTCATCTTTCACATCATCGATGGCAGCCAGGATAGCATCCAGACATACCTTGTGTGTTCCGTGAGGATCGGCTAAGTCACCTGCCACGAACATCTGATCGGGCTGAATCTTTTCGATAAGCGCCTTTACAATGTCCTTATCGGCTTCACCCAGGTCGTTCTTCTTTACCAGACCGGTTTCGTAGAAAGGCAAATCAAGGAAATGCACATTCTCATCCTTAACACCCGTATAACGACAAGCAGTACGTGCCTCTTCGCGACGAATAGTACCCTTCATGAAAAGTACATCCGGTTTTTCTTTTTCGCCTTCCACCTTCTCGTGAAGCAGGTAATGCTTTATCTCGTCGGCTTTCTTCAGAACAGGATCATCTTTCGAAGCATACTTCTCGCAAACATTGTGCAGGTAAGAAACGTAGCGGATTACCTCTTCGTCGCCAACGGCAATATTACCCGAAGTCTGGTATGCCACATGCACATCATGATTCTGCACACAAAGACGGCGTAAAGTTCCACCCATGGAGATTACATCATCATCGGGATGCGGACTAAACACAATCACCTTCTTAGGAAACGGATTGGCTCTTTCGGGACGATTGCTGTCGTCTGCATTGGGTTTACCACCCGGCCATCCGGTGATAGTATGCTGCAGATCATTGAAGATCTTTATGTTTACATTGTAAGCCGAACCGTAAATACCAAGCAGTTCGCCCAGACCGTGTTCGCTGTAATCTTTATTTGTAAGTTTCAGGATCGGTTTTTTGGTAAGCTGGCACAACCAAACGATGGCACGTCTTATCAGCTTATTGTCCCAATCGCAATTTGTAACCAACCAGGGATGGCTGATACGGGTGAGGTTGTAGGCAGCAGACAGGTCGATCACCACCTTCGCATTATCGTGATTCTGCAAGAAAGTAGCCGGAATCGTATCGCTTAATTTACCTTCAACCGCGTTGAATATGTTTGCAGCTTTATCTTCACCCCAAGCCATTAAGATAATGTGCTTCGACTTCAGTATGGTAGAAATACCCATTGTGATAACGCTGGTGGGCACATTGTCGATGGAGTTGAACATACGGGAAGCCTCCTTGCGGGAATTGTTGTCCATAAAAACCAGACGAGTTGTGGTATTGGCACTCGAACCCGGACCGTTAAAGCCGATATTACAAGCATATCCTACACCCAACAACATATAGTCTATTCCCCCTACCTGTTGAATCTGACGTTCATAGTTACGGCAGAATTCGTAGATATTATCCTTTTCCATGAAACCGTCTGGCGAATAGATATTGGCCGGATCGATATCTACATGGTCGAGAAGAGCCTCTTTTAATTGAGAAAGATTGCTGAATGCGGCAGATGTCAACGGATAAAATTCGTACACGTTGAACACTTTAACATTCCGGAAGCTCAATCCTTCTTCCTTGTGCATCCGAACCAAATTACGATAAACACTGATAGGAGAACGTCCGCCTGAAAGTCCCAACACCAGCTTTTCGCCGGCAGCTTGTTTCTTACGGATCTCCGTTGCAATCTCTGTAGCAATGGCTAATGCACCTTTGTCGGCCGATTCGTAAATATTCGTCGGAATTTTCTCGAAACGGGTCAAGACAGAATGCTCATAGGCGTTATCAGGACGATAGAACCGCTCAGGGATGCGGGTCAACGTAATTTGAGAACTAAGGTTTGTTTTCATTATTATTCTGATTTAGTACAACATATATATCATAAACGTTTAAGCTGCAAATATAACCTTTTCTGAACGTACCTCAAATAACTTTTTTAATAAAAAGATGAAACATCAAGGTATTCTTTATTTATTTTAAAATCTTTTTCACGATTTCAGGTCTTCCAGCTCTTGTATACAACAACTCCAAAGGTCCATTGTTTCGGACAACTCCTTTTTTATGGCACCATATTTTGCATATAAGGCTGTATCTGCAGAGCCTTCGGGCGTTGCAAGCATGGATTCCAGTTGGGCCTGTTCGGCTTCCAGCCGTTCTATTTTTGCTTCCGCTTCGGCAACCGACTTTTCAGCTTTTTTCAATGCCCTGTTTTGTTCCTTACGTGATTCGTACGACATTTTACTCTGCGAGGGCTGGTCGTCTGTTTCAGTATTTTTTTGTACTGCGGATGTTGCTTTTTCAAGCTCCTGCAGGTTATCCATCTTCTTCCGGTTCAGGAATTCATAAATACCACCCAGATGCTCTGTCACCCGCTGGTTGCCAAACTCATACACTTTATCCACCAGTCCGTCAAGGAATTCGCGGTCGTGCGACACCAGAATCACCGTTCCATCAAATTCGCGCAAGGCGTCTTTCAGCACATCTTTCGATCGCATGTCCAAATGGTTCGTGGGCTCATCGAGTATCAGCAAATTAACCGGCTCCAGCAACAGGCGTATCATGGCCAGGCGGCTTCGCTCACCCCCCGACAATACCTCCACTTTCTTGTCCGACGCTTCGCCTCCAAACATAAAAGCACCTAAGATATCCCTTATTTTGGTACGGATATCTCCCTGGGCCACATAATCGATGGTGTCGAATACCGTAAGTTTGTCGTCCAGTAACTGAGCCTGATTCTGGGCAAAGTAACCGATCTTCACATTGTGACCGAGCTGCAGCTTGCCTTCAAAATCAATCTCACCCATAATACATTTTACCAACGTAGACTTACCCTCACCGTTTTTACCCACAAAGGCCACCTTATCGCCCCGGTTGATAGTTAATGTTGCATGTTCGAAGATAAGGTGATCGCCATATCGTTTGGCTACATCTTCCATAATAACCGGATACGAACCCGATCGGGGAGCCGGTGGAAACTTAAGGTTCAGCATAGCTGTATCCACTTCATCCACCTCAATCCGATCTATTTTTTCGAGTTGTTTGATACGCGATTGTACCTGAACCGATTTGGTAGCCTTGTAACGGAACCGCTCGATAAAGGCTTCGGTATCCTGAAGCTTTTTCTGTTGATTCTCAAATGCCCGCATCTGTTGCTCCCTCCGCTCTTCGCGCAGCACTACATAATGAGAGTAATTTACCTTATAGTCGTATATCTTACCAAGCGAGATCTCGATTGTACGGAAAGTAGTGGCATCAATAAAGGCCCGGTCGTGCGAAACCAATATAACCGCATTGGCACGGGTAGCCAGAAAGTTCTCGAGCCATTGGATAGATTCGATATCAAGGTGATTGGTAGGCTCATCCAGTAATAATACGTCGGGCTGACGAAGCAATAATTTAGCCAGCTCGATACGCATACGCCATCCACCGCTGAATTCGGAGGTAAGCCGTTCGAAATCCTCACGTACAAAACCGAGTCCCATCAGGGTGCGTTCCAGCTCGGCCTGATAAGAGTTTCCCCCCATCATCTGGAAATGTTCGGTAAGGTGCGTCACCTTGTCTATCAGGTCGTGATACGACTCCGATTCGTAGTCGGTACGTTCGGCCAACTCTAAAGTAAGCCGCTCCAGTTGTTTTTCAAGTTGATGTATCTGGTCGAAGGCCTGTTCTGCCTCTTCGCGTACCGTACGTGTATCCGTAAGCTGCATTTGCTGAGGAAGGTACCCGATGGTAAGTTCTTTGGGAACGCTAATGTTTCCTGCAGTAGGCGATTGCAATCCCGCAAAGATTTTAAGCATGGTGGATTTACCGGCTCCGTTTTTACCAACCAAGGCAATCCTGTCTTTCTTGTTAACAACAAACGAAACATCATCAAAAAGTGTAAAACCACCAAACTCTACTGTAAGTCCTTCAACCGATATCATAATTCATTATTTATGACAGCAAAGATACAACAGATTAGGGGTTCTTTACAAACTTTTCGAGCAATAACAGCAGTTCGCTGTTTAACGGAAGGGAAGGATCCGAATAGGTAGCAAGCTGAGCCTGCTGTTCCATAACGCTACAATCTTTAAGAACATGATTCATATCAGCTATCATAAATAATCCGGCTTTGGGTGCAGCCTGCTTTAAAAGTTCGGCATCAGCCCAGGGAACCTGTATGTCGGTCTTCCCCTGAACAATCAGCACCGGCATCTCCAGTGTACCTATTATTTCGAGAGGATTGTACTTGTAACACGAAATAAGATACGGCTGAACCGATGTTCTGAACAGAGCCTGTAGACCCAACGGAACCTGGGGGTAAAGTTTCCCGTTCCGAAGCGAGTCGTTTATAGCTACCACCCGGTCTTTCAACTCCTGAGGCAAAGCCGACAGTTGCGATTCAATCAGCTTGTCCATCGGTTTACCGGGTCCGGCTACCGAAACAAACCCTTTTACTTTTGCATTGGTACGGCATGACACCATCCCGATAAGCGCCCCTTCGCTATGACCAAGCACATATACATCCTTAAAACGACGGTCGCCCGCCAGTTTATCTATCCACAAACGTACATCGTTTACGTAATCGTCGAAACGTAACGAAAACTCATCTTTAGCAGCAGCGGCACTGGATGCAATCCCCCTTTTATCGAAACGTACGGTGGCAATCCCTTTTTGGGCCAAACCTTCAGCTATCAGCTTCAGGGTATTGGGCTGTATACCCAACTGCATACTGTTTCCATTCATATCCGTTGGTCCGGATCCGGCAATCAGTAACACAACAGGATACCCCTCTCCTATTCCGGGAGTCATCATCATTCCCCGGATGATTCCCTGGGGTGTTTGCAAACTATACTCTCTGTCGTTTGGATTTGTAACAGTCTGTGCCTTCACCAAATGAGTGCCAAGCAGAATAAAAAGACAAAGTGTTATTACAAAACGGACATTTCTCATTCTTTTTGTTTTAAATAGATTTACATCGATGTAAATTTATCATTTTTATTGAGCATTATAGCTTTTACAAACAAAATGTTTTTAACTTCGCCACATATATACTAACATCTATTAGTCATGAAAAGGAAAAGTTCAACTCTATTGCTTGCTACTGTGCTAGGTGGCAGCGTTATGTTTTCGTCTTGTATTGGTTCATTTGGCCTTACTAACAAGTTGTTGGCATGGAACCAGACAATCGACAGTAAATTCGTAAACGAATTGGTTTTTATCGCGTTTTGCATTGTACCCGTATATCCTATATCTGCTATGGCGGATCTGATCGTAATCAATTCAATTGAGTTCTGGTCGGGCGAAAATCCTGTGGCCGACACCGGCAAGGTTAAAACCATTGAAGGTAAAGACGGCATTTACACAGTTGAGACAAAAGCGGATGGTTACCAGATTAAAAAAGAAGGCGACGATAAGACCGTAGATCTTATTTTTGACAAAGCCGACAAAACCTGGAGTGTAGAAAGCGATGGCGAAACTGCCAAGCTTCTTAAATTTACGGAAGACGACAAAGTAGTAATGTATCTTCCCGACGGAAAAGAGATGAATGTTGAATTAAATCAGGCAGGTGTACTTGCTTTCAGACAGATCGCAGACAACTATAATTTCTTTGCTGCCCGCTGATAAATTCATCCGGATATGTATATTTAAGACCTCTGTTTTAAACGGAGGTCTTTTTTTGGTCCTATTATCTGCTTATTCAGATTTATTATAAATTGTTTAACATGTTTTATGACCAAAACCCTTGACAAATAAATGTATTCCACTATCTTTGTATCGTGGTTTTTTCATAATAGTATTAGATTTAAGGTTAACAAAGTTTGGTTAGGGGATGTCGGGATGACATCCTTTAATTGTTTATAGACGGTTCATCTTCCAAATAAAACCGATTTATTGCAAAACAATCTGTTATCTATCATTATTCGGCTCTATCCTTTTAATTTACAAAGAGATATAAAATGACAGATCAAAAAATTGATCTGTCATCAACTATCATCTGTCATCCGCACGAAGTAAGCGTCTCCGCGATGCCATCTTGTGAACACATTTGATCCCCTTTACCTTTGTTTTCAAAAAAGAAACAAATGAAAGCATCCGAACTTTATGCATTGGCAATCGAAGAGTACAGGCAAATCTGTATTTTAAGTAGCATGACTTTACGGGACTATTGCAAAGAACGTCATGTCTGCTACGGAGGTATCCAGAATTGGATGAGCAGGCATTCGATCAAAGTAGCAGATCTCAAGCCTCGTCCCGTATTACCCGATACTTCTGCCTCCACTCCTGAGCAAGCCTCTTGTGAAGGACAACAACTCTATCCGCTCTCCTTTATAAAGGAAGCATCAGAAAAACCGGTTTTCACAGGGAATGTTTTCCCTGTGCTTAAAGGCGTCAACATCACTTTTCCCGATGGCGTAATTATAACCATTAAAGAGATTAGCCAGGAAGATCTGAATAAATTTATACAAACCTATTTTAACCAATAATCCGATGTTTGCACTTACAGAATCCATGAGCTATTATCTATGTCCGCATTACGTGGACATGCGCAAAGGCATCTATTCCCTATACCAGTTAGTGAAGACAGACATGAAACGGAATCCTTTGTCGGGAGAGGTTTTTCTCTTCCTTGGCAGGAACCGGTCGTTAATTAAGATCCTTCACTGGGAAGACGGTGGATTTGTTTTGTATCAGAAAAAGCTGGAACGGGGCACCTTTGAAGTCCCCCGATTTAACCCTTCAAACAATGAGTTTGAGATGAAATGGAAGACCTTTGTCTTGATAATGGAGGGCGTCTCGGTCCGTTCGGCAAAGTACAGGAGAAGGTTTTAGATAAGGCTTAATATATTGTATACCAAATACATAGCTAAATTATTTATTGTAATTTACTTTGATATCCGAAGTATTGTCCGTATCTTTATGACATGAATAGCAAACGGATTATTGAACTACAGGAAGACCAGCTGAAACTTTCCGCTCAAAGGGAAAAGATGTATTTGGAACAACTCGTCCGGCAATCTGAACAAATAGAAAGACTCTCTGTCCAGGTTGGTAGTTTAACCGAAACAATCCGTTCGCTGGAAAAAAGCCTGCTTCAAAAGAACGGGGACATGCAGAAGGTTGAGGGGAAAAACCGGAGAATGAGCAAGCTTCTCTCCAATAAATCGGAAAAGCTTGTGCCCGATACCGCAAAAGAAGAACCGACAGAAACCGCTCCCCCTGTTTTGCCCAAAGACCGCGGAAACAACAATGCCAAACGGAAAGAATACTTCTCTCTAGAAACCATTGTCGAGCATGTATATCCCGATGATCCTGCCTTTGACAAAGAAAAGGCCAGGGTGATCGGATCTGTAGACTCCGTCATGTATACCTACAGCAAGGCTACTTTTAAGAAAATCATATACAGACAATATAATTGCGTACAGCAGGAAAAGGTTTACTCGGGTAAAGCCCCCAGATCTCCCCTGCAGAACTCAAACTATGATGCCTCCTTTATCGCCGGCATGCTTCAACTGCGGTATGTTTACTCCATGCCTGTGGAGCGGATTGTCAAGTATTTTACAGAAAATGGCTTTGAATTAAACAAAGCTACCGCCCACGGACTGATTAAGAAGTCTGCCGGATTAATGGACCGCCTGGATGATGTTCTTCATACAGCGATCCTTGAAGATGACTATCTTTGTATGGATGAAAGTTACCATACCATCCTTACCAAAGAGAAAAACAAGGATGGTAAGGGCGTACGCAAAGGGTATATCTGGGCTGCGCTGGCCAATACAAAGAAATTGGTCCAGTACTTTTATGAAAACGGGTCTCGATCCCGGGAGGTTCTGACCAACTATATCGGCAATCATTACAAAGGAGCCATCCAGAGTGACGGGCTGATCAACTATAAAATACTTGAGACCGATACCTATCCTGATGTAATCCGGCTGGCATGCTTCCAGCACTGCAAGCGTCAGTTCCTGGATCTCGCAAACGATAAAGAAGCCATCGGAATTGTCAACATAATCAACCGGCTTTATCAGGCGGAGCATAAGATTGACCCGAAATGGAAGCCCGACAAAATCCTTGAACATAGACAAGAGTACGCCCCACCCATACTGGCTGAACTAAAAAGCAAACTGTTGGAAATACAATCCAATCCATCCACCCTTCCCAAGAGTCCCCTCTCGAAGGCCGTGAATTATACTCTCAACGAGTACGATGCACTGTGTAATTACATTGTACGTCCGGACTATGCGTTGGATAACAATGCCGTGGAAAGATGTATGCGAAGCATATCTTTAAGCAGAAAAAACTCTCTTTTTTGTGGCAGTCATGCCGGAGCTAAAAGAACGGCATTGCTCTACTCGCTATCCATCTCCTGCAAACTTCATAATATAAACTCCTTCGAATACTTTACGGACATACTAAACCGACTGGCATACATAAGTCCAACCGCTCCCGATCAAATATATCGCGATTTACTTCCAGACAAGTGGACTAAACTCTAATAACAATTAATAAATCTTACAAGACGGTATCGCGGAGACGCTTACCGCACGAAAGTGCCCGGATGCACAATATTCAAGCTAAAAGTTACTTCTTAATGAAAGTTTTGGGGAATTCTGTTTGCTGAATGATACGATTCCCTCTCAGACGGATCCAGCTTTTAAATGCAACTTCACCTTCCTGCAGGGTAATGACGCGTGCGCCGTTTTCAATGTTGATGTAAGTGGTTTTACCACCGGTAAAGCGTCCGTACACCAAAGCAATGCCATCCAACCAGGCAATGTAGTCGTTATCATGGTCGTGACCAACAAATGTACCCATTACATCGCCCGACTCCAGCATGGCGGTGAACATTCCCGAATTCACTTTCGGATTGCATTCGTCTTCAAAACGTAAACCAATGGCGCGGGTATTATAAGCTTTGTTATATTCGGGCAGGGCAATATGGAAAAAGGCCAGGGCTGGCAACGGTTTGCCTCCGTTTTGTGTGGTAAAATCTTTACTTTGGTTTCTGTACCAATTTACCTGGTCTTGCGAGAACCAGCCGTATCCCTCTACAGCTTTTATTTTACTGTACGAACGCGAGTCCATGCAATACAACACTGCCGACGTTTTATTTCCTGTGGCACTCTTGATTGGTAACGTATAATTTCCGTATCCGGATACATTATCGGTTGTATCCTTAAACAAGCTCTTAGGGTACGAAGCCACCAAGCGGGCAACCTGAGCACGCGAAAGATCCTGTTCGTCGTCGTGATTACCCAATGTAACGGCAAAAGGAATTCCTCTTTTACTAACTGCCTCTGTAACCACATCCCAGCCGTTTTTGGCAGGAGCCTCTGTAACTATATCACCTGTAAATATTACCAGATCCGGTTTCTCGGCATCCAGGGTTTCGTTTATAACTGCCAAAGCCTCTTTAGACTCCGGTTTTGAAACACAATAATGCACATCTGTAAACTGAACGATCTTAAAACTTCCATCCTTACGAAAGGACAATTGTTGCGCCTGTAGTCCGGACACAGTAAGCAAGGACAGGATAGCCACACAAAATAAACCGGTTTTTCTTGAAAAGTTATTCATGATACTATATATTAGAGTTATTGCGAATGCAGCCAGAAAGGAGTTGCTTTCCCGGCTGTTCACACATAATATACAAACATAAAACATTTTCCACCTATTCGTATTACGTTAATAATAAAAAAGAGGATAAACAAGACATTTATCTCGTTTACCCTCTTTGTGTGTATTATATATAAAAACTGTAGTAACAACTCTCTGCTAACAGAGAATTTGTTTCAGCTTTATATTAATAAGACCGCTTAGGAGTAGCTTCCTTCAAAACCATCTGACGGCCTTGATATTCTGCTCCATCCAATTCTTTGATTGCATTGATAGCTTCAGCCTCGTTTGGCATTTCTACAAATGCAAAACCTTTAGATCTGTTAGTATCACGGTCAATAATTAATTTTGCTGAATCAACTGTACCATAGTCTTCCATAACTTGTCTTAAATCCGATTCCTTAACTGTGTAGCTAAGATTGCCAATGTAAATGTTCATAAAAAAACGATATAAAATAAATAATTAATAAAATAAACAATTAAGTTTGGGGAAAGATCAATTTCTGCAATAATTTTCTCGGGATGAGAAAGATAGTCGGAGAGAGAGAGCAATATAAACCTTCTTTTGTTTGTCTGATACAAAGAACGACATATAATTCCGATATCCAACTATACTTTCCTGTTTATTTTCAAATAAATAAGATTTTATTGGAAATCGGCCACTTTAAAGCATTGCAATTAACGCTTGTTCACTAAAACAGACTCAATAGTCACTTCCAATCTGTTTAATCACGCGCAATTTTTCCTTTTGCCAAAACCTGCAATTTTACCGTTGTATTCCAATTTCGTACTGTAACCGACTTATAAAAAGGTAAAGAAACAATCTTACTAAGGTAACTTTTACCGGCTTCGCTTATTAGGCGGGAAAAATAGATTGCTTTATTTCCGGAATTTAATTGGTCCACTCCTTGTCTTGCTGGAATAAGTTTTTCGATGTCATTCGCATCAAGTAATCCATCTAAATAAATCACATCGTATCTGTATAGATCGGGGGAAGATCCAAAACCTTGGGGAGCAGAAGAAATAATTGCGTCAATCTCTTGGGATGTAAATAAGAAAACTCCCGATTGATATCCAAAATTCTCTTTTAAAGACTGGGCTATTCCATCGGACAGAAGCTTGCGATCCGATTGAGTCGTTGAAAACAATACGTTACCACTTTGAATATACGTCTCAACATCCACCAATCCGGTGCGGGATAAAACCTCTTTTAAGTCATCCATCCGGATAATCTGATTACCGCCCACATTAATTCCTCTTAAAAGCAAAACATAGACCGTTGGCTTCATCTCTTGTCTTTTTTCTTCTTTAGTATTTTATCATTGTTTTCTGCTTTCATTGTTACAAACATACTTAATGTGAATCAAATCACAAACAAACAGGCATCGTTTACATATTTCCGGCACATACTATAGAAAAACGATATTATTATAACCGGCTAATATCCTATTTTCTATGTATATACTAAACATGTTCTCCACACAAATTAGTTCAGAATATACTGTCTTCTATTCTTTTCTATACGAAGAACTATTCGTTTGCCATTTGATTACTTTGCGTTTGTCAATTGTTGAATGCAAGTTACACATATGTATACATTGCATTCAACAGCTGTCAAACGAATAGTTGATCGTTATGAAAATAATAGTTCTTCGTAGGCTTAGGAATAGTTTGTAAGCATAACCGGAATAATAGATATAAGTCAGATAACACTAAGTCAACAGAAAAGGCCGGGAAGTATGATTAACCGGAGTCTGGAGATCTTGCTTTCGGTGGGAATTGGAGATTATAATAACAGAAAAAGGTTTGGAAAATAATTTTCCAAACCTTTTTTAATTTTCTGTTGTTCTACCAGGGCTCGAACCTGGAATTTCAGGACCAGAATCTGACGTGTTACCATTACACCATAGAACAATACGCTTATTTGTCGTTAACTCTCTTTCGTTAACGGGTGCAAATTTACAGCTTTTTTTGATTGCTCCAAATTTTTATGCCCATTTTTTTATCTTTGAACAAATTATTAATCTACTTGTTTGATTTACAAAAGTAAAAAAAGAGATAAATTCGATAACATCACTCAGATACTAATTTTATGGATTATATTTGCAGATTCGTAATTACACTTTAAGACAAAATAAATGGATCAAACAGAATCATTGGTAAAAAAGATTGTAGAAGGCCTACAAGAGAAAAAAGGCAAAAAAATCGCAACAATAGACTTAACAAAATTATCAGGTGCCATATGTCAATATATGGTTATTTGTGAAGGTAACACTCCTACCCAGGTAGCTGCTCTTTCAGACTCCGTATGGGATTATGTAAGAAAAGAGGCGGGAGAAAAACCTATCTCCATCGATGGAGAAAGAAACGCTCAGTGGATAGGTATGGATTATGGCACGGTTCTTGTTCATATTTTTCTGCCGGAATTAAGAACTTTCTATAATTTGGAAAACCTTTGGGCAGACTCGAAGGTTATTCGAATACCGGATCTTGATTAATAACCGGAGATCATAAACAATATCGACTATCATTTATGGAGAATAACAACAACGCGTTTAATAAGCCGCCAAAAAACAACAAGACGAAGATGTTCCGCTTTAATCTGTATTGGATGTATGGAATAATTTTCATCTTGCTTGCAGCTTTGTATATGACAAATGATTCGTCTACAACGAAAGAGATGGGTTGGACTGAGTTTCAGAAGCTGGCGAACCAAAACGTTTTTGAAAAAATAACCGTATTCAATAAAAAGAATACACTGGAAGCTACTATTAAAAAAGGACAACTGGGCGTGGTTTTTAAAGAGGATTCGGCTTTAGTGGGCGATTCGCCTATGGTCTTTGTAAAAATCCCGTCGGCTGACAAGTTTTCCGATTTTTATGACAAAGCGGTTGAAAAAAACAATATCGACACTTCGGTAAGCTTTGAAGAGGGTGATGATACATTCTGGAATTTCTTTATTTCCTTTGGTCCTATCATCCTGCTTGTACTTGTATGGATATTCCTGATGAAAAGAATGTCCGGAAATGCCGGTGGTGGCGCCGGAGGTGTGTTTAGCGTGGGCAAGGCAAAGGCTCAGCTATTCGACAAGGATAACGATAAGAAGGTTACCTTTAAAGATGTAGCCGGACTATCGGAAGCAAAACAGGAAATTGAAGAGATTGTGGCGTTTTTACGCAGTCCCGAAAAATATACCGAACTTGGAGGTAAGATTCCTAAGGGTGCTTTGTTGGTAGGCCCTCCGGGAACCGGTAAGACTTTATTGGCAAAGGCTGTGGCCGGCGAGGCAAATGTTCCGTTCTTCTCTTTATCCGGATCCGACTTTGTAGAAATGTTCGTAGGGGTTGGTGCCTCAAGGGTACGCGACCTGTTCCGTCAGGCTAAAGAAAAGGCTCCCTGTATCGTATTTATTGACGAGATTGATGCCGTTGGTCGTGCCCGTGGTAAAAATGCCAACATGAACAGCAACGACGAGCGCGAAAATACGCTTAACCAATTGCTGACAGAGATGGATGGTTTCGGATCAAACAGCGGGGTGATCATCCTTGCTGCTACGAACCGTGCTGACATATTAGACAAAGCCTTGCTTCGTGCCGGACGTTTTGACCGACAGATACATGTTGAGTTGCCCGATTTAAACGAGCGTAAAGAAATTTTTGGTGTGCATCTTCGTCCTATTAAGATTGACGAAAGTGTGGATGCCGAATTCCTTGCCCGTCAGACTCCCGGTTTTTCCGGAGCTGATATTGCCAATGTTTGTAACGAGGCTGCCCTTATTGCAGCTAGGGGATTGAAGAAATTTGTGCAGAAGGAAGACTTCATGAATGCGGTAGACCGCATTGTGGGTGGTTTGGAGAAAAGATCCAAAATAACAACTGCCGAGGAAAGACGCAGCATTGCCAACCACGAAGCAGGTCATGCATCGATCAGCTGGCTGCTCGAACATGCCAATCCATTGGTGAAGGTAACCATTGTTCCGCGAGGAAAGGCGCTGGGTGCCGCTTGGTATTTGCCGGAAGAGCGTCAGATTACAAATAAAGAGCAGCTGCTTGATGAGATGTGTGCTACGTTGGGTGGACGCGCTGCTGAAGAGCTGTTCCTGGGAAAGATTTCCACCGGAGCTTCCAACGACCTCGAAAGGGTAACCAAGCAGGCTTATGCCATGGTTGTCTACTTTGGTATGAGCGACAAGTTGCCTAACCTCAACTATTACGACTCAACCGGTCAGGAATGGGGCTTTACTAAACCATACAGTGAAGATACAGCCAAACTGATCGACTCTGAGGTGCAGAACATCATCAACACGGAGTATGCAAGAGCTAAACGCATCCTGCAGGAAAATGCCGAAAAGCATCATCAACTGGCCAATGTATTGCTTGAAAGGGAGGTGATTTACACCGAAGACGTTGAGCATATCTTCGGAAAGCGTCCGTGGATTTCGCGTTCGCAGGAGATTCTGGATCTGCAGGAAAAAGCTGCAGAGGATAAGCCGGAACCTGCAGCTAATCCGGATGTTCAACCCGAAGCTACAGAAACAGAGCAATAATTAGTTAAATACATAATTAATAATAGGAAATGAGGCTGGAAAGTATCTTTTGAAGATTACTATCCTGCCTCTTTTTTACTATTTATCAATTTATTATCTATATTTGCAGCCTGAAACACAAACATAAGTCTATCTTGAAAAATCTAATTATACGAGGGCTTACCGGTGCAGTATTTGTTGCCGTATTAGCAGGAGCTATTTGCTATAATCCCTATACGTTTCTTGCTTTATTCAGTATACTCACAGGCTTATTGCTCTGGGAATTCTATAGTTTGCTAAAGGAGTATTTTCCATCCGTTCCAAGACGGATTGTAGGAACAATTGGCGGTATGTATCTTTTCGTGGCTACCTTCTTACATGCAAACGGCCTTGCCGAAAGCCTCGTATTTACACCTTATCTTGCGTTTCTAATCTATCTGTTTGTTTCGGAACTTTACAACAAGCAGCAAAATCCGTTAAATAATCTGGCTTATTCCCTGTTTGCGCAGGTGTATTGTGCCGGAACTTTTGCCCTTTCCAATTACATCGTTCTTGGAAAGAATGAAGAAGGGGCGATTATCTTCACTCCTCTCCTGCTTATGGCTCTTTTTATATTCGTCTGGATAAACGATACGGGAGCATACCTGGTGGGATCTCAATTTGGGAAACACAGGTTATTTGAGCGTATATCACCTAAAAAGTCGTGGGAAGGCTTTTGGGGAGGCCTTGTCTTTGCTCTGGCAAGTTCCTTTGTTTTTGCCAACCTTAATCCGGAGATAAGCTGGTATAACTGGCTGGGACTGGCTGCCACAATCGTTTGTTTTGGCACATGGGGCGACCTGATCGAATCATTGATAAAACGCACCGTTGGGGTAAAAGACTCCGGCAAGATGCTTCCCGGACACGGCGGAATGCTGGACCGGTTTGACAGTATACTGCTTGCCATCCCGGCTGCCTATATCTACATTGAACTTTTTATTCGAAATTAAAGGTAAGCACAATCATTCTGGAAGTAACTTTGGATAAAGATTGGGTGTACCTCATCAGGGCTGCATCCTGAAGGTCGGTTCTGTCTTTTTCAAGCAGATCGGCCAATCCGAAACAAAATTTAAGTTCCGGACACAGCTTGAAGTATGGCAGGTAAAGATCGCAGCCCAGGCCAAACTGAACACCGTAATCCGCACTCTTCAGAAGCAAGGGATTGCCTTTCTTTCGTCCCAGATCCATACTTCCATACACCCCACCTATAACGTACGGCCGGTAGTTGTTGATACGAAATGCACTGTATTTGATATCCAGCGGAAACATCAGGTAATTGGATCGTACGGTGGTAGTAAACTCGGGCTCGTCGGCCACATCAGCCCCTTCGAAGGAGCGGAATACAAACTTCTTATCACCAAAATGTAGCGTGGGCGAAAACCTCAGATTCAGATTAGGGTTCAGATACATGTCTCCTATCACACCCACAGTAAAGCCGGGTGAGTACGAAGGAATCTCGCCGTACCACGTCTTCCCGTCGTCGCCGGCAACTCCCACATTGGTCAGAATCATATCCTGCGAATGCAACCCCACATGAAATCCCAAATGAAATAGCTTTTGGTCGGCATAAGGCTGATTTTTCACCTTCTCCTTCTGCGACAACAAAGGTCCGCAAAAGAAGAAACAAGACAAAAATAGAAATACGATCTGTTTCAATTCTCTACAATTTTTCAATAAAACGAATTTAATCTCCTTTTATTGCACAGCTGAAGGCGCAGGTTTAACATCCTGATATTGCTGATGCATTAATATGCAAAAAAAAGGGAGCTTGTACGCAAATAAAACGAAAACTTATTTTTTTAATACAAAGAAAGCTCTATTTTTGCAGCAACTAATAGTTACAAATTTAAAAGGTTAAGAAAATGGCTTATTTAATTAGTGAAGATTGCATTGCTTGCGGTACTTGCATTGACGAGTGTCCGGTAGGAGCAATTTCTGAAGGCGATATCTATAAGATTGATCCTGAAATGTGTACAGACTGCGGTACTTGCGCTGATGTATGTCCTACAGAAGCTATCCATCCGGTAGCATAATTCAAGTAAAAGAGTAGGCTTTTTTAATGAATGCCTATATAGATAACGGGCTGTTTAATCTGAAACCAGACAAACAGCCCGTTATATTTTATTTCGATTAATCTGTGTTCTCTTAAAAATCGATGGTTAATTTAATGTCGCCCGAATCTGATGTGTCGTTTTCCTCCGGATCATTGCTGTTAGCGGGCTTAGTAGAAACATCTCCGTTATGTTGCTGTATGTACCCGATCACATCAGATAAGCCTTCTATAAACTTCTCAAAGTCTTCCTTATACAGAAAAATCTTGTGCTTTTCGAATGTTGCCTGCGCACCCTCTTTAGATTGGACTTTTTTGCTTTCTGTTATAGCCAGAAACAAATCATCCTTCAGATTCCTCTTCACATCGAGGTAATATATCCTCTTGCCGGCTTTAATGGCTCTGGAATAAAGAATTTCTTTATCTCCTGTTTCAACATTCATTTTTTTCCCTGCATCTTCCATAACAGCAAATTTTGTTTATAAACACTCTCAAATCTTAATAATTTCCAAATATGGATATTTTTTTTTAAATAACTGCTATTTTAACGCAAAAAATCATAACGTATTGTATCATAATGTAAAAGATTGGGGTGATTAAATAAAAAAGATTGAATTGAAATATGAAAACAAAAAAGATTGCCTACCTTTGCATCCAATTTAAACAAAGTAGTTCCTTCAAACGATGATCAACAGAATTTTAATTCGCATTAAAGTTTTACAGATAGTATACGCATACTATCAGAACGGAAACAAAGACCTCAAAACTGCAGAAAACGAATTGCTTTTCAGTCTTCAAAAGTCATACGACTTATACCATTATTTCCTTCTTCTCATAGTTGAAACAACCAGACTTCAAAAAAGAGTGCTGGACAATCGCAAAAACAAGTATGTTCCAACCCAGGAAGAGTTGAATCCCAACACCCGATTTGTAGATAACCGCTTTGCTGCACAGGTAGAAGCAAACGAGTCTCTTTTGGCTTATGTGAAAGACAATGGTATTTCATGGAACAACGAAGAAGATTTTGTAAAATCGGTACTGGATATCATTTTAAATTCGGATATCTATGCTGATTATCTGGCAGATGCCAACGATTCTTACGAAGCCGACCGCGACTTCTGGCGGATTGTTTTCAAGAAACTGATCTGCGGTAACGAAGAAATCGAATCCTATCTGGAAGATAAAAGTATTTATTGGAACGACGACATTGAGATTGTTCAGACTTTCACGTTGAAAACCATCAAGAAGTTTTCAGAAAAAGAGGGAAGCAAACAGCCTTTGTTGCCAATGTTCAAAGATCAGGACGACCAGGAATTCGCTATCAAATTATTCCGTCAGTCATTATTGAAAGGAAGCGAATACCGCGAACGTATCCAAAAGCACATGAAAAACTGGGAGAGCGAACGTATTGCCAATATGGACCAGATCATCATGCAGGTTGCCCTGGCTGAAATCATGAATTTCCCAACAATACCTATCAATGTAAGCCTGAACGAATACATCGACACAGCTAAATACTACAGTACACCCAAAAGCGGTAATTTCATCAATGGAATTCTCGATTCTGTTGTAACTGAGCTAAAAAATGAGCGTTTGTTGATTAAAGATTGACAATTTTCGTTATATTTGCAATAATTACAAATAGAATCCAGTAAAACGTTTAAATTTTATAGCATGAACTTACTAAGTATTTTACTTCAAGCAGCAGGTGGCGCAAATCAGTGGTCAGGAATTTTAATGATGGTAGTGGTAGTAGCTATCTTTTATTTCTTCATGATCCGTCCGCAGCAAAAGAAACAGAAAGAAATTCAAAAATCACGCGAAGCTCTGAAGAAGGGTGACAAGGTGATTACAGCCGGTGGTATCTATGGTAAAATCAAAGAGATCAGCGACAACTATATGTCAATCGAAATTGCGGAAGGTGTAAACATCCGTGTAGACAAAACATCCATTTTTGCATCGGCAGAAGACGCGCAACAAAAGTAAAAAATAGTTACATGTCCCGACTTGAAGCTTTATTTTTAACATTCAAGTCTGCACCAAAAAAGATTAAAACTCTGTTACGCCGTCAAGGGTGGAAAGAAGTTTTAATCTTTTTCTTTTTTGTACTTCTTTCTCTGGGCTTTTGGATGCTTCAAAGTCTTCAGCAAGATTACGAAATTGAACTTATCATACCGGTCAGATATAAGAATGTTCCAGCCAATATTGCATTCTCCGACAAGTTACCAGACAATATCAAGGTAAAAGTCAGAGACAAAGGAAGTGTATTGCTAAATTACTCCCTGGGTGGAACACTTTTACCTATCGAAGCATCTCTTGGATCGCTTTCAGCCAAAGGTGGGACCTTTCTTATCAGCAAGAAAATAATTGAACGGGATCTGCTTAAGCAGATGATTGCAACCACTACGCTGATAAGCTTCGAGCCTCAGCAGATAGAGGTCGACTATACTCCGTTAAAGAGCCGAAGAATCCAGGTGGAGTTTAACGGGTCGTTACGTACAGAACCCGGATTCGGGCTGTCGGGAGAAATAAATATCACCCCTGCCACTGTGCAGGTTTATGCCGGCGAAGAAATTCTGGATAGTCTGATTACCGTACAAACAGTAAACACCAAGATTGAGAAAGCGAGAAAGACATTTACCCGCACGTTCAATCTGTTGCCGGTTAAAGGAGCCCGGTTCGAACCCGAACAGGTAACCATCACCTTCCCCATTGAAGAATATACGGAAAAAACATTGAATATACCGATCCAATGTAAGACATTGCCGCAGAATCTTACGCTGCGGACCTTCCCATCCATGGTGCAGGTTACCTGCAATGTACCTCTTTCGCGCTTCAACCAGCTAAAGGAAAGTGATTTTGCAGCCGAGATAAACTATTCGGATCTGGAACAGAACATTTCGGGTACGGTATCAATCAAGCTGACAAAGAAACCCAACTGGATTCAATCCCCCACGGTGCACCCGGACAAAATTGAATTTATACTGGAACAAAACAATTATTAATGAAAACCATCGGCATTACTGGAGGTATAGGCAGTGGAAAATCGGTAGTCTCCGCTCTGCTGGAGCTATATGGCATTCCTGTTTATATAGCGGACGAGGAGAGCAAACGACTTACCCAATCGTCTCCGGTTATTCGCAAGGGGCTTATCGAACTGTTTGACGAATCGATCTACACCGGCGAAGGCCTCGACAAAAGAAGACTTGCCTCTCTGATATTCGGCAATCCGCAGATGCTGAAAGCGGTTAACAGCCTTATTCACCCGGAAGTATATAAAGACTATCTGCAATGGACCGAATCGAAAAATACTGAGCTGTGCGCCCTTGAATCGGCCATCTTGTTTGAATCGGGTTTTGACAAACTGGCCGACTATACGGTTATGGTATATGCTCCGGAAGAGATCCGGATACAACGTGCCATGAACCGTGATAACTCAAGCCGTACAGATGTTACAAACCGTATTAAGAACCAGCTGCCGGATGAAATAAAGAGAGATAAATCGGATTTTGTAATCCTGAATGACGGTATTCAGGCCTTAATTCCTCAGGTAGAGTCTCTTTTAAAGCAAATACGGCCGACTCTCTAATCATAAATAAACAACAGATTCATACAAATATATAGCTGTTTGGAAAAGATGTTATATATTTTTCGGGTCCGTTTGTCAATAGTTCGGTATTCTTATGTTACATTTGCACATTCAAGTTTAACACTATAGAAAAGAAAATTATGTTGAAGACTATCTTGTCTATTTCCGGCAAACCCGGATTATTTAAACTGGTTTCTCAAGGTAAAAACATGTTGATCGTAGAATCGTTGGTCGACAAGAAAAGAGTCCCTGCTTATGCCAAAGATAAAGTAATTTCCTTAGGAGATATCGCTATCTATACGGATGAGACAGAAGTTCCATTGCATGAAGTACTTACTTCTGTAAAAAATAAAGAGAACGGAAACCTGGTATCAGTTAATCCAGCCGCCAAGCCGGAAGAGCTTCGTGCTTTCATGGCAGAAGTGCTTCCTGATTTTGACCGCGAACGTGTATACCCAAGCGATATAAAGAAACTTATTTCGTGGTATAACATCCTGATTAACGCAGGAATTACAGACTTCACTCCGCAGGAAAATGCGGAAGAGGCTGAAGCTGAAGCGGAAACAGAGAATTAAAAAATAAAGGCGTCTGAATTTACATCAGACGCCTTTGTTTTTCTTAGAATATCGGGTTGCTCACCTTTTCATCCAGTAATGCCAGCTTGATAACCTGACTGATATCGTCCACATAATGGAATTCCAATCCTTTCAGATACTCTTCCTTTATCTCTCCGATGTCCTTCTTATTTTCCGAACATAAAATAATGGTCTTAATCCCGGCACGCTTGGCTGCCAATATCTTCTCTTTGATACCTCCTACCGGCAACACTTTTCCACGCAAGGTAATTTCTCCTGTCATCGCCAGGTTAGGCTTTACCTTCCGCTGTGTGAATGCAGATACCAGCGATGTAACCATAGTTACCCCGGCACTTGGACCATCCTTGGGTATGGCTCCTTCGGGCACGTGAACGTGTACGTTCCAGTTTTCGAAAAAGTCTTCACTAATACCAAACTGACCTGCGTGGGCATGGATGTATTCCAGTGCCAACATGGCAGACTCTTTCATTACATCACCCAGATTACCTGTCAACGTTAACTTCGATCCTTTTCCTTTGCTTAAGCTCGACTCTACAAAGAGAATTTCGCCACCTACGGAGGTCCATGCTAGTCCTGTCACCACACCGGCATACTCATTGCCCTGGTATTTATCGCTGTTGTAGGTAACTGCACCCAGATACTCGTGCAGGTCTTCCGGCATGATAGATTCTGGCACTACCTCGTTGGTGGCAATTTTACGGGCCACTTTACGCAATACTTTGGCAATCATCTTATCCAGTTCGCGCACGCCACTTTCGCGGGTGTACGATTCCACAATCACCTGCAGGGTTTTCTTGGGGAACTTAACCGATTTCTTTGGTATACCATGCGCTTCCAGCTGTTTAGGCACTAAATGCTTGGCAGCAATCTCAACCTTTTCCTCAATGATGTATCCGCTCACTTCGATCAGTTCCATACGGTCCAGCAATGGTTGCGAGATGGAATTGATGTTATTGGCTGTAGCTATAAACATCACCTTGCTTAAATCGTAATCTACATCCAGGTAATTGTCGTGGAAGGCATTGTTCTGCTCCGGATCAAGTACTTCCAGCAGCGCTGCTGCGGGATCGCCCTTGAAATCGGATGTAATCTTATCGATCTCATCCAGAATAAACACCGGATTGGATGTACCGGCTTTCAGGATATTCTGAATAATACGTCCCGTCATCGCCCCGATATAGGTGCGTCGGTGACCGCGAATCTCGGCCTCGTCGTGCAAACCGCCCAACGACATGCGAACATATTTACGGTTCAGCGCCTCTGCCACCGATTTACCCAAAGAGGTTTTTCCCACCCCCGGAGGACCGTAAAGGCAGATAATGGGCGACTTCATGTCTCCCTTCAGTTTCAAAACAGCCAGGTGCTCGATGATACGTTCTTTTACCTTTTCGAGTCCGTAGTGGTCTCTGTCCAATACCTTCTCGGCATGCTTCAGATTAAAATTATCTTTGCTGTATTCGTTCCACGGAAGATTTACAAATGTTTGCACATACTGAGTCTGAATTGAGAAATCGGGACTCTGCGGATGCAGCCGCTCCAGCTTTCTTAATTCTTTTTCGAAGGTTTCGGCAACTTCGGCCGACCATTTCTTCTTGGCTGCTTTAGCCTTCAGCGCTTTTATCTCCTGCTCGTTGATGTTTCCACCCAACTCCTCCTGAATGGTCTTGATCTGTTGCTGCAGGAAATACTCTCTTTGCTGTTGGTTGATATCCTCATGCGTTTTCAGCTGGATGGAATTCTTCAACTCCAAAAGCTGGTACTCGCGATTCAGGATAAACAGCAAGCGATAGGCCCTTTCCTTCAAATCGCCAATCAGTAGCAACTCCATCTTTTCGGAACCACTCACCACGTTGGTACACGAGAAGTTTATCAGATATATTACGTTGTTATTATTTTTGATTGAAAAGATCATGTCGCGGCTTGGATCTCCTTCCGACTTCAGCATCTTAATCGTCAAATCCTTTATGGTTGAAATCAGTGCCTCAAACTCACGATCTTTCTTGTCGGGCATAACGTCTTCAAGCAGCTCCACTTTTCCTTTCAGGTAGGGTTCCGTCTGGGTAATCTCCTTCAATTCAAAACGCTTTTTTCCCTGCAAAATGGCTGTTGTTGTTCCATCCGGCATATCCAGTACGCGTACCACTTCGGCTATAACTCCTATATTGTACAGATCATCCATCCCGGGATCATCCGTTTCCCTATCTTTCTGGCAAATCACGCCAATCAATATCTTTTTCCCCTGAACTTCCTTGGCTAAACGAAGTGATTTCTGTCTGCCTAACATCACAGGCATGGCTATCCCGGGAAACAAAACCATATTCCGCAGAGGTAAAATAGGTATCTCGTTTCCAATATTTTCTATACCGTCCATAAAATCATCGTCAACATCGCATTCCGTTAGTATTGGAACTACCATTTCCATATCTTCGTCCAAATCGTCGTAAAGATCGTCGGTTAATTGCATAATTCTATTCTTTATCATACTTATTACATTATTATTGTATTCATGACAATAAACGTGCCAAAGATAATGAATATAAGACAAAATAGGATAAATTTGCAACCTCTTTAATATAGTATGGCAAATCCTTTTTTTAAATTTAAGAATTTCACGGTGTGGCATGACAAATGTGCAATGAAAGTAGGTACCGATGGGGTACTGCTGGGCTCGTGGGCATCTGTAGACGGATGTGACTCCATTCTCGATGTAGGAACAGGTACAGGGCTGATTTCCCTCATGGTTGCTCAACGCAGTGAGGCTGACATTCATGCAATAGATATCGACGAAGCCGCCTGCCTACAGGCTAAAGATAACATTGCGGACTCTGCATACCGGAGCCGTATACAGGTAACATGCACCTCGGTTCAGGAATTTGCCGAAAAGACGGATCGCACCTTCAGTCACATTCTGTCCAATCCCCCCTATTTTCCTAACTCGCTGAAAGGTCCGGACAAGCAACGCAACGCCGCACGACACAATGACACCCTGCCACTGGAAGAATTGCTCGCATCCTGTAATAAGATGCTTGCCCCCGAGGGAAAGATATCGCTTATACTTCCGGAGTCGTTATCAGACGCATTAAACGAAATAACAACAAGTTACCGGCTGTATCCGACACGTCGCACTTTGGTAATACCTACTCCCGGGTCTGCACCCAAGCGGATATTGGTGGAACTTTCACGTTCGCAAGAGACCGCCTGCGAGACCAGTCAACTGATCATTGAACTGGCCCGTCACCAGTACTCTGCTGACTATATCCAATTAACAAAAGAGTATTATTTAAATATGTAAGGCAGGCGTTTATCGAAGAAGCGGGTAACCTCTTCGAAGAAATTATGCACCTCCTTGGAAAAAGTGATCACCTCCGGTGTAAACACCTTCAGGGCTGCAGGTATCACATGGATATCGATAACAGCATCTGCCATAACAGGCTCGCCATCCAGGTGCATCACACCATCTTGCTGGCGGATGATCCTCACTTGCTTAGCCTTCAACGTCTTTATCTTACTATTACGGTCTATCTGCTTGGTAAAAAGCTGAATGGCCAAAGGCGCAATATCCAGCGGAGTAAAGGGAGACAAGATGGTAAGGTCCATCATCCCGTCCTGAATATTGGCATGGGGCGCAATAAACGCATTGTTCCCGTATTGCGAAGCATTGCCACAAGCAACCAAAAACGCCTTTTCCTTGATTGTCTGGTTGTCTACCAACAATTCGTAGGGCTGCGGCCGGTAACTAAGGTACTCCTCAATGGTATTCTTTATATAGGTGATGGAGCCACGTCTTTTCTCGGCAGCGAACTTCTGACTTACCGCCGCGTCGAACCCTACACCGCAGGTGCAGAAAAAGACACGCTGGTTCGCACTGCAGCAATCGATAGTGGTTACATTTCCCTTCAAAATAACTTCAAGCGCTTTTTTTGAATCCATGGGAATATGAAGCTCTCTTGCCAAGCCGTTTCCTGAACCTTTGGGCACAATTCCCAATATCGCCCTTGAGTGCAACATGGCACGGGCTATCTCGTTTACCGTTCCGTCGCCTCCAACCGCAATTATATAATCTGCCCCGGCATCCAATGCAGCCTGTGTAAGCACACTGGCATGTCCGGCATATTCCGTGAAAGATATGGTTAAAGCATGGTCGTTACGGGAACAAATCTTTTCTATCATCCGGGGTATGGCTCTTTTAGAACCCACACCCGAAATCGGATTAATTATCGCATGTACAGATACCTTCTGGTTAATCATTGCATTTATTTAATTACAATTGGTTTGCAAATTTAATATTTTTGTAAAACTTTTAACGTGTTTGGGGTACCATAAGATATTTTTTACTACTTTTGCGGCTAGATTTGAAAAAGCACTTGTGTATAAATGTAACAGATCTATGTTTTTCCGGAAACATTAAAGCGATATAAATCATTCTCTTTATTACAATATGAAACTTTTACAAGAGAAACTAGCAAAGTACGATATTCCGCAGAAGGCTATGGCCGCAGGAATTTACCCCTATTTCAGAATGATTGAAAGTGATCAAGACACTGAAGTTATCATTAGTGGAAAAAAAGTCCTGATGTTTGGGTCGAATGCGTACTTAGGATTGACAAATCATCCTAAAGTAAAGGAGGCAGCCATCGATGCTATCAAGAAGTATGGCACAGGTTGCGCCGGATCTAGATTCCTGAACGGAACATTGGATTTGCATATTCAGCTTGAAAAAAGATTGGCTGAGTTTGTTGGAAAAGAGGAGGCCATCATTTATTCAACCGGCTTCCAGGTTAATCTTGGCGTAGTGTCGTGTCTGACAGGACGAGAGGATTATATTCTTTGGGACGAATTAGACCATGCCTCCATTATTGAAGGTCATCGTCTTTCTTACTCCACCAAACTGAAGTACAAGCACAACGACATGGAATCGTTGGAAAAACAGCTTCAGAAGTGCGAACCGGACAAGATCAAGTTAATTGTGACAGACGGTGTATTCAGCATGGAAGGAGATGTAGCCAAGTTACCCGAAATTATTGCTTTGGCAAAAAAATACAATGCAAGCGTAATGGTTGACGAAGCCCACGGAATCGGTGTGTTAGGTAAACAAGGTCGCGGAACCTGCGATCATTTCGGTGTTACCGAAGATGTAGACCTGATCATGGGTACCTTCAGCAAGTCTTTCGCTTCCATCGGTGGTTTTATCGCATCCGACAAGGAAACAATTAATTACCTTCGTCATAATTCGCGCTCATACATCTTCAGTGCCAGCAACACTCCGGCAGCTACAGCAGCAGCAGGCGCAGCCCTGGACATCATGTTAAGCGAACCCGAACGTATCGATCACCTGTGGAAACTTACCAACTATGCGTTGGAAGGATTCCGTACTATGGGATGTGAGATTGGTCATACTTCGACCCCTATCATTCCTTTGTATATCCGTGATAACGATAAGACCTTCATGGTTGTTCGCGATTTGTTCGACTTAGGTGTATTTGTAAACCCGGTGGTTTCTCCTGCAGTAGCACCTCAAGACACGTTGATCCGTTTCTCGTTGATGGCTACACACACACAAGAGCAGCTCAACCAGGCAATGGATGCTATCCAGACAGTATTCAAGAAATACGGAATCATTTAATTTTGATTCTAAATCCATACAGGAAAGCCCTGAACCGTTTTGGTTCGGGGCTTTCTTATTTTATCTCATTTCTTTCTTTTTTTTATCCTTTTACAAAAGTGTAAGAATAAATAGCTATTTTTGCATAACTACATATATTATACAGTAAAAAAAATGGATTTTAAACTAAATAAAGGAGGTTGCTGCATGAACTCCAAGGGCTGCAGCAAGAAACAAGATACCAAACTTAATACATACGACTGGCTATGCGACGTACCCGATGCGGCCAATGCCACCGACTATGTAGAGGTTCAATTTAAGAACACCCGTAAAGGTTACTACCTCAACAACACAAAAATCCCGTTGGAAAAGGGAGATGTGGTAGCCGTAGAAGCCAGTCCCGGTCACGATATCGGCACTGTAACCCTAACCGGCAAACTTGTTCTGCTTCAAATGAAAAAGAACAATGCACGTACCGAAGGGACCGAGGTAAAGAAGGTTTACCGCAAGGCTAAACCCAATGATATAGAGAAGTTTGAAGAGGCCAAAGCCAAGGAACATGCCACCATGATCCGTTCGCGGCAAATTGCTACCGAGCTTGGCCTGAATATGAAGATTGGCGATGTGGAATACCAGGGAGACGGCAACAAGGCCATTTTCTATTACATAGCCGACGAGCGCGTGGACTTCCGTCAGCTTATCAAAGTATTGGCCGATGCCTTCCGCGTACGCATCGAGATGAAACAGATCGGTGCCCGTCAGGAAGCCGGACGAATCGGAGGAATCGGTCCCTGCGGCCGCGAACTTTGCTGTTCCAGCTGGATGACCAGCTTTGTATCCGTTGCCACGGGTGCGGCCCGCTATCAGGATATATCCATGAATCCGCAAAAGCTGGCCGGTCAATGTGCCAAGCTTAAGTGCTGCATCAACTACGAAGTGGATTCCTATGTGGAAGCACAAAAAAGACTCCCTTCACGCGAAGTGGTACTTGAAACAAAAGACAGCAATTACTACCATTTCAAGACCGATATATTCAAGAGAGAAATCACCTACTCTACCGACAGATCGTTTGCAGCCAACCTGGTAACGATTTCGGCCGACAGGGCCTTTGATATCATCGGAATGAACAAAAGGGGTAATAAACCCGTAAACCTGGAAGGCGAAACCAAGCCCGAAGCACCTAAGAGAGATGCACAGGATATATTGGGACAGGAAAGCTTAACCCGTTTCGACAACACCGTAAAGAAGAAGAAAAAGAAGCGTCCCAACGAAGGTGGCGACAGAGAGCAAGGGCCCGTAAAAGCCTCTGCAGAAGGCGATTCGCTTGTTAAGAAAGTAACACCGGTAACCGACAACCAGTCGCCAGTCAAAAAGGCAGGCAACCCAAACGAAGGCAATAGACCCGAAAGCAACAAGTCTGAAGGGAACAAACCCGACCGCGAACAAAACCGCGACCGCGATAACCGCAATCCACGTGACAACCGCGAAAGGCCCAACCGACCCAACCGCGAAAACGGGAACCGCGATGCCAATCCACGCGATAACGTGCAACGGGAAGCTCGCGAAAGCAATCAGCCCGAGGGGAAAGATAACAAAGAAAATCCGGTACGCGACAATGCAAAACCGCGTGAGAACAATGCATCACCTCGTGATAACAATGCACCGCGTGAAGGAGGCAACCCCCGCAACAAACGTAAAAACAGACAGCGTAACAAAGGTGATAAGTCCAGAAACAATGACAATGCGCAAAGCGGAAACAACCCCGGACCAACGCCCGAAGCGTAACTACCTGTTGATTTGCCTGTTGGCCACTCTGTTCTTCTCCTGTACGCAACCGGCTCTGTACGACCAGTACCAGCCCATTGAAAATGCGGTATGGGAGAAGAATAAAGAATACTATTTCTCATTTCAGGTGAGCGATATCAGTGTGCCATACGATGTAACCCTCGAGATAAGGAACAACAACCTGTATCCCTTTCAAGACCTATGGGTATTTTATAGTGAAGAACAACCCATCGGTCCGCTAAAGCGGGATACGTTGCAATGCATGCTGGCAGATAACCGCGGAAAATGGCATGGTAAGGGAATTTCCCTGTTTCAGTCCAGCTTTCCCCTGCGAAAAAGGTATACCTTCTCCCATACGGGGCAGTACACCTTCAGTATCCGCCAGGGCATGCGAAACGACTCGCTTCCCGGCATCCAGGAGATAGGCATGCGCGTGATACAGTCGCAGTAATCAGAGCCGCTCGTTACGGGCAGCATCCATACGCAGGAAGATAAACAGCAAGATGGTAAATCCCCACAGGGAGGAACCTCCATAACTAAAGAATGGTAGCGGAATTCCGATAACCGGAGTAAGTCCCGTTACCATTCCTATATTAATAGCCACGTGGAAGAAAAAGATGGAAGCCACGGAATACCCGTAAATACGCTGGAACGTGCCGTGTTGCCGCTCGGCCAGAGTGATCAGGCGCAAGATAAAGACCCCAAACAAGATCACCACCAATGCCGCCCCTACAAAGCCCTGCTCCTCACCCACCGTACAGAAAATAAAATCCGTATCCTGTTCGGGTACATACTTTAATTTGGTCTGCGTCCCATTCAGGAATCCCTTACCGGAAAATCCACCGGAACCGATGGCAATCTTGGACTGATTCACATTATACCCCGCACCACTGGGATCGTCTTCCAAACCCAGTGACACCTTGATACGAATCTGTTGATGCGGTTCCATAATCTCGTCGAACACATAATCCACCGAATAAAGAAACCCTACAGAACCCACGGCAAACAAAGCAATCATCGCATACTGCCGTACCCACCCCCTAAGGGAAAGATAAACAAGGTAAATCACCAAAGCAGCCATCAGCCCCCAGGCAATCCAGAGGAAATTAACCGGAACAAAGAAATTAACCAGGTAACCGATCAGAAAGGCAGTCCCCACCGTTATCAGAATCACCTTCACCACCAGACCGTCCCTGCGCAAAACCTGTACCAGGAAAGGCGTAATAAGCAACACCATCAGAAACACCAGAAACTGTCCCAAAGGCGTAATGCCCCACAACACATCCGAAAACTTCATGGAAGTAACAAAGAACACCACTGCACAAACACCTGTAAGCAAGATGTAGCCGGACATACCCTCGCGATACAACACCAAAAAGAAGGCCAGGTACACCAACGCCGAACCCGTCTCCTTCTGCATCATAATCAGCAACATAGGCAGCAAGATCAGCCCCAGGGTAAGTGCAAAATTGCGGACATTGGAAAGCGTAAACCCGTAGGAACTCATAAGCTTTGCCACCGCCAGTGCCGTGGCAAACTTGGCAAACTCGGCCGGCTGCAAGCGGATGGGCCCCAGCACCAGCCAGGAACGCGAACCCTTGATGTCGGGAGCCAGAAAAATGGTGGCGATAAGCAGTAAAATCATACCTATATAAAAGATATAGGCAAAAATATCGTAGAAATCACTCTCCAGCATCAGGATCACAAAAATAAGTCCCACAGCCATCCCGGCCCACATAAGCTGCGACCCGGCACGACCGTCCAGGCTGAACAGTCCCGTATTATCGAACTCGTAACTGGCACCGCAGATACTTATCCACCCCATGATGATCATAATCACATACAAAGCGATGGTAAACCAGTCGACCGACCTCCATGTATCTATTTTTCTATAAGGCATTTCCCGGCATTATAACTGAATTAACAATAAACTCTTCCGTAGCCTTGCTTGCTTCCGGAATCTCTCCCCGCAGGTACTTCTCGAACATCAACTTCGCGATAGGAACCGCATAAGTTGCTCCAAAACCAGCATTCTCGATAAACACGGCCACGGCAATCCGCGGATTATCCTTCGGAGCAAACCCCATAAAGATGGAGTGGTCCTTTCCATGTGGATTCTCGGCCGTACCCGTCTTACCACAAACCTCGATATCAGGCATATAAGTACCCCGGCAGGTTCCGCCGGAAACCGCCTGTGCCATCCCCTCGACAATATAATCGTAATAATGCGAATCGATAGAGGTCTTTCTTTTCTTTGTATACAAGGTATCCAGCGGCATATCTTCAATCTTCTTTACCACGTGGGGCGTAAAGAAATACCCCCGGTTGGCGATGGTAGCTGCCAGATTGGCAATCTGCAACGGAGTAGAGGTAATTTCACCCTGACCGATGGCTGTAGATATAATCGTGCTGGAGTTCCAGCGCTTGCGGTAAATCTTGTCGTAAACCTGACTATTGGGAATGTACCCCCGCTTCTCTCCCGGTAAATCGATACCCAGCTTATACCCGTATCCCATGGAAACCACGTGGTTCTTCCAAACCTCGAAAGCCTCCTGAATGCTGGGATAACGCTTGCGGCTGTCCAGCATATCGTGCAACCCCCAGCAAAAATAGGCGTTGCACGAGGTAGCCAGGGCAGACACCAGGTTAAGAGGCGAAGCGTGACCGTGACAAGCAGGCTTGCCCCCCCGCAACGGATATCCGTGATAACAGGTGTACATGGTTTGCGGCGAAATGATACCCTCCTGCAGGAAAACAAGTCCCTGTACCGGTTTAAAGGTCGAACCCGGCGGGTAGTAGGCCATGATAGGGCGATCGAACAAAGGTTTGTTGGGATCCTTCTCCAGCAACTGATGATTCTTACCGCGCATACGTCCCACCAACATGGAAGGATCGAACGTAGGAGCCGACACCATGGCCAATATCTCGCCCGTTTCGGGCTCGATCACCACGATCCCGCCCAGCTTATTCTGCATCAGCTTTTCGCCGTAGGCCTGTAAATCCATATCAATGGCCAAGGTAAGGTTTTTACCCGATTGAGGCACCACATCGTGTTTGCCCTCTTCGTAACGGCCTTTTATCCTGCCGTGGGCATCGCGGAGCAGAATCTCCACCCCTTTCTCGCCACGCAGTATCTCTTCGTAAAACTTCTCAACCCCCGTGCGGCCCGAATAGTCGCCCTGCACATAGTAGGGATCTTTCTGGATATCCCGCTGGTTCACCTCTCCTATGTTACCCAACACATGGGCGGCATAAGGATACTGATACTGGCGGATGGTACGGTTCTGGATATAAAAACCCGGAAACTTATATAACTTCTCCTGCAACACACCGTACTCCTGTGCCGAAAGCTGATTCATAAACACCTGAGGCACATACGACGAGTAACCCGGATTAAGTTTCCGGTTTTTGATGTCGCCCATCCGTTTGATAAACTGAGCCTTGGTTATGCCCAATATATCACACAGGTCGGTTGTATCAAAAGGCTGAATCTCGCGCATAATCAGCATCACGTCGTAGGCAGGCTGGTTATACACCAGTAACTTTCCGTTACGGTCGTACAACATCCCCCGAGACGGATACAATGTCTTTTTAAGAAACGCATTACTATCGGCCCACGCCTTGTAATCGTTATCCAGCACCTGCAGATAGAACAGACGGGCAATAAAAATAACAACCAGCAAGACAACCGCCCCGCCAATCACATACTGCCTGTTCTCCTCATTGTACACCCTGTTAGCCATCTATCCTGTGCGATTCGATATTAAACGCCTCAACGATAAAAATCACCAGCACCGTAAGCGCCGCACTGGCCACGATACGCAGCAGCATGAAGAGCGGATCAAAAAAGGTGAGCGACTCGATACTGAACAGAGCCACATGATGCAATATGGTGATAAACAACGAAAAACGGAAAAAACCACCGTAGCCAAACACCTTGAAAGAGGGATAAACACCTTCGGGCAGCTCGTTCCCCATCATCACATTGATAAGCGGAGCACGCAAGAAACCCACCAGGGTACAGGCCGCAGCATGCATACCCGGCGTATTGGCAAACAGATCGATCACCAATCCCATTAAAAAGGAAAAGAAAACAACCAGCGAGCGGGAGGTACCCACCGGCAACTTCAATATAAAATACAGGTACAGGAAAGGCGTTGCAATGCGCAGGAAGTGAATGTTGTTCAGTACAAAAATCTGAATCAATGCAAACACAACAAAATAAAACGTACCTCTCAGTATATTATTAATCATTTCGTTTCGCCTCTTGTTCTACTTCTATTTGTTCTTTCTGCCTTTTATTATTTATGATACGCACATGCTGCAACGATGTAAAATCTGTTGCCAGCAACACTTCCAGCGTATAGAAATTATCGTCGCGCTGCTTCTTGTGCGCCGCGATGGTACCCACCCGTATCCCCGAAGGGAAGATAGCGGAATACCCGCTGGTTACCACCGTATCCCCTTTCTGGAATACCACGTGACGGGGCAGCTCCTCCAGGTCGGCCATCCGCGGATCACGTCCGTTCCAGGTTAACGACCCGAAATTATTGCTGCGCAACACCTTGCAGCTAAGTCGGAATTTAGGATTAAGCACCGGCAGGATCACCGCATAATGATCGCTCACCACCGAAACAATGCCCACCACACCTTTGGAGGAAACCACCCCCATATCCGGTGCGATACCATCTGCTTTACCCTTGTTTACCGTAATATAATTGAATTGCGACGAGATGCTGTTGCTCACCACCTCCGCACTAATAAAGTCGAAATCAAACACCTCCGTCGAGTCGGGGGTGAAACCACGGAAAGCCACCGTATCGGCAAGCAATCCATCCATCTGGTCCTGTACGCGAAGCAGCTCCATCTCCAGCAGGCCGTTACGCTCCATCAGGTCTTTGTTAATATCACGCAGACTCAGGTACGTATTTACAGCACCTGTTACGGAAGCTATTTTCCCGGTAATCACATTACCGGAGCTAAAGAGTATGTTGCGCTGATACGCGTTGCTGCGATACACCAGCACCAGCGATACAATCTCCAGCAAAAGGAATAAAAACCAATGTCTTTTTCTAATCAGGAAATCAAGCAGTTTCCGCATAGCTACTAATTAAAAGGATCCCCCGGACAACCGCCCGGGGGATTACTTATTATCGGATAAGGAAATTAAACTTATCAATATTCTTCAGAGCCACCCCGGTTCCTTTCGCGACAGCGTGCAACGGATCTTCCGCCACATGGAACGCGATACCGATCTTATCGGTCAGACGCTTATCCAATCCACGCATCAGGGCACCACCACCGGCCAGGTAAATACCGTTACGAACAATATCGGCATACAATTCGGGGGGAGTCTGCTCCAATGCACTCAGGATAGCCGCCTCCATCTTGGAAAAAGATTTTTCCAGACAGTGGGCAATCTCCTGGTAAGATACGGGCACCTCCATCGGAAGAGCCGTCATCTGATTGGGACCATGCACAATAAAGTCCTGGGGAGGATTCTCCAGCGAAGTAAGCGACGAACCTACATTTATCTTAATCTGTTCGGCCGTTCGTTCGCCCACCTTCACGTTGTGCTGTCTGCGCATGTACTCCATGATGTCGGCCGTAAGGTCGTCTCCGGCAATACGGATCGACTTGTTGGAAACAATTCCGCCCAGCGAAATAACCGCAATTTCGGTAGTACCTCCACCTATATCCACAATCATGTTACCCTCGGGCGCTTCCACATCGATACCGATACCGATTGCCGCAGCCATCGGTTCGTAAATCATGTATACATCTCGACCTCCGGCATGCTCGGCAGAGTCGCGTACAGCACGCAATTCCACTTCGGTACTACCCGAAGGAATACAAACCACCATCCGCAGCGAAGGCGTAAACCAACGGCTTTTGGGGTTTATCATCTTAATCATGCCGCGAATCATCTGCTCGGCCGCATAGAAGTCGGCAATCACCCCGTCGCGAAGCGGACGGATGGTCCGGATGTTCTCGTGGGTCTTACCATGCATCTGACGTGCCTTTTCCCCTACAGCCAGCACCTTGTCGGTACGGCGGTCCAGGGCAACTACCGAAGGTTCGTCCACCACAATCTTACCATTGCAGATAATAATCGTGTTGGCCGTTCCAAGGTCCATTGCTATCTCTTGTGTGAAAGAAAATAATCCCATTGTTTCTGCTAATTTAAAACATTAATGTTTGAAGTGACGAACCCCCGTCTTAACCATAGCCAATCCATGCTCGTTGCAATAAGCCACAGACAACTTGTCATTGATTGAACCACCCGGTTGAATTACCGCGGTAATACCCGCCTGATCTGCAATTTCCACGCAATCGGGGAAAGGGAAGAAAGCATCCGAAGCCATAACAGCACCCTTCAGGTCGAAGTTAAAGCTGGCCGCCTTTTCGATGGCCTGCTTCAGAGCATCCACACGCGAAGTCTGACCGATACCGCTGGCGCACAACTGCTTGTTCTTAACCAGGGTGATGGCGTTAGACTTACTGTTCTTCACCAACTTGTTGGCAAACAACAAATCATCCACTTCGGCCGATGTAGGCTGTTTGTCTGTCATCGCTTCCAGATCGGCAGCCGTCTGAATGCTCAGGTCCTTGTCCTGCACCAGTACACCATTCAACAACGAACGGAACTGAACATCGGCTGTCTTCGTATTTTTACGGATCAGGATAATCCGGTTTTTCTTTTGCATCAACACTTCAAGCGCATCCGTATCGTAATCCGGAGCGATAATCACTTCGAAGAAAATCTTGTTGATCTCTTCGGCAGCCTCTTTATTAATCACGCCGTTGGTAATCAGGATACCGCCAAAGGCAGAAACCGGATCGCCGGCAAGTGCATCCTTCCAGGCTTCCAGCACAGTGCTGCGCGATGCGATACCACAGGCGTTGTTGTGCTTCAGGATGGCGAATGTAAGTTCGTTAAACTCATTGATCAGCGTTACGGCAGCATCAATATCCAACAAGTTATTATACGAAATCTCCTTACCCTGCAGCTGTTCGAACATCGCTTCGAAGTTCCCATAGAACAAGCCCTTCTGATGCGGATTCTCGCCATAACGAAGCACCTTGGCATCGTTTACTGCACAGCGGAAGGCAGAACCCTCGCCCCCGTCGAAGTAAGAGAAAATCGCACTGTCGTAACCAGACGAAACCATGAAGGCCTCCTTGGCAAACCAACGGCGGTCTTCCAGGGAGGTAAGCGCACCCTGCTCGTCCAGTAACTGTAAAAGTGGTTTGTACTGCGCTTTGGAAGCCACAATCACCACATCCTTATAATTTTTAGCAGCAGCGCGAATCAGCGAAATGCCACCTATATCAATCTTTTCAATAATTGCCTGATCTTCGGCCCCCGAAGCCACTGTATCCTCGAAAGGATATAGGTCAACAATCACCAGGTCTATCTCAGGTATTTCGTACTGCGCAATCTGTTCGTTATCCGTAGGATTATCCCTGCGGGTCAGGATACCACCAAAAACCTTGGGGTGCAATGTTTTAACACGGCCACCCAAAATAGACGGATACCCCGTAAGGTCTTCCACCGCATCGCAGGGAATTCCCAAAGATTCAATAAAAGTTTGCGTTCCTCCCGTAGAAACAAAGCTAACGCCCTCACGGTGAAGCTTTGTTAAAATTTCATCCAATCCCTCCTTATGGTATACCGATACCAGTGCGCGTTTGATTTTTTTCGTTGCAGACATCTTACCTAACTATTTACTTTATTGTTTTGAAGCACAAAAATAGCTATTTTATTTCTAATAAGGCAGTTCGTACTACTAAAATTCCTTTTAAAAACTGAATCTTTGTCAGATTGCAAAAAAAAGGGTCCGCATCCACGTTAAAGCAGACACAGACCCTCTGTCAGGAAATCCGCAATTTTTATTTCAAACGCTTGAACACCATAGGTTCAAGCATGGACGAAAGCACATTTTTAAGCTCCAACCGGTTAAAATCGTCGGAGAAATGAAAGATAAACACATCCGCAGGCTCGTCGGCACCGGCTCCGTTTGCATAGTACAGGTACAGGAACTTCCCTGCAATCTCGTACTTCGAAGGCCTGGCAGTCAGGGTCATCAGATCATCGTGATACAGCACCGTACCATCAGAAAGAAACTCCATGCTGAAATCGGTATCCACAGGCACATGGCCCTCGTCGCCGGTAACATTCACCCATTTCCCCACAATGGCCTGCCGGGCGGTGTCATCGTCGTCGTCGCACCCCGTAAAACCCACCATCAACAGCAAGGCCGTCAAATTCAAAAACAAAAACAATCTCCTCTTCATACCACCTGTTTCTATACAAATTAAGACGCATAAACACCCCGATTGGCTGCATGCGTGGGTAGAGAAAATCAACAATATTTGATTGATTTTATACTATCAACCGTTTTGAGTTGATAAAAACACAAATCATTTAAATCGAATTAATATGTTAAACATCAACAATCTATAGTTTATCTATCGAAACTTTTATATGTTTGTGACACTTATCCCTAAATACATCATTTATGAAATCCACTAAACATCTTTTGTTACTTATCATTGCATTGATATCAATCAATATCAATGCTCAAGAAACTGTTTCATTAACAATTAATGTTGAAACAGCAGGAACTCTGCCTGAATTGATCCCTACATCACAAAAGAATCAAATTACAAACCTAACTTTAACCGGCAATCTAAATGGAACCGATATTCGCTACATACGCGAAATGGCTGGGAGTGATGCCGATACACAGTTTACTTATGGAAGTCTATCTGTTCTGGATCTTGCTAAAATTAAAATTGTAGCCGGCGGAGACTATTATATAAATCTGTCTGGTAGAAAACTTTACTCTGGGTCAAATACCTTCGGCGAAGGTATTTTTTATGGATGTAATACATTAACTTCTGTAATTTTGCCAAATAATGTTACTAAAATTGGAGATTTTGCATTTGGCAATTGCTTTGGATTAACGTCTGTAACAATTCCAAATAGTATTACTGTAATTGGGAATAACGCATTCTATTGTTGCATAGGATTAATTGCTTTAACTATTCCAAATAGTGTTACTTCTATTGGGGATTATGCTTTTGTAGGATGTACAGAATTAACTTCTATAACGATTCCAAATAGTGTGACTCAAATTGGAAACTTTGCTTTAACTGGATGTAAAAAATTAACTTCTATAACGGTTCCCAATAGATTAACTGTAATTGGAAATGGTGTTTTTAGTAATTGCACAGAATTAACTTCTGTTACTATTCCAAAGAGTGTTACTTCCATAGGAAGTTCGGCTTTTAGTTTTTGTAGAAGATTAACATCTGTCACTATTCCTAACAGTGTCACTTCCGTAGGAAGTTCGGCTTTTAGTTCTTGTTCAGGATTAACGTCTGTAACAATCCCAAACAGTGTGACTTCCATAGGAAGTTCGGCTTTTAGTTTTTGCACAGGATTAACGTCTGTAACAATCCCAAACGGGGTTACAGCAATTGGAAATTCAGCTTTTTATCAATGCTCGGGATTAACTTCTGTAACTATTCCAAACAGTGTGACCAAAATCAATGATTTTACTTTTAGTTATTGCTCAGGATTAACTTCTGTAACTATTCCAAACAGTGTGACTATCATTGGAAGTTCGGCTTTTAGAAATTGCAAAGGATTAACCTCCATAACTATTCCAACAAGTGTTACTATAATTGAAGGTTGGGCTTTTAATGAATGCACAGGATTAACTTCTGTTACTATTCCAAATAATGTAAAATTAATTGGACAAAGCTCTTTTCATGACTGTACTTCACTAATTTCTGTAACTATTCCAAATAGTGTAACAACAATTGAATATGCAGCTTTTAGAAACTCAGGATTAACGACTATAACTATTCCAAATAGTGTAACAGATATTGAAGATTACGCATTTAATGAATGCCTACTAAAACAGATTTATTGTGAAGCAACTACTCCTCCACAAATTGAGTCAGAAACATTCTCCAATATCTATAATACCTGCGAATTATATGTACCGGAAGTAGCCTATTCTGCTTATCTGAATGATCCATATTGGGGTAAATTTAATATTATAAAACAAGTTATCACATCAATTTCCGATACAGATGCTGGCAACTTAAATGTGTATTCAGAAAATGGTTCTATTATCGTTCAGGGTGGAAAATTGGGAAATCTTGTTGATATTTACAGTGTTTCAGGATCTTTGCTGCAGAAAATAAAAATAACAGACCACATTGTTCGAATTACTGTTGCTCCTCAAAAGATTTATATCGTTAAAACAGGAAATAAATCATTTAAAATTGCCATGTAATAAAATATGCAAAGCGGTAATTTAATAATAATAAAGCCAGTTAGTCAATGCTAACTGGCTTTATTTATCCTTAAAAGTCTATATCAGACTTGTATTCAGGTATTTAAACAATAGCTCACAATTCCAAATCTTCAATTAATGGTTTATGTGATAAACCTTAAAGAATCAACTTTAATAAGTGAATTTAAATCTTCGTAACTAAAACGGGGAACCATTCCTAAGGCCAATTACAATTCAACTAATTTAAAAATACGATAATCCGCATCTTACACTTTTTTCATACATAAATAAATTCCCAAAATCTACTTCAGATAATATTCAAAAAATGAGTAAATAATCTCGTTTGATGCGGTTGTAGGAGAATGAGTCGGCCTGTTACTCATACCCACCCTGTTTTCATAGCCCAGCAATTTATATACTTCAATCGTTCTGTTTAAAGGAATCCAACGTTCAACCGGATCTTCCGAACCTCCTGAAACCAGGAAAGGTCTTGGGGCCATCAAGGCATGTAATTCGTGCAGATCGAAGCCCTTTTTTCTCAACTCGGGATACAATCCCTTTGCCGGATTATCTTTACTTATAACACCCCTCGGCCTCCAGGGCTGCGGGTGGTAACCCAGATAGTAAGGCTCCCAGTAGTTTACAGATTCCCTTGTTTCGTCAAATACAATGCCGGGATCCGACCAGGCAGCACAGGCAAATTTATCGAACAGACAAGAGGCAAACATCGCCCATTTGCCACCGAAGGAATGACCAACAATTCCGATACGTGTAGAATCTACATCGGGAAACCGTGACAATGCATCCCATGCGTTTGCAGCGGCATAGGCCAGCACAGACAGAGGCTGGATGGTTGTATGGTTTAATTCAGGATAGAACAGTGCATATGTTTTTGCTTCGGAGGCCTCTTTGGTCCCGATGGAAAGGGTGATAAATCCCCTCTTCACAAGCTGGTAAGCAAAATCACGATTCGGTTTATCGCTCAGTCCGATGGCCGTTTCCGGCTCATAGAAAACAGTAATCACGGCCGGCTTTTTCCCTTCCCCAACGGGCACAAGCAGGTAGCCTGTGGTATATTCATTCGGGGTCCACCGGAAGCGCACTGTATACTGTATAAAGTCTTCACGTAACACCTTGCTGATAATCTGCAGGTTGTTATTTTCAATCAATGGCGGCCACACTCCCAGCATGGCATTCCATTTCGCTACGATTTCATTCCTGCGGCTTTTCCATTCCGTGGGGTTGGCAACCGTATCTCCATTATAGAACCGTAACGCCGACCGATAATCACCCACGCTATCCCTGAACCGGGCAGGAGGTGTAAAACAGGGCTCTATATACCTCCATGCCCTACCCTTATCGGCGAGACTTTCCTGCGAATAAAGATCGGGGGCGACCGTAATAATAGCGAGTAACAAGGTTAACCAAAATTGTTTCATAGACTTTATCGTTTCAATGCATGTAAAAATAATCATATATAATTTATCAGTTTCCCACAATTGCGAAATAAATATCTCATATTGCGAAAAAGATCTGGTTGTTGATGCAAATATACCACCGCCCAAAGACACAAATCCACCTGTGTCCACTTGTGTCCGCATTTGTCCACTTAAGTAAAGATAAGTACACTTACCGTATGCTTTCAGCATTTCTGACTAGAGTTTTTTGTCCTAAATCGAAGCACGGAAAATGGAACACAAACTATTTCCTTTCCAAAATAAGCTTATTTGCTCTTCAAAATAAGCTTATTTCAACGCTCAAATAAACTTATCTGAGTCCTGAAATCAATTGATTTAAAACGGGGAAAGCTTGTAGAGATAAACACATGTAACTTAATCTGCAGTGATTAATCTAAGACGAGATAAACATGTACTCGCAATCTTCTTCAGACTAAGATTATAGATAATTTATTCCTTCCTGTAACAAACAGACGACAGGTAATTATTATTAATGCGAATCAGTAGTTGAAATCACTTGCTGATTCATTTAGTTAAAATGTTGTTATACAGTTTATTATTACATTAAAATATTTCTTAATCTCCCTGGAAATCAGTATCTTAGAAGAATAAAACCACTCATTTTTCTAATTATGATTCCCAAGGAGAAAGAACTTAAGCTTATAAAAATATATATGTATATCTGCGATATCTATGAGTCTTCACTGAAATTTTGTTGTCAGAGATTCAGTAATAATGCAACTCCTATCTTCACCGACCAGGAACTGCTTACTGTATACCTGTTCTGTGGAGCTTATCAACGCTACTTCAGTATCAAAGAGATACATACATTCACTAAAGAATATTTGCTTTCTTGGTTTCCTTGTCTACCTTCTTATCAGACGTTCAATTATCGATTGAACCTGTTAAGTGAGGCAATTAATGAACTCGTAAAGCATCTCATTACATCCTTTAAACCAGAAGATTGCGACAATATGACATCACTGATCGATTCCATGCCAATTGTTACCTGCAAAGGAAAGAATAAAACAGGAAAAGTGGCTACAGAAATTGCAACAAAAGGCTACTGCTCTACCAAAAATATGTACTACTTTGGTTTGAAACTCCACACGTTAGCTTTCAGAAGGAAAGGAACTATTCCATTCCCTGAGATGTTGATACTTTCATCTGCGGCAGAGAACGATTTGACGGTACTTAAAACAGAAGCAGCAGACAGCCTGACCAATAGAAGTATCTTTGCCGATAAAATCTACTCCGATTTCTCTTTTTGGGGAGAAAAACACAGGGAAATAGGTCTGGATATGCTAACTCCCGTAAAAGCTATTAAGGCTGAAGAGCCCGTAATTACTCAAAGAGAGAAAGCCCACAGAGACTTATTTTCGACGGCTGTTTCTAAAGTCAGACAACCCATAGAGTCTTTCTTCAACTGGTTGAATGAGAAAACAAATATTCAAAGAGCGATGAAGGTCAGATCAACATCTGGACTTCTTATACATACGATGGGGAAAATAGCCATCGCATTCATTTATCTAATTGTTTAAAACAAATGAATCAATGTCAAATACTGATTCGCATTATTACTTAAAAGTAAAAGAGTTACCTCCAGAAGATGTGCAATAAAGCGTATCTGCAAGCTGATAAAAAAATATTTTAATTTTAATATTATACAAAATGAATAGTTTTTCGTCAAAAAAAAGTCAGCAATAAAGAATTATAACACTGTAGTTCAAACATTTAATACAAAACCTTAATAATCTAAAGATTAATAACACCGTCAAAAAAGTATAACTTGACCTTCCAAAAATATGTCGTATCATTGCAGCCGAAAGCAATTTCAAACATTGCACGAAACAAATCACCTCCGCTTGCGGAAGCGATTTAACCAAAGCCCGGCCGGAGGGCAGAACAAATCCGGAAAGACAATAGCGATTGTCTGAAGCATTTGTCAGTAATGGAAAGTCTTTGAATTCCGGTTTTTTTTAAAACTATCTTGAATATGCATTATATATTTAAGAAGCTTAGGACATAAGATAGGACATTTCGAAGTCAAAACCCGCATCAATACAGGGAAGTAGACGACATTAGGATAGGACATTTAATTATAAAATTATTAATTACCTTAAAAATCGATACGATGAATAAATTTTTTGCGTTAGAAAACTTACTGAAAAGCGGATACTGCATCATCCCCCGGGTGATATTGGATAACCAGCAGAGCAGCTGTAAAAAGATAGCCCTCAGAGCAGATATCCTCAGCTACTTTTACCAAAAGGCCTACTTTGCCAAAGGCGATGTAGTGCTGGACGGGCGGATCTACACCTGCTTCAGGGGAGAGCTGATTGTGAATCAGCAAGAACTAGCCGCTTTTTTTAAAACCGAACGCAGGCAATGGAACCGCATCATGGCAGAGTTTACAAGCGAAAACATCATCCGTGTTGACCGATTAAGAGGTGGATCCCGCATCTCCATAGTAGCTTACGACTGCATTGTGGGTAAGAAAAGTGCCCAGTACAAGCAGGCCAACGGTGGTGATAAAGCTGCAGATGCAGCCCCCAAAGCCAAGAAACCGAAACTAGGTGTCTCAGTAGAGAACTACTACCCCGAGCACCACGTAAAAGGTTGTTACATCCCCCCACTTGAGATTGATTTAAGCAAAATACCAGCATTCCAGGACAAACTGGATGACAAGAAATAATGGTTTATTATATGAATCAATGCCTAAATAAGAATTAGTTCTACGTATTATTAATCTTTGATATAGTAGCCTCCTGACTTCGGAGCACCACGAAATTCTAATAATCCTTTTTGGTTTAAAGATTTTAGATAACGCATAGTGGTTCTTCAGCTTTTAGAAATGCTTTCTGCAATTTCTGATGCATTTAATCCAGGCTTAGCTCTAAGAAGGATTGTTATCGCTTGCTCATTCTCATTTACTATGCCATTTACTATGTCATTGGTGGCATAGTTGTTTTGTTTACGCTTGAGCACAACCGTAAACATACCATCTGTATGAAACTCCGGTTCAGGAAGTTTGGCTTTCTTTATGGTTGTGCTAAACTTCAAATAAACATTCGGACTATAATCTGGCTTAGGACAAACTTAGGACAACTGCTGTCTTAAGTTTAAGACCGACTACTTTTTTGAACACATCCGGATGCTGCGAAGAAAAAAAATATAAAAAAAAGGACGAATTATTTGCAGATTATCAGAAAAGATATACATTTGCTGCCGATATAACAACAAAGGAAATGAGAACTATAATGGTTAATACATATTGGTGGCGCTTCTTACAACTCACAAAGTCGTAAGGAACAGTCCTGTGTATATCCATAAAGTATAAGATATTTTAGAAGGCCTGCCGCTCTTGCGACAGGCCTTTTTTAATTTGCAGAATTTAATAAAAAACAAAATAGAATGAAAACGTATCTGGTTAACGAAGAGGGTTATTACGGTGAATTTGGAGGAGCTTACATTCCGGAAATTTTACACCGCTGTGTGGAAGACTTGAAGAATACTTACCTGAAGGTACTGCAGAGTGCCGACTTTAAACAGGAGTTTGATGCCTTGTTGCGCGATTACGTGGGGAGGCCGTCGCCGCTTTACCTGGCCAACCGCCTGTCTGCCCGCTACGGCTGCCGCATCTACCTGAAGCGCGAGGATCTGAACCATACGGGTGCACATAAGATTAACAATACCATCGGACAGATTCTGCTGGCACGGCGCATGGGCAAAACGCGCATCATCGCTGAGACGGGTGCCGGTCAGCACGGGGTGGCCACGGCTACGGTTTGTGCCCTGATGGATATGAAGTGTATCGTGTACATGGGGAAGACGGATGTGGAGCGCCAGCATGTGAATGTGCAGAAAATGAAGATGCTGGGTGCCGAGGTTCGTCCGGTTACATCGGGCAACATGACGCTGAAGGATGCTACCAACGAGGCCATACGCGACTGGTGCTGTAACCCGGCGGATACGTTTTACATTATCGGTTCTACCGTGGGGCCACACCCCTACCCCGATATGGTGGCTCGCCTGCAGTCTGTTATAAGCGAGGAGATTAAAAAGCAGTTGCTGGAGAAAGAGGGACGGGAGAACCCGGATTACCTGATTGCCTGTGTGGGCGGGGGAAGCAATGCGGCGGGTACCATTTATCATTTTGTGGATAATCCGGAGGTGCAGATCGTACTGGCCGAAGCGGGTGGCAAAGGGATTGATTCCGGCGAATCGGCGGCTACCATCCAGCTGGGACGGATGGGTATCATCCACGGGGCGAAAACCCTGGTGATGCAGAGTGAAGACGGACAGATCGAGGAGCCTTACTCTATATCGGCAGGTTTGGATTATCCGGGTATCGGTCCGTTTCATGCCAACCTTTCGGCTACCAAACGTGCTCTTATTCTGGCGGTGGACGACCAGGAGGCGTTGGATGCGGCCTTCGAACTTACCCGGCTGGAAGGGATTATTCCGGCGCTGGAATCGGCTCATGCCCTGGGTGCTTTGCCCAAGCTTTCTTTTAAACCTACCGATGTGGTGGTGCTTACGGTTTCGGGGCGCGGCGACAAGGATATGGATACTTACATTGATTCGATGAAATAACATACCCACTTAACAGCATACTTCTATGAACTACAGTTATAAGACACACAGCAAAAGGATATTGGGCGATTTACATACGCCGGTGAGCATTTACCTGAAGGTGAGGGATATGTATCCTGAGTCGGCCTTGCTGGAAAGCTCGGATTTTCATGCCAACGAGAACAGTCTTTCGTTTATCGCCCTCTGTCCCATTGCCAGCATTGGCATTAACAGCGGAATGAGTACCATGCGCTATCCGGATAATCACACGGAGGAGCTGCCGGTTACGGATGCCTATACAGTGGCGGACGCGCTGAACGATTTCCTGAAACGGTTTAAGGTGGAGGGCGACAACAGCGAGGTTTGCGGTTTGTTCGGTTACACGGCCTTTGATGCGGTTCGCTATTTTGAGAAGATAGAGGTGATGGAGAGTCACCATGCACAGAACGATGCACCGGATATGTATTATCTTTTGTATAAATATATTTTAGTGTTCAACCATTTCAAGAACGAGCTTACCCTGATAGAGCTGTTGCGTGAGGACGAAGCCAGCGAGATGGAGCGTATCGAGACGATGATTGAGAACCGCAACTATGCGTCGTACAATTTTATTCCGGATGGCAAGGAGACGAGTCCCATTACGGACGATGAGTACCGTGCCATGGTGCGCAAGGGGGTGGCTCATTGTATGCGGGGGGATGTGTTCCAGATTGTGCTGGCGCGTCAGTTCAAGCAGGCTTTCAGGGGTGACGATTTCAAGGTGTACCGTGCGTTGCGGAGTATCAATCCGTCGCCTTACCTGTTTTATTTCGACTTCGGGGGTTTCCGCATCTTCGGCTCCTCGCCCGAAACGCATTGCAAGGTGAGCAACGGTCGCGCCAGCATCGATCCTATTGCGGGCACGGCTTTCCGTACGGGCGACCTGTTGCAGGATAAGTTGCTTACGGAGGCGTTGCTGAACGATCCGAAGGAGAATGCAGAGCATGTGATGCTGGTGGATCTGGCTCGTAATGATTTGAGCAGGAACGCCCACGATGTGAAGGTGGATTTTTACAAGGAGCCTCAGTATTACTCGCATGTGATTCACCTGGTTTCGAGGGTGAGCGGTGCGTTGAATCCGGAGAGTAATCCGGTGAAGACTTACATTGACACCTTTCCGGCGGGTACGTTGAGTGGTGCACCCAAGGTGCGTGCCATGCAGCTGATCAGCGAGATTGAACATCATAACCGGGGTGCCTACGGGGGGTGTATCGGGTTTATAGGGTTTAACGGCGACCTGAACCAGGCCATCACCATCCGTTCGTTTGTTAGCAGGGGCAATAAGTTGTACTATCAGGCGGGGGCCGGCATTGTGTCTAAAAGTGATGATGCCCGCGAACTGGAGGAGACCAACCGTAAGCTGGCGGCGTTGAAAAAGGCGATCGACCTGGCTGCCACATTAAAGAATTAATAGTAAAATCAGATTGTATATGAAAAAGATATTGTTACTGGATAATTACGATTCGTTTACCTATAACCTGCTTCATATTGTGAAACAACTGGGTTTTACGGATGTGGAGGTGCATCGCAACGATTGCATCGGACTGGATGAGATTGAGCGCTTTGATAAGATTTTACTTTCTCCGGGACCGGGTATCCCATCCGAAGCGGGTATTTTGCTGGATGTGATTAAAAGGTATGCGCCTACCAAAAGTATCCTGGGGGTATGCCTGGGCGAACAGGCCATAGGCGAGGCTTTCGGGGCCCGGCTGGAGAACCTGAAGGAGGTGCATCATGGCATCAGCTCGGTAATCAGGGTGGTGGAAAACGATTACCTGTTCAACGGGTTGGGCGATAGCTTCGAGGCGGGGCGTTACCACTCGTGGGTGGTGAGCGGTGAGAACTTTCCCGACTGCCTGGAGATTACAGCCCAGGATGATGCGGGCGAGATTATGGCATTGCGCCATTGCTGTTACGATGTGCGGGGCATTCAGTTCCACCCGGAATCGGTGCTTACGCCTAAAGGGATTGAGTTGATTGCAAACTGGTTAAATGCATAAGGGTATGAAACAGATATTATACAGATTGTTTGAACACCAGTATCTTGGCAAGGAGGAGGCACGCGAGATATTGCAGAATATGGTGGCCGGCAAATATACCGACACCCAGATTGCTTCGCTTATCACGGTGTTTCTGATGCGTAACATTTCCGTAGAGGAGCTGGCCGGCTTTACCGATGCCTTGCTGGAGATGCGGGTGCCGGTGGATCTGGCGGAATATAAGCCGCTGGATATTGTGGGTACGGGTGGTGATGGTAAGAATACCTTCAACATTTCGACTGCGGCCTGTTTTGTGGTGGCGGGTGCGGGTTATCCGGTGGTAAAGCAGGGTAACTACGGGGCTACGTCGGTGAGTGGTTCGTCTAACGTGATTGAGCAGCACGGGGTGAAGTTTACGGCCGATAATGATAAGCTGAGGGCTTCCATGGATGGATGCAACATGGCTTACCTGCATGCACCGCTGTTCAGTTCGGCCATGAAGGCGGTGGCGCCCATACGTAAGAGTCTGGGGGTGCGTACGTTCTTTAATATGCTGGGACCGCTTATCAATCCGTGCCGTCCGGCGTATCAGTTGCTGGGTGTGTACAACCTGCCGTTGCTGCGGTTGTATAGTTACAGCTACCAGCAGAGTCTGGCTAATTTTGCGGTAGTTCACAGTATGGACGGGTACGACGAGATTTCGCTTACGGCTCCCTTCAAAGTGGCTACAGCTACCACCGAAAAGGTGTATACACCCGAGATGCTGGGACTGAAACGCATAGATCCTACGGAGTTATACGGGGGTGAAACGCCGGAAGAGGCTGCTTTGTTGTTCGACCGGGTGTTGCGTAACCAGTGTACGGATGCACAACGGGATTGTGTGCTGATAAACGCGGCCTTTGCCATCCGGGTGATCGAGCCGGAACGGTCGGTGGAATCGTGTCTGGCCATTGCCCGCGAATCGCTGGAGAGTGGTAAGACGTTGGCTACTTTTAAAAAGTTTGTAGCGTTGAACAGTTGATTGGAGGGGATTGTTTATTGTATTTAATTGATAAGACAATGAAAGATATTTTACAAGATATTATTGCAAACAAACGGATTGAGGTGGCCCGTCAGGAGGAGGCTATCTCGTTGCAGACTTTGGTAAGCATGGGGAGTACGCGCCTTGACTTGCCCACTCGTTCGATGCGGGCGGCTCTGGCTGCTTCTGAAGCGGGTATCATTGCCGAGTTTAAACGGAAGTCGCCCTCCAAGGGGTGGCTGCATCCGGAAGCCAACGTGCGCGAGGTACTTCCCGCTTACGAGCTGGCAGGGGCATCGGCTTGCTCGGTGCTGACCGACAGTCTGTTTTTCGGGGGTTCGCTGGGGGATCTGGCTACGGCACGCAAGGTGGTGGATCTGCCTTTGCTACGGAAAGATTTTATTATTAACAGTTACCAGTTATACCAGGCCCGTGTGATGGGTGCGGATGCGATATTGCTGATTGCCGCCTGCCTTACGCCTGCAGAGTGCCTCAGCCTGGCCGAAACGGCTCACTCGCTTCAGCTGGAGGTATTGCTGGAGGTGCACAGCCAGCAGGAGCTGGATCACCTGAATCCGCACGTGGATATGGTGGGGGTGAATAACCGGAACCTGGGGTCGTTTCATACGGACGTGGAGAATTCGTTCCGTCTGGCCGAATTGCTGCCCAAAGAGGTGCTGAAGGTTTCGGAGAGCGGCATTGCCGATCCGCAGCTGATTTCCCGCCTGCGTAAGGTAGGGTACCGGGGGTTCCTGATTGGGGAGACGTTTATGAAGGAGGCGGACCCGGGACTTACTCTCACTCATTTTAAAGAGGCTATACCATGTTGATCAAGGTTTGTGGAATGCGCGACCCGGATAATATCAGCCGGTTGTCTGCTCTGGATATTCATTGGATGGGGTTCATCTTTTACGGGGCTTCCAAACGGTTTACGGAGTATGTGCCTGAGACGTTGCCGGGACATATCAAGAAGGTGGGTGTTTTTGTGGATGCCGACGGTTCGGAGGTGTGGAATACGGTAAAGCGATACGGGTTGGATATGGTGCAGCTGCATGGCAGCGAATCGCCGGCCCTGTGCTGGGAACTGCGTCAGGCGGGGATACCGGTCATCAAGGCTTTCGCCATCGAAACCGAAGCCGATCTGCAGGCTACCGTTGCCTACGAAGGCTGCTGCAACTACTATCTGTTTGATACCAAATGTGCCGGGTATGGTGGTTCGGGCAAGCGTTTTGACTGGTCCGTTTTATCTGCCTACAAAGGGGAGACGCCTTTCTTGCTGAGCGGCGGGATTAATCCCGACAGCTTGGGTGACCTTACGGAATTTGCCCATCCCTACTGGGTGGGGGTTGACCTGAACAGTGGCTTCGAAACGACACCGGGGATGAAGGAGGTTGATAAGCTGAAAGAATTTGTAAAATCAATAAAAAAATTACGTCGTATGAATCGTATAACGACTTTATTTAAAACCAGACAGAATAATATTTTGTCGGTTTACTTTACCGCAGGTTATCCTAACCTGAACGATACCACCCGTGTCTTGAAGGCATTGCAACAGAAGGGAATCAATCTGGTGGAGATAGGGATTCCGTTTTCGGACCCCATGGCCGACGGTCCGGTTATTCAGGAGTCGTCTACCTGTGCCCTGCGCAACGGCATGTCGCTGCGGGTGTTGTTCGACCAGTTGCGGGATATTCGTGAAGAGGTAAATATACCGCTGATACTGATGGGGTACCTCAACCCGATCATGCAGTACGGGTTCGAAAACTTTTGCCGTTCGTGTGCCGAATGCGGAATAGACGGGGTGATTATTCCCGATCTGCCCTTTGCCGATTACCTGGCGGACTATAAGGAGACGGCAGAAAAGTACAACGTGAAGGTGGTGATGCTGATTACGCCCGAAACATCGGAAGAACGTATCCGTCTGATCGATGCCCATACCGACGGATTTATCTACATGGTATCGTCGGCCTCCACTACCGGTGCCCAGCAGAGTTTCACAGAACAGAAGCAGGATTACTTCCGTCGCATCAACTCCATGCAGCTTCGTAACCCGAGGTTGATCGGATTCGGCATTTCAAACAAGGCTACCTTCGATGCAGCCTGCAGCAATGCCTCCGGTGGAATTGTTGGGAGTAAGTTCGTACAGCTTCTGGGATCGTCGGCTTCGCCCGAAATGGCTGTCGACAAGCTATTGGAAGCCTTGAACAGCTAACCTTATAGGGTACCGGCCCGTACGCGGCTTAGGGTTTCGGGGGTCATCTCCAGCAGGGAGGCAATCTGACACAAAGGGGCGCGACGAATGATTTCGGGGTTGTTCTTCAGCAGACGTTCGTAGCGCTCGCGTGCCGATTCGAAGCGGATGGAGTCTGCTTTCCGCTGTGATAAGATAAGCGATGCCTCCAGCATTTTACGGTATAGAAGTCCGATTTCGTAGTATTCGTTCGACAACTCTTCCAACGGATGGTAAGGTATTCCGTACACAACAGAGGGTTCAATGGCCTCCACCTTCAGAGGAGTGGGCTTCTGACGGAGGAAACTTTCGATGCAGATAAACATGGATCCGTTACAAGCAAAGTGTTCCGTAAGTTCGCGGTTGTTCTTGTAATAGAACTGCCGGACCATACCCTTGTAAACATACCCTATCTGATCGCTGATCTGACCTTCCTTAAACAGTAATTCGTTCTTCTTTAGCTCCGTTCGTATAAGGATAGAAGCGAATATTTCGAGCTGGTCTTCATTAAGTGGTGAAAGAAGCTGAGAAATGGCTGTGGCTGCATTCAGTTTAGTATCCATATTGAATTGTTTCTTCGACAAATGTAATTAAAAAACAATGCTCTGCAAACAATTTTGTTGCAGAGCATCTATTTTTTATGTTAAAGCGATTATTTATACTCGCTCCAGCTCTTGATCTGAATATCGTCTTCGCTTAAAGTACAGAATGCGGTGATGAAGGCAGAGGCCAGACGCGCATTGGTAATAAGCGGAATGTTCAGGTCGATGGCAGCGCGACGAATCTTGTATCCGTTGGTAAGCTCGCCCGGTGAAAGGTTCTTTGGAATGTTCACCACGAAATCGATCTGCTTCTTACGGAGCATATCCAGTGCCTGAGGCTCTCCCTCTTCGCTTGGCCAGAACACCCGTGAAACCTCGATACCGTTTTCGGCAAGCATCTTGTAGGTACCTCCGGTAGCGTACAGGTTATAGCCGTTAAGCTCCAGCAAGCGGGCGGCATCCAGCATATCCACCTTCTGTTTGGCATTACCGGTAGACAGCAGGATATTCTTTTTAGGGATGCGGTATCCTACCGAAAGCATGGACTTGAGGATAGCTTCCGAAGAATCGTCGGCTATACAGCCCACCTCACCGGTTGAAGCCATATCTACACCCAGTACCGGGTCTGCCTTCTGCAAACGCGAGAAGGAGAATTGCGAAGCCTTGATACCTACGTAATCGAGGTCGAAGTCGGTTTTGGAAGGTTTCTGCACGGGGATACCCAGCATAATCTTCGTTGCCAGTTCGATGAAGTTTATCTTAAGCACCTTGCTTACAAACGGGAAGCTTCGCGAAGCACGCAGGTTACATTCAATTACCTTGATGTCGTTTCCTTTGGCAAGGAACTGGATATTGAAGGGTCCCGATATGTTCAATTCGTGAGCGATCTGCTTGCTGATGCGTTTCACGCGTCGCAGGGTTTCGGCATATAATTTCTGGGCCGGGAACTGAATCGTAGCGTCGCCCGAGTGTACACCGGCAAACTCGATATGTTCGCTGATGGCATATAACATGATCTCGCCGTCTTTGGCTACAGCATCCAGCTCCACCTCTTTGGCGTGCTCGATAAACTGACTTACCACCACCGGATGTTTCTTCGACACGTTGGCTGCCAGCTGCAGGAAGCGCTTCAGCTCGTCGTCGTTGGAACATACGTTCATGGCTGCACCCGAAAGTACGTACGAAGGTCTTACCAATACGGGGAATCCCACTTCGGCCACGAAGGTATCTATATCGTCCAGCGAAGAAAGTTCTTTCCATCGTGGCTGATCGATTCCGAGACGGTCGAGCATGGCCGAGAACTTGTGACGGTCTTCTGCATTATCGATGCTCTTGGCCGAGGTTCCCAGGATGTTAACCCGTTGTTCGTCCAGGCGCATGGCCAGGTTATTAGGAATCTGTCCGCCTGTTGAAAGCACCACTCCGTGGGGATTTTCAAGTTCGAGGATATCCATCACCCGCTCGAAGGTAAGTTCGTCGAAGTAAAGGCGGTCGCACATATCGTAGTCGGTACTTACCGTTTCGGGGTTGTAGTTGATCATAACCGAACGCCAGCCCTCCTTACGGATGGTATTGAGCGCGTTTACACCACACCAGTCGAATTCCACCGAGCTACCGATACGATAGGCTCCGGAACCCAGTACCACGATTGAGCGGTGGTCGCCCAGGTAGCCCACATCGTTGGTTGTTCCGTTGTAGGTAAGGTACAGGTAATTGGTCTGTGCCGGATATTCGGCTGCCAGCGTATCGATCTGTTTCACCACCGGAACAATGCCGCGGAATTTGCGGTTCTGACGGATCTTCAGCATCGACTTCTCCACATCGGTCATGCTATCCTTGTAAAGGGCGCGTGCCAGCTGAAAGTCAGAGAAGCCTTGTTGTTTGGCGTGCAGCAGCAGCTGATCAGACACTTCGGTAATTTCGGAGTAACTCTCAAGCTCGTTGGCTGTCTGAATAATGCCATATAATTTCTGCAGGAACCAGCGGTCTATCTTAGTAAGATCGTGAATCTGATCGATGGTATATCCTTTGCGGAAAGCCTTGCTTATCACAAAGATACGGGTATCGGTAGGTTCGTTCAGCGATTTGTCTATATCCTCTATCACAAGTTCCTTGTTCTCTACAAACCCGTGCATACCGGCACCAATCATACGAAGACCCTTCTGCAGGGACTCCTCGAAGGTACGACCAATGGCCATCACCTCTCCTACCGATTTCATACTGCTGCCCAACTCGCGGGAAACACCGTGGAACTTACCAAGGTCCCAGCGCGGAATCTTACATACCACATAGTCGAGGGCCGGTTCGAAGAAGGCCGAGGTTGTTTTGGTTACCGAGTTCTTAAGATCGAAAAGTCCGTATCCCAATCCCAGTTTGGCAGCCACAAAAGCCAAAGGATAACCGGTTGCTTTGGAAGCCAGGGCCGAAGAGCGGCTCAGACGGGCATTCACCTCGATTACCCGGTAATCTTCCGAATAGGGGTCGAAGGCGTACTGTACGTTACATTCACCCACGATACCGATGTGGCGGATGATACGGATAGCCAGTTCGCGCAGTTTATGATATTCGGCATTGGTAAGTGTCTGCGAAGGAGCGATAACGATACTTTCGCCGGTATGGATTCCCAGGGGGTCGAAGTTTTCCATATTACAAACCGTAATACAGTTGTCGAAACGGTCGCGTACCACTTCGTATTCAACCTCTTTCCAACCTTTGAGACTCTTCTCCACCAATACCTGGGGTGAGAATGAGAAGGCTTTCTCAACCAGCTTATCCAGCTCGTCTTCGTTGTCGCAGAATCCGCTGCCCAATCCTCCTAAAGCATAGGCGGCACGTATGATAACCGGATAACCCAGTTCGCGTGCGGCACGACGGGCATCTTCCATGTTTTCGACCGCTTCGCTCTGGATGGTCTTAACATCGATCTCGTTCAGTTTCTGTACAAAGAGTTCGCGGTCTTCGGTATCCATGATAGCCTGAACCGGAGTACCCAGCACCTGTACATTGTATTTTTCCAGTACACCGCTCTGGTAAAGTGCTACCCCGCAGTTAAGCGCAGTCTGACCACCAAAAGCGAGTAATATTCCATCCGGACGTTCCTTGGCGATTACCTTTTCCACAAAAAAAGGAGTTACCGGCAAAAAATAGATTTGATCGGCTACCCCTTCGGATGTCTGAACTGTGGCAATGTTCGGATTGATAAGAACTGTATAAATGCCTTCTTCCCGAATCGCTTTCAGCGCTTGTGAACCGGAGTAGTCAAATTCACCGGCTTCTCCAATCTTCAGTGCGCCTGAACCGAGAACCAGGACTTTCTTTATCTTGTCTTTTATTTCGTTCATGTGTCTAATTTTTAAGCCTGTTAAAGCAATTCTACAAATTTATCAAAAAGGAATTCCGTATCCGTAGGTCCGCTGCATGCTTCGGGATGAAACTGTGCAGAGAAATAGGGTTTGGTCTTATGCTTGATTCCTTCGTTGGTGCCATCGTTCATGTTGATGAACAGCGGTTCCCAATCGGCTCCCAGGGTGGAATTGTCTACGGCGTAACCGTGATTCTGACTGGTGATAAAGCATCGCTCCGTACCTACCATCCGAACGGGTTGGTTGTGACTACGATGTCCGTATTTCAATTTGTAGATAGAGGCGCCTCCTGCCTTTGCCAATAGTTGATTACCCATGCAGATACCGCAGATGGGTGTATTACGTTCCATGGCTTTACGTATGTTTATCACCGCAGCCTCGCAGGTATCCGGGTCGCCCGGACCGTTACTGATAAATAGTCCGTCGTACTCCATGTTGGTAAAGTCGTAATTCCAGGGTACGCGTATCACCGTTACGTCTCGCTTCAGCAAGCAACGGATAATGTTATGCTTCACCCCGCAGTCTACCAGCACCACTTTTTTCGAGCCGTTACCGTAGGTAATCACCTCCTTGCAGCTTACGATGTCTACCTGGTTGATAAGGTTGGGGTCAACAAAATCGATTTCGTCTGCAGCATCGAACACAATTTTCCCCTTCATTGAGCCCTTTTCGCGCAATAGTTTAGTCAGCTCGCGGGTATCTATCCCATAGATTCCGGCTACTTTCTCATCTTTCAGCCAGCTACCCAGACTTTCCACAGCATTCCAGTGACTGTATTCGAAGGAGTAGTCTGATACGATAATGGCTTCCGCATGGATTTTTTCACTTTCCATAAAGGTTGCCAGTCCGTTTGCTTCGAACGTACGGGGAGGAACCCCATAATTCCCTACCAACGGATAGGTCAGCACCATAAGCTGTCCGGAATACGACGGGTCGGTAAGACTCTCCGGATAGCCTGTCATGGCGGTGTTGAATACTACTTCGCCGGCCGTAGCCTTTTCATAGCCAAATGATTTTCCGTGAAAAACACTTCCATCGTCCAGCAGCAATTGTACAGTTCTTTGTTGTTGCATATCGGTTGTAATAAATCAAATTTCTCCTTCAATATAATTAATGTAAGCCTGATTTACCAGACGTGTACCGCCGGGTGTGGGATAATCTCCCGAAAAATACCAGTCGCCTTTGTGATTGGGGCAAGAGGCATGCAGACCTTCTATATCCTGATAAACAATTTCTACGGCAGCACGGGTTCCCTTTGGGGTAAGAATTTCGGCAATCTTGGCCGAAATTTCTTCGTTGGTAAAGGGAGCATAGATATCCTTCACGTAGTTTACCAAAACTCCGTCCGTTTTTTGCTGTTGTTCCTTTGCCTTGGTGTAGGTTTCCATTATCAGGTTTTCCATGCCTCGCTCACGCAGCAGTTCGATGGCTGCACGGAAGGCAATGAATTCCTTCATTTTGGACATATCGATACCGTAATAATCGGGATAACGTACCTGCGGAGAGGAAGACACCACCACTATCTTCTTGGGATGCAGGCGGTCCAGTATACCGATGATACTTTGGCGCAGGGTTGTACCCCTTACGATACTGTCGTCTATCACCACCAGGTTATCTTCGTTGGGATTCAGACTTCCGTATGTTATATCGTATACGTGGGCTGCAAGGTCGTTGCGGGTGTTGCCTTCAGCAATAAAGGTACGTAGTTTTATATCTTTGATCGCTACTTTCTCGGTTCGTACCGACATGGAGAGGATATCCTTCAGCTCGTCGGCCGAGAGTTCCTGTGCCTGCGAGATCCGCTCCATCTTCCGGTGGTTGAGGTATTCGTTTACCCCTTCCAGCATGCCGTAGTAGGCTACCTCGGCGGTATTGGGAATAAAGGAAAAGACGGTATGCTTCAGGTCGTAATTTACGGCCTTGAGAATAGATCCTACCAGGTTATGGCCCAAACTCTTCCTTTCTTTATAGATATCGGCATCACTACCCCGCGAAAAGTAAATCCGCTCGAACGAGCATGCTTTGCGTTCCTTGGGTTCCATGATGGTTGCCGTGCGCCACTCTCCCTTTTTGTTTACCAGCAGTGCCTGTCCTGGGTCGAGCTCTTTTACATCGTCCAGTTGCACGTTCATCACGGTCTGAATAACCGGGCGTTCCGATGCCAGCACAACAATCTCGTCGTCGGCATAATAGAAAGCCGGACGTATACCCCAGGGATCGCGTACACTGAAGGCCTCTCCGCTTCCGGTAAGACCACAGATCACGTAACCTCCGTCCCACTGGGGACTGCATTTACGGAGCATATTGGATAGATCTACGTGCTCTTCAATGGCATGTGTGATATCCATGCCTCTCAATCCCTCTTTCTCGTATTGCTGATACAAACGTTCTATTTCGCGGTCCAGGCGATGTCCCATCTGCTCCAACATGATGTAGGTGTCTGAGTATTTACGGGGATGCTGACCGATCGAGGTAATTTCCTCAAATATGGTATCGACGTTTGTAAGATTGAAGTTACCGCATAAGGCAAGATTTTTTGCTCTCCAGTTGTTGCGGCGTAAAAAAGGATGTATATAGGATATTCCGGATTTACCGGTTGTACTGTAGCGAAGATGACCTAAATATAATTCTCCGGCAAAGGGAAGCCGGCTTTTAGCGTAGAGGGGATCGTTGAGTTCCTGCGGGGATATATCTTTAAAGTTGCGGTAAACGGCATCAAAGATTTCGGTAATGGCTCCGGTTCCCATCGCTCTTTCCCTGAACATATATTCTTCTCCGGTGTGGGCTTCTAACTTTACGCATGCCAGTCCCGCGCCCTCCTGTCCACGGTTATGCTGCTTTTCCATCAACAAATAGAGCTTGTTAAGCCCATACATCCAGCTACCGTATTTATTGTGATAATACTCTAAAGGCTTTAATAAACGGACCATGGCTACGCCACACTCGTGTTTAAGTTGTTCCATCTGATTTTGTCTTGTTTAATTCCCGCTGCAAAGATACTTAGATTGTATTACATTATGACAATTTTTTCAGGAAAATAAATGACACTTTCATCGAATTATTCTTATTTGAGTGCAAATAGTTAATTAATCTTTATTATTAAATACAATTAGATATAATTTCAAATAGATACCTTTAGGTGGTTTTTTAGTTTAAATATGTAATATATATAGCTCTAAATACAAACATTTATCACTTAAAGGCAAAAACAGGTGAATTTAACCGTATCAAATCAATCTCCATTATTTACATTATGAAATATATATTCTATATTTGCGAATCAGAATGATTACTAAAATAAGATAAACACAAACATAAGGTCAACAATAATGAAAGAAAGAAGTCTTTTTAACAATGAGAAGGGACTATACAACTTCTCGTACGAACACGATGCTTGCGGAGTAGGAATGTTGGTCAATATCCACGGAGGCAAATCACATGAAATTGTTGAGTCTGCGCTGAAGGTTTTGGAGAACATGCAACACCGCGGAGCAGAGGGGGCGGATAACAAAACCGGTGATGGCGCTGGTATCCTGCTTCAGATACCTCATGAATTTATTTTGCTGCAAGGTATTCCGGTTCCCGAAAAGGGAAAGTACGGAACAGGACTTCTTTTCTTACCGAAGGAAAGCAAATTACAGGATGTAATTCTGAGTATCCTGATTGAAGAGATTGAAAAAGAAGGTCTAACATTGATGCATCTGCGTAAAGTGCCTGTTAACTCGTCTATCTTGGGAACGGATGCACTATCTACCGAACCGGACATCCGTCAGATTTTTGTAACCGGTTGTAACGATCAGGCTCTTCTGGAGAAGAAGCTTTACCTGATCCGCAAGCGTGTGGAGAAGAAGATAAGACAGACCAATGCCGAAATCAGACAAGATTTTTACATCGTTTCGCTGTCTACATGTAGTATCATATATAAAGGTATGTTGTCGTCCATGCAATTGCGACACTATTTCCCTGACCTTACCAACAGTTATTTTACAAGTGGTCTGGCGCTGGTACATTCGCGCTTCAGTACAAATACATTCCCAACCTGGAGTCTGGCGCAGCCTTTCCGTCTGCTGGCGCACAACGGCGAGATCAACACCGTACGCGGAAACCGGGGATGGATGGAGGCACGCGAAAGCGTGTTGAACTCGCCGGAACTAGGCAATATAGAAGACATCTGCCCCATTATCCAACCAGGGATGAGCGACAGTGCTTCATTAGATAATGTACTTGAATTTTTGGTTGCATCGGGTATGAGTCTGCCTCATGCCATGTCTATGCTGGTTCCCGAAAGCTTCAACGAGAAGAACCCGATTTCGGAAGATCTGAAAGCATTCTACGAATACCATAGTATTTTAATGGAGCCATGGGATGGTCCCGCCGCCCTGCTTTTCTCGGATGGCCGCTATGCCGGAGGAATGCTGGATCGTAACGGTTTACGTCCGGCCCGTTATCTGATTACCAAAGACGATATGATGGTGGTAGCTTCCGAAGTGGGAGTAATGGATTTTGAAGCAAATCAGATCAAGGAAAAAGGTCGTCTTCAGCCGGGTAAGATTCTGTTGGTGGACACTCAAAAGGGTGAGATCTATTACGACGGCGAACTTAAAAAACAGTTGGCCGAAGCAAAACCATACCGTACCTGGCTTACCAACAACCGCGTTGAGCTGGATGAGTTGAAATCGGGACGTAAGGTGGAAAACAAGGTACCCAACTACGAACGTTTACTTCGCACGTTCAACTTTTCGGGCGAAGATATCGAACGGATCATCATCCCCATGGCTTACTCGGGGGCGGAACCTGTATCTTCTATGGGTAACGATACGCCGCTGGCGGTGCTTTCATCCAAACCTCAGCTGCTTTTCAACTATTTCCGGCAACAATTCGCTCAGGTTACCAACCCCCCTATCGATCCGATACGTGAAGAGCTGGTGATGAGTTTGGATGAATACATCGGCGCAGTGGGAAACAATATATTGGTACCCGACGAGATGCATTGCAAGATGGTGAAGCTCAATTACCCGATACTGAGCAACACCCAACTGGATATTCTGTGCAACATCCGCTACAAAGGGTTCAACTCCCTTAAATTACCAATGCTTTATGAGGTATCCAAAGGAAAAGAAGGCCTTCACGAAGCTATTGCAAAACTCTGCAAAGAGGCAGAACAATCCGTACGACAAGGGGTGAACTACATTATATTATCCGACAAGAATGTGGATGCCAAATTTGCTCCTATTCCCTCTTTGCTGGCCCTTTCTGCCATTCATCATCACCTGGTTTCTGTACAGAAGCGTGTACAGACAGCCCTGATTGTGGAATCCGGCGAAGTGCGCGAAGTAATGCATGCAGCGCTGTTGCTTGGTTACGGTGCAAGCGCCATCAATCCTTACATGGCTTTTGCCGTACTGGATGATTTGGTAAAGAAACAGGAAATTCAGCTGAATTACGAAACAGCAGAGAAAAACTATATTAAATCCATCTGCAAAGGATTATTCAAAATTATGAGTAAAATGGGGATCTCGACCATTCGAAGCTACCGCGGCGCCAAATTGTTTGAAGCCGTAGGTTTGTCGGAAGAGCTTACCCGCACCTACTTTGGAGGTACCACCTCGGCCATCGGAGGTATCGGACTGGATGAGATCGCCGAAGACACGGCAGCCATGCATAAAGAGGCCTTCCAGGGTGAAGTAGACGAGCTATTGCCTAACAAGGGTATATATAGTTACCGTACCGACGGGGAGAAACATGCGTGGAATCCGGAAACGATTTCGACGTTACAGCTTGCCACCCGCCTGGGAAGTTATAAGAAATTTAAAGAATACTCGAAGATAGTGGACGAGAAGGAAGAGCCCATCTTTGTACGCGATTTCCTCGAATTTAAACGCAACCCGATCTCCATCGATCAGGTAGAACCTGCTGCAAACATCATGAAACGGTTTGTTACAGGTGCCATGAGCTATGGTTCAATCAGTAAGGAGGCGCACGAAACCATGGCATTGGCCATGAACGTGATCAAGGGCAGAAGCAACACCGGCGAAGGTGGTGAAGATGCTGCCAGATTCGCTCCGCTGGAAAACGGACTATCCCTTCGTTCGGCTATCAAGCAGGTGGCTTCGGGACGTTTTGGGGTTACCACCGAATACCTGGTTAATGCAGACGAGATACAGATTAAGATCGCACAGGGTGCCAAGCCCGGTGAAGGAGGGCAGCTTCCGGGTTACAAGGTAGACGATGTGATTGCCCGTACACGTCACTCCATACCGGGCATCTCCCTTATTTCTCCGCCTCCCCACCACGATATTTACTCAATCGAAGATCTTGCACAGCTTATCTTCGATCTTAAAAATGTGAACCCCAGAGCCGAAATCAGCGTTAAGCTTGTATCGGAAAGTGGTGTAGGGACCATTGCTGCGGGGGTTGCCAAGGCTAAAGCCGACCGTATTGTAATATCCGGAGCCGAAGGAGGAACCGGTGCCAGTCCGTCAAGCTCGATCCGTTACGCAGGTCTACCACCCGAAATCGGACTAAGTGAAACTCAGCAGACCCTTGTTATTAACGGTCTGAGAGGTCAGGTTACTTTGCAGACCGACGGTCAGATTAAAACCGGCCGCGACATCGTAATGATGGCTATGCTGGGAGCCGAAGAGTATGGCTTCGCAACCTCAGCGCTCATTGTGCTGGGATGTGTAATGATGCGCAAATGCCACCTTAACACCTGTCCGGTGGGTGTTGCTACCCAAGATGCCGAGCTTAGGAAACGTTTTCTGGGTAAATATGAATACCTTGTTAACTTCTTTAACTACCTGGCTGAAGAGGTTCGCGAACACTTGGCCGAAATGGGATTCACCAAACTGGATGATATTATCGGTCGCACGGATCTGATCGTACGCAGAGCGTCGTACTCTAATAAGAAATTCAACACCCTTAATTTCTCAAGGTTGCTGCATCTGCCGGAGCAGGCATCAGCCACAGCCATCCACCATTGCAGCTGTCAGGATCACAACATCGAAACAGTGAAGGACAAGGAGATTATCCAGCATGCCATGCCGGCTATCGAGTCGCTTAAAGAGATCTCGCTGGATTATACCATTGCCAATACAGACCGCAGCGTGGGTGCCATGTTATCGGGCGTAATTGCTTCTAAATACGGAAACGATGGCCTTCCTGAAGATACGCTGAACATCAAGTTCAAGGGATCTGCCGGACAGAGTTTCGGAGCTTTTCTGGCACACGGTGTACACTTCAAGCTGGAGGGCGAAGCAAACGATTACCTGGGTAAAGGTCTGAGCGGCGGCCGTATTTCGGTTATGCCTCCGATCCGTTCAACCTTTATTGCAGAAGAAAACACCATTGCAGGCAATACCTTGCTTTATGGTGCTACATCCGGACAAGTGTTTATTAATGGACGGGTAGGCGAACGTTTCTGCGTAAGAAACTCGGGAGCCATTGCCGTTGTAGAAGGAGTAGGCGATCATTGCTGCGAATATATGACCGGTGGACGGGTAGTTGTACTGGGTAGCACCGGACGGAACTTTGCCGCAGGGATGAGTGGTGGTGTTGCTTATGTATGGAATCAGAACAACGATTTCGATTACTTCTGCAACATGGAGATGGTAGAGCTTTCTTTAATTGAAGAAAACAGTTACCGCAAGGAATTGCACGAGTTAATCCGCATGCATTACTACTATACCGGCAGTAAACTGGCTAAGACCATGTTGGATTCATGGAGTAAATATGTGGATCAGTTCATCCAGATTGTGCCTATCGAATACAAGAAGGTACTTCAGGAAGAGCAGATGAAGAAGCTGCAACGTAAAATTGCAGATATGCAACGTGATTATTAATCCGTGTAGTCAATTAGTTAGTAACGTTTAAAAGATCAAGACAATGGGAAATCCTAAAGCATTTCTTACAATAAATAGAAAAGAGGCAGGTTACAGACCTGTACACGACCGCATCAATGATTTTGGAGAGGTAGAGCAGACCCTGAACACAAGCGACCGGATGAAACAAGCCTCTCGCTGCATGGACTGCGGTGTACCTTTCTGCCACTGGGCTTGTCCCCTTGGCAACAAACAACCCGAATGGCAGCATTTAATATATACGGGCAAATGGAAAGAGGCCTATCAGGTGCTTGAGTCTACTTGCGACTTTCCGGAGTTCACCGGCAGGATATGTCCGGCTCCCTGCGAGAAAAGCTGTGTACTCAAACTAAGTGCCAACGAACCGGTAACCATCCGCGAAAACGAAGTATCCATTGCCGAAAGGGCCTTTCAGGAGGGATATATCAAAGTGCATACGCCTGTACGTAACGGCAAGAAAGTAGCGGTTATAGGTTCCGGACCTGCCGGATTAACTGCAGCAAACCGACTGAACCGCAAAGGGTATACGGTAACGGTATTCGAGAAAAATGAAATGGTCGGAGGATTGCTTCGGTACGGAATACCGAACTTCAAGCTTGCCAAGAACATTGTGGAACGCCGTATCGACCTGATGAAGGAAGAGGGAGTGATCTTTAAAACCGGGGTTCAGGTGGATACATTGCCCGAAGGTTTTGATGCATATTGTATAGCTATTGGCGCGGAGGTTCCGAGAGACCTGCCCATCGAAGGTCGAAAGCTGAAAGGGATCCATTTCGCTATGGAGTATCTGGCGCAACAGAACCGGCTGCTGGAAAGTATTCCGGTTGCTCCCGAAACACTGATAAATGCAAAAGGAAAGAAAGTATTAGTAATTGGAGGGGGCGATACCGGATCGGACTGTGTTGGGACTGCCAACCGCCAGAAGGCTGTCAAAATCACTCAGATTGAGATTCTGGATAAACCGCCTGTAGGATATAATCCAACAACTCCCTGGCCATCCATGTATCCGCAGGTACTGAAAACATCCAGTTCGCACGAAGAGGGATGCGAACGGAGATGGAATCTTACCAGCTGCCGCTTTATAGGAGAAAAAGGTGTATTAAAAGAGGTTGAAGTAGAAGAGGTTATCTGGACTAAGGGCGAAGATGGCCGTGTGCAGATGCAACCGACAGGCAAAAAAGAGATTATCGAGGCTGATCTGGTATTTTTGGCCATGGGATTTGTTCATCCCGTACAGGAGGGACTTATCAAATCGTCTAATCTTTCCACCGACAATCGTAAAAATATCATCGTAGATAAGTCTTTCAAAAGCAGTGCATCCAATGTGTTTGCTTGCGGAGACGCCACTACCGGAGCAAGTTTGGTGGTAAAGGCGATGGCTGCAGGCCGTGATACGGCAAAGGCGATCGACTCTTACCTATCGTCAATAATATAAAAAAAGAAATCGTATGTGTGGTATAGTAGCAATATTCAATATTGAATCTCAATCGGAAGCTTTACGTAAGCAAGCGTTGAAAATGTCGAAACGTATTCGTCACCGGGGACCCGACTGGTCTGGAATTTATGCCGAAGAGCATGCTATTCTGGCCCACGAGAGACTCTCCATAGTAGATCCGCAGTCGGGTGGACAACCGCTTAAAAACAAGGAGGGAAATATCATCCTTTGTGTTAACGGCGAGATTTACAATCACCGGGAGATCCGGGCGGCGCTTAAAGACGAATATGAATTTCAGACAGGTTCCGATTGTGAGGTGATTCTTGCTCTGTACCAGAAGAAAGGAATCGACTTTCTGGAAGATCTGAACGGTATTTTTGCTTTTGCTCTGTACGATGCCCGGCAAAACACCTTTCTTATTGCACGTGACCCTATCGGGGTAATTCCTCTTTATATGGGTTACGACGATCAAGGGCACTTGATGGTGGCTTCGGAACTGAAGGCGCTGGAAGGGGTATGTGCCCACTATGAGCCTTTCTTGCCGGGACATTACTATTACAGCGAAGATGCCGAACCTACACGCTGGTATACCCGTGAGTGGCTGGATTATGAAACCGTTAAAAACAACGATGCGGATGTAAACGAGCTGCGGGAAGCTATGGAAGCTGCCGTTCAAAGACAGCTGATGAGTGATGTGCCTTACGGCGTTTTACTGTCCGGCGGACTGGATTCGTCTATCATTTCGGCGATAGCGAAAAAATATGCAGCCAAACGTATCGAAACCGATAGTCAATCGGATGCCTGGTGGCCTCAACTCCACTCCTTTGCCGTTGGATTGAAAGGGGCACCCGACCTGGCTGCTGCCAAAAAGGTAGCCGATCATATCGGCACGGTACACCATGAAATCAATTACACCGTACAGGAAGGTCTGGATGCAATTCGCGATGTAATCTACAATATTGAAACCTACGACGTTACTACCGTAAGAGCCTCTACTCCCATGTATCTGCTTGCCCGTGTGATAAAGTCCATGGGTATCAAAATGGTGCTTTCGGGTGAAGGAGCCGACGAGGTGTTTGGCGGTTACCTCTATTTTCATAAAGCGCCCAATGCAGCCGCCTTCCACGAGGAGACGATCCGTAAATTGAGCAAGCTGCATCTGTATGATTGTCTGCGTGCCAACAAATCACTTAGTGCCTGGGGAGTGGAAGGACGTGTCCCTTTTCTGGATAAGGAATTTCTGGATGTAGCCATGCGCATCAACCCGGCAGCAAAAATGGCTCCCGGTAAAGTTATCGAGAAAAAGATTCTTCGGGAAGCCTTTTCCGACATGTTACCGCAGGAGATCGCCTGGCGACAGAAAGAGCAATTTTCGGACGGAGTGGGTTACAATTGGATAGATACGCTTAAGAAAGTAACATCCCAGGCGGTAACCGACCAGGCCATGGCTCATGCTTCGAAACGATTCCCCATCAATACGCCTCAGAACAAAGAGGAATACTATTACCGGACTATCTTTGAAGAGCATTTTCCATCATCTTCGGCAGCCCGTTCCGTTCCTTCCGTTCCATCGGTAGCCTGTAGCACTCCGGAGGCATTGGCTTGGGACTCATCATTCAGCAACCTAAATGATCCGTCGGGGCGTGCCGTTAAAGGTGTTCATGCCGACTCATACTAATTTAACACTCTATTTATATTCAATCCGGATTCGATTTGATACTGTAAAAACAACAGTATCTATCGGGTCCGGTTTTTTTGTTCCGCAAAAAAAGATAAACTCTGGGAAACGGAATGAGAGACAATATAACAATATGTAATTCAGACCATGGTATAACTTACAATTTGCAAGTTTTGATATACCTATAAAATCAATACAAAAGATTAACAATATTTTTTACATAAAACAAACAAAAAACATTGAAGATATAACATTACGACGTATATTTGCATTATAACAAAACAAAAAGTAAGTATAAACAAGATATAAGGAATAATATGACAAACCGGGTTAAGTTTACAAAGATGCATGGAGCGGGTAACGACTATATATACGTCAACACGTTGAAGTATACCATAGAAGATCCGGAAAGTTTCGCTAAGAAGTGGAGCTGCTACCGCACAGGCATCGGGTCGGACGGTTTGGTTTTAATTGGTTCATCATCGGTTGCCGATTTCAGTATGCGCATTTTTAATGCAGATGGCTCGGAGGCCATGATGTGTGGAAATGCATCACGCTGCATAGGAAAGTATGTCTTCGAAGAGGGGCTTACAAAGAAAACAGTCCTCACCCTTGAAACACTTTCCGGAATCAAAGAGCTCTTTCTTTCTGTACAGGATGGTATAGTAACCGAAGTTACCGTAGATATGGGTAACCCGAAGCTGGAAGAGGTTACACTGGCAGACGGCAGCAAAGACATCCTGGTATATCAGGCAGTATCTGCGGGCAATTACACATTCAAGGGTACAGCCGTTTCCATGGGAAATCCGCATTTGGTAATCTTTGTGGATGCGGTTGAAGAGATCGATCTTGCCAAAATAGGGCCGCTCTTTGAATATCACCCCTACTTCCCACAACGGGTAAATGTAGAGTTTGCACAGATTATCAGCAAGAAAGAGGTGCGGATGCGGGTATGGGAAAGAGGTTCGGGTATTACTTCCGCCTGTGGTACAGGCGCCTGTGCTACCGCCGTTGCCGCCGTAATAAACCAAAAGACAGACCGGGAAGTAAAAATAGTTATGGATGGTGGTCCATTAACCATCAAATGGGATTCTGCAACACAAAAAGTATTTATGACGGGCGACGCCGTCAAAGTTTATGAAGGCGAATTAAGCCTCTGATTAAAAGCATGACACAACAAGAAGAACAACAACAAAAACGGAGAAGTATGGCACTTGTTAATGAACATTTTCTGAAGTTACCGGGTAATTACCTTTTTTCGGATATAGCGAAAAAGGTAAATACATACAAGGTTACTCATCCGAAAGAAAAAATTATCCGCCTTGGAATTGGCGACGTTACACAGCCCCTGGCTCCAGCCATTATTGAAGCGATGCACAAAGCGGTTGATGAGATGGCTGTACAGGAGACTTTCAGAGGATACGGACCCGAACAGGGCTATTCTTTTCTGATTGACACCATTTTAAAAAATGATTTTGCAAGCAGAGGTATCTCGCTGGAACCAAGCGAGATCTTTATCAGCGACGGAGCAAAAAGCGATACTGGAAATATTGGAGATATTCTTCGTCACGACAACAGCGTTGGAGTTACCGATCCGGTTTACCCGGTTTACATAGACTCGAACGTGATGGGTGCAAGGGCAGGCAATCTTGAATCTGGCAAATGGAGCAATATTGTGTATATACCCTGCCTTGCCGAAAATGATTTTATTCCGGAGTTACCATCCAGGAGAGTGGATATTTTATATCTCTGCTATCCCAATAACCCAACCGGAACAACACTAACCAAAGACGAACTGAAAAGATGGGTTAACTATGCATTGGCCAACGATACGCTCATTCTATTCGATGCAGCTTACGAAGCCTATATACAGGATCCGGACATCCCCCACTCTATTTACGAGATCAAAGGGGCAAAGAAGGTGGCCATCGAGTTCAGAAGTTTTTCAAAAACGGCCGGTTTCACAGGAATGCGATGCGGATATACCGTTGTACCTAAAGAACTGAACGGATTTACATTGGAAGGAGAGCGCGTACAGCTTAACAAGCTATGGAACCGCCGGCAATGTACAAAATTTAATGGAACTAATTACATCACTCAACGAGCAGCGGAGGCTGTTTATTCGCCTGAAGGTAAAGAGCAGGTGAAAGAGATTATTAATTATTATATGACCAACGCCCGTATCATGAAAGAGGGTTTACAGCAGTGCGGACTTAAGGTGTATGGTGGCGATAATGCCCCTTACCTGTGGATTAAAACTCCGAAAGGACTCACTTCCTGGAAATTCTTCGAAAAAATGCTTTACGAAGTGAGCATTGTGGGTACACCAGGCGTTGGATTTGGTCCCAGTGGCGAAGGTTACCTTCGTCTCACAGCTTTCGGTGACAGGGATAATACCCTGGAGGCTATGGCCAGGCTTAAAAAATGGCTGATATAATTTGAAGAGAGGCGCCCTCTGTTGATAGTTATTCGTTTTAAAGAGCAAAAAAGATGGAAACATTTACTTTAAATCAATTCTTGACCATGTTTGCGGCAACTTGCGTGACATGCTCATGCTTTGCTCAGGAAAAGAGCAAATTTGAGATAACACCAGCAGCCGATATCGTAAGTAGCTATGTATGGAGAGGCGTTTATCAGACTAGTGCATCCGTTCAACCCAGCGTTAAGGCATCCTATGCCGGTTTATCGCTTACGGCCTGGGGGTCGACGGATTTTAACACCACAGCCAAGGAATTCGACCTTACGCTGGGGTACACAACAGGAGGGCTCACGCTGGCTGTCACCGATTACTGGTGGGCCGGCGAAGGAAACCAATACGGAAATTATTCAGCGAATCACTTTTTTGAAGGAACAGTAGGTTACAATTTTGGCGAAAGTCTGCCACTTTACATAAACTGGAATACCATGTTTGGTATGGATGGCGACAAAAATGCTGAAGGAGATCAGCAATATTCCACTTACATAGAAGCAGGATACGGGTTTAAGGTGTCTGATGTAGATGTTACCACATCCATCGGCGTATCACCTTGGACAGGAATGTATCACAAGGAAGGCAAGGATGGCTTTGCCCTTTCAACCCTATCGGTCAAGGCATCCAAAAGCATCAGGTTCAGTGAGAGTTTTTCACTGCCGGTATTTGCCCAGGCCATCGTGGCTCCCAACAGGGACAATGTATTTCTGGCATTTGGAGTAAGCTTATGATACGTGATTAAATTATCTGTTAAAAAATAAAGGAATGTATAGGAGGTTGGCCGTGTTTATCGATTTTATAGAATGTTATGCCGCAACCAGCCTTGCGGCCGACCTCTCTATACTGCCTTTATTGAAGAAGAACAATGTAAAAAAGTAAGGTATGAAAAAGATTGAAGCAATTATCCGTAAGACAAAATTCGAAGATGTGAAAGAGGCTCTTCTTGAAGCCGATATCGAATGGTTTTCTTATTACGACGTACGAGGCGTGGGCAAAACACACGAAGAGAGAATTTATCGTGGCGTAGTTTACGACACAAGTTATATTGAACGTATAATGATCATTCTGGTGGTTCGCGATGTGAATGTGGAGAGAACCGTTCAAGCGATCATCAATAAAGCGCAGACGGGAGAGATAGGTGACGGACGTATTTTTATCACACCTGTTGAAGACTCCATCCGCATCCGCACCGGAGAACGGGGCGATATTTCATTATACGATGTAAAATAACCTGTAATAACCAACTAAAAACAACGTCATGATACGATTAATAACAACATCTATTTATATTTTCGCTTTTCTTTTATTGGCGGGCCCTGCCACTGTCATGGCCCAGGATTCTTTAAGCGTTGCCCCTGCGGCAATTGAAGCTGCCACTCCGGCTCCTGCCGAGGCAGTAGTAGAAGAGGTTGCAGCTGTTCTGGACTCGGGTAACACTGCCTGGATTCTTGTAGCAACCATACTGGTAATGCTGATGACTATCCCGGGTCTGGCCCTTTTCTATGGAGGATTGGTTCGTCAGAAAAATATTCTGAGCATTATTATGCAATGCCTGCTTTGCGTAGGATTAATAAGCATCCTGTGGGTTTCCTTCGGTTACAGCTGGGTTTTTGGTACCAGTCTGATGGAATCAGGAAGTGCCTGGGGTGCAATTATAGGCGGTTCGGACAAATTGTTCTTTAACGGAATGACCCTCGATACACTAACTGTAGGAAACATTCCAGAAATCCTGTTCGCCTTGTTTCAATGTATGTTTGCCGTAATTACGCCGGCCCTTATTATCGGAGCTTTTGCAGAAAGAATAAAATTCTCCGGATTCCTTGTTTTTACCGTTCTATGGGCCATTTTGGTTTATAACCCGATGGCACACTGGGTATGGGGCGGAGGCTGGATGCAGAAGATGGGAGCCATCGACTTTGCCGGAGGTACCGTTGTACACATCAATGCAGGCGTATCGGCTTTGGTTATGGCAATCATGCTGGGCAAAAGGAAAGATTACAAGCCGGGCAGACCAACCACACCTCATAATATAACGTTCGTTTTCATGGGTGCAGCCTTACTTTGGCTGGGTTGGTTCGGATTTAACGCCGGAAGCGGTCTGGCGGCAGACGGACTGGCAGCCAATGCTTTTCTGGTAACGCACCTTGCCACCTCGGTTGCAGCCATGGTATGGTTGGCCATCGATTGGGTGTTGCATAAAAAACCAACTGCGATCGGTACCTGTACCGGAGCCGTGGCCGGACTCGTTGCCATCACTCCTGCAGCCGGAACAGTAGGCGTATTAGGAGCATTCTTTATCGGAGCCATATCTTCTGTACTATGCTTCTTTATGGTGGCTTACGTAAAGCCCAAATTTAAATACGACGATTCGCTGGATGCTTTCGGGGTACACGGTATCGGTGGTATTGTAGGTTCTGTTCTCACCGGTATTTTTGCCACTCAGGCAATAACCGGACAAGAAGGGGTTCAGGGTGCCTTGTATGGCGACTGGAATCAATTGTGGATTCAGTTGTTCGTAACAGCTGCCACCATAGTTTACAGTGCCGTTCTTACCTTCATCCTGTTTGTGGTGGTAAACAAGACCGTTGGCTTACGCGTTCCTCCCCGTATCGAAGAAGAGGGTCTGGATGTGTATGAGCATGGTGAAACAGCTTATAACAGTTAACACAAAACTTTCCGGCTTCTGGTTGAAGAAGCAGAAGCCGGAAATACACAATAATAATCAACAAAACAAAAACAAAAAGAATTATGCCACTTATCATTCCATCAAATTACAAGCAGAAGCTTTTGCCGGAGACTACCGAGCAGGCTATCCAGCTTTTGAAAGTTTGCTTTCAGGAAAAATTATCGAAGACACTCAATCTTCGCCGTATCACGGCTCCACTGTTCGTTTTATCGGGAACCGGTATTAACGACGACCTGAACGGAGTTGAACGCGCCGTAACATTTCCTATCAAATGTATGGGCGACCGCAAAGCGGAAGTTGTACACTCGCTTGCCAAATGGAAACGTATGAAATTAGGAGCCTACGGCATTCCAGCCGGATATGGCTTATACACAGACATGAATGCAATCCGCAGCGACGAAGAGCTGGATAACCTGCATTCACTGTATGTGGATCAATGGGACTGGGAACGTACCATCCGCGAAGAAGACCGCAACCTGGGTTATCTGAAGAAGACCGTTCGCCAGATCTATACACTATTAAAAGAAATTGAAGTGATGGTATACGACCAGTATCCTCACATCACACCTGCTTTGCCAGAAAATATCACCTTTATACACTCCGAAGAGCTTCAATTGATGTACCCGGAGCTTACCCCCCGCGAACGCGAGAACAAAGCGGCCGAAAAGTTTGGAGCCATCTTTGTAATCGGTATCGGAGCACAGCTTACCAACGGCGAGAAGCACGACGGACGTGCACCGGATTACGACGACTGGAGCTCGCTCAACAGCGATGGATTCCAGGGATTGAACGGCGACATCATTTTATGGAACGAAGTGTTAGGTTGTGCTTTTGAGCTTTCATCCATGGGAATCCGCGTAGACAAAGAGGCCCTAATTAAACAACTAGACCTAAGTGGTTGTCCGGAGCGCAAAGAGCTGGAATTCCACAAAGCCCTGCTGGATGGCAAACTGCCTTTATCCATAGGCGGAGGTATCGGACAGTCGCGTCTTTGTATGTTCTTCCTTAAGAAAGCCCATATCGGCGAGGTACAAGCCTCCATTTGGCCCGAAGAGCAATTCGACTTATGCTATAAAAACAATATATTTTTACTATAACATCCATTACATCAACAGCTAGATATCATGTCAAAATTAAGATTTCACGTAGTAGAAGATGCTTTCAAGAAGAAAGCCGTAAACGTACAGTTACCGAAGGAAAGACCTTCAGAGTATTATGGTTCACTGGTTTTTAACCGGGCTAAGATGTTTAAATACCTGCCCGAGAAAACCTATCAGCAATTGGTAAACTCCATAGACAACGGTGCGCCTCTTGGAAGAGAAGTAGCTGATGCTGTTGCTGCCGGAATGAAGAAATGGGCACTCGAAATGGGTGTTACTCACTATACGCACTGGTTTCATCCGCTTACAGAAGGGACAGCCGAAAAGCACGATGCTTTTGTGGAACACGACGGTAAGGGTGGAATGATTGAAGAGTTTTCGGGCAAGCTGCTTATCCAGCAGGAACCGGATGCTTCCAGCTTCCCCAACGGTGGAATCCGTAACACATTTGAAGCCAGAGGTTACTCTGCATGGGATCCCTCATCGCCTGCTTTCATTGTTGGCGACACATTGTGCATCCCAACTATCTTTATCGCATACACCGGCGAATCGCTAGACTATAAGGCTCCGCTTATCAAAGCCCTGGAAGCAGTTAATAAGTCGGCCACCGCAGTATGTAACTACTTCAACCCCGAGGTTAAGAAGGTGGTTGCTTACCTTGGCTGGGAACAGGAATACTTTTTGGTTGACGAAGGCTTGTATGCCGCCCGTCCCGACCTGTTGCTTACCGGTCGTACCCTGATGGGTCACGAAAGCTCTAAAAACCAGCAGTTGGAAGACCATTACTTTGGTGCTATCCCCACCCGTGTGGCAGCTTTCATGCAGGATCTTGAAATAGAAAGTTTGAAACTGGGTATTCCGGTTAAAACCCGTCACAACGAGGTTGCTCCCAACCAGTTTGAGTTGGCTCCTATTTACGAAGAATGTAACCTGGCCAACGACCATAACCTGCTTCTTATGTCGCTTATGCGTAAGATCGCCCGTGCACACGGATTCCGTGTATTGCTACACGAGAAGCCTTTCAAGGGGGTTAACGGTTCCGGAAAACACAACAACTGGTCACTTGGTACAGATACAGGCATCCTGTTGATGGGTCCGGGTAAGAATACAACAGCAAACCTACGTTTCGTTACCTTCGTTGTAAACGTACTGAAAGCAGTATACGATCATAATGCCCTGCTTAAAGCAAGTATCTCATCAGCAACCAACGCACACCGTCTGGGAGCCAACGAGGCACCTCCTGCAATTATCTCCAGCTTCCTTGGAAGTCAGCTTTCGCAGGTATTGGATCACCTGATCAACAGCAAGCCGGAAGACTTTAACCTGGCTGGAAAACAGGGATTGAAACTGGATATCGGTCAGATTCCCGAACTGTTGATTGACAACACCGACCGTAACCGTACCTCTCCTTTTGCCTTTACAGGTAACCGTTTTGAGTTCCGCGCCGTAGGTTCGTCGGCAAACTGCGCAAGCGCCATGTTGGCCCTTAACGCCGCCGTAGCACATCAGCTGGCTAAATTCAAAGAAGAGGTAGATGCAAAAATAGCTGCCGGTACTGAGAAATTTGCCGCCATCCTGGAGGTAATCCGCAAAGATGCTCAAGCATGCAAGGCCATCATCTTTGATGGAAACGGTTACAGCGACGAGTGGAAAAAAGAGGCTATGGCCCGTGGATTGGACTGCGAGACCAGCGTTCCGGTAATCTTCGATGCTTACCTTACTGAAAGCAGCATCAAGATGTTTGAAGCTACCGGGGTTATGACTGAGAAAGAGCTTATCGCCCGCAACGAAGTGAAATGGGAGATGTATACAAAAAAGATTCAGATCGAGGCACGTGTATTGGGCGACCTTGCCATGAATCATATCATTCCGATGGCAACCAAATATCAGTCTTCGCTTATCGACAATGTATATAAGATGAAAGACCTGTTCCCCGGCGACAAAGCTCAATTGTTATCGTCTAAGAACATCGAGATTATTGAAGACATTGCCAACCGCACGATCTTTATCAAAGAGAAGGTGGATGCCATGGTTGAAGCACGTAAAGTAGCCAACAAGATTGAGTGCGAACGTTCTAAAGCAATTGCTTACCACGATCAGATCGTACCTATGTTGGAAGAGATACGTTACCATATTGATAAACTCGAATTGGTTGTAGACGACCAGATGTGGACGTTGCCAAAATATCGCGAGCTTTTATTCATTAGATAACGCAACTAAATGTTAGTTTTTTGTTGATTGTTTTGTGTTTGCGTCGAAGGGAAGTCTCTGTGATAGAGATTTCCCTTTCTTTGTTTTACGGATCAGCCGGAGTAACCTCCAGACATTTTACCTGTATGTCGTGGTAAATAAAAGATTATCTCGTACATTTGTATCTGGATACATAAAATAAGTACTAATTTTATTTGTATGAAACACGGTTTTACTAAGGTGGCTGCAGCAATACCCGGTGTGCGTGTGGCGGATTGCAACTACAATATAACGCAGATACAAGCACTGATGCTAAAGGCTTCGGAGGCGGGTGCCCAGCTTGTGGCCTTCCCGGAATTATCCGTAACCGCCTACACCTGTATGGATTTGTTTAGTGGAAAGCTGCTACTCGACCAAGCGGAAAAAGCCCTCGCCGAACTGGTTCATTCCACAAGAGACCTGCCGGTTCTTGCCGTTGTAGGGATTCCGCTTCGCACGGAAAACAGACTTATCAATGCTGCGGTGGTGTTTCAGCAGGGAAAGATACTGGGTGTTGTACCTAAAACATACCTCCCCAATTACAAAGAATTTCAGGAACAACGGTGGTTCTCGTCGGCTTCGGAGCTCAAACTGGATACAATACGCATCGGCAACGACTCCTACCCTATGGGCGGCAATCTGTTGTTCGAGACCGGTAACCTTACTGTGGGCATCGAGCTATGCGAAGACCTGTGGGTTCCTGTCCCCCCAAGCTCGGTTTTAGCCATGTTGGGAGCCAATGTTATCGTGAACCTCTCTGCCAGCAACGAACTGATCGGGAAGAACAGCTACCTGAGAAATCTTATTTGTCAGCAGTCGGCCCGCTGCATCAGCGGATATGTTTACGCATCCGCGGGGTTCGGCGAGTCTACGACCGACTTGGTATTTGCCGGTAACGCCCTGATTGCCGAAAACGGATCGCTTCTGGCTGCCTCCAAACGGTTCGAACAAGATGAACAGCTTATAATATCAGAAATAGATATCGACAATCTGGAGCACGACCGCCAGGTTAACACCGGCTTCAGCAAGGGATTGGATAGAATGCTTTTTGCCGAAGCGGTACGTATTCCCTTTGATGCGACATCGGTAGAGGGTACACTTACACGTACGATAGATCCTCATCCGTTTGTGCCGGAAGGCGCGGCGCTGACCGAACGTTGCGAGGAGATATTCGACATTCAGGTATCCGGACTGGCCAAACGGGTGTTGCATACCCATACGCAGAAGGTTGTTGTGGGAATTTCGGGGGGACTTGATTCCACCCTGGCATTGCTTGTCTGCGTAAAAACATTCGATGTACTGGGACTTTCGCGCAAAAATATACTGGGTATCACCATGCCCGGCTTCGGGACCACCGACCGCACCTATCAGAATGCTCTCGATTTGATGGATTCACTGGGGATCACCTCCCGCGAAGTTTCCATTAAAGCTGCCTGCCTGCAACATTTTGAGGACATAGGTCACGATGCTTCGGTACACGACATAACCTACGAAAACAGTCAGGCCCGCGAACGTACGCAGCTATTGATGGATATTGCCAACAAGGAAAACGGTCTGGTGATAGGCACAGGCGACCTGTCCGAACTGGCTCTCGGGTGGGCAACCTATAACGGCGACCATATGTCTATGTATGGGGTTAATGGAAGCATCCCCAAAACACTGGTTCGTTCGTTGGTGGAATGGGTCGCCAACTACCGGGTTGACGAGCAATCGAAGCGTACCTTACTTGATATTGCCGACACTCCCATCAGTCCGGAACTGATTCCCGCGGATGAAAACGGTAACATCAAACAGAAAACCGAAGATTTGGTAGGCCCCTACGAGTTGCACGACTTTTTCCTTTATCATTTCCTTCGTTTCGGAGCCACTCCCTCCAAGATTTTTTACCTGGCCGAGAATGCATTCGGAACTAAATACAGCCGTGCAGTGCTGAAAAAATGGCTGCACACCTTCTTCCGCCGCTTTTTTATGCAGCAGTTTAAGCGCAGCTGCCTGCCCGACGGACCCAAGGTTGGCTCTGTAAGTCTTTCGCCCCGTGGCGACTGGCGCATGCCCAGCGATGCCTCATCGGCACACTGGCTGCACGAGATCGAGCTGATTCCCGAAAACTAAGCAGAATCTATTTATAACAACAGGATACCCCTTACGGAGTATCCTGTTGTTTGTTTCCGGCACTGTACACAGTAAGTCCGTTCATAAGGCGAATAGTGTATTTCCCTTATATCATTTACTCGTCTCGCAGCTGAGGGACCATCGTCCTCCATCTGAGGGATCATTGTCACACAGCTGCGTGATCATTGTCCCTCAGCTGAGAGACGAAGAATATACTTTGAGTTAGGCGCTAAATATGCCTGTAGAAAAGTTAATCTCTTAAGGGAAATTCGCTTGCTACAGGCATATCGCGGCTAGGGAATGCTGGAGACAGATGACAAATGAAACTGATCTGTCATTCGGCATCTGTCATTCCCAAAATCCCCTTCAATAAAGGGATCTGAGGGGTAAAATGACAGATGACAGTTACTTTGACATAATTTTCTTTTTTCCGGCAAACAGTGTTTCATAATGAGGTATGCTATCAAAAATACCACCGCTTGTTTTGTAAAAGTCGTCATCAACATGGTAGAGTCCGTTTATCGGATTCACCCATTTTTTACTTTTCTGCGGATGATAATCCATCATTTTATCCCACTGCAGGTAATTAAGGCTTCCGTTGCTTTCAAGCAGACTCAGGTTACCCAATCCGGGAAAAGGCTGCAACCTTGCGGCCACATTTTTATTCCATTCCACCAGAATCGGATTTACGGTAAGGTCGGCACAGAAACAGGGAACCTGATGTTCTTGTGCCAGCTTGGCTATCTTCATCGTCATGCTCAGTGTTTTAGCAATAGGTTTCAGGGCAATGGCCCTGTATCCCATCTGAATCCGTTTCAGCGCGTCCTGATCCGTATGCGCTGTTTCGTCGGCCACCAGCCTCACCGGAATATCGGTAACATCGCATTCCATCTCTTCGGGAAAAGGTTCCTCTATAATGGCTATCCGGTCGTACGCCCCGATTTTCTTTGTATAGTCCAATAATTTAAGAAAGGTATCCTTCTGCTCGTAGCGTCCGTTGGCATCCAGGTAATACACCACCCTGCCCTCTTTGGTATAAGGATTCCGTTTGTGGCCAATCGTTTGATGAATCTCGCGGATACGCATCTTGTCCTTCTCCAGCATTTCGGCTTGCGATCCGGCCTGACCGATTTTTATTTTCATAAAAAAGTGGCCCTGTTCGGCTGTAGCCTCTACCTCCTGAAGCGGAATATTATAAGGTATAAGAGGGATGGATGCAATCTTATCGTGCCTGCTGGAAAAGGTATCCTTATAAATAGCCGGAATCATCTCATCAAAAGTGGAGAATCCGTTCTCGCGCGCGTACAATAACCATGCGGCATTGTCTATCCCCACCAGGGCATTCAACACAAATGTTTTACGCAGATCCGGATTGGATGTGATTGTTTTTCCGTATGCCAGTACTTCGGGGTAAATGGCATCCAGCAGGTCAATCGGTGTACGAAACGATCGTCCGCGGAGCAACTGGATGGCCTTCTCGGTAAGGGTATACATCAGGGAGTTGCCACCACTTTCGGAATGAGAGGAAAATATCTTTGCATCAGACCATAACACGCTTTGAGTTGAAAGTCCGATGCCATGCTGGCCGGAATCACTTTCCAGGTAACTGGCCACCTGCCAAAGTTCGGATAAGGCTCCTCCTTTAAATCCAAAAGGTCTGATTAGCGGTTCGCGCTCAAAATCTGCATCTACATTTACTATATGAATATCCTTAAGCGATGGCAAACGGGTTGTGGCAGCAAAATGGATTTCGGGTTTACATGCACAAGCCGCCCCCACGGCAAGCAGACTGTTTTTTAAAAATTCCCTTCGGGTCTTCATTTTAGACATAGTATTTATTTCGTAATAAAAGAACTTGCACAAAACTATCACTTGCCCCGGGGATTGTTTACTCAATTTGCGAACAGATGCCCTCATTTAGCGTCAATAATCTAATAGATAGAGATATAGCCTTGTAACATTTACGTAATATGAGGAGTATTATACGCAAATTGAGGGATATTGAATCGTTTAAGGCCCTACATTTGCAATATCGAAAAAGACTTGTAATTGCTTAATCTGATATACGCATGAAAAATAAAACAAACAGACGCGATTTTCTAAAAAAATCAACACTTGCGGCAGCAGGCATTCTGGGAGTAGGTTTTCCTACCATCGACGTAAAGGGAAACATTATGGGAGCGAACGACAGAGTCCGGATGGGTTTTATCGGCATCGGCAACAGAGGAACCCAGCTGCTACATTCGTTTATGAAAAACCCGGATGTAAAGGTTACTGCTCTGTGTGATATTTATAAGCCTTATCTTTCCAGAAACCGCAGCCTGGTTGATCCTCGATTTTTTCTTCCTAAGGGAAGGCCGGTTCCTGTAATGGGTGAGAATTTTGGCAAAGAGATAGCTTTATACGAAGATTATCGCAAACTGCTGGACGATAAAAACGTGGACGCGGTATGTATCGCCACCCCTGATCATTGGCACGCTTTGCAGGCAATAGACTCGGTAAATGCGGGTAAAGATGTTTATCTTGAAAAGCCTGTGTCCATGACTATATACGAGGGCAGAAAGATTGTTGATGCGGTAAACCGTACTAAGAAAGTAGTAAGCGTTGGTTACATGCGTCGCTGCGCAGCTCTTTATAATAAAATACCGGCATTGATCCAGAGCGGAAAGCTGGGCGAGATTTCGGTCATCAATTCGCACTATTACAGCAATATGACACCCAACGGTATAGGCAATATGAAACCAGAAATGCCACCGAAGGATTTCGATTGGAATGCATGGTTAGGTCCGAGGGCATACCGCGACTTCCAATACAATATTGCGCCCTATATGTTCCGTTGGTGGAAAGACTATTCTTCACAGATAGCCAATAACGGATCGCATTACATCGACATCGTTCAATGGCTGATCGGGGAGCAAGCTCCGGTAGCAGTAACTGCCGTAGGTACGAATCATATCATCAGAGACGACCGTACCATACCCGAAAACATGGATATTACGTACGAATTTGCCTCGGGTAAACTATTTAACTTCCGGGTTTGCGAAACAACCAGCGTACCTGGGTTGAAATATGGCAATATCGAGATTATCGGCACAAAGGGAAGTCTGTATATAAGCGACAACGGGTACAGATACTATCCGGCTACACCGGGACAGTTCGCCGACTGGAAACAAACATTCGAGAAAGAAGAATTCAATATGCCCAAAGAAGACTGGACATACAATCATATAACCGATTTCATCAACTGCGTAAAGACTAGAAATACACCTGTATCGTCTATCGAACAAAGTTATCGCTCGTCCTCATTTGCCCTGCTGGCAAATATCGCGCTGGAAGTAAAAGAGCGGATTATCTGGGATCCGGTAAACGAACGGATCACCAATTGCGAGGCAGCCAATAAATTGCTTCATTACGAATACAGGAAACCTTGGAAACTGGAATAGAATAAAACTCAATCTTGCCGTGAGGCAACACATTTTTAATAATAGTTGATAATACATTACATTTTACATGGTTCAAAACAAATAATTGGTTTTGGTTTTATTAAGTAGGTTAGGATTAATATGGTTAAAATCAGGCATGCCTGGCTCGTGAGAGCCGTGCATGCCGTTTTCGTATCTAAATATTCATCAGAAAGTTGCTGAACAACATACATAAACGAGCATACATCTATGTAATTGTCATTAATTTTGCCAGCTTAAAAAACAAAAAAACAGGCTGTTTATCTAAAGCAGATTGTTCGTCAAATTTATTTGCAACGAGCTGTAAACGGCAAAACATTGGTATAAAGATAAAAACATGTTGATAAATCAGAATTCGTCCAGACTGTATGTGGTTGATGCCTTACGCGGTTTTGCTATTATTTCTATAATGCTTATTCACAACCTGGAGCATTTCGATTATTATTTCCTTCCTGAAAATCTTTCGCCGTGGATGAAAGCACTTGATAAACAGGTATGGGATGTACTTTTTTTCTTATTTGCCGGTAAATCCTATGCTATATTTGCATTACTGTTTGGATTAACATTCTTTATTCAGTCTGATAACCAAGCAAAAAAAGGAAAGGATTTCAGAGGTAGATTTGCCTGGCGATTGATACTCCTGCTGGGTTTTGGAATTATCAACTCCGCTTTTTATCAGGGAGATATACTTACCATATATGCAATAATCGGTTTCGGACTGATACCGGTTGCAAAATTAAAAGACTCTTGGGTGCTTATTATTGCCACTTTACTTATGCTTCAGCCCTATGAATGGATAAACTTCGCATGTGCCCTACAGCATCCGGAAGTTACTCCGGCTAATCCGGCATCATGGGCTTATTTCGGCAAAATGGGTGAATATATTCCAAAAGACTCTTTTATAGATACTGTTGTTGGCAATCTAACCAACGGGCGACCGGCAGTATTCAACTGGTCGTGGGAAAACGGAAGGGTATTTCAGACACTTTCACTGTTTATGCTAGGAATGCTGGCCGGGCGCAAAGGTTTATTTAAAGAATCGGACAGCAACATCCGTTTTTGGAAAAAAGCTCTTGTTATCTCCCTTGTTGCTTTCATCCCTCTTTATCAAGCTAAAACCAATGTTGGCACCTGGTATACCAGCGAAGCGCTTATCAGGCCGCTTAGTGTGATACTATCTTCCTGGGCTAATCTGGCATTTATGATCTTTTTAGTGTCATCCTTTGTATTATTGTATCGGACCTCATTGTTTAATAAAGCCTTAAATCTTTTAGCCCCAATCGGCCGGATGAGTCTATCTAACTACATTATCCAATCCATACTTGGTTCATTTATCTACTATGGTTTCGGTTTAGGCATGTACCAATTTACCGGTGCAACACACTGTTTAATTATCGGAATATGCCTGGCAATCTTACAAGGCATCTTCAGCACCTGGTGGCTACATGTACATAAACAAGGCCCCCTGGAATCGCTATGGCACAAGGCTACATGGATTGGATAAGGCAGAATTATCTCACTGTTGCTTTTTTAAGACGAGCTGCTTGTCAATTATATCCGGAAGTTCATCCTGATAGTGCGTTACATAAATGAGTGTAATATGCTCACTGCAATACGATTCGATGAATCTCTTAATCCTTCTTTTGTTTACAATATCCAGTCCATGCATGGGTTCGTCAAGAATAAGCAACTCAGGTCTTTTAACCATCGCTCTGGCAAATAAAAGCAAACGTTGTTCTCCTGAAGACACATGCTGAAAGGCTATATCTCTAAGATGAGATACATCCAGAAGCTTCATCCACTCCATTGCCATATCTTCCTGTTGAGAAGAACACTTTCTGTATAGCCCGATTGTATCAAAAAAACCGGAACCAACCACATCCACACATTTCGTATTCTGTTGATAATAAATATGCATTTCAGGCGATACATATCCAATCCGTTTTTTAATATCCCAAATGCTTTCTCCGGATCCTCTTTTCCTGTCGAACAATGTTATATCATTAGCATAAGCCTGCGGATTATCGCCGCATATCAAACTGAGCAGGGTTGATTTACCGGAACCATTCGGTCCTAATAAGGCCCACTTATCTCCTTTTTTTACTGTCCAGTTCAAATCTTTTAAGATTGAACGTGATCCATATTTAATATTTATATTATTTAAAACCGCCACATTTTCGTAACTAAGGTCCTGCTCCCGCAAACCTAACCCGGGAATATGAGACAATGCAGAGTGCCGGGGTGGAAACAGATGATCTTGCAAATCAATAGAGCTAATAAATTCGGTTGCCGATAAAGCGGGATAAAGCTTTTTATCTTTAACTGGCAGTACATCCGTAATGAAATCAGGGATATCGGCCGGATCAGACAAAACCAATACGATTTGCAAATTGTCTAATTCCGACAAACGAATCAACAATTTGTTTAAGACACTGCGTGATGATACATCTAATCCGATGAATGGATTATCAAGAATCAACACCCTAGGATTAGTAAGCAGAGATTTAACAATCAAAAACTTCCTCAACTCTCCACTGGAAAGAAGATTTACTTCTTTTTCCAATAGATCTTCTATCCCGAACCAGTCCACCAATTCGTCAAGCCACTTCTGATCTGCCTTGCCAACAAGCTCTTTCACTATCGGCACATCCTGTTCAATCCCTTTGTTCCATCGCTGCTGATAAAAACTGGTATCGGCATCAATTAAGCTATAGATATCTCTAAAGGCAACACTTTTAACAACAGCGGAGACAGCTAAATTAGCTCCATTTCTGTCAATACAGCTCACCTCACCCAACTTCAAAGCATATTTTCCGATAAGCATATCTGTCAGAACTGTCTTTCCGCTTCCATTTGGCCCGACAATAGCCCAATGATGACCTTCATTTATCTGCCAGGAAACCGGTTCTGTATACCTGAGGTATTCGATTCGGGGAACAGCTCCCTTAATCTCAATCAATGTCTGCTCCATGTATGTTCATTCATTAATAAGATACAAAAGTAATGATTCAATATACAAGATAGAAGCATTGGAACATAATTGTGTAATAAGCCTAAAGAATACGCACAGGATATTGATTAAAAAATAATAAATATATAAATTTGGGAAGTAATTATAACATAATATTAATAAGTATGACTATCCTGAAAGTTGCGGTAAATTCTTTATTAATCTGTTTATCCTTTTCCTGTGTAAGTTGCCAGATGAAACCTGAAGATAAAACAAACTCAGACAAGGCAAAGCAGCTTGTTAACACGAGTCTTCTAGACAAATCTCTTCCTGAAATAAAAGATCTAGTAAAGGGTAAGTGGGAACTGATTAGTGGTAAAAACAACAGCCAATTATGTGAATTCGAAAACACATACATTGAATTTGACGGCGACAATTACATCTGGATTGAAGATGGAAAAAGTGAACCAGGTAAGCTGAACTGGCGTAAATCCGACACAGGAGCAGGCTACGAAGCATTCCTAATGGATGCTTTCTATGAAACAAATCCAGCCTATCCGGTATATATAAAGGGAGATACACTTGCAATTCAAGACTGTACAAAAACAGCCTACTTATATACCCTTGTTAAGTCTGAGGAATAAACGTTTTCTCATATAGTCTGAATTCATTTAATCTATATTAGTTAGGACTTTCCGCCATAAAAAAAATAAGAGTCAATAAAAAGGACAAAAGTGATGAGTCATACCATCGCTTCTGTCCTTTTTTTTAGTCTATACTTCTGGATGAAGTATATTTATGCTAACAAGTTCCAACCAGGATACAATTTAATTCATTTAGATTATATCCGGTTATTTTTTCTCTATATTAAAGACAAAGACCAGAGGTTCATTAAGTTGTTTGGCTTTACGAGACAAATTTACCTTTATTTTATTTCCGTTACGGCTCCATTTCAACTTTTCGCCGGTCTTAAGTAATAAGACTGAACTATTCTTTGCAGGAATATTATTTTCCCACTCAATTGTATCCGGCATATCCGTATCTTTGGATGGGATGTAGTGTGCATAAAGTTTGGATCCATCCTTACTGGCGCTAAACCAAACATTACTTGCGTGGTAAACAGGGGTAATACGGGTGTTATAAATTCCCTCACCATTAACTTTTAACCACCCTCCGATTTCACGTAAAATTCTTTCTACTTCTGGCTCAATAATACCAGTTGGTGTTGGGCCCACGCCCAACAATAGACTTCCTCCTTTTGCTGTTACTTCAACTAAAAGAGCTATTACATCGTTGGCCGATTTAAACTTAGCATTCGGCACCCATCCCCAATCAGAACTTAATGTAATACAGCTTTCCCATGGAAATGGTAATTGTTTATCGGGAATAGCCCGCTCCGGGGTAAGATAGTTCTCATATTTTCCATGTATGGTACGATCAACAATGAGCAGATCCGGCTGATGCGAACGTGCCATTTTTGCAATTGAGTCCATTTTAATATCCTGTCTTGGAGCAGCAACCCAACCTCCATCTAGCCAAAGGATATCGAAAGATCCATACCCACTCATCAACTCTTCAATCTGATTATAGGTAAATTTCTGAAATGACTCCCAACGCTCAGGATGTCTTTCTATTTTGTAATTTACATTTCTGTTGGGAGTAGCATATCTGGGCCACCAATAATATTCACTGTGCCAGTCGGGTTTCGAAAAATAGGCACCAATCATAAAATCCTTTTTTCGGAATGCATCAAACACATACTTGGCAACATTGGCTCTGGCATTATCCTTAAATGCACTGTTCATAACAGAGAAATCTGTCTGCTTTGTATCAAACAGATTAAATCCATCATGATGTTTAGTCGTAAAAATCATATATTTCATTCCTGCCGCTTTAGCAATTTCGGCCCATTGATCCGGATTAAACTCTGTTGGGTTGAATTTATGAATCAGATTATAATAATCTCTTTTGTAATCTTCATATGCAATTGTACTATCTCTTGGAATCCAGTCAACATCTTCAGAACAGATAGACCATGATTCAACAATACCCGGAATGGAATACAACCCCCAATGAAACAGTACACCAAATTTCTGATCTTGCCAGGCATCCAATTTCTTTAAAACACCTTTTTCTTCGGGCCATTGATATTCGGTAGAGCTTTCATGCACAAAGCCTTGTTGTGCTTTTGCCTGATACGAAGACGAGACAAGTAACAAGCTCATAACAAGCAGGGTTACATGCTTTCGTGATATAAATTTCATTTGCATTTTCTCTTTTTTTAGGATTAAATAGTTTACTTATCGTAAGCAAAGGTACAAAATAATAAAAAGCAATATCTTTGTTTATTCAAACTCTTGCTCCTATCTTTGTTCAAGGGATAACCACAATCCGTAAAAAAACAAGCCATGAAAATAGATCATATTGGAATATGGGTAGAAGATATAGATAAAATGAGACAGTTTTATCTTACCTACTTTAATACTACTTCAGGAGAGAAATACTTCAATCCGCAAAAGAAGTTTACCTCTTATTTTATTACATTCAACGAAAGTGGATGTCGCATCGAGCTAATGCATCGGCCGGAAATAGCAGATAATCTTTCAAAAAGAGGATTTAAAATGGGTATTGCCCACCTTACCATCAGCGTAGGTAGCAAAGAGACTGTAAACACCCTTACCGAGCGTTTCCGTAAGGATGGCTACGTTATTGAAGGAGAACCCAGAACATCAGGTGATGGATACTACGAAAGTGTTGTGCTTGACCCGGAAGGCAACTACATTGAAATCCTGGCTTAAACAGTTTAATTATTTCTCAAACAGAAGTATAGAATTCTACTTTACCACACCGGGGACATACATACAGTTCGAAGGATTCACGGTTGACAAATAATTCAAAAAAATTGCCAAAGAATCCGGGTGTACCTCCTTCGTGAAACTTATATTTCCCTGCGTATTTAAGGGATATATTGCAACGAATGCAATTTATATCACGGTCTCCCTCTTCGGTCTCTGTAATCTTTACAACTTTTTTCTCAATAATACTGTAATTGCAATTCCAACACAGATCATAGCTGTCTTCCATTTCTTCATGGCAATTTGGGCATTCTTTCATTTTATATACTTTTACAGATCATACAATAAATCTATCAGACAACCTTAATTAAAACTTACACTGTAAGGATGCACCATCCTTAATTTTGCTTATCCGGGTTTTCCCTCCTTCAATAAATGTAACTTCCAACCATTTATTTTTCAAACGTTTTACTTCTATATCAAAGCTTGTATCAAAGGCATTTACCCGCCTTAAAGCCATTCTATCCCATTCTTCCGGCAGTCTTGGTGTAACTATAAACGATTTAAAACCTGTGGGACGGATTCCAAACAATCCTTCGGTTATAACTCTTCCAAACAAGCCACTTTCTGCAGATAAGTGTCTCTGCCCTCCTTCGGGCCACGCTTCAATAGCGTAAGGGACATGCTCTCCCAGCAACCTGGTTTTCGAGTAATAATTTAAATAATCTGTTGCCAGTTTAGTAGCCCCTACCGTATAAACACCTCTCAATGCATAAAGCGTGGACCTATCCCAAAAAGTATTGCTTCCGGCTTGTGTAAGCAATCCATTCTCTGTCCACAAACGCGGCGAAAACAGGGCCTTAATCGTAGCATCAGCACGTTCATTGATACCTACCGTTAATGGGATACAAATCCACGAGCGGAGCACATCGTTTCCTTTAAAATATGCATAGGTATCAAAGCCTTCCACTGTTGCTCCAAAATAAGCTTCAATTGACTCCCTTAAAATTGCAGCCTGTTTCCTGTAACGCTTACTCACCGCTGGCTTTCCCATATTATCACAAAGATAGGCCGCCGAAAGTAAAGCATCATAGTATAAAGAAGAGGTGCACAAATTTGCATCACCACTTGGAAAACGATTCTCCAGCTCATCCGTATCAGAAAGAACCACCCCCTCTTTATTAAGGTTCCTGTTGCAATAGGTAAGACACCACTCAATCAATGGCCAAAGTTTATCAGCTTCATCCGGTTTACCGCTTGCCAATGCATAGCGGGATGCACCGTATGCAATCATAGCAGCATCTCCCCTATCGCCGGCGCCATTCCAAATATCCAGACCTTCTGCAATAATGGAACTTGGTATTGGTTTCCATTCTTCATTCATAAAACGGGAAAAATGCATGAACGAATTCAGTGCAGATTTGTTTCCGTAGGCATAACCGACAAAAGGGAAATAAGGATTTACGTATTCGGCCTGGTCGTTTGCCCAGATAGCAGCATAATATGATTCGCCACCCGGACCGTGAAGCGGTCCTCCTTTTGTTTCAAAAATACTCTCACAAGCTCTTATTTTCGAAAAAGCAAACATGCGGTTAATGGTGTCATTTGGGGTTTCCAACACTAAATTACTCTTCAAAAAACTAATTAATTCCACTCTCTTTTGTTTTTCCACCTCTCCATCAATCTTTTCAATAGGATCATTCATTTTGTACGCAGCGATATATCCTGTAAAAAGTAATGTATCTCCACCGGCTAAATGATAGCTCCCGTTTCGGTTAACTGCTGTTGCCAACCGGTAACTTCCATCTACACCTTCATCTCGAAGTGTTTCTATAACCGACAAACTGGATGGAATTTCTACAGTCACACTGCTTTTTTCCGGATTAATGATACGATAGAGTTCAACTAAAGCAGGTTTATCTACAGATGGAAAATATTCTCTGATTAATTTTAGGTTTCCTTTTCCTCCCATAGTAAAAAAACTTTCTACCCTCAAAAGGCCATCCAAAGTAATCTGTTCCACCTTTTCATTATCCAGAGACTTGCCATTCACCAGAACCATATTCAATGGATTCCAATTAAATCTTCGCATCAGACTTGCATGCGTATTATTAGGAATTGTTCTAAGTAGAGGCCATATCAAGCTCTTATTAAGTTCAAACTCCTGATCTTGATTCACTCCATAGCGCAATACAACCGACACCCGTTTCCCACTCATTTCAATATGATCGGTATGAGGGTACTTATCCTTGTTTACAATCCATGAAATTCCACCTTCGGAGTTTAAGTTCCAACGACAATTATTAACCCTTTTATCATTATACTTATCTGAAGCATTCAACCCCAATGAACAAAAAATGCTGAGAAATAAAAATAAATTAATAGATCTGCTATTAAAGTAAAGCCTATTTAAAACTTTTGTGTTCATAATCGTTTCATAATTTCGTATTAGATGAGAGCAAAGTTATTAATTATTTTCAAATATATGTACTATTTCCTTTTTGTATGATATCGTTCCTATTTATTACATAAAAAAGTCCAAAAATTACAACTTAATGCCAGAAATTGTAAATTTGATACATCAAATTTGTAAAAATAGCACATGCAGTAAATGAGTTATCCATAGATTTGCACATCAAATACACATAACAAAAAACTGAATCGAATACCCAATGAAAAGCCGATATCAATGAAAAGAATCCAGAAAAAATGATTCATCAATTTCTAGATACTGATTTTTTTACTCTAAACCGAAGCAACCAAAGTATCTTGGATAAATGGTCTGGACACATTTAGTCATTTTAAGGGGGAAAACTCGTAAGGGATTTCCCCCTTTTTTATTCATGAGATATGTAATCTAAATATTTAGTTAACAAAAGAGATTTTTTTATATATTTGCGTCAAAACTATAAAAAAATAATGCAATATATAAATTTAGCTACAATTTTTACTTTTTCGGCAGCATTGGTCTATCTGCTTGCCTCTCTGTTGCTCTTTTTTCGTCGTAAAGACGGAGAACGATCACGAGTCATTCTCTCTTGCATCATTATGTTTTCGGTCATCAGCTATACAACACGTTTCATAAATCTTATAAACGGAGAAGTACCCCAATTAATAGTATCCGTCCCGATGTTGGTAGTAGCGATCTTTATGGTAATTAGTTACATTATGTATCCCATTGAGGTCATTTCACCCGGATGGCTCAATTTTAGACGGATACTTAAACTGTATTCTCCCTGTCTTTTCATACTGGTTACATACAAGATCTCCCTTTGGGCAAACATAAAATATACCCCCTACAACACTCTTCTTGATATGGTTTCTCATATCGGAAATTTCGATGTACTTTTCCGCTTTACGCTTGCATTTTTAATCTTTATGCCTATTCTATTTATATTTTTTATCCCATACACCCGTCGATATAACAACACGGATTACGTATGGATAAGAAAGTATGTCTTTACACTTTCACTTAATACATTGGCATACATTCTTGTATTAACTTTCGAAAATCCAATTATTCGTTCACTTTACTATTACGTAAGTGTGGGATGCAGCCTTTATATAGCTTATATGGAACTGTTTGTACGCTTAATAAGAAAACCCGTTGTGACGGAGACAGTCATACAAAAAGAGGAAGAGCCATCTGCTCCTTGTACAGAATCATTCACCAAAGTGAAGAACACAATTCTGATCGACAGATTGAATGCCTATATGGAAAATACTTTTGCCTGGCGGGATCCCGACTTATCTCTTAATACGCTTGCGCAGGCTCTTTGTACCAACCGTACAACCCTGAATCAGGTAATACAGGACAATGGATACGAAAGCTATACCGCTTACATAAACCATCTGCGTATAAAAGATTTTCTTAACCAGATTAAAGCAAAGCAACCGGTAAACTTTCAGGATGCATTTTTTGATGCAGGTTATCGTTCACGCGCAACGGCTTTACGTAACTTCCGACTGATTACGGGAATGACACCTTCAGAATATTTTCAAAAAGACCAGCAGTAAGCACAAAGCCATTAAAGAGAAAATCCAAATTATTATGTAACTTTGGATTGTTATCATTTAAATTGAATGGATATGAGTAATTTCTGGGATGATAGATACCGCGACGGAAAATATATTTACGGAACGAATCCGAATGCATTTTTTAAAGAGTATATTATTAAACATCCTATCGGCACGATTTTATTACCTGCCGAAGGAGAAGGCCGAAATGCTGTATATGCCGCCCAATGCGGATGGAAAGTAGAAGCATTCGATTTAAGTAAAGAGGGTTGGAACAAAGCCATAAAATTAGCCAATCAACAGAATGTAAACATAAACTACCAGATTGCAAGCTTTGATTCGGTTGAATACAGACCTTCACAATTTGATGTTATAGCCTTGATATATGCCCATATACCTAAAGAAAACAAAACAGAATTTTTCAGGAGGCTGCTACCATTCTTGAAAACAGGAGGGTATGTTTTGTTTGAGGGTTTTAGCAAGGAGCAACGTGAATATCAAAAACAAAATGAATCGGCAGGAGGACCCAAAGATATTGATATGTTATTCTCTGAAGATGAGCTGTCAACGATATTTCAGGATATGGAAATTATCAAACTTGAAAAATGTATAACAACTCTTTCAGAAGGCATCGGACATAGCGGAGAATCGGCCATCATACGGATGATTGCACGCAAATCACACATAAAATAAGCTGAATTTATAACAAAAAGATATCAGAAGCCTTTAAAAACGCTTCTGATATCCTTTACTATACTTGCCAATCCTTAATTAAGTATTGTTTGAGTCCATGTAATGCCACTAATATCTGTAAGAATCAGGCTATATTCTCCTTTTGGCAAGGTGTTGAATAAATCATCGGCAATACTGATTTCGGCTTTACTCCCCAGAGGAATAATCAAGCTGTGTTTTCCGGGTTTAACTTTAGCAACGTATCGGTTTTTTATATCTAATTCCTGAAATTTCGATAAATCGGCCCCATCCTTTCTAATCAGACTGTTACCATCCTTATCTTTTAATTCAATCCCGATAAGAAATGAACCGTATACATCAGCACCTTCCACTCTGTAAACTGTAAACGTAAGTTGTCTACTATCCAATTTTGCGTCAGATATCTCCACAACGGGTTTTACGGACTTATTATGCAACTCACCCCATACACCATTATGGAAATACTGATTGGTAAACAACGTCATACCTAATATGGCTACAGATCCAGCAAGAATAATCCGGTTTAAGACTTTAGAAGATATAGGCAACACACCCGATCCGATCCATGCGAACCAACTGGATTGGCGCATGGCAGACTTCCTGAATAAGACGTGATCCATCGAATATACACCTCCGCCTGTAAAATAGATTGAGAATCCGGTTGCCATACCCAAAATTCCGATCTGCCATTCATCAAGGCAGGTGGTTCCCAACCATCCTGAGCCAAGTAAAATGCCGGTAGCAAGTGCCAAAACTCCCAAACTCATGAGACGGGTAAATAAACCCAGCATAACAAATAGCCCTACAATCGCCTCCACAACTGTAAAAAGTACCATAGCCCACCAAAGTGATTCCGGGTTGGAAACTAAATATTCTATAATTGGCTTTATACCCAACGCGTTTGGCAAAAAGTGATTGAATTTTTCTCCAATGTATCCTGCCTCATCGGCGATTAATTTGTTATCGAGGATCAACCTTCTCCAGAATGCAGAAAAATAGGTCCAACCAACCACTAAACGCAACGCAAGAGTAAAAGCTCCGGAAAGTGAGTATGCTTGCTGCAACTCTTTGTTATTTTGAATCATGATATTCCTAAATATTTAAAATTAAACAAATAAAAGATGGATGGATTAAATTGTATTTAATCCATAAAACACAAAATCTGTTTAGAAATCAAATAATTAGCTTTCGTTGAAGTTTAAATATGGGAACTCCGGATTCTCCTCGAAGCTTATTTCCCTCATAAATCACAGATTTAGTTATCCAAATCAGCGAAAGAGTCTCACAATCAGAACTGTTAACAATAAATTTACTTTCACCCTGAGGCTTCGTTTTAGAAAGATGATCGGTTACCGATACAAAATTCGCAGTTGTACAAACCCTCGAATCAGTAGGTTTAGGCGTGTATACTGATGAATTGAGGGGAATATCAAAGAACTGCTTTATCTCTTGTTTGAGTGAACAAGAAAAACAAAGCAATATTGCCAGGGGTAATAGCAATAACCGATTCTTATTTATTTTATACAACTTAAGCCTCATCATATATAGTAACAGAGAGGCATGGATTTTGTTTTAACCTTTTCAAATCTCTGTTCGCAGAATAGAATAAAAAATAATATTATATTTGACAATTATTATCACGTATACACCGTTATCTTCATAAAAGCACTCTATAAATTAATAGTTAAAATACGATGGACGAGAAAAAAAACATTCTCCTACAACTCAATACTTTCAAAAATCTTAATAAATTTTCGGATTCGGCTTGGTATAAGAGAGGTCTTAATCCGTCAGACAATGATATTTGTGAGCGACTAGAGCGGTTATTCAACAAGTCTGCAGACAGTTTAATAGAAGCCATTAATTCAGACTTTTCAACTAGACAGCTAAAAAATGTATTAGAGAACAATCTAAAAAACTTTAAAAGGTCTGATTACGACACTGAAGAATGTGAATTTATATGTGACTATTTCTTTCAACTTTCCGAGATAGTTTCTGTAGACTTTAAAGACAATCTTAACGGTTGGTTATACGGAAGAATACTAAGTACATTATTAAGAATAACTGCATTTATCAAACGAGATGATAGAATTATAGAGACTTTATCTCAGAACTGCACAAAATGCCATACTGAATTGAAAACTTACATTATAAAAAAAGAAGAAGGTATACCTGACTATTCATGGGAAATAATACAGTGTATAAACTGTAATGAATATAATCTATTATCAACAGGGGCTAATGTAAAGGAAGCCCGATTCGAAAATTACAAAATTGTTGAACAACTTCCCAAAGCGGAATTTACTATGGAACAAGCTGAATTAAGACTTAAACAGATAAAGTATTTCAGAAATATTTAAAATGGCAATGATAAAAGCTATAATATTTGATATGGATGGTACTTTAGTGGATAGCATACCATTCCACAAGGATGCTTGGTTACTCTTTTTAAAAAAGCATGGAATTATACTTGCTCCCGAAGAATTAGATTTAAATCAGATCAATAACTTATAGATCTGATTTAAATCTAAAAACAGGATAGAGATTATTTTACAAACTTGGCATTGGTAAGGTACGCCGCACTCTTTTGTGCCGCTACGAACATCTCATTCATAATCTGTTCCTTCGTATATTTGCTGCCGTCTGCATTGGTCTTCTCCCTTAATGCTTTTGGAGTTTCTATTTCAACTACGTAATTCTTCATTCCATTCTTATAGAATTGGTTGAATATAGCCTCGAAATTGATTGTTCCACTTTCGCCAATCACAAATTCATCCTTAATATGTAACATCTCGATACGTTTAGGATATTTCTTCAAATACGCTACAGGATCTTTGCCTCCCTTTGTACACCAATAAACATCCATTTCAAAACATACGTACCGTGGATCTGTATTTTCTACAAGATATTCCCACATAACCTTGTCGCTATCCTTAAGTTTTTTGTATTCGTTGGCATGATTGTGATATCCAAGTTTCAACCCATACTCTTTTGCAATCTTACCAACACGGTTAAAATAGTTACACATTTGTTGTACATCCTTCACGGTGTAGTCCACATTGTAACTAGGGATAACAAAATATTTGCCACCACATGCTTTCTGAATCTCAAAAAGTTGACGCCAGCGTTGCATAATCTCATCTTCCTTTGCCGTATCTTCCTGAATACTAGAATGCGTAGAGATGATTTTCACACCGTTTTGATCACAAAGAGCTTTGAACTCTTCTGCAGGAAGTCCAAACACCTTCGTATCACCACCCCACTGTACCAACTCGAATGCCTTGTAACCCATGCCGGCCAGACGTTCGATCGATGCTTTGGGATTTTCTCTTACTGCATCCATTACCGAGTAAAGTTGAATCCCTACTTTCTTGTTTCCCTTTGCCGAAGCCATTTCTGGAATTGCAAGCATAGCGATCGCAATAGCTACGCAAGTAAACGCAGCCATTAATTTTCCACATTGTCTAAAGAATCTTTTCATAACCTTTTATAAATTAATAGTATAATCTGAGATTGAACACATTTAAAACATTTTGCTCTATTTTGCATTGCAAATATAGCATATCAATTTCCATTCGTATGCTTATTCTTTCAGTTTTCGATCTAATTAGAAGAAGTATAAATAAAAGGCTGTTCCTTTCAGGTAATTATTTACTGTTGGAGAGGTGATAAGTTCCTGATCCAAGTTCGATTTCAATCATAGTTTCATTTTCTGTAACTTTCCGTACACCCTGCTGATTCGGAGAAGCTAGATTCAATTCTTTCGGGAGGCGGACTAAGGCAGAAGTATTGCCGGGAATGGTAATATCCCATGAGAAGATATCCCCCTCTTTGCTCCATTCACTCCGGATTTCTCCGTAAGCCGACTTATAAGCAGCTTTCACATGAGTCAAACCTTGGGGGAATTTGGGTTCCATCAACAGCTTTTTATAAGCAACCGAGCCCGGCGCACATTTGATTCCTGCCAGATCTTCGTAATACCAGATTAACAAGTCACCCAGCAGCATCACATGATTCCCCGAATTCATGGCAGGATCAGCTGTCTCTCCGTTCCATAGCTCCCAAATCGTGGTCGCACCATTTTTAACCATATGTCCCCAGCTGGGATAGGTCTCGTTCGTTGCTATCTTATAAGCCAAATTCACATTGCCATATTGGGTAAGTCCCCTCATGAGCTGCTGAATACCTAATACCCCGGTGCTTACATGTCCACCAAAATCAACTTCAGTCTTCTTTACTATATTATCGAATACTTTAGCTTCATATCCCTCGGGCACTAAACCCAATTGAAGCGAAAGTATGTTGGCCGTAACCGTATTGTTGCCGTACAATGCAGAATCTTTATTGAAGAAGCGGGTATTATAGGCCTCCTTAATTTTGGAAGCAAGATCCTTATATCCTGGTATATCTCCTTTGTTTCCTGAAATCTCTGCGAACTCGGTCATCAGATTCAACAAACTGTAATACATGGTTGTACTCAGAATCGCACCATCGGTCTTACGGGCCGGATCCTGCGAGTGGATTAATTGCTGCGATTCCGGCGGCATGCACCAATCGCCGTACGTATCCTTGGTAAGAATATAGTCCTTCATGGATACCTGCTGGATATGTTCCAGGTACCGTTTCATGGAAGCATAATGCTTTACAATCGGATTTGTATCACCGTACTGCTTCCATAACATCTTCATTCCATAGAAATAAGCTGCCGGCCAGGTCACATCGTCGTTGTAAATGGTCCAATACCTTGGCGAAACATCCGAGATACTTCCCTCCGGACTTTGAGAATCTTCAATATCCTGCATCCATTTGCTATACAGAGAGGCATTGTCAAGCACAAATGCTTCGCCAAAACAACCGGTCGCCCTGTCTCCCAGCCAGCCCTGACGTTCATCACGTTGGGGACAGTCGGTTGGCATTCCGCGATAATTACCACGGATACCCCAGAAAGCATTTTTGAATACCTGGTTTATAATCTGGTTGGACGTTTCGAACTGTCCGGTTGTTTCCATTTTATCGTAAATCACTCTACCCGTAAAAGCGGTAAGTTCCGGCTGGTAATCGAGTCCGGAAATCTCTACGTAACGAAATCCGTGGTAAACAAAAGAGGGTTCCCAGCTAAACTCTCCGTCTTTGGCAGGCGTATATACGTCCGTAACCAAAGCCGAACGGATATTTGCCAGATACAAAGAGCTGTCGGGATTCAGAATCTCTGCAAACCGGAAGCGAACAGGCTGGTCTTTCTTTCCTCTAAGATTATTTATTTTAAGCCATCCCACCATATTTTGTCCCATGTCCAGAATATACGTACCATCGGCACGTTTGGTAATTTTGACAGGCGACACCTCATCCTGAACCTGTATATTTGGATTGGGCTGTGCCGTAAGTTTTCCAGCCGATGCAGTCATGATATCAGCCTCTTTCCAATTGGAATCATCGTAATTGGCAGACTCCCAACCGGGAAGTTCCAACCGGGCATCATATTCTTCGCCATCAAATTCATTGTTGGCCACAATCGGGCCGCGCGAAGTTACCTTCCACGACTTATCGCTAACCACCACTTCGCCAGATCCATCGGTATACTCAATTTCAAGTTGTGCCAGCAGACGGGGCAGACCAAACATCATTGTCTCGGACTGTCGCATGCCGAAATAACGTCCGTTACCCAACTTTACACCTACCGTATTTGTCCCTTCCTGCAACAACGAGGTAACATCGTACACATTATAATACACCCTATTCGGATACCACGAAGGCATGGGGGCAAAAACATCTTCGGCCACACGCTTACCGTTCAGATAAGCTTCATACGATCCCAGTCCGGAAATATACAACACAGCGCGTTTGACTGAAGCCTTGTTCTCGAAAGATTTACGTAAGTAACGGGCAGCCAATCGTGTGTTGCCCTGATCTGTTTCGTTAGGGTTCGAGATTGAATCTTCGCCAATCCAGGAAGCTTTCCAGTCCGAATCATTCAGGAAAGCCATAGACCAGTGCTTCACATCACTCCAATCGGTAGCACCCTGATTTGTAATCACTTTTACTCTCCTATAATAGACACCCTTCGACTGCAGAGGTTCTCCACTGTATGGAACAAGAACCGACTGGTCGCTTTGCACCTCTTTCGAATCAAAAACAAGCTCTTTGCCCTGCTGCAGATCTTCAGCAGAACGAGCCACCTGAATCCAATAGGATTGTTGCACTAAATCGGGGTTGACAGAGGTTATCTGCCACGAAAAACGGGGGGTCAAAACACTTACTCCTTGTGGATTTTCCTGCATTTCTACCTTAAGGGAAGTTACAGCGACTCCTCCGCCCCTGCAACCGACCAAGATGAATGCTACTAAAATTCCAATGCAAAACAATGATTGCCTCATACTTCTGATAGGATTAATTCTCGGTAAAACAAATCTGATTAGTAACAAATAATTTTACAAAACTAATCTATTAAATCCCATTCAACTTTTCATAAATGATAAAACAAGTTCGTTTCTTGCCAGAATATTAGTAAATTAAGGTTTATGGTAATCACTGGGACTCGTACCGAAATGTTTCTTGAAGCTGGCTGAGAAATGAGACAAGGTACTAAAACCAGTCATATCCGCTATTTCAGATACCGTATATTTTCCTTCGTTTATAAGTTCCGCCGCCCGATTAAGCTTATAAGTCTTAAAAAACACACTGGGGTTTACACCAGTCAAACCTTTTACTTTATAGTAAAATTTTGTACGTGAAATGTGCATCAGCTCCGTCATACGAACCACATCCAGTTCCGGATTAGAGAGTTCATTTTCCATCAAGTGATACAGGTCGGTCATAAAGGCATTATCCTGCGGTGAAAGGATGTTCTCGTCCATCTTATCCGTTTGAGTAGATCGACTGAGAATATTCCTTACTTTATCCCGGTTTTTAAGTTGAGAGTTGATCAGGGCAAGCAGATAACCGGGATCGAATGGTTTGGTAACATACGCATCAGCCCCGATATTGAGCCCCTCCACCTGATTAGCCAAAGTGGCCTTGGCTGTCACCAATATAACGGGAATATGGCATAACTGCAAGTTATCTTTAACCTCACGGCAAAGGCTGTAACCATCTTTATCGGGCATAACCACATCGCTCAGGATTAAATCCGGCGCCTCTTCCTGCATTGCCTTCAGGGCACTATCTACATTGAAACGGCAGATAACACGGTAGTGTGGCGATAAAAGTGTTTTCAGATAATGTACCACCTCGGTATCATCGTCCACCACAAGTATATTCTTACGTTCTTCTGCACCCTTTGGTTGCTTATCAGTGTCAGAATAACCCAACTCCTGCAGATCTGATAATTTATGATTATCGTAGCGGTCCGACTCGTATTCGTCATCCAGCGGGAAGATATCCGACTGCCTTGTCTGCCTCGACACTCGTTCGTCTTCGGTATAAGCGCAATCATTTACTGGTAGGATAAAAGTAAATACAGCTCCACCTCCCTCGTCCGGAACAGAAGCCTTAATGTGTCCGTGATGCAGCTTAACCAGGCAACGGGCATAATACAGCCCGATTCCTGTTCCCCAGTTGTAGTAACCTTCCGTTTGATTTGCCACCTGGTAATAACGCTCAAATATCTTTTCAAGCTGATCTTCCGGAATACTTCTCCCGGTGTTGGCGACACATATCTTTACGTATTGCATATCTTTCGCAGACTCATTTAGAGTAAAAAGAGATGCCGCTTCCTGCTGATTAATTAAATCAAAAGTCACCTGTATACTTCCACCTTCGGGCGTAAATTTCAGCGCATTAGACATCAGGTTGGCAAAAACCTTGTCCACATTATCCTCATCCATCCACATAAGAAACGTATCCTCCATTCCGCATGTATTCAGAATTATACCTTTATCACGTGCGCTCAGTGAAAAGACATCCACCTGCCGTTGCAGGGTAGCGATGATATCCATTCTTGCAACCTTCAGCTTCAGACTGTCATTCTCCAGTTTGTTGAAGTCCATCAATTGGTTTACAAGACGCAGCATACGCGTAACACTTCTTTGAACGATACAAAGAAGGTTTTTATTCTCTCCTGTAATGTCCGGGGCATTACACAGCTGCATAATGGGAGCAGAAATCATAGTAAGGGGTGTTCGGAACTCGTGTGAAACATTGGCAAAGAAGCTCATGTTCATCTGGTTGACACGCTGTTCCTGCTCTTTCTCCAATTTTGCCAGATGCGCCGCCTCTCTTTCGGCTTTGATACGCAGCAAGGCCCGCAGGAAAAGAAGTACGACAGCCGCCGCACAGATGAGATAGATCGTGTAAGCCCACCAGGTGTTCCAGGGAGCGGGCTTCACGATAACACGAATCGAACTTTCGGTGTCTACGATACTCTTGTCGTTATTTGTTATCTTCACCCTGAAAGTATAGGTTCCAGCAGGCAGATTTGCATAGTAGGCTTCGCGGTTGTTGCGGGCATCCACCCAATAATGATCAAATCCTTCCAGCATATAGTGATAGTGCACCCGTTCAAATTCGCAGTAATCCAGGGCGGTAAATGATATACTGAATCCGTTCTGGTCGTGACTCAGTCTGATATCCGGCCGGTACGATAGATGTTTATCAATACAATTGGCCTCATTGGGATGTATCAGCCGGTTGTGAACCTTCAAATCCTCGAACAGCAACGGGACATGCCGTTTTGCAGGGACATCCAGCGGATTAAAGAAAGTAAGTCCGTGCGTTCCCCCAAAAAGCATCGTTCCGTCGGGCAGGCGACAAGAGGCCCGGTCGTAAAATTGGTTCCCGCCAATTCCATCCGCAGCAAAATAGTTGGTAAAAGTACCAACAGAGCGGTCGTATTTTCCAAGGCCATATAGCGTGCTCACCCAAAGATGCCCCTGTTCATCCTCTTCAATACTAGAAATATCCAGACAGGGACTACCCAATACAGGCCTTATTTTTCCGGTTGATGGTGTGTAACAAAGTAAACCGTTACTTACTGTACCTATCCATATATCACCCCGGCTATCTTCATGTAGGGCCGTTGGAATAAAAACAGAGCGTTGTATGCTGCCTTTCATATCCTCGTCGGTCACCTCCAACCGGCTAATCTCATCACTTTCACGATCAATCAGCTTCATCGGTTGATAAAAAGCAGCAACCAGCAAATTGCCGTTACGTAAAGGCAATAGACCGGGTATAAAGGTAAACCGGGTATCGAATGCCTGAATTGTACGAAATTGAGTGTCGCCTTGCTTAAGAGCATATACATAAGGAGTAGCCGTGCCGATCCAGATGGTTTTGTGTTCATCCTGGGTGATTGACATTGGCAGAAATACCTGAAACCTGCTCTCCACTTCCAACCGTCCATTTACGTATCGGCACTTTAGTACCATGTTATCTGTTACAGTCATCCAAATCGCATCACTGTGGTCCACTAGTAACTGATTTACATGCACAGCTTTCTTGCTAGCCTGTGGCAAAAGGCGATCCAAATCTATCGACTCCATCTTCTGGTTCCGCATATTGTAAACGAACAGTCCGTCCATCAGGGTTGAAATCCACAGATCCTGCTCCTTACTGACGGCTATAGACACAACCGATTTATTTTCCAATCGCGAGCGCAGGTAATTATTGTTGTTGAAACGCTCCTTATAGTTGTAACAAACGGTGTAACCCTGATCAACAGAACCTATCCACAAATTCTGTTGCGAATCAGTAAACAGCTGGTTAATCTTAAAACGAGGCACCTCAAAAGGAAAGCCATCTTCACTCTGATGAGTCACGGTACCCTCCTTATAATTATAGCAGAACATCCCGTATTTGGTCGTATTCAGCAACAATGCATGTGAACCATAAGGATGAATATAATCGATTTCGGCCGAAGCCAGCTGGGGATGTCTGGCAATTACCTCCGGAACAGGGCAGTACTGGCGGGTTCGTGTGTCGAAGATAGAAAGAGTCTGGTTGCCTGTAAGCCAAAGTTCGTCGCCATGCATAAAAGAGTGATAAGGGTAACTCTTTGTAGCTATGGAATCCAGAAGCTCCATCGTTGATGCGTTGTACCTACGTAACGAACTGTAATTTACCACCCACAGGTTGTTTTCATTATCAATATGACATTCCGTATTGAAGGTATGCTGCGGATCAAGATCCGTCAACACACAATCCAGTCGGTTTCGGTCGGAATTGTAAACAAAAAGTTGTTGCTCGGTAGCCATCAGAATATGCCCCTCGCGGTTCTCCATCAGTTGGTGAATATTATTGTTTTCATGATCGAATGGAATACGCTGAAAATTATCCTTATCGGTGTAGATGCAGACTCCGTTTACGGTTGCCACCCACATCCTGCCTTTCGAGTCAAGTAAAAGGTCCGTTATTTGATTATCCGGTAATCCCGACGAGTCGTCCGTACAAAAATATTGATGGTATTCGTGTACGTTATATCGGTTCAGTCCGCGGAAAGTTCCCACCCAGATGTAACCTTGCGCATCCTCGGCAAAGGCTTTGATCTGTTGGTTTGAAATATCGTTCGTGATCACCGGGCTCTCTGCTCCGGCACTATATCCTTGTCCGGTTTCCGGTTCGGAAGGGCGGCAGGAAGAAAATATGCAGATAAAAAGCAGCAGCCACAGGTGTGCACCGAAGGTGTTTTTTCTGTATGGATAATCAGCGATCAACATAGTCCGATTTGTTTGTTCCGATGCGAAAATAAGCATAATAATCGGGCTACAGCTTGTAGCAGACTCCATTTGAACAAAAGAACAAACATTTGAACACATAGAACAATCATTTTGAACGTAAATGAAAACCGTTTGAATGCATCAGACAATCCGTCCGGAGGAAAGGGGGTAATATTGCCGACGTAATAATCAAGAAAATTATGCTACCATGAAAAAACTATTTTTCTCATTGCCGCTACTCACGGCTGCCCTCCTCCTGTCCTCTTGCGGAGGGACTGTAAAAGCTGACAAGCAAGAGGCGAAGACTGATGGCGAAGTCCTCGCGTCGGACACCAATGCAATTGCAGAAACTGAATCCGGAACGGTGGCCGGATATCAGGAAAACGGTGTGTACATATACAAAGGTATTCCGTATGCCAAAGCCGAACGCTTCATGCCTCCCCAACCCGTTGCAAAGTGGGAAGGAATCCGGAGCAGCCGTGCCTATGGTCCTACTTGCCCACAGGGCAAACGTACAGGCTGGTATCACGACGAGTCGGCTTTTGCCTTTGACTGGAACGACGGGTTCCCCGACGAGGACTGTCTGCGTGTAAACATATGGACTCCCGGATTAAAAGACGGAAAGAAACGCCCTGTCATGGTATGGCTTCACGGCGGAGGTTATGCTGCCGGAAGCGGACAGGAATTACCATCCTATGATGGAAGTAACCTGGCAAAGAATGGAGATGTAGTTGTTGTAACCCTTAACCACCGGCTCAACGCGCTGGGCTTTCTGGACCTCTCTGCCTTCGGAGACAAATATGCTAAATCGGGCAATGCAGGGTTACTCGACTTAGTTGCAGCTCTTCAATGGGTAAACAAGAATATTGCTTCCTTTGGAGGCGATGCACAGAATGTAACCATATTCGGACAGTCGGGCGGCGGAGGCAAAGTCTCCACCCTTCTTGCCACACCATCGGCCAAGGGGCTGTTTCACAAAGCCATTATACAGAGCGGTTCAATGTTGCGAACAATGGAAGCAACGTATTCACGCCGTATCGGTACGGCCGTGGTGGAGGAATTGGGATTAAAACCCTCTCAGCTCGACCAGTTGCAAACAATACCCTACGAAAAGTTACTTGCCGCCGGCGAAACGGCTATAAAGAAAGTAAAGGAACAGGCCGAAAAAGAGGGTATCTCCTCCTTTATCTTCGGATGGGCGCCAACGGTAGACGGCGATGTGTTGCCCGCACAACCTTTCGATCCGCAAGCTCCGGCACAGAGTAAGGACATACCTGTGATGATAGGAACCACACTACACGAATTCACCATGAGCACCTATGTGCCGGCCTACAGAACCATCACAAAAGAAAAAGCCGTGGAGATACTTAAACAGAAGTACGGCGAAAAGACCAACGATTTCCTTGCTGCATTTGAAAAGGCATACCCCTACTATGAACCCAAGGATCTGTTGGATGTAGATGTAATCTTCCGTCCCGGTGCAGTGGAACAGGCACGTCTGAAGGCCGCTCAACAGGGAGCTCCTGTCTATATGTATCTTTTTACCTGGGAATCACCCGTAATGAATGGCAGCCTGCGAAGCACACACTGCATGGAGATTCCGTTTGTTTTCGACAATGTAACACGTCACGCCAGTATGACCGGCGGGAGCGGCAAAGCGCAAATACTGGCACAGAAAATGAGCAGCGCCTGGATAAATTTTGCACGGACAGGCAATCCCAACCACGAAAGTCTGCCCCAATGGGATCCTTATACAGCCCAAAAGGGTGCTGCGATGTGCTTCGACAATGTATGCGAAGAAAAGTATAATCACGACAAGGAGTTGATGGAGCTGGTAAGAGCATTTCCAACCCGCGGCTTCTGATCCGTTGTAAAACCATACCACATTTTAATGTAAAGAACGTAAACTCCCGGCTTATTCCCTGCAAAGGCGGGGAAGAAACCGGGAACATGCAGTAATCAATCTAGTTAATAACTTAATGAAAAGAATTATGAAAAGCAAATCGGTGAAAAAGCTACTTATCATGGTGCTTTTTCTGTTGGCCACTGTGTCTTACCTATCGGCACAGGGACCCGTTAAAGTTTCAGGGCGTATTACAGACGACCTGAAAGAGCCTATGCTCGGAGTGAGCATCGTTGAAAAAGGAACCACCAACGGTGTGATGAGCGACTTAAATGGCAACTACAGTCTGTCCGTACAGCAGGGTGCCACCATTGTATTTTCCTATATCGGCTTTGTAACTCAGGAGAAGAAAGCCGTTGCAGGAGTGATGAACATTCAGCTAAAGGAGGATACTAAAACGCTGGAAGAGGTTGTAGTGGTAGGATACGGTGTTCAGAAAAAGAGCTCCGTTACCGGGGCCATCTCGCAGGTAAAGGCCGAAGATCTGGAAAACCGCACCATCAGTAACGCTCCGGCGGCATTGCAAGGTAAAACAGCCGGGGTACAGGTTATCCAAACCTCTGCTGCTCCGGGAGCCTCGCCTACCGTTCGTGTAAGAGGTTACTCATCCAATGCTTCCTCCAATCCCCTGTATGTGGTAGACGGGATCCGGCTGAGCGACATCAGCGGCATCGATCCCAACGACATCGCATCCATGGAGGTGCTTAAAGATGCTGCCTCTGCTGCCATCTACGGTGCCGAAGCCGGCAACGGGGTTGTACTTATCTCCACCAAGAAGGGGAAAGCGGGACAAGGAAAGATTTCCTACGATTTCCAATGGTCGTCGCAATCGCTGGCTCGTATCCCGGCCATGCTGAATGCAGAGCAGTACATCGATTATATGGTAGAGTCGCAGACTTTTACAGAGAACGAACTTCGAAACGGCTGGGACGGGGTAACGAATACTGCCTGGACCGACGTAGCCTTTGATAACAGTCAGATGCAAAAGCACAATGTATCTTTCACCAACGGCAGCGAAAACGGCAATTACTATCTATCTCTAACCTATCTGGATAATAACGGGATTGTAAAGGGAGATGTCGATGTTTACAAACGTCTTACGGCAACCATCAATTCCGAATATGCAATCAAGCCCTGGCTCAAAGTGGGAACCACCAATCAGATAGAGAAATTCAATATACGCAGCGTATCGATGAACAACGAATACGGCAGCTTGCTAACCTCTATCCTCCAACTGGACCCGCTTACGCCCGATACCTACGCAGCGGATAAGCTGCCGGCTCACATGCAGACTGCTTTGAATAATGGTAAACACCTGCTCAAAAACGAGAACGGCGACTACTATGCAGTGTCCAAATATTATGCCGGCGAGCAATTTCATCCTATGATCATGCGCGACAATAATATTGGTAAAAACAGTGGATTCAACGTAAACGGATCCATCTACTCCGACTTCAAACCTATCAAGGATTTCACATTCACCTCGCGTTTCGGTTACCGGTTGTCGGGAACCCGTCAGTCGTCCACCGACCTTCCCTTCTACGGAAACTCCACCCAGAGCCGCGATTATGTGAGCCTCAATGCCAGATCTACCACAAGTATATATTATCAATGGGAGAACTTTGCCAACTACACGAAGAGCTTCGGACAACATACTGTAACCGGAATGGTGGGTATGTCGTACCAGGAATCCACCAACGACAATGTATATGGTAGTCTTTCGGCCAACAGCGAAGATGCCATCAAGAAAAACGATCCGTTGTTCTATTACCTCAACTATGGTTCGGCTTCGGCAACCAAGGGGGTAGCCGGCGAGAAGGTACGTTCGGCCAAACTTTCTTACTTCGGACGTGTAGGATACGAATTTGCTGGGCGTTACCTTTTGCAGGGATCACTTCGTGCCGATGCAGCCGACTTATCACTGCTTCCCTCCACCAACCGCTGGGGATATTTTCCTGCGGTATCTGCCGGATGGACCCTGTCGGAAGAAGAGTTCTTCGCTCCGCTCAAGCATCAGGTAAGCAGCTTGAAGTTGCGTGCCAGCTGGGGACAAAACGGTAGTCTGGCTGCCCTCAGCAACTATCCATACAGCACGGACATGGCTCTGAAAGGGCTCTACCCTTTCGGGACGGGCAATTATTATATCAATGCTGTGGCTCCCTCATCCATGGGTAACGATAAACTGAAATGGGAGACTTCCGAACAGATCAACATCGGTCTGGATGCCAGGTTCCTGAAAGATCGTCTTACTGTGGGAATGGACTACTTTAACAAAAAGACCAAAGATCTGCTGGTAAACGGCACCACCCCTTCATTGATTGTAGGAGGAACAACCTCGCCTATGAATGCCGGGAACGTAAGCAACAAGGGCTGGGAGTTTGAACTGGGCTGGAGAGACCATATCGGTGACTTCCATTACAGCCTGCGGGCCAACCTTGCCACCTTAACGAACGAGGTAACCTACGTTGACCCGTCCATTACGCGTATCAACGGCGTTAACTTCCATACCAGCACCATCACCTACTTCGAAGAGGGATTCCCTGTTTATTACTTCCGCGGCTATAAATTCAAAGGGGTGGATCCGGAAACGGGTAATCCCATGTTCCATGACCTGGACAACAGCGGCGACCTGAACGATGGCGATTTGGATTACATCGGCGATGCCATTCCCGATTTCACCTATGGAATTACACTAACCGCCGGTTGGAAAGGATTGGACTTCACGCTGTTCGGTACCGGATCGCAGGGCAACGACATCTTCAACTGTATCAATCGTCCCGATTATGCGGCATCCAATAAACTGAAAGAGGTATTTTACGACAATCGCTGGACAGCCGATAATAAGTCGGGGACTGTTCCACGCGCCGGCGCCCAGAACATGGATAAATACCAGACCTCCGATGCTTTGGTATACGACGGCTCATTCTTCAAGATTAAGCAGATTCAATTGGGATATACCCTCCCTAAAACATGGATGAAAAAGATCTTTGTGAATAACCTCCGGGTATACGGTTCGCTGGACGATTTCTTCACCTTCACAAAATACCCGGGCTTCGATCCGGAGGCGGCCGCCAATTCCACTTCGGGAATGGGTGTGGACAAAGGGTCGTATCCTTGTTCCAAGAAGGTTGTTTTAGGCTTGAATATTGAATTTTAAAAACCACAATTTACAGTAAGAATAATGAAAACAAGATATATCTATATTTGGCTGCTGGGACTGCTTTCGGTGCTTAACACAGGATGCGAAGACCGGCTGGACATCCCCAAACATGGTAATATGGGGAGTCAGGAAGACTTTTACCAAACAGATCAGGAGGCTATGCAGGCATTGGCTTCTTTATACTTCAGCTGGAGCAGCAATTACTACAATTGGTTCATGACCAAAAATTCGTTGGCCGACGATGTGTGGAGCGGTGGTGGTTCGCGTGGCGACAATGCCCAAATGGAACAGTTGAACGAATATACCTTCGACACGGACCATCCCATGATAGCCAGCTTGTATTCGGGCATGTACAGCATCATTTACAAAGCAAACCTGATTATCGACCTGATGGAACCGGATACGGATGTGAAAAAGCGTGCCCTGGCCGAAGCTAAGTTTTTCCGTGCATGGGCGCATTTCGAACTGTTAACCCTCTATGGAACAGCTCCCATCGTAGATCATCTGCTTACCCCGGACGAGTACAGACAGGGCAACAGCAGTCCGCAAGACACCTGGGCGTTTATTGAAAAGGATCTTACAGAAGCCATCAACCTCAACGTTCTGCCATCAAAAAACAACGTTAACGATAAAGAGACAACGATCCGTACCACCAAAGAGGTGGCACAGGCCATGCTCGGGAAGGCGTATGTATTCCAGGGTAAATACAGCGAAGCGGCCTCTATTCTCGACAAAGTGATCGAATCCGGCAAATACGATCTATACCCGGGTGCTTACGATAAGCTGCTGCACGTAGAGGCCAACGGAAGCTGCGAGTCCATGCTGGAGGTGCAGCGCCGCAACGACCCGGAACAGGCCTGGAACTGGGACATACTGACGATGACCTACCTGATGATGGGATGGCGTTCGGATAAATTGTTCGTTACCGGCGAAGCTGTCCAAACCATCGCTTCGGGTACCTATGGCTTTATGAATCCACGCAAATCGTTGTATGATGCTTTTGTGGAAAGAGAAGGAACCGATGGCTACCGGTTAAACAGCACACTGCGCAGTTACGAGCAATTAAATAAGATCGGGGTTGTATTGCAGCCCGGTGCCAATATGGTGGGACACGAAGGTTACTTTATGTGGAAAACACGTGCACTGAAAGAAGACTGTATTTACGATGCCTCTTACTTTCAGGCCCTGCAATACATCAACCTCCGGGTGATGCGCTATGCAGAGGTATTACTGCTGGCTGCCGAAGCACATGTACAGGGCGGCGACAAGGCCAAAGCGCTTTCTTACATCAACCGGATTCGTTCGCGGGCCAAACTACCCGATTTAACAACGGTTACCCTGGACGATGTAAAGAAGGAGAAACGGTTGGAGCTCTGCATGGAATGTGTACGTTTCCAGGACCTCACCCGTTGGAACGATGCTGAAGCAGTTATGGGTCAGCAAGGGAAGGAAATTCCGGCCTTCTCAAGTGAAGGTGTTAAGTTCTTGGTCAAGAATTCGGCTTACGGTTTCAAGGCGAAACATAAACAGTTGCCGATTCCCCGCAAAGAGCTGGAGTTAAATCCCAACATGAAACAAAATGAAAACTGGTGATAATTTATTACAGCATTAATTGATTTAGGTTAATGGAGAAATTTTCGGTATAGTAGTATCTTTACCTGAAAATTTCTTCGTTACCACTAAATGAATACTATACTTTAATTACATTTAAAATTATGAAATTGAAAAGACTATCTATTTCCATTTTCTCCGGTTTTTTGGCGCTCACGGTACAGGCGCAGCTGCCTTCACCGGAGCCGCAGCTACGGCTCACCCCTCAAAACGTAGACGAGGTGATCCGTGCGATGACGCTGGAAGAAAAAGTACACATGGTAATCGGTTGCGGCATGGCAATGAGCGACGATGCCAAGTTTCCGGGCACAGCCGGTCGTACCTACGACATTCCCCGTCTGGGCATCCCTTCGGCCTACCTGGCCGACGGTCCGCACCGTCTGGCAATGGCTCCCAAACGCGAATTCGACAGCCACACCTATTATGCTACAGAGTTTCCGTCCAGCACCACGGTAGCTGCCACCTTCGATCCCGAAGCAGCTTTCCAGGTTGGTCAGGCGCTGGGCAGAGAGGTTAAGGACTACGGACTGGATGTATTGCTGGCCCCGGGTGTGAATCTGATGCGTAATGTGCTTTGCGGACGAAACCACGAGTACTATTCCGAAGATCCGCTGGTGGTGGGAAAGATTGCCGCAGCTTACATCAACGGAATTCAAAGTCAGGGCACCGGAACCTGTATCAAACACTTTGCAGTAAACAATCAGGAGACAAACCGTAATAACAATGACTCCCGACTCACCACCCGCCCCCTGCGCGAGCTTTATCTCAAAGGATTCGAGATAGCCATAAAGGAATCACAGCCATGGAGTGTGATGACCGCCTACAACAAAGTGAACGGCAAATACACCTGCGAAGACAAGGAGCTTACCGAAGATATCCTTCGTTCGGAATGGGGCTACAAAGGAGTGGTTATGTCCGACTGGAATGCAGGGATGGATGCCGTTGCATCCATGTTGGCAGGTAACGATATGATGCAACCGGGACAAGACCGCCAGTACAAGGCTATTTACGAAGCTGTAAAAAACGGTACCCTCAGCGAGGCCATCCTGAACCGCAACGTGAAACGCGTACTGGAGTTCGTTCTTAAAAGTCACACCTATGCGGGCTATCAATACCCCAATGAAACAGATCTGAAAGGCCATGCACAGGTAGACCGTAAGATTGGTGCCGAAGGAATTGTTTTGCTGGACAATAAAGAGGCCCTTCCGCTGGCACAAGGCGTAAAGAAGGTTGCCCTGTATGGAACCACCTCGTACGACATGGTACCCGCAGGTATGGGATTTGGCAGTACGGGAATCGGTTACTATACGGTATCTCTGGTAGAAGGTATGCGCAAAGCAGGCTATACAGTAGACGGTAAACTTATTAAGCAATACAAAAAGCATCTGTTCGACGAGCAGAAACGACTTTTCCCACAGGGAAGACCTCCCTTTTCCTTCACTCCCCTGCCCCGTGCCGAAGAGTTTCTACCTACAGCCGAAGAGATGATCGCACAGGTGCAGGACAATGACATTGCCATCCTTACCCTGGGACGTACCAGCGGCGAGGCTTGCGACCGTCGCATCGGCGAGTTCATGCTCAAAGAAAACGAAAAGGCACTTATCAAGCAGGTGTCCGAAGCCTATCGTGCAGCCGGAAAGAAACTGGTAGTTATCCTGAACATCTGTAGTCCGGTTGAAACTGCCTCGTGGAAAGGATATGCCGATGCCGTAATCTGTGCCTTCCAACCGGGTCAGGAGGTTGGCAACTGTATCGCCGATGTGCTCTCCGGCAAAGTAAACCCTTCGGGCAAGTTACCTATGACACTGGCTGTTAACTACGGCGATGCCCCTTCAGACGCCAATTTCCCTTCCGATTACGAGTTCAAGATGCCATCCTTTGCCATGGGAACGGGTATGAACTTCAAATCAGATAAAAAAGAAGAGAAACCTAAAGTGCCGGAAGCCAACGTAGACTATACCAACTACGAGGAGGGCATCTATGTGGGTTACCGCTATTTCGACACATTCGGCAAGGAGGTATCCTACCCCTTCGGACACGGACTTAGCTACACCAGCTTCAGCTACGATATAGAAAGCGCCTCAATCGAAGGAGATCAATGCCAGTTAAAGGTAACCGTTAAGAACACAGGCAAATATGCCGGTCGGGAAGCCGTTCAGGCCTATGTGAAAGCCCCCAAAGGAGCCCTGGACAAACCGGCTAAAGAGCTGAAAGCCTTCGGTAAGACCCGCCTGCTGGAACCGGGCGAAAGTCAGACACTCACCCTTACCTGGCACGTAATGGACATGGCCTCCTATAACGAGAAGTCGGCTTCGTGGGAGCTCGACAAGGGAGAATATCAATGGATGGCTGCCGCCTCGTCGGCCGACGTGCGCGACACCGTAGTACAGAAGATAGCCAAAAGCAGCAAGGTTAAAACACTCGATGTTATGAAACCTCAGGCAGCGATCCCGGTAAATCCGATGGTAAAGAGATGAATTTAAATCGATCCGTAAACAGATAATAAATAAATTAGTACTTTTAGTCGCTAATTTGTAAAGAACCATACATCATTTTAAAATTACGAGTAATGAAAAAGCTAATCTTGTCTTTGCTGGCTATACCACTTGTATTCTCTGCTTTGGCACAGTCGCCCGCCCCTCCACAGAGTAAAATCGTAACAGATTCCATACACAGCAAGGTGTTGAATGCCTACAGGGCATACAATATTTTCCTGCCTAAAAGTTACGAGACGGATACAAACAAGAAATATCCGATACTCTATCTGCTGCATGGTATGACGGACACCCACCAGGGATGGGCCGGGCGCGGTCACGTTAAAGATGTGGCCGACCAGCTGATGGAAAGCGGCGAAGCCTGCGAGATGATCATTGTTACACCCAATGCGGGAGGCAATATCTACGAAGGCGTATGGAACGGCTATTTCGATATGCCGGGATGGAGTTACGAGACTTTTTTCTACACCGAGTTTCTGCCCTACATTGAAAAGAACTACCGTGTGATAGGCGATAAAGCCCACCGGGCCATTGCCGGACTGTCTATGGGCGGAGGCGGCGCCACCGGTTACGGACAGAAGCACAGCGATATGTACGCAGCAGTCTACGCCATGAGTGCCCTGATGTCTATCCCCGAAATGGGAGCGGCACCGGCGCAGAAACCAGACGATAAGATGGCAATCCTTACCAAGTCGGTCATCGAGAACAGTTGTGTGGACTTTGTGGCGAATGCCGACGAAGATCGTATCGCCAACTTACGCACGGTGGCCTGGTTTGTAGATTGCGGCGACGACGATTTTCTGCTCGACCGCAACATCGAGTTCACTCAGGCGATGCGCAAGAAAAAGATTCCCTGCCAGTTCCGCGTTCGCGACGGAGGGCATACCTGGGAATACTGGCACTCGGCCCTGTACACCTGCCTGCCATTTGTTACCCGTAATTTTGGAAAGAATCAATAATTAAAAAACCTCACATTATTTTAACAAACATCATGAGAAAAATCATTACTTTATCAGCCATGCTGCTGATGTGTGTTTTAAGTTTTGCACAACAGGCTCTTTGGGGAGGTGCCGCCGTTATCTCGCCCGAAATTCACGAAAACAACACGGTATCCTTCCGCCTGAAGGCACCTAAAGCCGTACGGGTACAAGTAACCGGCGACTTTCTGCCTACCCAGAAGATAAAGACACCTTACGGAGAGTTTGACGGTCCGGGTGTGGCCGACCTTACCGAGAAAGACGGCGTATGGGAATTTACCACCCCGCAACCCCTCAAGTCCGAACTGTACAGCTACACCTTCCTGGTAGACGGACTAAAGATTAACGACCCCAGCAATGTGTATATGATTCGCGACGTGGCAAGCGTTACGAACGTATTTATCATCGGTGGCGAACGTGCCGACCTGTACAAGGTGAACAAAGTACCCCACGGAACAGTGGCCAAGGTATGGTATAACAGTCCCACGCTGGGTATGGACCGCCGTTTAACGGTTTATACACCGGCCGGTTACGAAACCAGCGGCAAGCGCTATCCTGTATTCTACCTGCTGCATGGAATGGGAGGCGACGAAAATGCCTGGAGCGAACTGGGACGTACCGCTCAGATTCTGGACAACCTGATTGCACAAGGCAAAGCAAAACCTATGATTGTGGTGATGACCAACGGCAATGCATCGCAAGAGGCTGCCCCCGGAGAATCCTCTTTAGGCTATGCCCCGGCATCCATGCAATTACCTAAAACCATGGAAGGCTCCTTCGAAGCTGCTTTCCCGGATGTGGTTAACTTTATAGACCGCACCTACCGTACCCTCAAGAACAAACAGAACCGTGCCATTGCCGGACTATCCATGGGAGGATTTCATTCCATGCACATCTCCAAGCAATATCCGGACATGTTCAACTACGTAGGCTTGTTCTCTGCAGCCATCATGCCCAACAAAGATGTAAAATCACCGATCTACGACAACCTGGAAGCCAAGCTGAAAACACAATTCGACAAGAAGCCGGCCCTATACTGGATTGCCATCGGCAAGACCGACTTTTTGTATCAGGCAAACACAGACTATCGCAAGATGCTGGACGAAAAAGGCTACAAGTACGAATATTTCGAAACCGGCGAAGGCCATATCTGGAAGAACTGGCGCATCTACCTGTCGGAATTCGCGCCCAAGCTGTTCAAATAAGCAGCATATAGACCATGTATAAAAAAGGGTACTTGCTGTTAATCCGTTAATGGACGCGGCAAGTACCCTGCTTTACCCAAGCAACCCCTCTACATATTCTTTCAATATACCCGCATGATTCTGCTCCATGCTTTTAGTGGCAGTCAGCAACGTAACCCTCTCAAAGTCCTTTATGGCCAACAAGAAATCATCCACCGCTTTAGAATTACCCAGTTGCTTGATGTACAAACTTGCAAAGAGTTCCCACCGCTCCTCTTTATTCTGGTGAACCCATTTCCGAAGCTCAGAAGAAGGAGCCAAATCCTTATTCCATGAGTTATAGAGCAACGCCTCCTTCTTTACCCCTCTGGGCCAAAGCCTGTCTACCAAAACCCGGTATCCATCCTCCGGATCAAAGTCATCATACACCCTTTTAATCGCTATACGTACCATAAGCCACAGATTTTAAAGCATCCACAAACTGTATTTTATATGTCAATTTATTCATATATTTGTACGTATGATAGATTCAATCTTAAATATAGTATTCTTTATTGCTTCCTGGACTTTCGTACTGCTTATGCTTGCGGGAACTTTGGGAGGCATTGTCTATGTGTTTTCTCAACTTTTTACATCAAAAAACGAATAGAGCTGAATACTAGGACTGTCTGAAATGGTATACTTGTAAAAAAGAAATAAGCCGGTTGCCCGGCTTATAGGGGTTAGCCTTTAACACCCGCTGTAGCTGTTACAGACGCTCGCTGCCCCCTTGCCCCTCAGGTTTTGCCTCTGCTTAACCGGATGTTATAAGCTGATACAAACTTACAAATTAAAGTGTAATATTTAACAATTTGACAAATTATTTACAATTGATTCCGGAACAAATTTTGGACGAAGCTCCAGACATCGTGGCGGAAACTGTAACAAGATAATCCGAAGCATATACACCCATCCAAAATCAAATATGCATTTTTATGGCTTAACAAACAATTCGAAATCTACCAAATCAGAGAAGTCTGGCAAAACAAAGGAAAAAGTGAACGGATATCACCGAAATAGCTAATTGGATTAATAAATCGTTGTGATTAGCTTACAAAATTGTATCTTTGGCTTATTAGCAACAACAATAAGGATGATAAGGTAGTAAAGTAGGGTGTTGTGATTAGCTTGCAAAATTGTATCTTTGGCTTATTAGCAACAACATTTGTGTACCATGTTCGGACAACCGAACAGTTGTGATTAGCTTGCAAAATTGTATCTTTGGCTTATTAGCAACAACCCCGTTGCAAATCTATGATTTTTGCAGTACGTTGTGATTAGCTTGCAAAATTGTATCTTTGGCTTATTAGCAACAACAAGCCGTAAAAGCAAAGTACAGAGCCAATGGGTTGTGATTAGCTTGCAAAATTGTATCTTTGGCTTATTAGCAACAACAAGAGATCAAACGGTAAAACATACTATCATGTTGTGATTAGCTTGCAAAATTGTATCTTTGGCTTATTAGCAACAACAAATTTGAATGTATCTCTATTCTGACAACAGTTGTGATTAGCTTGCAAAATTGTATCTTTGGCTTATTAGCAACAACTCAAATCCGAACATACTATGCCGATAGATTGTTGTGATTAGCTTGCAAAATTGTATCTTTGGCTTATTAGCAACAACCCCTCTTCAAGAGAGTTGTAAGCAACCTTTGTTGTGATTAGCTTGCAAAATTGTATCTTTGGCTTATTAGCAACAACTTGACACAGACATTCCCTGCGAAGTGGTTTGTTGTGATTAGCTTGCAAAATTGTATCTTTGGCTTATTAGCAACAACGAAAACGCAGGAAGATGTTACTACAGAGGTGTTGTGATTAGCTTGCAAAATTGTATCTTTGGCTTATTAGCAACAACTGAAAAGCGGAAGGGACCAAACTGCTTCCTGTTGTGATTAGCTTGCAAAATTGTATCTTTGGCTTATTAGCAACAACATCGGCAACCCCCTATCTTCCGCGTTGATTGTTGTGATTAGCTTGCAAAATTGTATCTTTGGCTTATTAGCAACAACTCTTTAAATATCAAAAAATCTCCTGGCATGTTGTGATTAGCTTGCAAAATTGTATCTTTGGCTTATTAGCAACAACTTCACACAGGCGGAAGGTATTTAGGGGACAAGTTGTGATTAGCTTGCAAAATTGTATCTTTGGCTTATTAGCAACAACACGCTTGCATCTCTTTGTACCATAACCATGGTTGTGATTAGCTTGCAAAATTGTATCTTTGGCTTATTAGCAACAACGAGGGTATCCATTAAGATTAATTAAAGCATGTTGTGATTAGCTTGCAAAATTGTATCTTTGGCTTATTAGCAACAACAAAAGCAATTGAAGATGCACAGGAGCGCCTGTTGTGATTAGCTTGCAAAATTGTATCTTTGGCTTATTAGCAACAACCTTACCTGTTTATCGACTATGGGCAGGCCGTTGTGATTAGCTTGCAAAATTGTATCTTTGGCTTATTAGCAACAACATTTCTGTTAAAATCATGATTCTTGAGCATGTTGTGATTAGCTTGCAAAATTGTATCTTTGGCTTATTAGCAACAACTACAAAATCGATTGATTGGATACTGCATCTGTTGTGATTAGCTTGCAAAATTGTATCTTTGGCTTATTAGCAACAACCCAGTTCGAAACCGAAGTGCGTGCCGCCCGTGTTGTGATTAGCTTGCAAAATTGTATCTTTGGCTTATTAGCAACAACATTTGTGTACCATGTTCGGACAACCGAACAGTTGTGATTAGCTTGCAAAATTGTATCTTTGGCTTATTAGCAACAACCCCGTTGCAAATCTATGATTTTTGCAGTACGTTGTGATTAGCTTGCAAAATTGTATCTTTGGCTTATTAGCAACAACAAGCCGTAAAAGCAAAGTACAGAGCCAATGGGTTGTGATTAGCTTGCAAAATTGTATCTTTGGCTTATTAGCAACAACAAGAGATCAAACGGTAAAACATACTATCATGTTGTGATTAGCTTGCAAAATTGTATCTTTGGCTTATTAGCAACAACTCAAATCCGAACATACTATGCCGATAGATTGTTGTGATTAGCTTGCAAAATTGTATCTTTGGCTTATTAGCAACAACCCCTCTTCAAGAGAGTTGTAAGCAACCTTTGTTGTGATTAGCTTGCAAAATTGTATCTTTGGCTTATTAGCAACAACTTGACACAGACATTCCCTGCGAAGTGGTTTGTTGTGATTAGCTTGCAAAATTGTATCTTTGGCTTATTAGCAACAACGAAAACGCAGGAAGATGTTACTACAGAGGTGTTGTGATTAGCTTGCAAAATTGTATCTTTGGCTTATTAGCAACAACTGAAAAGCGGAAGGGACCAAACTGCTTCCTGTTGTGATTAGCTTGCAAAATTGTATCTTTGGCTTATTAGCAACAACATCGGCAACCCCCTATCTTCCGCGTTGATTGTTGTGATTAGCTTGCAAAATTGTATCTTTGGCTTATTAGCAACAACTCTTTAAATATCAAAAAATCTCCTGGCATGTTGTGATTAGCTTGCAAAATTGTATCTTTGGCTTATTAGCAACAACTGTTGACCAGCAGGTTACTCGGATTAGTGGGTTGTGATTAGCTTGCAAAATTGTATCTTTGGCTTATTAGCAACAACGGTATCTGATTTCACCTGTATCAAGGTCGGTTGTGATTAGCTTGCAAAATTGTATCTTTGGCTTATTAGCAACAACTGGATAGTCAGTACGATTTACGTGATACTTGTTGTGATTAGCTTGCAAAATTGTATCTTTGGCTTATTAGCAACAACAAGAACGCCATGCTTGCAGTCGGTTCTGCCGTTGTGATTAGCTTGCAAAATTGTATCTTTGGCTTATTAGCAACAACATAATCGGCTGACATCCTCAATAGCTGCTGGTTGTGATTAGCTTGCAAAATTGTATCTTTGGCTTATTAGCAACAACCGAAGCTTACGGAAAGTATCCTTCCTAATGGTTGTGATTAGCTTGCAAAATTGTATCTTTGGCTTATTAGCAACAACTATAAAAATATAGGCGTGTTACTGTCTGGGTTGTGATTAGCTTGCAAAATTGTATCTTTGGCTTATTAGCAACAACCTGGATAATTTGGGGTAACTCTGGAAACGGGTTGTGATTAGCTTGCAAAATTGTATCTTTGGCTTATTAGCAACAACGGCATTTGAGATACTCGGAATGGCAAAATCGTTGTGATTAGCTTGCAAAATTGTATCTTTGGCTTATTAGCAACAACTTGAGGGTGTTAACAAGTTAGGAAAGGCTGGTTGTGATTAGCTTGCAAAATTGTATCTTTGGCTTATTAGCAACAACATATATCCAATGGGTTTTGTATGGCGCATTGTTGTGATTAGCTTGCAAAATTGTATCTTTGGCTTATTAGCAACAACCCCCGGCTTATTCCTTGACATGGGGCTGGGGTTGTGATTAGCTTGCAAAATTGTATCTTTGGCTTATTAGCAACAACAAAAACCACGAGGGTAGCATTATTCCTCGTGTTGTGATTAGCTTGCAAAATTGTATCTTTGGCTTATTAGCAACAACAGGATGTTCACATCTATCTGTTGCATAGATATTTAAGCCATAAATTAGAAACAAAAAAAGTTGATGTTTCTTTAGTAAATCCTGCTCAATGAGTGGGATTTATTACTTTAAAATAATTCAAGCTGTTGACCAACTGGTTGAGCTTTCGTTTCTTTTTTACCATAAAAAATCTCCATACCAGCAAACTGTTTATCTGTAATACATAAAATTCCTATATGCCCTTTTTCTGGCAATATTGATTTTACACGAGTTATATGAACATCTGCATTTTCTTTACTCGCGCAATGTCTTACGTATATAGAAAACTGAAACATAGTGAAACCATCAGATATAATCTTCTTGCGAAAATCGGTATAGATTTTACGTTCCTTCTTTGTCTCAGTTGGCAGATCAAAAAAAACGAGTATCCACATAATTCTATATTCACTGAATCGTTCCATATTCAATATAAAAATTATTTAACCCCATTCGGGATAACTAATCTTTCTTGCCTCTCCACTAAAGCATTTATAAAGAGAAGCTGTAGTCTGGGAAATCGCGATCATTAAAGGACTCCGTTTTCCATTAATCATTACATCTAAAACAGGAATAGAAAGCAATTTCATTTTTATTTCGGGTGTAAGTGTTTCACTTTTCAAATCCTTCTCTGACAATCCAACAATTAATTTATCAACAAAAGGGCGATAGGGCTCCATAATATCATCGGCTAAACAATAAGCGTTGTACTTATTGTGGTGATGAATGCCAAGAGTTGGCAAAAGGCCACTACTCACTAAAGATCTGGCTACTATGGCACGTAATATAGCATACCCGTAATTCAGTAAGGAGTTGGGAGCAATTCCTTCTCGATGTCGAGTAAAATCAGGAATATGAGTAAATAGATTTGCCCAATAATAAACCGCTGCTCTCGCTTCATAATTATCCGGATCTCCACTTTTTACATCATTAGCCCATATTCTCATATTTTTAACTATCACCTTTCTCTTTTCTTCCAAAAGAGAAGCTTGGTTCTCAATTTTAGACTTGATTGTTTGTTGCCAAAGTTGTTTTTTAAGAGGAATCGAGGCATCTATTTGTTCTCTGAATCGCTCACTTTGCGTTGTATTTCCACACAAAGGCAACATTAGTCCAACCGGAAGATGTGAAGAGTCACATGTTATTATTGCACAATTATTATCGAGAAGCATTTCTAATAGTCCATGGGTAATCGTGATTTGTTGATGGTCCAATATAATTACACCAATATCTTCTATAGGAATGGTACGTTCCGATTCCTTTTTAAAGAAATCGGAAACCGTATCATTCTTTTCTATTTCGGGCAATCGTAATACTAGCTGAGAATTACGAAGACTTAAATAGGCCGGATTTCCAAAGTACAATGTCTTCTTAATCATATCTTTAAAATATTACCTAATCGATCTACTTTAATTTTAATACAATATTGTTTAATAGGTCTATTTTCGTTTATTGAAAATTCCACCTTATTCAGTAATGAATACTCCTTTTTATCAACTATAGTTGTTGCAACAAATGCTTGTATAGCGTATAATCTGTTACCTGTGAAACTTACTATTTTATAAATATTCAAGATACATTTTAAATTTTTCTCAATCTCAACAATACGCCCCTCTTCTTCTATTGAAGGTACATATACTAAATCTCCAGGAGAAAGCCAGAACAACAAGCGATCATTATTTGCATTCTTTTCAGGAACAGGAATTAAACCTTGTTCTTGTCTTTCTGCCACTTCATATAATGGTATAGTTTGATAACTTCTAACGCCATCTTCCGATGAATAGATAGCAAAGAAGAGATTAGTACCTTTAGCTGCTTCAACAAATTTCTTTTTTTTATTTCCTTTTTGTCCCACAGCAAATTTGTTACCAAGAGTTTCGTAGGTTCTTACTTTTTTGATTGGCTTATGAAACTTGCCATTATTTAATTCTCTAATATTGGCATTTAAAATATCTAACCCATCTGGTGAAAATGCAAGTTCCGGATGCTCAATAATTTTATTTTCCTTTATCTCATTATAGGAAGACAGGTGTTTTAATAAAATCTTTTGAATGCCTGTGTCTGTAATAGATTCAATTTTGGTAGAATTAAAAGTATCATCAAGTGTAACGCGAGAAGCAGCGCAATCGTTATCAAAGGAGTAGACATTAACCTTCGACACATCCAAACCGTTGTGTTTATTATCCCTATCTTTAAAATACTTGATAATATTTTTACTACCGTTTTCCCCATATTTAGAATAAAGAAGGCCGATCTCTTTCCTTAATGTTTTATCAACAATATTTGCCCAATCATCAATAGCTAGGCTAAGTCGTACCGTTTTAATTTTACGTAAAGATACTGCTGCCGATACTGTGTCCTTATGCATTGGTTTTCTTATGGCCCAGCTCTCTCCTTTTGATTGTTTTACAATTTCTTTTTTCCCATGGACAAAACACTCATACCTATTAGTTGCTTTATTTACGACTCGTAAATTTTGTTTAAAACTAACTATAATAGATTGTAGAACTTCATGAGCGTCTTGCGTAAATGTAGGCCAAGGCTTATAAAACTCTTTCGCAACCTCGATCTTATTCGTAGTAGTAACACCATCCTTTAGCTCCTGTTTTTCCAAAATCTCTATACGTCTTAGCTTTCTTCTTAAATCGTACCGTTTTTCTTTCGACTTTGAATGAGCAGATTCATTATTCAAATAGTTTACATGACTCCGGGTTGCACATGCAATAACAATCGCATCCATTGCATGATGCCTGTGGTCAATTCTCTTTTTGTTGAAACCTTTCTGTAATTCTAAAGGCATCTCAATCTGAAAAACTTTTTTCCCCTGTTTATTTTCCCATTGTCCAAATTTATCACTGTTTGTTAGCTGATTTAATCTTTCAAAACGTGGGTAAATAATTGTATTCCAAATATCATTCAGACCCCAATCTCTTTTTAATTTATCTGTTATTGCTCCCGTACATACAATTACATTTTTAGAAATAGCCTCATCCTCATCTTTTTCTCTTACCACACTCGACAATAATTTCTTTATTTCACGACTAATATATCTACTATCATTTAATTGCCTTTCTATGAAAGAATCTGGAATTGTATCCATCAAAAGCTTTTTCTTTTTCGCTACAGAACCCACATAATGTGATTGGACAAACTCGGTATATGAATCTGCAGTAAACAGCTTTACTTTTTTCCCTAAACCAATCTCTATTATTTTGCCTTCATTTTGCTTAATATATTCGTATGCCAACAGATTATCTTTGTCTTTATTCACTGCCGACTCGCAAATTACCTTATTAGAAAATGAGTCATCAAAATAACGGGATTGTGGAATAATATGTTCTATTTCATATTCTGAAGTAAAAAGACGTGCCAAAGGAATAACCTGTCCTGTATAAGGTGAACGATATTTTTGCTCAAGCCAACATTTATATCTAACAAGATCTGACGATGACGGTAGCGCCATTTTTGATATTTTACTTCACTAGTGTCCCATTAAAAATAGGACGTTATTTATAATTAAATAAATTTGGCCCATTTGGTCCAAATCGTTCTTTGTCATTTTGAAATTTAGTTTTATCAAAGAGGTCTCGAAGAAGAGTTTTATCAGTCAATGAAATGCTTAATATTTGAAGAACTTCGTATGTACTTCTATCCAGTTGCATATCGTGTTGAACGATTGCCACCAGGCAGTATGTACATATGGCTGAATAGATTTGAACCCGGACAGCGTTTTCGGTAGTACCCCAAAACTTCTTGATTTTGAGGTGCTGCTTCAGCCATTTGAAGAACAACTCTACTTGCCAGCGGTTCTTGTAAAGTTCAGCCACCTGAAGAGCAGAAATGTGCATCGCATTGGTTAGAAATACAAACTCTCGTTTTTGTTCTTCATCCCAGTATCTTACAAGCCGGAACTGCTCGGGATAGTATTGCTTGGGATAAAAACCAATCAATTCGATTGTCACATCTGAAAGTACATTCTTGGGGAGTCTGCGTTTCCATTTGATGGATTTGTATTGCAGGTTTTTCTTTGCCCTGACAACGAAGAATGCGTCAATCTGATGAACCTTATACAACATCTTAAAATTGTTATAAGCCCGGTCAAAGATGTAGTAAGAACCAGATTCATAAGGGATTTCTTTCATTGTCTTTGAATCGTGTACTGCCGCTTCAGTGATATGAATGAATGCAGGTATCTGTGTTTCCACATCGTATAGTGTATGTACTTTGATACCACCTTTTTTCTTGCGGAATTTTGCCCACCAGAATACGGCCAGGCACAAATCAATGGTTGTCGAATCGAAGGCATAGATGTTCCCTCCAAGTTTAAAGATTTCCGTGGCTCGCTTTTGTCTTGCTTCGTTTATCAGGTAGTAGGCATACTCTTCAAAGATGTGATAGTCTCTATCTTGATTGGCTCTTGACAGAGATGATCTTGATACATTCCTTCCTATTCCTAAATGATAACATTTAGAGTGATGGGCATCAAGAGCGATAATCAAATCTCTCAAACTTTCACGATTGGAGAGTTGCCCGAACATCAAAGAAAGTAGTTGATTCCAGCAAGTGAAATGCTTGATGTAACGATTCCCTTGGAACTTGTTGACAATACGTCGGAATTTATCTTCATTCAGAAATGAGATCAACTGGGCAAACACATATTTCTCTTTATTCATTGCAGCCTTTATTATGGGCTGCAAAGTTATCAATTGAAATCGTCGCGCTCGAAAAACCTCTATAACTAACTAAATTTCAAATATTTCAAAGAACTATTTTAGATTTTAATGGGACAGCAATGATTTTACTTATTGTGTCATAATCCGGATCTTCCTTTGTTAGCATATTTAAGACTCCTTCTTCATAAATCTTAAGGATTTCATGTTGTGACGGAGAATATGGTCTTACGCCTTCAATGTCTTTCTGATTGGCAAGCTCTGCTAAAAGTGCTTTTATTCGTAAATTCGTATTTTCATTTTCTACATTTTGGTTTGTCATCCTGATACGTTTATCGGCAGGATTCTTCATTTCCCTTCCCAACTCTATATGAATTTCACTAAAAGAGCCATAGGTTTTCCACAAGTCTTTTACAACCTTTAATGTCTCAACAACAACAACCTCTACTATCGGATTTCGAAGTCCGTGTTGTTTGAATACATGTTTTAAGTAATAATCAATATCTTCAGGAGTTTCCCATTTCATAACATCACCAGATTCCGAATGGCGATCGTATACAATATAGCTGGCAAGCCATAGAGGTAAACCCTGAAAATCATTTATTTCATTAAACTTTAAAGCTTTATCCCTTGTTCTTGTTTTTATTGATTCGTCGCATTCGCCGTCAATCAGCTTTTGGATTCGACCCTTTGTTGATTCTGCTATTTCGTTTTCTGACCAGCGACTTCCCATACGCATCAGTTGAAGTAATTTCTTAATTGCTTTTGCAGAATAAGATCCATATTCCTTTTTGAAGGGAGGAATATTTATGAACTGTTCGACAAAAGCTACCGTTTGCTCTTCACTCAATTCTTTTTTTGTCGCAAAAGACGTTAGTGCTTTTTCTATTTCCAATTTATCTTCTACAGAATAAAGAATATGCCATAATGATTCTAATGTATCATTATCTAAAAATTCGGATGGAATATTTCCTGCTTTATTTAGTTTTGTCTTCAATAAAGCACGGGTCTCATTACAAGGATATGATTTATTTTCTACATAATTCCAGCGATACTTATCTATATTCTTCTTTAAATCAAATGCCGGATATTTTAGCAAAGCCTTTTGATCAATCTCCTTGTGTTCATTTAACCAATCAAAAAGAATAACATAATCATTCTGGGTAGGGAGAAACTCTGTAGTTACATCTTGGTCAAACATCAGCTTATCTCCTACTATTTTTTCACGTTCGATAATTCGTAGATTTTTAATAAACTGCCAAAGTCTGAATTCCTGAAACAATGGATGTGATTTAGCAATACATTTAATAGGTGCATAAGCTAATTCTTTTGTAATTGGATCCAGAAAGTAACGTCTTTCGAATGAACAATTTTCAATCAGTGATTTTTTGCTCTTAAGAGGCCTTTGATAAAAAATAACATCCTCTGTTATAAATCGTGTAAAGTCATAATTTGATAAAGAGAGTCTTCGTGATTCATTACTTCTATATAATTCTTCTACGCATTTATTGTAAAGAGTTTTATCTTTTAACTCCGGATGAAATTCTTTTTGCTTATTCAGAATTGCAATAAGTTCTGATTTATAAAATTTACGTTCTATTGTACGGATTAATCCTCCTTTAATTTTTTGATCCGGGCTACTCAAAAGCGTATCGTATATATAAGTACCAACAGTCTTTCCACTTTTAACTAAATCAGACTCCGTTTTCTTTTTGAGTAAAGTCCAGTCATTTTCTGCAGGAGCCCTAAATTTTCTTTTCTCTTTGCCTTCTTTATCTTTTAAAGCATTTCCATTTTCGTCTACATCCGTTGTAACAATAAACTCCTTAGTTTTACCTTCCCAATCTAAAGGTATTTTACTTGTACGCCTGTAAATCCATCCATTTTCTAATAGAACATTATACCACACTTCTCCTTTTTTCCCGGCAGATGAGCTATCTGCTTCGACCCGAATTACTTTTAGGGCAAAATACTCCTCTTTTTTACCCTCCTTGAGTGTTTCATCTTCTTCACCTCTAAGTTGGTAGTAACCTCTTTTATTGTTAAATTGGAGAATAATCCACCCTAACTCTTCTTTGGATATAGCTCTATCCAATGCTTTTTTCCTTAAATAGTATATAGTCCAATCGTAAGGCACTTTTTTATTATTGAGTACCAATTCTGGTTGTTTGTCCTGGAAATCCTTCAGCATTTCGTTAAAAGATTCTTTAAATATAAATTGGAACTTTCCATCTTCATCTACCATGTAAGCATATTTAGGCTCCTCTTCTCCAATAAACTTTCCTAATCTATTTACAAAATCTATCTTTTCGGCATAATGGGGAGGAAGATAGTTCATAGTATTTAATAGACGATGGATACGTTCTCTTCTCAACAATGAACGTTCAAGCAATCTTCTTACACCACGCAACCTGGTTCTTTCTGAAGTTTGGGTTTGTGTTATTCCATTATTGAAATTTTTCATGGTTTCTGCATCCATAGGAATGATGCGGCTTCCAGCATTAATAATTTTTTCATAAGATCCTTGCTCATCTTTCTGCACAACAGCCCATCCAATACTGTTTGTTCCTAAATCAAGTCCTAAAATTTTATTCATGGTTTTCAATTTAATTCTACAAAATAATAGTGTCAATTGTAAAACTAATCAATAGAATTAATTTTACAAATTATTTCCATATTTATTTGTAAATTAAATAATAAACATTATTTTTGCTGCATACAATTTAAGCTAATCACAATAAGGATTATTCCGTTGTGTTTACAACTAAGGCGGGGCAACTCGCCTTTGTTGTGTATCAAATTCTCAATAAGTTTGCGAAAATATCCTTCACTTCCTTCACTTGCAAACTCATCCAACTAGATTACAGATAGTTATCCTAAATATTAAAATAAATATCCTTCACTTTTCTACTAATATCCTTCACTTTATGTTTCACTTTACAAATTATCTTTCACTTTTGATCCATTATTCACGTAATAGATCAATTGCAACAACCTAATTTATAGTCATATTCCTTGTTACCTTTAACCATTATATAAACGAAGATTAATTACGAACAATACGAATAACTAATCGTTGGACCTGGGTCAATCTTTCGTTGGACCATGGTCTACTTATTGTTGGACCATGGTTGAGATATCGTTGAACCATGGTCCAACGATTAGATATTATAAGTCAAAATGATACGTCTTCGCTGTATTTGGATTACTTTCCTTTTGTGTTGGGGATAAATGCTGTTATAGTAATTGTAATTTACACCATCCTAATTAGGAAATGATTGGTCTTAAACGCTCATTCTTTATTCTTGTATTCAATTGTATATCAACACCATAATGGATTTAAAACATTTAAAGAGTCGATTTTAGCGGCATGATAGATGAAAGATAAAATGATAGATGATTTAGGCATCTGTCATTTTTTAACACACTGATAAACTGATTATTAAGCTCTATAAATGATGGATGACAGAGTGTGCTGTGAAAACATTGCAGGCGGCAATGTTTGTAACTGTGAAAGAGATGAGGGCAGGCCCCTCGTAACCGTCTTACAGGAGATGGTTACAAACCAGTGTATGCTGCTTTGTTTAAGAGACAAGGTGGTGAGCGATACACCAAAAGGCGATATAAATCGTCAGGTAACTGTACAAGAGATGACCGCAAGGGAACTATTGATGAAGCATCGAAAACTGTTCAGACGATGTCAGAACCGGGGCTTTTCTGTCAGACCCGGGATAAATCCGGAAGGAACCTGTTTACGGTCCGGGTGGCATCCGGTGCAAAGATAGCATGACTTGTACAGAGGCTTTTTCACGGAACGCAGGAACCTGCGCCGGGATGTGAAGGGAGAAGTTCAAGCAGAAGCCCTGCAAGAACCAGCGTACCGAGGACCGGAGGCAGGGGCGGACTGTTCCGTAGTAGCGATGAAGTTTCTGTAATGGAAATGGAGCCAAGGGAACAGCTTATTCAAGCGTAGTAAATGTACAACTATTAAAACAGGAGGATGCAAATGAAAGACGCAAAGTCGCATGAGATTTCTAAGTTTTTAATCATGGAGGCCTTCAAACGAGTCAAGGCAAACCATGGAAGTGCGGGTATTGACGGCGTATCGATTGAGCAGTTTGAGAAAAATCTCAAAGACAATCTCTACAAAATCTGGAACCGCATGAGTTCGGGAAGCTACTTCCCTCCATCGGTCAAACTGGTAGAAATACCTAAACCCAATGGAGATAAACGTCCGTTAGGTATACCTACGGTAGGAGACAGGATTGCTCAAATGGCAGCAGTGATGATACTGGAGCCACAGATTGAACCCTGTTTTCACGAGGATTCTTATGCCTACCGGCCCAACCGCTCTGCTCACGATGCCATCGCCAAAGCACGCGAGCGGTGCTGGAAGTACAACTGGGTATTGGATATGGACATCAGCAAGTTCTTCGATTCTATTGACCATGAACTGTTGATTAAAGCAGTCAAACTTCATACCGATTGTGTATGGGTGCTGCTTTACATCGAACGGTGGCTCAAAGTTCCCTACGAACTGCAGGATGGCAGTAAAATCGACCGGGACAAAGGGGTCCCGCAAGGGTCCGTAATTGGACCTGTGCTGGCCAATTTGTTCCTGCATTATGCCTTCGACAAGTGGATGAGCAGGTATTATCCGCACATTCCCTTCGAAAGGTATGCAGACGACACCATCTGTCACTGCGCCACCCAATCCCAGGCCGAAGCACTGAAAGTAGCTGTTCAACAACGGTTTGCTCAATGTAAACTGATGTTGAACGATGACAAAACAAAGATTGTGTACTGTAAAGACAGCCGCAGAAAGGGAGAGTTTGATACAATCTCTTTCGATTTCCTTGGCTACACCTTCCGACCCCGGAAGGCAAAAGGCAGAAATGGCATCAACTTTACAGGCTTTCTGCCGGCAATCAGCAACAAGGCCTGCAACCGCATCCGTGAAAAGATGCGCAGCTGGAAAACAAGGAAACAACTGTTTCTATCGCTGGAAACCCTGGCGAAAAGCATCAATCCGGTGCTTCGGGGATGGATTACTTATTATGGTAAATTTTATCCTACCCGACTCAAAATCCTGTTAGATGAAGTAAACAGACATCTGGCCAGATGGGTTACAGCCAAGTTCAAGCGCTTCAAGGGGAAACCCTATCGGGCTTACTACTGGCTGGGAAACATCTCCCGGAAAGAGTCTAAACTCTTTTACCACTGGCAGTGGGGAGTGACTCCAACAGCTAACAGTAAATGGTAATCTTATAAGACTGAATAAGAAGAGCCGTGTGACGGGAGACTGTCACGCACGGTTCTGTGAGAGGCTTGAGCTGAAATGCTCAGGCCTACTCGACTGTTTTCGCTATTTTTTAAGTTTATGACCCGTCCTGAAAAATGTTGAGGACTTTCAACTTTAAAACTCATAATAAATGATCCACAAAGTATATACTTTTTCACAAAAATGTACCGACTAATCTTTTTAATAATCGCTTGAGAAAAATTAGAATACAGGAATATGTGTATTTGAATCCTTGTAATGACGGATTGGAGCTTTATAGGGGATCCGGGATTATATCCATATAGGATCTCTTGCCATCGATATAATCTGCATAAAGCATCTCTTCATTACGGCCTCTATAAATAACAGTTCAAAAGTGGTTCTTCGTCAAATTTGGTGCAGGTTATCCTAAGTTGGAAAGCACGACCTTTCGTCTTAACAGTTCAAATCCAGCCCTGCCATACATCTCTCTTTTCTTGTTTTTTAATCTGTTTACATGACCCTCCACAACTCCATTACTCCAAGGGTATTTAATGGCGTTTTTTACTGCTTCCAAATCATGAATAATGCCATTTATAAAACTTTTAATCCTCCGTATTTGGGTCGACTTATACTTCTCGAGCCATTGGTCTAATCTAAGTTCATCTTTACTGTTCAAAACCTCTCTAAAAGTGTTGTATACCTCTCTCATGCTTTTTAATAACATAGAGGAGTTAATAATATCCTCTGCCAGTATGTGAGACTTGCTACACTCGCCTGTTTCCTTTGAAACACCCCATTCACTATTTGTTAAATGTATAGCAAGTCTGTTGGGTGACATTCCGCTAAATCGAGTTTCTTCATAAACTATCGGAGAGGTATTTAATGCTACTGGTAATCTTTTCTTATTCTGATATTCCGGGAAGTGCCTGTTGAACCACTGATAAAAAGATGTTTGATTACCCTTGAATCCCTGTTTTTTCAGAGACACAAATATATTTCTTACATTTAACCCCTGATTACAACACTCCTTAATCAGATCCATAAAATCTCCATAATTATTATAATAGATGGTTGCTCGTGGCAACAACTCTTCCATTTCAAAATAATATCTTACAGTATTACGGCTAATGTTTAAAGCCTTGGCAATTGCTCTTTGAGAGTAGTTGTTGTTTTTAAGCTCATGAATCCTGTTAAACAACTCCTGTTTTCTATGGTTAACACTATTGGTGTGTTTGTTATATTGTGAATCGCTGGTATTTTCGTTATCTCCACTACTTAAGCAGATGTTTTTTTTTTTGCTTTTATAAAGACTCTTCCTGTGAGCCAACCAACTATTTTTAATGGTTTTATACTCCATTCGTATTTCATGTGCTATGTGATCTCCCAGATTTTTCACTAAATGAAACCTGTCTGCTATTTGTGACGCCTTGGATGCCCCAGACTTTATAGCATTAGAGTAGCTGCTTGATCGATCCCTGGTTACATACAGTATGGAGTTATGTCTTATAAGCCAATCTGCAACCTCCTCCTTGTCTCTACTCTTTAGTAGTTCTACGGGACGGTGATTAATCGCATTTACAATAATAGTACCATACGATTTGCCTTTCCTGTATGCCCAGTCATCTATGCCTATGGTAGTTAGTTCCTGAAAATGGGGCATTTCTATAGACTTAACGATTCTAAGACAGGTAGAACTGCTCTGCTTTATTGATAGGAGCTCACTTATATACTCACCTTTACGAGAAGAGACCTCAATGAGCAGTTTTTGCAAAAAGTGACTTGTGCGATCTGTCAGTCGTGAGTGTTTCCGCGTTAAGGGCAGATGTTGCTCAGAGAAAACTGTTTGAGTGCAATTACTGTAACGGCATCTAAACTTTCTGACTTTCAGTATAATTTTAACAGCTCTGCCAACTACAGCTAGATCTGTTAATTTGCGCATATAGGATGAATGGACACTTTTACTCCTTTTACCGCAACAGATACATTTTGCTGTCTTGTCTTTAAGACGGGCAGATAGAAGAATCAAATTATCACTTATAACGGAATCATAGAATACAACACCTGGGATTCCAAAAATAGCTTGGAGCGAATGTTTGTTTATAAAAAAGTTATTATCTTTGGGTTGGCTAGTGTTGTCAATCATCTTTAAATCCTTTAGTGTCAGACCTTTAAAGATAATAAAAATAATTCTATTATACTAGCTTTTTGTTATTTATTTGCCTGTATATCAACACAATAAGTCAATTATACTGGTTGTTTAAGAACCGTTATTTTGCACCAAATTTGACGAAGAACCCATATGCGCCGGAATGGCTGTATAAATCAAATCTTTTTGATCCTATTTGACTTTCCTTTTCCTTCTGGACCGGGTGCATATGCTCCGGATTATCTAATCAGGAGTAGGGCTAATTTTGCTTTCATATTAATAAGGTTTTAATTGATCTTTTTGTACAGCAAAATTGAGATTAATCCATTATATATGTCTGTAAATATCACGCAGAAATTAGCATAAAGCACACATTAACGTTTAAATAATTAGCACAATTAGTGCATTTGTTTGTGGTATCATATTGATTATGTGTGTTTTGTATGTGCTAATTGGCTGTTGGCTTTTGGCTTTTAGCTGTTGGCTAATAGCTAAAAGCTAATTGCTAAACATGTATCTTCTGAAATTGCGATGGGGAAATTCCAAATTCTTTTTTGAATATGCGTGAAAAATAATTGGCATCATAAAATCCACATTCATGAGCAACTTCCGACATAGGGAGAGAAGTCTCCTGAAGCATCTTCTTTGCCTTGTTTAGCTTCACATGCAAAATATAAGACAATGTTGACTTGCCCGTTATACCATTCATTTTTCGATTGAGCTGCGATGTGCTCACCGACATTCTCTCAGCAAGATAGGCTGTGTTTAGATCAGGGTTTTGAATTTCAGTAAGAATAATACCTGTTATGGTATGTAGATATTTGAGATTTGCTTCACTCTCTGCTCTATTAACAGTGTCGGTTGTTATGTTATTGGCAGACTCCATAAATTTTTCAATCAGCGTTTTGCGACTTTCCAGTATATTATGGATAGTAATGAACAGCTCCTCTGTATCAAATGGTTTCTTAATATATGCCTCGGCACCGCATCTCAAGCCCTTTATACGGTCTTCGTCGCTACTCTTTGCCGTAAGCATAATTATTGGAATATGATTGAGCATAATGTTATCTTTCATTTCGCAACACAACTGTGTGCCATCCATCACGGGCATCATCACGTCTGTAACCACTAAGTCGGGAATATGATTTTTTGCTAACTCAAGACCCTCTTGGCCATTTCTGGCAACTAAGACTCTGTATTTATCGCTTAGGATAGTTTTTATATATGTGCTCACATCCTTGTTATCCTCAACAATCAAGATTATGGGTTGCTCTTTTGTAATATCTTCTTCGTTGTCATCAGTTTCTAAGTCGGTATCTATGGCTCCAACTCTTTGTTTAAGCTTTAAAAGTGAAAAAGAGCTCTTTTGTTCAAGAAGTGGCTCAATATTTGTTAGTCTGTTGTTCTTTATAGGTAAAGTCACAATAAAAGATGAGCCTATGCCCAATTCACTGTCAACCTCAATTTCTCCTTTCATCTTTTCCACCATCATCTTTGTAAATGCCAATCCAATGCCACTACCTGATTCGCTTTGACTATTTTCGCTTTGATAAAACATTTCAAATATACGTTTCAAGTCACTTTTAGGTATTCCATCACCAGTATCCATAATTTTAATTTTGATGGTTCCAGAGCGTTGTCCTTCGACAACTATAAAGTCTATTTTATCTCCCTCTTTTGTATGTTTTATAGCATTTGATAAAAGATTGCCAATAATTTTATCGATATAGAAAGGAATGAAATCCATTTCTTGTGACTCTATCACAGAATAAAAAATAAGGTTTACATCTTTCTCTTTTGCAAAAAGCTTAAATGTTTCGGCCGACATTCTAAGATACGAAATTATGTCGCCACGTTTCCAGTTGGGAGCCTCTTTTCCCGATTTAAGTTTGGCAATATCAAGAAGTTGGTTTACGAGATTAAGCAAATAATTACTTTGTCTGTCTATGGCTGATCTATAAACATGCTTTTCTTTTTCGGATAAGTGTTTGCTGCTCATTAATAGGTCATTAAAACCCTTTATAACGGTTAGTGGAGTTCTAAATTCGTGTGTGATATTTGTGAAAAAAACGCTTCTGGTTTGCTCCAATTGTTTTAACGCTTTGTTGCTCCTGACGCGCTGTCGATATGCATAATATAGTAGTGCTGTGATGATAATTCCTACAAGCGACAGAGCCAAGGTGAAATATAATGTCAAATGCGTCGACCGTTGTTTGGATTTATTCTCCGCCTCAATTCTCTGAATGTTCCTAATGTTTTTGTTTTGCTCGTAACTTAGGCGCACGTCTATAAACCTATTAGTTTTTTGCAATCCCTGCACGCTGTCTCGCATGAGTGATTGCAATTGATAGTGCTCAAGAGCTTTTTTGAAATCTTGTGTGCTCACATCAAAGTCGTGCTTAAGCAAATATATTTCGGCCAAATGTTCTGGCGATTTTATTTCATTTGCTGTTTGCTCTGCAAGACTGATATAGTGTTCGAATTCAGAAATATTATTGTCTAACAAATTAATTCTGGCAATTGAGATACATGCTTCCAACCAGTGCCATCTGTCGGATATTTGATGCATGAGGTCGTATGCCTGAATATACTCATCTTTCGCTTTTTCATATTTTTGCTCTCTTTCATAAAGCTTGCCTAAATGAATAAGGCATAGTCCAATTCCCATGTCCGATTTGGCTATTCGATTATGCTCCAATGATTTATTATAATAGGCATGTGCTGAGTCTAACTGTCCCCGCTCTTCAAAAATTGCTCCAATATTGGCATAGTTAATGGCCTGACCTATATTGCTTTTCAGCTTCAGCTCATCTTCCAACGCCATTCTGAAATATTTTTCAGCATGGTCATAATATCCAAGTGTCAGGCTCACGTTTCCGATTCCATTTAGAGAAACAACTCTGTTTTTCATTCCAACTCCCGGCACATGTGCTTGTGAATATGCTTCAGCATAATCCAATGCTTGATAATGATAATCTGATGCTTCGCCATGCGAGCCGATCCGTCGGAAGTCTGTTCCCAGATTATTGTATGCCTGCACTATTTCGATGGTATCATTGAGCTTCATAGCAAGTGCCAACTCTTCCTGATGATTATTTATTGCTTCGGTGAAACGCGAGTTTTCACGCATAAATACACCTAACTGCTTATAAACCAGCATTACAGCAAAATCGTTCTCCTCATCAATATATTGTTTCAGCAAAAGTTTCAGAGAATCTTCACTGTATCTGTTTCTGTATAAAACGGCGGAAATCTCTTTTCGATTTGCTTCCGCTTGCTGCAACTGTTTTTGAGCATCTGAGCAATCGCAGAAAAAACCAATTATCAGCAACACAACAAGTATAGCAAGTGAGGTTGGTGCTTTATATCTATTAATCCTAATTTTCATAGCAAACAAACAGGTATTTGGTCTTGTTTTTTCTCTGTATTGAAATATTTTAGGGAGTAGTAAACCAGGTAAATAGTTTTTCCTCCTTTTCTCAAAGATATTGTTTACTTGCGCGTTTATTCTATTCATGAACAGATTATTACTTTTTCATTTAAAATTCCATCCATATATTACATTTGTAAATTCAATTAGTAAATGCAACTTTGACGGCAGGATAGTATAGATTATTTTTTCAGAGCCAGGGAGGAAAGACTCCCCCCCCCTTTTGCTCCGATGGAAAAAATGACTATAATTGTTCTCCGCCTAAAGTTCACATTTATGAGTCATTTAACCAGGGAACAAAGATATACTATTGCATCGATATTGCAAAACGGCTATAATCAAAAAGAAATAGCCCTTGTTATTAAAAAAGATAAATCAGTTGTCAGTCGGGAGATCCGGCGCAATGCAGATGCCCGATCCGGCGTTTACAGAGATGATTTAGCCCATCGTAAATACCTGAAGCGTCAGGAGTATAAAGCTAAAACCAGAACCTTCACACCTGAAGTAGAGGAATATGTCAGAGATAGATTGCGTCTAAAACACAGTCCTGAACAAATTGCAGGTGTTGCCAAAAAGAACGGGGATAAATGTGTGTCACACGAGCGAATCTATCAGTTTATTTGGCAAGATAAGCGAAAAAAAGGAACGCTGTATCTTGATCTTAGAAACAGAGGACGTCGCTATAAAAAGCGAAGTGTGATTTACGATAAACGGGGTATAATCCCCAATCGCACAGACATCTCTCAAAGACCGCCTGAAGTTGAACTGCGCGAACGCTTTGGTGATTTAGAAATTGACCTGATTATAGGTAAAAATCACAAAGGCGCTATCTTAACCATCAATGACAGAGCTACCGGATTCGGAAAACTTCATAAATTAGATGGAAAAGATGCTCAGCAACTTGCAACGGCTACCATTGATTGTTTGATGGAATGGAAACCTTTCCTTAAAACAATCACATCTGACAACGGGAAAGAGTTTGCCGCTCATGAATTGGTAGCCAAACATTTAAATATCGATTTCTTCTTTGCTAAACCATATGCAAGCTGGCAAAGAGGTTCGAACGAAAATTTTAATCGCCTCGTCAGGCAATATATACCGAAAAAAGTTGATTTTGATTGTATTCCTACAGATTATATTAATTTTGTGGAATATCAACTCAATAATCGACCCAGAAAAAGATTCAAATACGAATCGCCAATGTTTATGTTTAATCAATTATTTTTCATTTTTCTATTTTTTTAATTGAACTCTTAATCTGTTCCCCTCTGACAGCCTGCCATCGTGGGCTACACTGTTTCCGTATCGATCCTCAACAGGAGGTAATGGATTTGGAATTTTGAGCTTTCGACGAACATAATATGCTCGAACTGCATCAGCGACTTTTGCGCCGCTGAAGAGTTCAACCTCTGTTCTATTTACAATGACTTTCATATGGCTAATACTCTATTTCACCCTCTCTTGTAGTTTTTATAAGTCGCCAGTTTTTGCTTTTAGCAATATCCACCGCTTCTTACGGCACCTCATTCAAATCTTCTTCGGTGTCATAACTCACTTCTGCTACAGCACCTCCGGGTTTTTCAACGTGTTGTACTGCTTTGAAAAGTTCAATCATCGATTTTGCACTGATTTCATTATCTTGACAAATAATTCTTCTTAATTGATTGAATTTCTTTGCTTTAATCGTTTTGATTTTATTACTATCAATCCAAAGTTCTTTTAGCTCTGCATTATTACTCAAATCCAATTCTGTCAACTCATTATTTGCTATTTGCAAATCGGTTAACTGAACATTCTTTGTTAAGTCTATGGATATAAGTTTATTACTAGTTGCTTGTAACTCCTTTAGGTTTGGGCATTTTGAAATATCCGAATTGGTTATTTTCTTCACATTCAAGTTAATATAGCTTACATCACCATAAATGGTGAAGGTATTGGCATCTAAGATTCCTTTAAATTCTGTTAGCTCATCGGGATAAATCAGTTCCCCTTCATCCTGAACTTTATCATTATTCAAATCAACCCAAATGGCTGCGGTATCATTGGCGCTCCGCTCAAAATAAAACGAAAATAGTGTGCCAACCTCTACTTCTGTTGTAATGGTGATTTGTGGGTTTTTAGATTTCTCAGATGAAGTGCCACCTCTTCAAGACATTACCAACACTGAAAGAATAGCCACTATTATGTAATACCTAGTTATACTCTTCTTTTTCATAAAAGTAAATTTATATTATTTATCAAATCTATTCGGACCTGGCTCACTATCTTTGATAGCCAATAGAATAAACCATATAGATCCAATAAGTGGAATCATATTTACCAGAATCCATCCTCCACCTTTGCCAATATCGTGCATACGGCGTACTCCAACTGCAATTGAAGGTATCAATAAAGCTAAAGCGAATAATCCCTGAATAATCATAAATAACATCTTAAGCAGTTTTACTCCACCCAGGATATTTATAAACATAGATAATACTACACTAACAATAATGTAAACAAGGATATACTACCAAAACTCTGTTTTATTAGCTCTGCCCGTAAATTGTGCATACTTGTTAGTTACAATCTCTTTGAAATTTTCAATAATCGAATTTGTGTTCATAATTTTTGTTTTTTAAATTAGTAAATAGTTCAATTTTAAAACTTAGTGGATGCTCCGCCGCCTCCACTTTTTCCTCCTCCCCACGAACCTCCCTTAGTAAAATTACCGCTTCGGTAAGTGGTATTATTTCCGCTGTTTGTAGATTCTGTTTGTGGTTTCACATATTTATAAGGAACCAACTCCTTATGCACAAATCCACATTTAGAACAAACGAACTCATACTCTTTCATGCCATCCTGTCCAGGTATTGCCTGTTGCTTGATTATGGGTTCTCCCTTTTTCAAGCTGACAGTGCCAGTTGATTTGCAACTCTGACAATCAATCTTTGCATTCTTGGCACCACCCTTGAAAAGTCTGAATAGGATAAATACAGGAAAAAATAATACGGCAAGCAAACATCCCAATCCACCAGCTGATTTCTGCTTGATGGCATCTAAATAGGGTGAAGATTCTTCAGAAACTTTCTTTTTCTTTCTGCTCTCATTAAAAGCTAATGCTCCTACACCTAATACCATCCAGATGATAATTGGCAAAGTCATGCTTTTTGCGTCAATGGGTTCTTTTATAAGTTCAGAAGTTCCCTTAAGAACTTTTTCTATCTCATCCACCCCCGCAATCAGTCCTTCTCCATAGGCATCTTCCTTCAGAAACGGTATCATTTTTTGAGCTTGAATCAGTTTTGATGTGCCATCACTCAATGTGTTTTCTATTCCGTAACCCGTTTCAAATACAATTTCTCTTTTTCCATCAGCTGTCAGGAGCAAGATAAGCAATCCGTTGTCTGAATTTTGAACGCCTAGCCCCCAATAGCCGAATAATTCTGTTGCAAATTCTTTTGCAGAAGTGTATTGCTCATCAATATCAGGAATTACGACAATTGCCGTCTGAACATCTAATGATTCTCTTATCTCAAATAGTTTTTCGTTCAGTGCCTCCCTGTCATTATATTCTAATACTCGCTCAGGATCAGAGACAAACTGTTCTGCGTCTCTTGTTTGCACATTTGGCACCTCCCTCACCGTGTATTGAACTTGTGCATGCGCAACTAAATTAAGCAGTAGCATAACTCCTATTGTCAAATACTTTATTTTCACACGTTTCATGTTTGCTTATTATTTAGTTATTGTTTATTGAAATTTACATTTGGCTTAGTATCACTTTCAGGAATGGCTTCGAAATAATCATATTTTCGAAAATCTAAAATAAGAGCAGCAATATTCCTTGGAAATCGTCGCCGATAGGTATTATAACTTTTTACCGATTCATTAAATCGCTTTCGTTCAAACGAAATCCTATTTTCGGTCCCTTCAATTTGTCCCTGTAGCATAATAAAGTTTTCATTAGCCTTCAGATCTGGGTAGCTTTCTACAACCATAATTAATCTTGCAAATGCATGGGTTAATTCTGATTGTTTTACATCATATTCTTGTAAACCTTCAGTGTTTAGCTTATCAATGTTTATGTTTGTTTTTGTAGCATTTGCTCTTGCCTCAATTATTTACCCAAAGGCATCTTGTTCATGGGTAGAGTAACCTTTCACTGTTTCTGCTAGGTTCAAAATCAGGTCCGAACGCCTCTGATATTGATTTTCTACTTGCGCCCAAGCCATCATAATATTTTCTTCTTTCTTAATTAGCTTGTTATTGGTGCTCCAAAAGAATGGAATAATAATTAGCATTGATAAGAAGAATAAGAACCATATGAAATATCTTTTTCCCATTTGAATAGTTTTAGCCATCGGCAGTTAGCAATAATCAATCACAAATAGAGAAGGTTGGAAGCAGAGTTATAGAAATTAAGATGATGAAAACCATGAAAATCACTATTGTTTAATATTCCTATTTCTGCTCCCTAAAACCTTTCTACACAATTATTTTAAAAGCATTATTAAAACTGATATAACAGCTATTATTGCAGCTATCAACAATATAATCTTGGTTTTATCTTTTGGATATTCACCAATAACCTGCCCTGTGCGTCCGTTGACAACAAATTGATAGAGTTTACCGTTGAATTTAAAGGCACTGATCCAGACCGGCAACAGTAGCAGTTTGAACATCAAGTCGTTGTATTGTGTGTTTTTACTGCTAACCTTTTGTTTGTTGCCTCCAATGTCAGAGCGGATAGTACTATCAATCACATTATCCATTTTCTCTTTGGCTCTATTCACTCCTTCTCTGAAATCAATTTGATAAATTTCGGTGATAAACCCCGCCATAAACTCCTGCCGATAGGCCACACAGTTCGTCATGTCCCAGTTGGTTAGCTGGTTCATAATTTTGGGTGGAAGTGTTTTTGCCGCGGGAACTACTACATCATCAAAAGATACTGATACATCTCCCCGCGCAGGATACCAATCTGTAACAGTGCGACGAACTTCTTCTCCTTTGTTGTTGCGAGAAGTTTCAGTACGGTCTTCGCCACGTTCCCCTCTATATTCAGTATAAGTCTCAGCATCATACGTCCAAAATGGTAGATATACACCTTTGAACATCTCATTGTCCACTCCTCCTTTTTTTAGCTCCGATGGCAGAAACCATTTCTTTCCCAGCCATTTTGTGAAGTTGGCACCGCTTTCTTTTTCCGTTATTTTAAACGGAAGCAGATATTCCGGTTGCCAAAAACGCTTTATGGATGCTTCGTTTAATATAAGAGGCGTAGAACAAAACACGCATTTTGCTGCCGAAATATTGGGAGCCAATGTAGTATTGGCGCCACATTGCCGGCACTTTATTTCGGTAACTTCTACTGTTTGTCCTTCACTATTTTCTTCGGCACGGTCTTTCCAATGGTTGAAATCGTTTTCCTTTATTTCGGCTGCTGTAAGATCCAATCCTGAGATGTATCCACAATAAACGCATTTCAAATCTTCATCGGCAGGTGAGTACTGCATTATGCCACCACACGCTTTGCATTTTGTCTGCAAAGCATCGGTTATAGGTTGTTTTGTTTCAGTCATGGTTTCGTTCATGATTTCTTGATTTTTGAATGCTTGATAATGCAGAGACGTAAAAATTTGCGTCCCTGCATTATATCATCTCTGTATTATTTTATCCCAAATTCCTTTGCACTTTCGGGGCGCTCCTCTTTTATTCTTTCGAAATCCAGAAAGTTCATGATAGCAAACAAATCGTCAAATTTTCGCTCTAAGTTATTGACACCATAGGCTTCAAGTTCAGGGAGTCTTGCGTCAAACTTTGCCTCAAAACCTTCTGTAACCTCGGTGCCCAATTTATCCATCGCATCCCATGAGGCGGTTAAACTGGCCATTACATAGTCTACTCGTGTTTTTTCATCTTTCTTATCAAGTACTTTACCATACTCAACCATCTGCCTCACCGAGCTTTTATGCAATGCATCGATGTCTTTTTCGAAATTTGCATCTATTTTGCTGTGTTTGTCAAGCAGTTTTCCCATTTCCTGGACTACATGCACATTGATTGCTGCTGTTTCCTCGGCAAATTGTTCTTTGGTTAATTTTTCAATTTCGCTCATGTCTTTCAATTTAGGCTGTGAATTGCTGCTGCTGCATCCGCCAAGGATTAATCCTGCAACGATGAATGTAAAGAGAATTGTTTTTTTCATTTTGATTAACTTTAAATTGTTTTTTTCATTACTCACGGTTTGTGGTATGAAACATATGGTCACTATTTGTAATTTACGGGCTGAAAACTTGAGCCCATTTTTACCATCATATTCCACTCACCTCCATTAGGGCTTTTGGTAATGTCATAGTAATTCATTAAATATTTATCAGCTCTTTTCACAATAACTGCTGCTGGTAAACTTAAATGCATCACCCGATAAGGATATTTGTCTTCCTGAAACTCTGACCATTTGCTACTTAAAAATATAGTTTTTACATATTCAGCCCCAAGCATTTCTTTCGCCATACCATTTACTTTTGCTGAGGTGGCTGCATCTATACTCACCCCCTTAGGCATTTCAACGGGTTTGGCATTACTCAAGCGTGCATCTGATTCAACATCCATACGTTGAGATTCCATGGCGCTATAGGATGCTTCAATTTGACGATTGGCAACATCAGAAGAATTATAATCTTTATGTTTTCTAAAGATATCAAGCATAACAGCATCAATTTGCCAGTACAATTTATACTTCACCACTGCATCAGTTTCTGTGTTAAACTGTTTAAACAGATCTTTTAGGTAAGTACGAACATAATCCATCGATACTACATTACGCGCTAAGGATAGCCCTGCTTCTTCCCGTCTATCCTGACGACTTTCGTAAATGCTACGTGAAGGTGCAATTAATAATTCACCCGTTTTTGCATGTACAACTCCTTTATCCGGATTGTCCATTTCGTAATATATTTTTGCCTCAAATATCTGATTTCCAAACATAAGTGCTTTTGTAAACTTATCAAATGCTTCAGAACTCATTGGATCGGCAACAAACTGAGCTGTCCAGGCATTTCTGAAAAGTTCATCCATGGTTACCAATAAATTACCATCAGGTGTTTTTATCTTTAAATAGTTCACAGGATAGTAATTTAAAGGTCCTAAGCTTGCGATATTAGCTATTAGGGAGTTAAATTCTCTTACACGAAAATCTTCAGTAGATTTATCATGAACATTGTAAAAGTCCTTATATTCATAGTAGGGTTGATAAGTAAATACTTTTGGGTCGAGCTGCTCATAAGCTGCGTGTATTTCACTTATCGATTTTGTAAAGCCGGGTTCTACAGTCTGGTCAGAAGCCTTTGGGTCGGCAGCAAGTGCTTGGGCACTCGGGGTGTATTTCTCTTTGTTGTTGGTTTCAACTCCTTTGTTGTCTTTAGAGTTTCCGTCAGAAGCCCTTGGGTCAACAGCAGGAGCTTCGACACCCGGATTATATTTCTTTTGGGAATCGTCTGCGACTCCTTTCTTGTCTGTAGAGCTTCCGCCCGAAGTAGCATTGGAAACGCCCTGGTCCATTTTCTTTTCGCCTTTGTCTAGGGCTTTGCGGGTTTCACGCGCTGCTTTTTCTTTTACTTTTTGTTCAACCTGCTGTTCGGCAGACCTTTTTATCTGACTGCCTAATTTTTTAACGTTGATTTGTGCTTGCACAGGCATACAAAATACCACGATGAGCAGCACCAGAAAAATTGATTTTGTTTTCATCTTTGTTTTTTTTATGTTAATATTAGTGGACATTCGGTAAAGTGACTTTAAACCGCTTTACGGGTTTGCTTCTCACTTCCAACTTCCAACTCCCTACTTAATCATCTGTGCCCCATATCCATCGACGGCTCCGAAAAGCTCAAATGTCTTTTCGTATGGATAACGATTGCCATACATGGAAACACGTATAGTTTCAGTGCCTTGCATATTCATTCCCAATGCCGAACGAAACTGATTTACTGATGAATTGGGATTAAAAGAAGAGGTTTGTGAGCCGGTTATTCCTATAAATCCTTTCAAATAAGGCACATCTATCTTTTTGCTGATGGCATTTACCTCTGCTTCGTTCATCTCACGATTATTTTCATATTTATGCAATTGGTTTACGTCCTCAAAATTCTTTGCTAAAACAAATGTCCATCCGCCGCCACCAGATGGTAGCACCATATCGCCATTGCGGTTTCCAAAAAACAAGTTGTTCCACGCCGAGGTTACCCGTTTGGCTTCTTTGGATTTATCAGCATCCACATAAGCGCGATCCAGACCGCCATAATTGGAACAGCCGATTATATTGTTATACACATCGGCGTCAATACCTGTCATATAGCGGAATCCATATCCCATATCTTCCATGAGTTTGGTGCGGCACCATGTAAACAGTACAGTATTATTGTGAAATGCAATGGATGATGTATTAGGTTGTGCTAATCCACCACGTACCTCACAGGCAGCCATTCGGTTTGCTACAAACACATTGTTGTAAATATCAAAATGTCCGCCTTTACAGGCCATCTGTATGGCGAAGTGATATCCGTTGAGAAACACACAGTTGCGGACGGTTAAATTTCCCTCCATCTCACCGCTGATAAGCTGAAATGCGCTTTTCATACCCTCGGGTTTCATAGTAGGCACGCTCGCTACCGATTCGCCAACAACCAGGATACGTCCTGTTTCGCATCCCTCAGGAGCAGCGGCTACCGGATTGTCATAAATCGGAGCTAAATAAGCATTGATTTGTCCGCGGTCGAAAATGATACCATCTACTAACACTACACCATTCCGTTTACCGACTACACGAATATCCATCACCCCTTGATTGCCCGAAGTCATTATCTGAGCTGGTCCTGGTTGCATTGTAGTACGAAACTTTATAGGGTCGCGTTGCGAAAAATCATTAGAATAGCCTCCTACGATAGAAACATACTTATTCACCTTCACCCATCCCTGATCCAAATAACCGAGATAATTGCCTTCGGCAAGGCAAATAAGGGCTCCTTCTGGGGCTTCATCAATGGCTTTTTGCAAGTCTTTGAGTGGCGATGATTGACTGCCGTCATTGCGGTTGCTACCATTGTTTGAGGACACGTAAATGGTTTTTGATCCTTTAGGAATTTCTTCCTGACTAACAGCCTTATTGCCTGAGGACGCTTCTCCTGAAGTGGCATTTGATATGCCTTGATCGAGTTTCTTTTCGCCTCGATCTAATGCTTCGCGGGTTTCACGTGCTGCTTTTTCTTTTACTTTTTGTTCAACCTGCTGTTCGGCAGACCTTTTTATCTGACTGCCTAATTTTTTAACGTTGATTTGTGCATCAATTGTAAAGCTGAATGCAAGTAGGAATGCTATAGCCATTATTGCTTTGTAAGTTGTTGATTTCATTTTTATTTGTTTGTTATGTTTGTTTTGTAATTTCTTTAGTGTTCTCTTCGAAATAGTCAGAGCAACACTTTGTGGTTTCTTTTTAATTTACAATGGTGGCGGCACCGCACCAAATAGTTGCGATAGTTCCTGCACCGAGTTTGCCGCAGCCCATGCCGGCATTCCGGCTGTCCACACCAAGGTGTCGCGGGTAAGCTGTTCTTGCTGAATCATTTGCTGAAGTTGCGATACAGGGAACGGACCTTGCTGCACGCCGCCCACTGCCACGTGATACGTCGTTTGTTGCGGCATTGGGGGTGGAGTAGGTGCAGCCTGTTGAGGTGGCTGTTGCCCTCCGTGAAACTGTCCTGCTTGTGGATTCATCATCTGCCCCGCCATTTGTCCTGCCATAGCCAGTCCAATACCTGCACCCATCGCATCGCCGGCAAGGTTGCCACCTCCGGCGGGATTGTTTGCCGAATCTTTCAACGAATCTGCAAACTGCATCTGGGTATAAGCGGTCATATTGCCAATCACGCCCATGCTTGTGCGTCGGTCTAATGCCTCTTCCACAGCCTCTGGCAACGAAATATTCTCTACCAAAAAACGGGTCAGCTCGATACCATATTCAGCAAAGTCATCCTTGAGACCGATGGTCAGTTCTTGCGAAAACTCATTCATATTGGCTGCCAAATCTAATGCGGCTATTTTAGATTCGCCCAAATAATCGGTAAACTTGGTTATCACAAAATTGCGAAGCTGCTCGCTTATGCCTTCAGTGGTGAACTCGCCACTTGTGCCTGCCACATTTTTTATAAATGGAATGGGATCTTCCTGTACACGGAAGTTGTATGAACCAAATGCACGCAAGCGGATGGGACCAAATTCAGGGTCGCGCATCATAATAGGGTTTGCCGTTCCCCAACGCTGATTCAAAAACTGCTTGGTGTTTACAAAATATACATCCACCTTGAAAGGCGAATTGAAGCCATACTTCCAACCACGAATGGTGGTGAGGATGGGCATGTTGGAGGTGGTTAGCTCATGGCGACCAGGCTGAAACACATCCGCAAATTGTCCTTCGTTTACCAACACCGCCACCTGCGTTTCGCGTACCGTGAGCTGTGCTCCATTTTTGATTTCAGAATTGTAACGTGGAAAACGCCAAATCATGGTATCGCTCGTGTCATCTGTCCATTCGATAATATCAATAAATTCACCGAATGCTTTTTGTTTGATTTTGTTGAAAAGTGCCATAGCTTTTTGCTTTTAATTATTGATGCGAATCAGTATTTGACATTGATTCATTTGTTTTAAACAATTAGATAAATGAATGCGATGGCTATTTTCCCCATCGTATGTATAAGAAGTCCAGATGTTGATCTGACCTTCATCGCTCTTTGAATATTTGTTTTCTCATTCAACCAGTTGAAGAAAGACTCTATGGGTTGTCTGACTTTAGAAACAGCCGTCGAAAATAAGTCTCTGTGGGCTTTCTCTCTTTGAGTAATTACGGGCTCTTCAGCCTTAATAGCTTTTACGGGAGTTAGCATATCCAGACCTATTTCCCTGTGTTTTTCTCCCCAAAAAGAGAAATCGGAGTAGATTTTATCGGCAAAGATACTTCTATTGGTCAGGCTGTCTGCTGCTTCTGTTTTAAGTACCGTCAAATCGTTCTCTGCCGCAGATGAAAGTATCAACATCTCAGGGAATGGAATAGTTCCTTTCCTTCTGAAAGCTAACGTGTGGAGTTTCAAACCAAAGTAGTACATATTTTTGGTAGAGCAGTAGCCTTTTGTTGCAATTTCTGTAGCCACTTTTCCTGTTTTATTCTTTCCTTTGCAGGTAACAATTGGCATGGAATCGATCAGTGATGTCATATTGTCGCAATCTTCTGGTTTAAACGATGTAATGAGATGCTTTACGAGTTCATTAATTGCCTCACTTAACAGGTTCAATCGATAATTGAACGTCTGATAAGAAGGTAGACAAGGAAACCAAGAAAGCAAATATTCTTTAGTGAATGTATGTATCTCTTTGATACTGAAGTAGCGTTGATAAGCTCCACAGAACAGGTATACAGTAAGCAGTTCCTGGTCGGTGAAGATAGGAGTTGCATTATTACTGAATCTCTGACAACAAAATTTCAGTGAAGACTCATAGATATCGCAGATATACATATATATTTTTATAAGCTTAAGTTCTTTCTCCTTGGGAATCATAATTAGAAAAATGAGTGGTTTTATTCTTCTAAGATACTGATTTCCAGGGAGATTAAGAAATATTTTAATGTAATAATAAACTGTATAACAACATTTTAACTAAATGAATCAGCAAGTGATTTCAACTACTGATTCGCATTATTGATTTTATTTTTCAAATTTCTTTATTGCAAATTTGAGATATATCAATAATTATTATCTGCACTTATCACGCAAATAATAGCATAAAGCACGCATTAACGTTTAAATAATTAGCACAATTAGTGCATTTGTTTGTGGTATCATATTGATTATGTGTGTTTTGTATGTGCTAATTGGCTGATATAGGTTGACCGTTTTCAAACAAAGATCATTATGTTGAAAACAGGTAAACGCGTGCGACATCATCGAAGATTTTCGGAAGATTTCAAGTTGAAAATTGTTCGTGATTATGAATCCGGTTAATATTCTGTTCCAGAAATGGAGAGAATTTACGATATTTCGACCTCACTTATTTATAGGTGGATTTATAAGTATTCTAAGTATAACAAAAAAGGTGCCCAAGTAGTAGAGATGAAAGATAGTAACGCTGAAAAGATCAGACAAATGGAAGCTCGTATAAAAGAGTTGGAACAAGCTGTAGGTCAAAAGAAATGAATATTGACTATTTATGCGAATCAGTATTTGACATTGATTCATTTGTTTTAAACAATTAGATAAATGAATGCGATGGCTATTTTCCCCATCGTATGTATAAGAAGTCCAGATGTTGATCTGACCTTCATCGCTCTTTGAATATTTGTTTTCTCATTCAACCAGTTGAAGAAAGACTCTATGGGTTGTCTGACTTTAGAAACAGCCGTCGAAAATAAGTCTCTGTGGGCTTTCTCTCTTTGAGTAATTACGGGCTCTTCAGCCTTAATAGCTTTTACGGGAGTTAGCATATCCAGACCTATTTCCCTGTGTTTTTCTCCCCAAAAAGAGAAATCGGAGTAGATTTTATCGGCAAAGATACTTCTATTGGTCAGGCTGTCTGCTGCTTCTGTTTTAAGTACCGTCAAATCGTTCTCTGCCGCAGATGAAAGTATCAACATCTCAGGGAATGGAATAGTTCCTTTCCTTCTGAAAGCTAACGTGTGGAGTTTCAAACCAAAGTAGTACATATTTTTGGTAGAGCAGTAGCCTTTTGTTGCAATTTCTGTAGCCACTTTTCCTGTTTTATTCTTTCCTTTGCAGGTAACAATTGGCATGGAATCGATCAGTGATGTCATATTGTCGCAATCTTCTGGTTTAAAGGATGTAATGAGATGCTTTACGAGTTCATTAATTGCCTCACTTAACAGGTTCAATCGATAATTGAACGTCTGATAAGAAGGTAGACAAGGAAACCAAGAAAGCAAATATTCTTTAGTGAATGTATGTATCTCTTTGATACTGAAGTAGCGTTGATAAGCTCCACAGAACAGGTATACAGTAAGCAGTTCCTGGTCGGTGAAGATAGGAGTTGCATTATTACTGAATCTCTGACAACAAAATTTCAGTGAAGACTCATAGATATCGCAGATATACATATATATTTTTATAAGCTTAAGTTCTTTCTCCTTGGGAATCATAATTAGAAAAATGAGTGGTTTTATTCTTCTAAGATACTGATTTCCAGGGAGATTAAGAAATATTTTAATGTAATAATAAACTGTATAACAACATTTTAACTAAATGAATCAGCAAGTGATTTCAACTACTGATTCGCATTATTTAGAAAAGATGATTGATTTGGCCAAAGAGCATTATGATATGGACATAAAAAAAAACTCAAACATCCAACGCTCTGGTGGTTCCAAGACAACAAAGAAAAGTTGAATTATAGTTTAAATAGTCTTTATAATATGTTGAATATAAGTAAGCAATCGGTGCATCAAAGCAGAAAGCGACAAGAGTTGTTCGACTCTGAATTAAAAGAGTTGATATCTCAGGCAGATATTATCAGGGGTGGGCATCCGGGTTGTGGAGTTGAGAAGTTGTACGAAACCTTGAAGCCCCAAACAATGGGTAGAGATAAGTTTTGTGAGATTTTCATGGATTTAGGATATCGTGTAAGAAGGATAAAAAAACTACACAAGGGCAACTATTCCTCTATGGTTTAACTATCCTCACCTTATTTGAATGGTTTGTTCAAAAGAGTTTTGCCCGGTTGTTGTTATAATCTTCTGGGTGTTGGTTTTTCTTTGTATCTCTTGCCATCCGCTGTTGATTCCTTTTGCCTTCAGTTGATATCGGATTGTGTTTACAACCCAGTAGGCTAGCAAACCCAAATGAAGGTGCGCCATCGTTGAATCATCATTCTTATGATAGATCGGACGTAAGTCGAGGTCTGTTTTCAGACAGCGAAAGGTGTTTTCTATTTCGTGTAAAAATCTTGCTTCAAACTGATTTTTCATCGATTGCTCTTTCAGCATCTTGCCTTCACTCCGAGCCTTCACAATATAATCTGTATGCTTGTCAGACAATATTCTTTGAAGACTCACTTTCTGTTTGTTTGTTTGTTTGTAGTAGTAGTAATCTGGCAAACTGGTTTTCTCGGCTGTATCCGATAATCCTTTATTTTGGTGGGACTTACGCAGACGAAGTCGAATCCGATTCCTTTTATCAGTTTGCGATTTTCTTCCGTGGCAATTCCCGCATCGAGTACCACTATGGCGCGTCTTTCGGTACTTGTTTTCATGCGTATCTTGTTTATCATGTCGGGCAGTGATTTGGAGTCGCTTTTGTTTCCCTCGAAGATGTTCGAGTATTTTAGAAAGCCCTGTGCATTGATTACTAAAGCTAATACCACTAATTTGCAATCGCTCCGTTTTTCTTTGCTCCTGCCAAATCGAGCCAGCTTTTTCTTTTTTGTTCTTTCTGCCTCGGACACCTTCTTCCTGGCCACCCACTACCGTTTCATCTACCTCTGCCATACCGGAAATTTTGAACTGACCACTACTCTTCATGCCGTTCATTACTTTCTGTTTGAATAACCAGCAAGTTTTTTGCCTTAGTCCTAATTTTCGGCTCAACTCGGTACTTGATATGCCTTTTTTGCTCGTGCTAACGTAATATGCTAAATAGAAGGCCTTTAACAAGGGAAACTTAACCTTATGAAACAAGGTGCCACTAGTAGGTGATGAAATGTAGCGACATTTAGTACATTGACGATTGAATTCCTTTTCGCCAGCGCAAAACCTGTTGTTTCCACATTTAGGGCACCTGTAGCCATCTCCCTATTTTTGTTCGGATAAGTAAGCCAGGCATGCCCTATCGTCTGGGAATCTTGTTTGGAATTCAAAAATTGTTAAGCTATCAAACTTTTTTTTCCATATCAAAATATTTAATACCGCTAAGATAAGGCTTTTAAGCGTATTGGCAATGCGCCTAATTCAATTGATTTAATAAATTATCTCTTCGAGTCCATTCCGCTTTTGCTCTATCGGAAAAGTCAAGAAGATGAACAGAGGATGGATGTAGATTTAAAATCTCTTGTTCATATTAATTGTCTGTCTCAGTTGTTATTGGGTCTGAAACCAAAGTATCAGGGCGATTAGCTTTCTGCTGCTGATTAGTGCAGGCAATGATTGTGAAAATAGGTAAGCATGTCCAGTGTTTCATTTTAGCAAGGTTTTTTTATTGGATGACGCACAACGTTTGCCAAACCGCTGTTGAACTAAACCTTCGGTAGCCCTTTCCGCAGATAGTCTTACTACCTTTGCAATGATAATATATAGATTGAGGCCGAAAGTTGAGGCTGACTGCGGAGAAGTTCTCCACCTGCCATTGCTCTTTTATTACCTCGCTCCATAAAGCGAAACATTTTCTGCAATTTTTTGGATGGAAAGCTCATCGTTGTTTGCAACAAACAGATTTTTTTCATAATCTGTGAATATTATACTGTTGTTTTTGAGCCATACAGGATTTTTATTACTACCAATATCCGTTTGTTCTAGTATCATCTGATTACTACCATCTTTGTTGGCTACACAATAAGGACCGTGTCCTAAATCGCCCATCTCAATGATTGTACCGTAAAGAATTTTTGTCTCATCCGGTGAAAGCGTAAATGAGATGAACTCTGTTTCAACCCAATAATCTTCACTCTCTTTATTTCTTAGCACATTAAAATCCAGTTTGTCAGACAAACACACTTTTACATTGTTGCGCGTATAATAGAGTTGTTGTTTTGTTGTTTTGAAGTACTGATCTGCTTTATTACGAGGAAGTTCCGTCATGAATTTTCCTAAAACCCGTCCGTCAGATTCCTTGTCCAGAGATTTTTTTTCTTTTCCGGCAATGGAGTATATGTCAAATTTCCTAAAATCGTAGTAGTCCCAAACAAAGCCGTGCTCCATAAGCAGTTCTCCTTTATGGTAAAGAAGCGGGCTTATTTCGCCATAGGTGTCGGTTATGCAATCGTCTTTTTTCAGTTTACGCCCCACCAAACGAATCATCCACAAAAGCAAGTTTCCAGCCATTGGGTGTGTTGATGAAATAAAATCCGCGGGGATTAAGATATCTATCGGGTAAATAGACTGCCATGAGTTTTGCATTTGGGTAGGCTGTTTTTACCGGTTTTGTTTCAAAGGTTTCCATATTAACAAGCAGCTCAGGAACCTTTTCTATCGCAACATAATAGACAACATTGCTGTTTGTATAAATGAGGTCTTCAGGAGACCCGCCATCGTTTATATATTCAAGTATTATTTCTCCATCATGCATCGGCTTTAGATCATAGTCGTCATATTCAGTAAAGCCAAAATTTTCAGCTCTGGTCGCCAATTTTGTGACAGTACCTGGAGCGTGGTATCGTCTTACATCCATTTTCGAATCAATGTATGTAGCCAGTGTTTTGTCATTGTTCTTGAGCAGGCTGCTAAAGTTTTTCCCCCAATAGCAATCGTTCAGGAAGCCCTCGATAAAAGCGGGAAACAGATCTTCTGGTTCTCCGGAAGAAGCATTGCCATTTTGCGCATTTGCATTATAATCAAGCACTTCCAATTTAAAAGAATTGATTATATGTTCAATAACGCCTTCCATCCTGTCATTCTCTTCTTCGGGATATTCGAAGCGAATGGTGAAATATCTATCATTAAACACAGTATAATCAGTGTGCAACATATTATCAACCTTATATTTGATAATATAGTGGTTGTCTTCGAGCTTTTTACTGAGAACTCCTGTTATGAAAGCTAAATCCTCTGCGTATGCCTTTTCAACCGAAGGAGGTTCACCATCTTTAGTGGGATCATCTTTGAACTCATAATAAACGATCAGTTGGATTTTTTGATCTTCCGAAATGAATTTTTGACCGTCTCCGCTATCCGCTTCGCCTTGCGGAATAAGGAAATCGGGATATTCAACGGTGTAGTCGTATCGATCGTTGTGGTAAGTTTTGTAGTTTACGCTGTCCGGCTGCGTATCTGTTTTCCCGGGGTTGCCGTTGCACGCTGTAAGTAGGACAAGGGAAATGATAAAATACGTTAGTTTGCTCATGGTTGTTAAATTTTAATAGTTGGAGGCTTGAATTAAGGACTTTGTGGGGCAAGGACTTTCATTTAATTTTCATAATAAAGCCGCCTGTTTCAAACTCATGACTTAAATGTACGAAAATTTGCATGGATATACTCCTTTATCCCATTTCTTCAGCAGAGGCTTCGGTGAGCCTTGTCATGGGCAATCTTTAAATATCGGCAATTGTGCATTCAAAAACGGGGGTCTGGCTTTTGTCGGCATACACCACCTGGTCATTTAAACACACTTTGCCGTGTTCAATGTGTCCTGTAAGGATTGTACCAAGGTCATCTTTGAGTGCATATGTTCCGTAAATCCGGAAAAGGAATGATTTTTTTGCTGTTGCTGTCATAATTGTTTTGGTTATGTTAATAATGATAATAAATAGATTGAGGCCGAAAGTTGAGGCTGACTGCGGAGAAGTTCTCCACCTGCCATTGCTCTTTTATTACCTCGCTCCATAAAGCGAAACATTTTCTGCAATTTTTTGGATGGAAAGCTCATCGTTGTTTGCAACAAACAGATTTTTTTCATAATCTGTGAATATTATACTGTTGTTTTTGAGCCATACAGGATTTTTATTGCTCCCGATATCCGTTTGTTCTAGTATCATCTGATTACTACCATCTTTGTTGGCTATACAATAAGGACCGTGTCCTAAATCGCCCATCTCAATGATTGTACCGTAAAGAATTTTTGTCTCATCCGGTGAAAGCGTAAATGAGATGAACTCTGTTTCAACCCAATAATCTTCATCCTCTTTCTTCCTCAGTACCTCGAAATTCAGTTTGTCTGTCAAACATACTTTTACGTTATTGCGTGTGTAGTATAGGTTCTCGTCAATGGTTTTAAAGTATTGTTCAGCTTTATTATAGGATAACTCTCCTGAAAGCTTCCTAATAAAGCTATAGTCATACTCTTTTTGGGTAATATTCTTATTGACAATGGAGTAAATCGCCATGGTTTTAAAATCATAGTAATCCCAGTTAAAATTGTGACGTATAATCAGTTTTCCATTGTTTAAAAAGAGTGGGCTTGTTTCAAGGTATGTGTCTGAGGTGCAGTCGTCCTTTTTTAGATTCCAATTCATCAGCCATTGTGGGGTAATCTCTAAATCGCTGATGTCTGCCGATTTAAGCCACAGCATACTATCGCGTTCCACGCTGTAATACATGATATTACCTTCAGGGTCGAAGGTAAAATTAAAGATGGCTTCGGGTTCTTCTGTAAATTTCACTTTTTGGTTGTCGTCAAAACTGTGAAAAAACAATTCGCCATTAATCAGATATGCCAGGGGGCACTGGGTGTAGGCAATAACGGCAGGCTCATCTATAATGTCTTCTGCCAAAGTTGTGTCCGCTATTTGATTTTCAGCGTTTTCGTTTTTTTGATTGTCACCTGTACAGGCTGCAAAAGTGACAAGCATTGCTAATAAACAGATGATTTGTTTCATAATATTGCGTTTTTTGTTTTAAGTTATCTCGATTTAAAATCCGTTACACCTTCAGCTATCTTTTCGATGCTGTTTTTATTGTTGTTTGCAACATAGAGGTCGCCCAAAAAGCTTCTGAAAACCATCTCATTATTGTTGAGCCATGTTGGTTTTGAATCCACCATTAAATTTGATTCTTTTAATGCCATCTGCTTACTACCATCTACATTGGCTATACAGTAGGGACCGTGTACCCAATCGTTTTCCAACATTTCAGCCACAAAGGCAACTTTTGACCTATCAGGTGAAAATATATAGTAACTATAATGTCGTGTATCAGATATATAAGAATCATCTCCATTTTCTTCTTCTATTGCCTTAAAATCTATTTTGTCAGTTAAACACACTTTTGCATTATTATGTACATAGTAGAGCTGCTCTTCGGCTACTTCAAAATAGTTATCAATTTCTTCACTTGGGAGCATACTACAGGTGCTTCGTATAAAATCAATATCTAAGGCTAATTGAGCTATGTTTTTTTCGTCGATATAGTAAAAACACATCTTGTCAAAATACGGGGAATCATCATGATACCTGTGCATTACAATAACTTTTCCTTCATGGTAAAAAAGAGGGCTCATCCCTGTGTGAGAGAATGCATTGTCCTTTATCAGTTGCCAGCTGATTACCCATTCAGGTGTAATTTCCGATTTACTGATGTCTGCGGATTTAAGCCATAGCATGTTTTCGCGCTCTACGCTGTAATACAATGTTTCACCTTCCTTATCGAACACGAAATTTAAGATGGGTTCGGGCTCTTCTGCAAATTTTACTTTTGTGTTTTCGTCAAAGCTGTGAAAATAGAGTTCTCCATCTATAAGATAAGCCAGGGTAGATTGCCTGTAAGCCTTGCCTAAGGCCGTGTCCGCTGCTTGCTGTTCGGCATTTCGGCTTTTATTACCATCTGTGCATGCTGCAAACAGTAAAAGGATTAAGAAAAAACAGATTGTTCGGTTCATATCCATAAAATTTCAAGTCAAACGATTATCTTACCCATTTTTCGTTTTCCCATTTCAGGATAACATCTTTGTTTGCTTCGTAAAAAACATCGTAGTCCTCAGGGTTCTCCGTCATTTCATTGACATCCATACCTATTTTTATAGAGGTTCCTTTCCGGGGCAATTCGTAGTAGAGATGATAATCCCCTTTGGCAAATTGTTGTTCAGCATACTTTCGGGTTTCGGACGACAGTTGCGAAACATCCACAAAATCAGATAACGTATAGTTTTGCTTTCCACCAAGTTGATAATTGTAGTCTTCGGTCAATTTGTCGTTTTGGTAGAAAAATATCCTTATGTCACTCCCTGTTTCCGAACCGCTATTTACAGCTACCAGCTTACGGCCATCTTTCAAATTCCAATAACACATTTCCCATCCAAACTGCATTCCGGTAAGATTGAGATATCCATTTTTTACATCGCAAATTTCAATGGGCGTGGGCGAAATGTCATACCCTTTTTCGTCGCCAATGTGGTTGAGCAACAGCTTTCGATTGGCCAGGCTGATTCCTTCTATTGGAAATGCATCATCGGGCAACAGCAGGAAGATGTCTTTAATGTTTACTTTCGATGCATCGTAGTCTTCTGTTGCATCTTTATTTTCCTGCCTCATAGAATCAGAAGTTTCGGCATTGGCGCTCTTTTGACTTTCACCTGTACAGGCAAAAAGCAATGTGAGCACAACAAGTAGATAATATTTGGTTTTCATGTTTCTCGTTTTTTAATCCCTGTTACCGTTGTCATTCAAGGTTTAAGGCAAGATTATTCTCAATCGAAATATTCAATTTCTCTTTCCGTTTTATTTTGGGGAATACCATCTTTAAATTCAGTTGACATAATCCAGTTTCCTGGTTCGTCAAATTCGTAGCTGTATGTTGTTTTGAAGGGTGCGGAGCTGCCATCTTGCAGGTAGCTATATTCAATTAAGTTGTTTTTATTATCATACATGGAGAGCGTTTTGTAATTATGGCTGCTATTCAGGGAAGAAAGTGATTGTACCTCAATCACATTACCATTGTCATCATACTTATACAGTTTTTTCTCTATGTGCGCGTCATCAGGACCTAAACGGTTCTCTTCAACCATTTTTCCCGTTTCATCATATGAATAGACTATCTTATTCCAACAGATACCCTCAGGATTGTATTGTTTCTTTTCAATCATATTGACGCTGTCGTCATATTTATAGAGTTCCTTTAAAGGAGGAAACCCATCTTCAAATAGAATTTCTTCTACTCGGTTTCCTTTGCTGTCATATGTATACGTCGTTTTCGTAGAGAGCTCTCCGTAGGAACCGTACGAATTATCTTCAATCAGGTTGTTTTTGTCATCATAGGTGTAAAGCTGTTTTGAAATAATATCACCCTCAGATGTGTACTGAATATAAGCTGTTTTGTTGCCCTCTTTATTAAATGTGCTTTCATTAATACTTCGCAATTTAAAATCTCCTTTTGTATTTGCGGCTCTGTAATAGGATTCTTTAACTGACTTAATTTTACCGTTCAAATCGTTCTTAGCCCGGTCGCTGTCATTATTCTCAGCAATACAGGCACAAGGGAATGCAAGAAGTGCAAGCAGATATATTTTTGTTTTCATGTGTTTGTTTTTGTTATTTGTTAATGATAAATCCGTCAATTTTTCTTTCCCAGGTTTGTTTTTCCATCAAGGCCCAGCGTTAAATTCTATTGTTTTAACCAGATTATCCGCATCCAATAAAACGACCAATGAGAAGATTTCCCAATTCATCACCAATGCTTTATCCCCTTCGTCATTGTCGTAAACATCCTCTTCGGTCAGCCTGAATTTTTGCATTAGAAAATCCTTGTCGCAGTTTTTGTCGCCACAAATAATCCATCCAAACTGCTTTCCCGGTTTGTCAATGGTGGCGTGAATCATACGTTGGTCATCATAGAGTAGCTTAATGCCCTCGTACTCCATGGTTGTGGTCGTCACAATATAATCCTCATCTATGTAACCGGAAACTTCCAAAGGTTCTGTTTCTGTATTCTCAGATTGTGGTTTACCCAACAAACGTTTTGCATCATCGGGATTGGCTCCCAATTGAAATTTAGCAAGTGCGAGATTTTGTAAAAAGGGAAGATTTATATGACCCTGATGTACATCGATTAACGCTGTTTCAATATAGTCTATCAAAAATGCATCGGCCGACGGGATAAGCACTAGAGTATTGAAAAAAACGTTCTCTTCACCGTAGTCAATAAGTGCTGTAAATTTCAAATCAGAAAGGTGGGTTATGGTCACATTTTCTAATTTATCGCCTGCTTCCATGCCGTTTCCCATTCCAAACGGGGCCCAAACTTCCTTACCCAAAGGATAAATCATTTTCCATTTGTTTTTAAACACTTTTTCGGCAGCTATCTGCTCTTCTTGTGCCTCAAATTCAGGGTATTCATAGATTTCGAGCTTTTCGTGATAAAACTCAAGATACCGTTCGGTAAACACTTTCTTCTCATCAGGCAGACAGTAGCCGATTTCAGCGGAGCATTGAAAGATGCTTTTCAGCCATTTATCGCCCGAAGCAATTTGCTGCGCATCTGTTTTTCCCATCAAAGAACCGGAAGTATTATCTTCCTGGTTGCGGGCGGCCTGGTTGCAGCTTGTTGAGAGTGCAATTGCCAGTATTGAAAACAGTAGTGTTGTTGAAGAAAGAATCGATTTTTTCATCATTATTTTCATTGTTTTAAAAGTTAAAACATTAAGTCCGAAGTCATTTGTACAAATCCATGTATTCAAAAATTATTTTAACCGCTTCTTCTTTCATATCTCTATTCAATGATCTATTCAGGCGAACATTGTTCGTTAGGTTATAAACCTCACTCCAATCTGAATCCATCGCTTTTTGTGCCTCAATCAGTGCGCAAATAATATTGATTGTGTAACTTTCGTTGTTCTTCGACCTTGCTTTGAGTGCGTAAATAATTGGCTCGTCAACATTGAAATAGTTTTCCATTGCCTGCAGGTAAGCCAAAGAAATCAGCAAATCAGCACTGGCCTGATTAAGGAATTCATCTGTGTCTTTAAAGTTATATTTCTCCTGCAAATATTCATAGAAGTAGTGGGCATTGTTAAAACCATTAAAACCCCAGCCCAGTTGATTGATTACTGCTATTTTCAATTCAACCGGATGCATACTTTCATTCAGATAATTCATTAATTTAATCGTTAACCTTCCTTCGGTTGTGGAAGCTAACTGAACTATTTTTGAATCTTTATAAGCTTCACTAATTGGTGTGGAAGTCAGCGGAGAATCTGCAAATAGATTTTGACTGAGTACAACTGCCGCAATCAGGAGTAGGGCTAATTTCGCTTTCATATTAATAAGGTTTTTTAGTCTGGTGTTTGCTACTGATGAATTATCAGCATGATTTATTCACGTTAATACGGATTACCACTTACTTAATAAACATGTTATCGTCCCAGGTTTTGCTGCCGGGCAGCTCTTTTACCTGTGAATAAAGTCCGGGAAAATTATCGACTAGAAAATATTTGCTGTCCCAGGGTTTGATTACACGAATGATGTCTTTGCCGCTGTCTTTACCGCCGGTGAGCACATAGTACTGAATGAATTTAGCATCCATTTTACTGTTGTATTCATAATTGGAATTCATAGCCTCCACTTCCACGGTATAGGGCTTTTCAGGTATGTATCCGTTTTGCTGATGGGCACCTTTCAGGTAAGCGGCTACCTGATAGGGACGCGCATAATATTCATCTTTACCGCGAAGCAGTTCGCTGAGGCGATGCATTATCCGGTCCTTGCTCATACGCCCGGGTTTGTTGGGATCGTGTTCATTTTCAGTGGTTGCCAGATACAAACACTTTTCGCCAAAAACGGGGTATTTGCGGTATATTTCCATGGCAATCAACACCATGGTTACGGCGCCTTGCGGCTCGGTGGAAACCTGTGCCTGCAATTCCTGAAATTTTGCAACCGTCCATGGGAAACGATCGAAGGTGCAGGATGCCTTGTCGCTCATATCAAGCTCATCATGGTTAATTTTACCGGCAAGTGTTCCGGTAATGGAAGCATTGTCGGCAGGCACCTTTTCTTCTACAAAATCCTGAGTGGCTTTCTTGCAGGCGCTGAAGCTTATGACCAGCGCAATCGCTAAAATCAGAACATTAATTAATTTGGTTGTTTTCATTGTCATCTGTTTTATTAAAAGTTTTTACATTATTCTTGTTTATCGACCAGCCTATCGGCTACAAAAAATACTTCGTTTTTTCTTCCTACTCTTCCTACTTCCTACTCCCTATTCCCTACTCCCTACTTCACCATCTCCACCCTTGTCACTCCTCTATAACTTGGAATGGTTTTCAGCCCTTTAAGGTATTCAATGGTGGTTTCTGCTGAAGGACGAAACAGTCCCTGTCCGGGATCGTTGTGGTCGTATTTATAAACCGAAGCCATATAATCGTTCATGACTACGGAATACGTTTTGTCCATATCAAACGGTTTTCCGTCGGTTGTTAAAAGTTCCACATCTTTAAGCTTCCCATCGGGGTTTAGCATATAGCGCATAGTCATTCCCGAAGGATAAATGGGCAAATGGTCATCGAGTAGGAATGCACTGAGAAACAGATTGCGCATTTCGTGGCCTGTAAGGTTAAACAGCACTATTTCGTTGCCGAAAGGATCCATTTCATAAACGTCCTTGGTACGCACCGGACCTTTGGCAAGCGTTGATATACGAACCCCACCCGGATTGATAAAAGCAAGGTCGGTTCCCGAAGCAAAGCGTATGGCATCGGTCATCAGGAATCCTATTTCTTCGTAGTTTGAAAAATCGTCTTCGGCTATTGCGATGGTTTCGGTCAATGCCGGATTGTTGTTGTAGGCATCCACCATTGTTTGAATGTCGGCACGGGAATTCCCCTTCTTGCCCACGGTTAGCAACTGCATTTCTCTACCCACCTTTCCTTCGGGACCAACTCTCAGCTTAATGAGCGTTGCATATTTGAGTTTCCGTTCGGCCTGCGTAATCATAATTCCATTGTGGATTTGATCTTTTTCGACTTTGGTGTGCGAGTGTCCGCCAATCATTACATCTACGCTATTTGCCGGCAGTTGATTGGCTAATTTCACATCGTTTTCAAATCCGAGATGGTTCACCATCACAAATACGTCGCAACTGTCTTTCAGGAAGAGATATTCTTTGGCGATTTGAAACGGGTCTTTAAACCCAAATCCTTTTGCATTATCCGGGTGTGTGTCCGGAATTCCATTGTCGTTTATGTCCAAAAAGGACACAAAGGCTGTTCTCAGCCCATTTGGGCTTTTAATTATTACATATGGTTTAATGCGAAAATCGGGTGTTTTCGGCAGATCGATATTGGCACTAAGGAAATCAAACTTCGCTTTGTGTGTGATGTTTGCAAAACCCACAAGGCGGGAGTCAAACTCGTGGTTACCCACTGCCGACATATCAAATTTCACGGCGTTCATCAGCTCAATGATGGGTATTCCCTTTTCGGGATATTGGTCGTTTGCCGGGTTTCCTGTTTGATTATCACCACCCGAAATAAGCAATAAGTTGGGGTATATATTCCGCAAACTGTCAGCCATAAAGGCAAGCCGGGGGAAATTATCAATGGCTGCGTGCATATCGTTCACGGCAAGGATTTCTATCGTTTTTGCTTTGGGAAGCTCAGCTACTTTTACTTTGCGGTTTGTGCCACAACTTATCAAAAGTGTAGTTCCAAGCAGAGCAATACCGCAGATTAGCTTTTGTGATGTTGTTATTGTTTTCATTGTGCGTTTGTTTTTTAGTTTTAATGTACAAGTGATTTCCTTCGCTCAGGGCGCCATCGGGAGCTACGCTATTGCCATAGGCATCGGTCACGATTGGCATTTTCCGGGGCAGTTTTTTGTTGCGAGCCATGTAATAGCCCCGCATTACATCCAATACTTTGGCTCCGTTATGTATCGTTACTTCCTCATCGTTGACAAATAGCTTCATAGTATTGTTTTATAGCGTTATGTTTTAAATGATTGGCGTTCAATTTCCACCTAAAATTTAAAATTGCTAAATTTAGGATGTGCTTTCAGGGCTGCCGGAAGTTCAGACGAGAGCTGATTGCCCGACAAATCGCATACAGTTAGCTTTACACATTTAGCTAATTCTGCAGGTATCTTGCCGGTGAGCTGATTTTGATTCAGTCTGAGTGTAGCCAAATTGAGACATGTGCCTATTTCAGACGGGATACTTCCAGTAAGTTTGTTTTGATAAAAACCCAAACCAATTAATTTACCTGATGCAAATAATTCGACAGGAAGCTTTCCGGTAAGACCACAATTGACTATAGTTACACTTTTCAGATTGGTCATTTTGGCCACTTTGTCGCCGGGTATGGGGCCGCCGGAATTACTTAAAGCATTCATAGTCAGGTATTCAAGATTTGTCAAATCCCATATTGATTCAGGAAATTTTCCAATGGGTTCTTTATTTCCACCTACAGATCCAATACTGAAGTCTACCTTAAGTAATGTTAACTTGCTTAGCCTGCCAACACATTCAGGCAACCCATTTACGGGTTGATTGGGCATTGAAATGGAAAGTTCGGTTAGGTCCGCTAACTGACAAATACTTTCGGGAATTTTACCTTCATATCCATGAAGTCCCAAAACCTGTAATTTGCTTAATTGTGAAATATTTTCAGGAATAACTCCACCAAATCCTTTGAGATATAATTTTTTCAAATCAACAAGGGTGGAAAGATCCGGCAATACCGGTTTATCCATTTTTGGCTTTGTATGCACCGTAAGGGACAAATTATTCAACTTTGTCAATCTCCTAATTTCTTTAGGGATAACATTAGGAGCATCGCATTCTCTGACAAAAACAAAAAGTTGTTCCAATGCAGTCAGTCCTCCAATCTCAGCAGGTAAAATTCCGTTTACATGGTCTCCTGCAATCCGCAATGCAATCACCCTTCCTTCATCATTGGCTTTCACACCTTCCCATTCCCCAATCGGTTTCTCACTAAGCCAATTCGTAGCTTCGGACCCTTTCCAGTTAGAACCGTTCATAGATTCATAAATTTTCACTAAAATTTCCCGGTCAGTCAATTGCTTAGGTGCAGAACCACTGCAACTGATTAGGGCTATGACCATGAACAGGCATGCCATTGTTAAAAATACTTTTTTCATAATTCCTTTTTTTTGAGTTTGTATTTTTCAGTCTTACTTTTGTTTTTTTTTACTTTTTTGGGGACGAGGGACGTGTGGGACGAGGGACGACTCCTCAAGCTACCTACTTCTTACTTCCTACTTCCAGGTTCCAACTCACTAAAACTCCCTGCAATAGTCTTCTACCATTTTCCACAGCCTGTCGCTATCAACGGTAAGTACAATGCGAGCCTCCTGCGTTCCCACCGGTTGATTGCGTTCAAAAGCGACCGATTGCCCGTAAGAGAAACCGAATTGCGAATTCACATCCACATAACGTGTGACTTCCTCTGTAATTAAGGTAGGGTCCATCATAATAGCTCCTGCAATTACGTCCCAGATATAATGCACATATTCTGTATCGTCGATGTAGAGTGCGTTTAAGAAGTTACGCTTCATCATCGCTTTCAAGTCAGGATTTTTAATGATATCAGTTATTTTCTTATACCTGTCTTTTTTAAACGGCATTTTTTCGCATGCATCCAATCCTACAATAATCTGTTCCTTGAAAGGAGAACGCAGACATATTTTTGCCGCCTCAGGGTCCATCCACCAGTTAAATTCTGCGGTGGGCGTAGTGTTTCCGGGTTTAAAGAATGAACCTCCCATGTAGATTACTTTTTTAATCAATGGAATTATTTCGGGGGCCATACGGACCGCTGTTGCCAGATTTACACATGTGCCAATGGCAATGATGGTTATTTCGTTTGGACTTTTCTTTACCTCATCGATAATAAAGTTGACCGCCTTCATATCCAAAGGTTTCGCAGTTGATTCTGACCCATATTTTTGCAAATACACCGATTCCCACGATTTTGGCTCGGGATATCCCGCAGCACCTACATAAGCATCGCCAATACCAAACAAAATACGCTCGTTCTTAATGGTTTCAAAACGGCTTGGAAATATAGGGTAGCGAATGCCCGGTACAACAGGAATATGAGATTTTCCAATGTCCTCCAACTGTCGGATGGCGTAGGCAGTTCCCTCAGGAACCCAGGTATTTCCAACAACAATGGTAACCCCAATAAGATCGATATTGGGAGCATTGGCAAGCATCATCATCGTGATGCCATCATCGAAAACCTCCACCATATCGGTATCTAGGATCACTTTTTCTTTCTTTTGTGCTTGTGCAGTTGCCCCGAATAAAATCAGGCAGACGAGAGTGCTAAAAATCATTTTTCTCATAGTTGGAATTTTTAATAGGTTTGTATTTCATATAAATTTAAAAATAAAAGCCCAGTATTTACTCATGTTTCGCACTTCCCTCAAACCATTGACAAAGAAATAGAAGGGAAATGCATTATTATCTATATCTCTGTACTATAACATTTTATATTTTACAATTTCTCAATCGTCCTTAACCATCACCGAACAACACAGTGCAATGATCATGGATTCTGCTTTTGGATTGGCCAACATTTTTTCAAGTAAATCATCGGCATCCATCTCCAATACCTCGCATACTGAGCAGACTAACTCGATGAACAGCCCCCATAGCCGTCTGTCGAGTGTTTCCCTGAGCACATCGGCGTTCATTGACCGATAAAGTGCCCCTTTCGACTCGTAGTTATCGTACCGGAAACGCAGTGTCAATAACAGATAGGCTATCATGCTGATGGTCGTTTCTGCTACCTAGGCGTCAAAGTTACTGGATTGACATCTTCCCAGGTTCAACAATTGCTTCGATTCTCGATTGAACACCTCCACAACCCATCTTACCTGGTAATGCCCGATCAATCCCTTGAACGTCAGTTTCGTGTCCGTCGTCAACAAAACCTTCCATTTGTCATTTTTGCCCCGACGACTAAAGAAAAGGCAGATCTCAACACCTTGGTACAGCACCCTGGCCTGTTTGTACTGGTAACCCAGGGAACGGCAGCGCCTGGGTTTGCCCAGCATGTTATTGATCTGGGCGTGAGTCAGGCTCTTACCCTGGTACTCAAACTTAGTCTTTGCAAACTTGTACATCCCGATCAGGTGAACTTCCTTGTCCTTCACACTCCGGATAGCCTGTATCAACGCATCGCAAGTAAACCAGCTGTCCACCAGGACGTAATCAACACGAAGCCCGCGATAGATGGCCGTGAAAAACATCCGCAGGACCATCTGAATCTTGTTCGTGTCCAGTTCTTCCACACGTTTAGCGGTGTACGAGTCCTTGATACGCTTGCAACTGTATTGCTTGCGGATCTGCTTTTTGGTCATCCCAAACGGGCGTTCCTGCTTTTTTCCTTTTTCCCGGTGAAGACTGAAATCCAGTGGTATGGAGGACTTACCGTCCCAGTACATCATCACCAACAGCTTGAATCCAAGCACGTAGCTGTTGGTTACATGATCCCATACCTTCCCGATCTTCTCTATACGCTTCCCGGTTTTAGACAGGGTGGTGTCATCGAAGATCAGGTAACGGGATGAGGTATCATCTACATCACTATCTTTGGACGTCACCGTCAGAAAACGATGCACAAGATGCCACATAAGCATCCGCCAGCATATGATGGAACTGTTCTTCAAGCGATAGAACACATCCTTGCCCATGGTGGAACCTTCACCTGTGGGGCTGTTCAGATAGGAGTTGACCGTCTTGTCTGAACTGACCACCATGGAGACCAGCAGGGCCAGGACCATTTTAAAATCATATCCCCGGGTCTTGAACCATTTGAACTCAGAAAGACCTTCGCTTAGCTTCAACGCCTTGAAGCGGCTAAAAATATCTTCAGCGGAAACCCTGCCGGGGGTAAAGTCCGCTTTCAACTCTTGAATCTTTTTAATATCTTTGTCCTGCAGCATATTTTAATGGTTTGGTTTCCATCGCTAAGATAATCATTTTCAATGATATATTAGCTAAAATATGCTGCTTTTTTTATCTCTTATCCTCTGATTATCAACTTCATTTTTAACTGCGAAACATCAGTTTGTTACTTTTTATTTCTCAAATAGATTTCTATCAGGCTCATTGTCTTTTATGGCAAATACCAGAAATCAGCCTGATCCCATAAAAGCCATAACACTGACATTCAATTAATTATAAAGGCGGTGGAACCGCGCCAAACATCTGCGATAACGCTGGAACTGAATTTGCTGCTGCCCAGCCCGCCATTCCTGCCGTCCAAACCAATGTATCGGGGGTAAGTTGCCCTTGTTGCACCATTTGTTGCAGTTGAGCCATTGGGAAAGGCCCCTGTTGCACGCCATCCACAGCCACATGGACCATTACCTGTGGCGGCATAGGAGGAGGTGCACCTTGCTGAGGATTAAAGCCAGCAGGATTTTGAGATTGTTCGCCCTGAGGATTCATCATCTGCCCCGCCATTTGTCCTGCCATAGCCAGTCCAATACCTGCACCCATCGCATCGCCGGCAAGGTTGCCACCTCCGGCGGGATTGTTTGCCGAATCTTTCAACGAATCTGCAAACTGCATCTGGGTATAAGCGGTCATATTGCCAATCACGCCCATGCTTGTGCGGCGGTCTAATGCCTCTTCCACAGCCTCTGGCAACGAAATATTCTCTACCAAAAAACGGGTCAGCTCGATACCATATTTAGCAAAGTCATCCTTGAGACCGATGGTCAGTTCTTGCGAAAACTCATTCATATTGGCTGCCAAATCTAATGCGGCTATTTTAGATTCGCCCAAATAGTCGGTAAACTTGGTTATCACAAAATTGCGAAGCTGCTCGCTTATGCCTTCAGTGGTGAACTCGCCACTTGTGCCTGCCACATTTTTTATAAATGGAATGGGATCTTCCTGTACACGGAAGTTGTATGAACCAAATGCACGCAAGCGGATGGGACCAAATTCAGGGTCGCGCATCATAATAGGGTTTGCCGTTCCCCAACGCTGATTCAAAAACTGCTTGGTGTTTACAAAATATACATCCACCTTGAAAGGCGAATTGAAGCCATACTTCCAACCACGAATGGTGGTGAGGATGGGCATGTTGGAGGTGGTTAGCTCATGGCGACCAGGCTGAAACACATCCGCAAATTGTCCTTCGTTTACCAACACCGCCACCTGCGTTTCGCGTACCGTGAGCTGTGCTCCATTTTTGATTTCAGAATTGTAACGTGGAAAACGCCAAATCATGGTATCGCTCGTGTCATCTGTCCATTCGATAATATCAATAAATTCACCGAATGCTTTTTGTTTGATTTTGTTGAAAAGTGCCATAGCTTTTTGCTTTTAATTATTGATTTTATTTTTCAAATTTCTTTATTGCAAATTTGAGATATATCAATAATTATTATCTGCACTTATCACGCAAATAATAGCATAAAGCACGCATTAACGTTTAAATAATTAGCACAATTAGTGCATTTGTTTGTGGTATCATATTGATTATGTGTGTTTTGTATGTGCTAATTGGCTGATATAGGTTGACCGTTTTCAAACAAAGATCATTATGTTGAAAACAGGTAAACGCGTGCGACATCATCGAAGATTTTCGGAAGATTTCAAGTTGAAAATTGTTCGTGATTATGAATCCGGTTAATATTCTGTTCCAGAAATGGAGAGAATTTACGATATTTCGACCTCACTTATTTATAGGTGGATTTATAAGTATTCTAAGTATAACAAAAAAGGTGCCCAAGTAGTAGAGATGAAAGATAGTAACGCTGAAAAGATCAGACAAATGGAAGCTCGTATAAAAGAGTTGGAACAAGCTGTAGGTCAAAAGAAATGAATATTGACTATTTAGAAAAGATGATTGATTTGGCCAAAGAGCATTATGATATGGACATAAAAAAAAACTCAAACATCCAACGCTCTGGTGGTTCCAAGACAACAAAGAAAAGTTGAATTATAGTTTAAATAGTCTTTATAATATGTTGAATATAAGTAAGCAATCGGTGCATCAAAGCAGAAAGCGACAAGAGTTGTTCGACTCTGAATTAAAAGAGTTGATATCTCAGGCAGATATTATCAGGGGTGGGCATCCGGGTTGTGGAGTTGAGAAGTTGTACGAAACCTTGAAGCCCCAAACAATGGGTAGAGATAAGTTTTGTGAGATTTTCATGGATTTAGGATATCGTGTAAGAAGGATAAAAAAACTACACAAGGGCAACTATTCCTCTATGGTTTAACTATCCTCACCTTATTTGAATTAGTTTCGATTTAATCTGACAGTTAAGGGCAAAATACTTAAATTTGTAATATCACAAACAAAATAAGTTTCACCCTTAAAAACTGTCAGAAATGAATACAGAGACAAAGTTAATCAAAAACAAATTAGGTCTGCTAAATTTAGCAGAAGAATTAGGAAATGTATCAAGAGCATGTAAGTATTTAGGTTACAGTCGCGACACATTTTACCGTTACAAAGATTTATTTGAAACAGGTGGCGAGTTAGGTTTGCAGGAAATCAGCCGTCGCAAACCGATAGTAAAGAATCGCATAGAACTTCAAATAGAGCAAAGAGTTGTTTCGTTTGCCACAGAGAATCCGGCCTTTGGTCAGGTTCGGGTATCGAACGAGTTGAAAAAAGAAGGCATATTTATATCACCGGCAGGAGTTCGTTGTGTATGGCTTCGCAATGATCTGGAAACCTTTAAGAAGCGACTGAAAGCACTTGAAGCCAAAGCAGCACAGGAAGGTTTGGTGCTCACCGAAGCACAGGTGGTGGCCTTAGAGAAGGCTAAGGAAGAAAAAGTATCCAAAGGAGAAATTGAAACCTACCATCCGGGTTATCTCGGTGCTCAGGATACGTACTATGTGGGTAATATCAAAGGTGTTGGTCGTATTTATCAGCAGACTTTTATCGACACCTATGCTAAGGTGGCTACCGTTAAGCTCTACGATCGCAAAGTGGCATTGGTGGCTGCAGATATGCTTAATGACAGGGTAATCCCCATGTATGACCAGTATGGTATTCCTCTTATGAGAATACTTACAGACAGAGGAACTGAATACTGTGGCGCAAGAGAGCACCATGAATATCAACTTTATCTGGCCATTGAGGATATTGACCACACCAAAACAAAAGCTAAAAGTCCTCAAACAAACGGCATTTGTGAACGCTTCCACAGAACCATGCAGGAAGAGTTCTATGCTACTGCGTTTCGTAAGAAGATTTACAAATCCGTTGAAGAACTTCAAACGGATGCGGATATATGGCTGCAGTATTACAATAATGAGCGCACTCATTCCGGTAGAGTAAGCGTCTCCGCGATGCCATCTTGTGAACACATTTGATCCCCTTTACCTTTGTTTTCAAAAAAGAAACAAATGAAAGCATCCGAACTTTATGCATTGGCAATCGAAGAGTACAGGCAAATCTGTATTTTAAGTAGCATGACTTTACGGGACTATTGCAAAGAACGTCATGTCTGCTACGGAGGTATCCAGAATTGGATGAGCAGGCATTCGATCAAAGTAGCAGATCTCAAGCCTCGTCCCGTATTACCCGATACTTCTGCCTCCACTCCTGAGCAAGCCTCTTGTGAAGGACAACAACTCTATCCGCTCTCCTTTATAAAGGAAGCATCAGAAAAACCGGTTTTGAGGGTGTGTCAAAACAAAGTAATTGGCACATCCTCTTTCTTTTTTGTTTCGTTTTTCAAAAAAGCTTCAAGCCGCCCATTTTGGATTGATTTTTCTTTCGATTCGATTTTGATCGCTTATCACCTCATAAAACGCTGTTTTCAGAGTAATTTTCCTGTTATAAAAGCCCTTTGATATCCCTTTAGCTGCTTTTGCACACATCTTTTTTATGTTGAAGGCTATGGCAAAGAAGGCAAAGTCCATGGTGACTTTGTCGAGTCCGAAGTGACGGAATCGACGGTATGCCATATTGTATTTCATTTGTCCGAAAACGGCTTCTGGTTCTATAGGTCGTTTGGATCGGTGTTCAAGTCCCTCATCCGAGATCAGCTTCTCACGGGCTTTGCGTTTATATTCCACGAGTCTGCGGTTAACTTCGATGGAGCGATTCCCCTTGGCTTTGAAGCATCCGGTCCGAAGAGGGCATCCTTCGCATCTTGCTGCCCTGTAGCGATGTGATTCGGTAATATATCCGCTAGCTGTCCTTCCATGAGTCTTACCCACAAAGGTCATATGCTGCCCCATGGGGCAAACATAGTAATCATCTTTGGCATTATAATATAAATTATCCACCAGAAAAGGATTATTCTTAAACGAACGCTTCTGCTCTTTGTGGAACCAGTTGTATTTTACAAAACACTCTATATCATGTTCTTCCATAAAACGATAATTCTCCTCCGATCCATAACCGGAGTCGGCAACGGCTTTGCCGGGAAGCCGGTTGTAACGTCCGGAAAACGAGCTAAGGAAAGGTATAAGGGTTAATGTGTCTGTAGGGTTGGGGAACAGGGAAAAGTCGGTGATGAATTGGTTCTCTGTCCCGATTTGTAAGTTGTAGCCGGGTTTGGTCTGGCCGTTGTTCATCGCATCCTCTTTCATGCGCATAAAGGTGGCTGAAGGATCACTTTTGGAATAAGAGTTACGATCCCCGAGTGTTTGCAGATGCTGGTCATATTCGGCAAGCTTATCGCCGTGCTTCTCTAACTCTTTTATCTCTTTCTCCCTTGCCCGACGGGCTTTCTTTTCTTCCCTGGTCCTGGCTGCGGGTTGCTCTGCCAGCGCCTCCTTCAACTCCCGGGCAAGATCGGAGATGGCTGCCGGAGTAAACGCCACGGATTGATTCTCTGCTGCTTTATCCTGGGCGATCGTTTCATCAATCTGTTCAAGCAGGATTCTTATTTTATCGAGAAGTTTGTCCCGGTTCTTCTCCACGCTTTTGCGCCAGACAAAGGTATATTTGTTGGCTTTGGATTCAATCTTTGTCCCATCAATGTATTCCACATCCAGACTCACATAGCCTTTACCGGCAAGAAGAAGCACTAGTTGGGTGAAAATCTGGTTAATCTCATGCTTTACCCGATTACGAAAACGGTTGATTGTAATAAAGTCTGGTTTTTCATACCCGGCAAGCCAGATATAATGGATGTCGCGAAGAAGCAGCTTCTCAATCTTGCGACAGGAATAAACGTTGTTCATGTAGGCGTAGATAATCACCTTGAGCATCATCTGCGGATGATAGGGACTACGACCATATTCTTTATAAAGAGCCTTAATATTATTAAGGTCAAGATTGTCAACCAGGGCATTGACTACCCGGACAGGGTCATCTTCAGCAATATCTTCATCAATCCGGCTCGGAAAAAGAAGCGTTTGGTTGGATATATACGGGCGAAAATGTAACTTTGTCATATGAATTTTGAAAACCTAAAGTTACAAAAACTCTAGGAAATAGCAAAGGCCGAGCTTGGGAAAGTTCGACCTTTGTGCATAAAACGAGGGTGTGCCTATTTTGACACACCCTCCTTAAAGGCGTCAACATCACTTTTCCCGATGGCGTAATTATAACCATTAAAGAGATTAGCCAGGAAGATCTGAATAAATTTATACAAACCTATTTTAACCAATAATCCGATGTTTGCACTTACAGAATCCATGAGCTATTATCTATGTCCGCATTACGTGGACATGCGCAAAGGCATCTATTCCCTATACCAGTTAGTGAAGACAGACATGAAACGGAATCCTTTGTCGGGAGAGGTTTTTCTCTTCCTTGGCAGGAACCGGTCGTTAATTAAGATCCTTCACTGGGAAGACGGTGGATTTGTTTTGTATCAGAAAAAGCTGGAACGGGGCACCTTTGAAGTCCCCCGATTTAACCCTTCAAACAATGAGTTTGAGATGAAATGGAAGACCTTTGTCTTGATAATGGAGGGCGTCTCGGTCCGTTCGGCAAAGTACAGGATAAGGTTTTAGATAAGGCTTAATATATTGTATACCAAATATATAGCTAAATTATTTATTGTAATTTACTTTGATATCCGAAGTATTGTCCGTATCTTTATGACATGAATAGCAAACGGATTATTGAACTACAGGAAGACCAGCTGAAACTTTCCGCTCAAAGGGAAAAGATGTATTTGGAACAACTCGTCCGGCAATCCGAACAAATAGAAAGCCTCTCTGTCCAGGTTGGTAGTTTAACCGAAACAATCCGTTCGCTGGAAAAAAGCCTTCTTCAAAAGAATGGGGACATGCAGAAGGTTGAGGGGAAAAACCGGAGAATGAGCAAGCTTCTCTCCAATAAATCGGAAAAACTTGTGCCCGATGCTGCAAAAGAAGAACCGGCAGAAACCGCTCCCCCTGTTTTGCCCAAAGACCGCGGAAACAACAATGCCAAACGGAAAGAATACTTCTCTCTGGAAACCATTGTCGAGCATGTATATCCCGATGACCCTGCCTTTGACAAAGAAAAGGCCAGGGTGATCGGATCTGTAGACTCCGTCATGTATACCTACAGCAAGGCTACTTTTAAGAAAATCATATACAGACAATATAATTGCGTACAGCAGGAAAAGGTTTACTCGGGTAAAGCCCCCAGATCTCCCCTGCAGAACTCAAACTATGATGCCTCCTTTATCGCCGGCATGCTTCAACTGCGGTATGTTTACTCCATGCCTGTGGAGCGGATTGTCAAGTATTTTACAGAAAATGGCTTTGAATTAAACAAAGCTACCGCCCACGGACTGATTAAGAAGTCTGCCGGATTAATGGACCGCCTGGATGATGTTCTTCATACAGCGATCCTTGAAGATGACTATCTTTGTATGGATGAAAGTTACCATACCATCCTTACCAAAGAGAAAAACAAGGATGGTAAGGGCGTACGCAAAGGGTATATCTGGGCTTCGCTGGCCAATACAAAGAAATTGGTCCAGTACTTTTATGAAAACGGCTCCCGATCCCGGGAGGTTCTGACCAACTATATCGGCAATCATTACAAAGGAGCCATCCAGAGTGACGGGCTGATCAACTATAAAATACTTGAGACCGATACCTATCCTGATGTAATCCGGCTGGCATGCTTCCAGCACTGCAAGCGTCAGTTCCTGGATCTCGCAAACGATAAAGAAGCCATCGGAATTGTCAACATAATCAACCGGCTTTATCAGGCGGAGCATAAGATTGACCCGAAATGGAAGCCCGACAAAATCCTTGAACATAGACAAGAGTACGCCCCACCCATACTGGCTGAACTAAAAAGTAAACTGTTGGAAATACAATCCAATCCATCCACCCTTCCCAAGAGTCCCCTCTCGAAGGCCGTGAATTATACTCTCAACGAGTACGATGCACTGTGTAATTACATTGTACGTCCGGACTATGCGTTGGATAACAATGCCGTGGAAAGATGTATGCGAAGCATATCTTTAAGCAGAAAAAACTCTCTTTTTTGTGGCAGTCATGCCGGAGCTAAAAGAACGGCATTGCTCTACTCGCTATCCATCTCCTGCAAACTTCATAATATAAACTCCTTCGAATACTTTACGGACATACTAAACCGACTGGCATACATAAGTCCAACCGCTCCCGATCAAATATATCGCGATTTACTTCCAGACAAGTGGACTAAACTCTAATAACAATTAATAAATCTTACAAGACGGTATCGCGGAGACGCTTACGTTAATACTGTTATAGTAAATGTAATTTGCACCATCCTAATTAGGAAATGATTGGTCTTAAACGCTCTTCCTTTACACTTGTATTCAATTGTATATCAGTACAGTAATAGTTTTAATGCATTTAAAAAAGTCGATTTTCGCGGCATGATAGATGAAAGATAAAATGATAGATGATTTAGGCATCTGTCATTTTTTAACATACTGACAACCTGACTGTTAAGCCCTAAAAATGATGGATGACAGAGTGTGCTGTGAAAACATTGCAGGCGGCAATGTTTGTAACTGTGAAAGAGATGAGGGCAGGCCCCTCGTAACCGTCTTACAGGAGATGGTTACAAACCAGTGTATGCTGCTTTGTTTAAGAGACAAGGTGGTGAGCGATACACCAAAAGGCGATATAAATCGTCAGGTAACTGTACAAGAGATGACCGTAAGGGAACTATTGATGAAGCATCGAAAACCATTTAGACGATGTCAGAACCGGGTCTTTTCTGTCAGACCCGGGATAAATCCGGAAGGAACCTGTTTACGGTCCGGGTGGCATCCGGTGCAAAGATAGCATGACTTGTACAGAGGCTTTTTCACGGAACGCAGGAACCTGCGCCGGGATGTGAAGGGAGAAGTTCAAGCAGAAGCCCTGCAAGAACCAGCGTACCGAGGACCGGAGGCAGGGGCGGACTGTTCCGTAGTAGCGACGAAGTTTCTGTAATGGAAATGGAGCCAAGGGAACAGCTTATTCAAGCGTAGTAAATGTACAACTATTAAAACAGGAGGATGCAAATGAAAGACGCAAAGTCGCATGAGATTTCTAAGTTTTTAATCATGGATGCCTTCAAACGAGTCAAGGCAAACCATGGAAGTGCGGGTATTGACGGCGTATCGATTGAGCAGTTTGAGAAAAATCTCAAAGACAATCTGTACAAAATCTGGAACCGCATGAGTTCGGGAAGCTACTTCCCTCCATCGGTCAAACTGGTAGAAATACCTAAACCCAATGGAGATAAACGTCCGTTAGGTATACCTACGGTAGGAGACAGGATTGCTCAAATGGCAGCAGTGATGATGCTGGAGCCACAGATTGAACCCTGTTTTCACGAGGATTCTTATGCCTACCGGCCCAACCGCTCTGCTCACGATGCCATCGCCAAAGCACGCGAGCGGTGCTGGAAGTACAACTGGGTATTGGATATGGACATCAGCAAGTTCTTCGATTCCATTGACCACGAACTGCTGATTAAAGCAGTCAGACTTCATACCGATTGTGTATGGGTGCTGCTTTACATCGAACGGTGGCTCAAAGTTCCCTACGAACTGCAGGATGGCAGTAAAATCGACCGGGACAAAGGGGTCCCGCAAGGGTCCGTTATCGGACCTGTGCTGGCCAATTTGTTCCTGCATTACGCCTTCGACAAGTGGATGAGCAGGTATTATCCGCACATTCCCTTCGAAAGGTATGCAGACGACACCATCTGTCACTGCGCCACCCAATCCCAGGCCGAAGCACTGAAAGTAGCTGTTCAACAACGGTTTGCTCAATGTAAACTGATGTTGAACGATGACAAAACAAAGATTGTGTACTGTAAAGACAGCCGCAGAAAGGGAGAGTTTGATACAATCTCTTTCGATTTCCTTGGCTACACCTTCCGACCCCGGAAGGCAAAAGGCAGAAATGGCATCAACTTTACAGGCTTTCTGCCGGCAATCAGCAACAAGGCCTGCAACCGCATCCGTGAAAAGATGCGCAGCTGGAAAACAAGGAAACAACTGTTTCTATCGCTGGAAACCCTGGCGAAAAGCATCAATCCGGTGCTTTGGGGATGGATTACCTATTATGGTAAATTTTATCCCACCCGACTCAAAATCCTGTTAGATGAAGTAAACAGACATCTGGCCAGATGGGTTACAGCCAAGTTCAAGCGCTTCAAGGGGAAACCCTACCGGGCTTACTACTGGCTGGGAAACATCTCCCGGAAAGAGTCTAAACTCTTTTACCACTGGCAGTGGGGAGTAACTCCAACAGCTAACAAGAAATGGTAATCTTATCAGACTGAATAAGAAGAGCCGTGTGATGGGAGACTGTCACGCACGGTTCTGTGAGAGGCTTGAGCTGAAATGCTCAGGCCTACTCGACTGTTTTCGCTATTTTTTAAGTTTATGACCCGTCCTGAAAAATGTTGAGGACTTTCAACTTTAAAACTCATAATAAATGATCCACAAAGTATATACTTTTTCACAAAAATGTACCGACTAATCTTTTTAATAATCGCTTGAGAGAAATTAGAATACAGGAATATGTGTATTTGAATCCTTGTAATGACGGATTGGAGCTTTATAGGGGATCCGGGATTATATCCATATAGGATCTCTTGCCATCGATATAATCTGCATAAAGCATCTCTTCATTACGGCCTCTCAACATACTGCATTTACCGCATATCTCACAATTAGACAAGCACTTCCATTGGTTTAACACAAATGCCAGACGCTCCTCTTTGGTGGATTGTTCGATACGAGGTGGCGTCATGATAGTAAATCTTTCCAATTACTCTTAATTAAGCCTCCATGATAACAGATAAGCTCTTCAATCTCATAAGAGAATAGATGCTTTACGGACTCTTTAGCTTTATCTGCATCGTAGGCAAAATGAGGATATGGAATAACAAGCTTATCATCAATCAACACAAGTGCATCGCCTGCAATAAAAGTTTTATTTTCTTTGATGTACAAAGAGATATGGCCGGCTGTATGTCCGGGAGTGAAAACCACCTCTATCCCATTTCCAACAGGTAATATTTGATGATTTTCTAAAACTTCATTCACCTCAGCACCTTCAACACTTTCTAACGTTTTATGGAATATAAGGGCTTGCTCTTTGTCGACCTCCGACAATGAAGGATATATCTTCTCTGCTTGCTCCAACCGCAATGGTTTTCTTTGCTTTTCAATGTATTCTTTCTCTATCCGGGAAGCCAATATTTTGACAGGAGGGAACCTCCGCTTGAGCGCTGCTAATGAACCTACATGATCATAATCGTGATGTGTTATAATGATATGGGTTAATTTATCAAGTGAAATATCATTTTGTTTAGCCGATTCTTCAAGTAATCCAATCTGATCAGGATAACCTGTGTCAACTAAAATCATAGTTTCATTATCTTGTATAATGACCGGATTTATTGTCTGTGAGGTTCCGTTATACTCAAAACTAATATCTAATACATTTATCTTCATTTTAAACCTTTGTTATTTGTTAGAAAAAGCAGTCTGAATGCTATCCTATCGCCTTATATTGAGATGCAAATGCGTATGCGGACTCAGACATAGGAGACTTGAGTTCCCAAACAATCTGAATAGGCCGTGATCCCTCCATCGATACTAGTTCGACTTCTCCAAGATAAACATATCCCATGGTGGCTTTGGTTTCGGGGTGGGTGGATTGCTGGCGCACAAAAAGGAGCTGGTGATTCGTTCTGTTGCGGTAATTCTCTGCTGTCGGCGATGTGCTGGATACAGTGCTTTGGGTTTCCCAATGGAAACGTTTCTTGCCCATTGCGAAATCCTTGTAATCAGTTGTTGAACCCTCTTCACGTTTCTTGATCACATCTACAAACATTGCTTCAAGATTGATTCCCCAGATTCTTTCAACACCTTCACGAGCAGATGATTTCTTATAAAATGTTGATAAGCCAAGGGCTGATTGTATCTGGGCCTTTGTATAGACACCGTGAAGTTTCAGCGGATTCCAACCGGAATATATGCTATTGTCAGTCTTTTCTGGCGAAGAGCATCTTTCTCTTAAAATGTATAGCACTTCTTTCACTTCGCTTATAAACAGGTTGTCCTGGGCTAAACTATCGAACATGTCCTGAATTGAATCGAATGCTCCAGCGGTATCGAACAAGTCATAATAGAACATCGTAGCATACCTCATTTCGGTATCAGAGAAGCTCGATACTTCGACTTTAAAACCTGAATCCACGAAAGATATCAGTTTGCTGAAGTAACTGAAGGAATCTGTTGCCATCCATTTTTTACTTACTGCAAATTTAATGGCTGCCACATTTGGCGACAACTCGGATTGGACGCCAGCGGCTGAGCAGAATTCACCCCAGGTCATAACATTATATATCTTGTGGAGAGGAATATGGGTGTAATTCAAGAAAGATGATAAAGAGAAGCCTATAGGATTAGCTTTCCTGAAAGTTGCTACTTCCTGAATGATCTTGTCCTTTCTCATGCTTCTGATGAAGCCTTCGATATTGGCAAGTATTTCTTCCTGGGCCTTCTTTTCCAGTGTGATTTTACAACCAAACGGAGCATTGGTAAATCCGCCCTTTATTTCTTCAATGATGTTACGTGAATGGCGTCCTATCAGGGCTTCAAACCTGTCTTTGTAATTGAACTCTGTTCTGGAATGACCAACAAAATCAAGAACAGTAAGATGATCCTTATTTTTATGTTTACGTAGCCCACGACCGAACTGCTGCAAAAACACAGTACAGCTTTCGGTAGGGCGTAAGAACAGAATGGTGTCAATCTCCGGAATATCTACACCTTCATTGAAAAGGTCTACAACAAATAGGTAGTTGATCTGTCCTAAGCGTAAACGTTTCTGGACAACATTTCGGTGTGTGTCTGAATCATCGCTGGTAAGCATGTCGGAACGAAGACCAGAAAGTGTGAACTTTGCGTTCATATAACGGGCGTGATCCTTATTGACACAGAAACACAGAGCCTTAACCTTGTGAAGGTTATTATTCCCGATATACTCCTGCATTTTCTTCAGAATAAGACCTGTACGGTAATCATTACTGGTATATATCTTTGTCAGCTCAGACGGATCATATCCATGACCGCTCCATTTAACTTCTGTGAGTTCAATATTATCTGGTATTCCATAATAGTGGAATGGGGCTAGCAGACCAGCATTCAAAGCGGCTGGAAGGCGTATTTCTGCCGAAATGTGTCCATCAAAGAATACGGTGATATCCTCTTCTGAATTGGTTCTTTCGGGAGTTGCGGTAAGACCAAGCAGAATCTCCGGTTTGAAGTAAGTCATCAGTTTCACATAGGTAGGTGCAACTATATGATGAACCTCGTCGACAATGACATATTGGTAATAGTCTGCAGAAAGATTTAGACTGTCTAGTCTATTCCTCAACGTGTCTTTACTGGCAAAAACATGTTGGTAGCTTTGAGGCTCGTTTTCACCATCCCATAAGTCTCCGAAATTGGGGTCCCCAAGAACTATGCTGAATGTTTTCATCGCCTGTTTCAAAATCTCCTGTCTATGGGCAATAAATAGCAAATGACAGTCTGGGTGCTGTTCTTTATACCTCATGAAATCAAAAGCAGCAATAACAGTCTTGCCTGTTCCTGTTGCCGCAACAACAAGATTTCGGAAATGTCCGTGAACATTTCTTTCTACATCCAGCTTTTCAAGTATCTCCTGCTGATAGTCTTTTGCCCGCATTAAATCCAGGGCAGAGAAATCAAGTAGCGGATCGTCCCATGTAGCACCAAGAGCTTTCTTTAAACGCTCATCGCTGATGCCTGGAATAAAATCTTCGAAGGTCTCGTCATTCCAGTAGCTCTCAAATGAGTTTCTTACAGACTCAATGATATGTGGCAGTTCGAATTGAGTTGCTTTAAAATTCCATTCTTTACCATCTTTAAGTGCATACGAAGAAAGATTGCTGGAGCCGATGTACGCTGAATGGAAACCCGAATTCCTTAGGAAGATATATGACTTTGCATGAAGTCGGTCCTGGGTCCCATCATATGTAATCTTAATCTCGGTATTTGGCAGGTAAGCTAATCTAGATATTGCTTCATATTCTGTTGCACCTGTATAAGTTGTTGTGATTATTCTCAGTTTTTTGCCTTCTGAAGTGAATCGCTGCAAACTTTTCCAGAGAAGATTAAGACCACTGACTTTTATAAATGAGATAACCCAGCAGATTTCATCAGAGCATAGGATCTCCCTGTTGAGTTCGCTTTGCATATCTGTTGGACCTTTACCGCCAAAGAACAGAGCACTTCTGCTCAGTGTCGTCTCCGGTGTAATATCTTTGATGTATTGCTCTATGTCGGGGTAATCGCATCTGGTCTTGTCGACAACTGCTGTAAGGATTGACCTTCCGGCATCAATAAGGTTCTCCTGACTATCTTCTATGTTGAAGTCGCGCCCCAAATTAATTATTATATCATTGACAAATCGAGAACACTTGTCAGAGTCCTCCTCTTCATTGATGTTTGCAAAAGCAATCTCCAGTAGATGCTGAAGGTATTTGCAGAGCAGATTGATTGCGTCAATCTTACTGATTGACTTTGTGCCTACGAAAAACTGGCAGGTATCAATGCTATCTAGCTTGACTCGAATTAAGTTGTTGACTATCTGCTCGTATACTCCTATAGAAAGACTCATGCTTTATCGTTTGTATATTTATAGAAAAGATGGTATTAGCTTTTACACTACACAAAAATACTCAATTAATAGAATTGACGTTATGAGAACTATGTTAAATGCTAAAATATTAGTCATTCTTCTACTAAAAATAAAAGGCGTCCATAATGAACGCCTTTTTAATCGATTATAATCATTTTAAATAAAACAATAAGCTATTTATTTACCTATACAGAACTTGGCGAAGATGTTACCTAATATTTCGTCGTTGCTGATTTGTCCGGTTATTTCGCCTAGGTAGTGCATGCATTCGCGGATGTCCTGAGCCAGGAAGTCGCTGCTTATGCCATTATCCATGCCGGATATTACGCGCTGGATGGCTTCCAGTGCGCGGGTAAGGGCTTCGTAATGACGGATATTGGTTACGATTACGTCGTTTTGTCCTACTTCGGGCAGGTTGGCTGCTTCCACCAGTTTGGTCTGCAGACGGTCTGTATTGTTCTTGAACTTAGCCGAGATGGTGATCTTTTCGGCCTGCACTTTGTCCAGCAGGCTCTGCTTGGCGGCTACCTCCTGCGGGGTGAGCAGGTCGGCTTTATTGAATACTAGTATTACCTTCTTTCCGCTCAGCTTGGGTTCGATAAGGTGCGCCAGGGTTTCGATAAGGGCATCGGGACTGGTTAAGTCGATCACCCACAACACAAGGGTTGCCTGTTCCATCTTCTGGTAGGTGCGTTCGATACCCAGACTTTCGATCGTATCGCTGGTTTCGCGGATTCCGGCGGTATCGATAAACCGGAACGTGATGCCGTTCAGGTTGATGGTATCTTCTATCACATCGCGCGTGGTTCCGTGAATATCGGATACGATGGCCTTTTCTTCGTTGAGCAGCAGGTTGAGCAGGGTGGATTTGCCGGCATTGGTTTCGCCGATTATCGCCACAGGGATACCGTTCTTTATGGCATTACCGACCCTAAAGGAGTCGGCCAGTCCGCCGATTACTTTTTTAATTGTATCGGCCAGATTATACAGGTTGGAGCGGTCTGCAAACTCCACATCCTCTTCACTGAAGTCCAGCTCCAGTTCGATAAGGGAGGCAAAGTCGAGCAGCTGGGTGCGAAGTTTGTACAGCTCGTTGCTGAATCCGCCACGCATCTGACTCAAAGCGAGCTTATGGGTTCCCGCAGAGGTGGATGCAATAAGGTCGGCCACAGCTTCGGCCTGACTTAAGTCCATCTTGCCGTTCAGGAAGGCACGTTGGGTGAATTCGCCGGGTAAAGCCGACCGGCAACCTTGTTTGATAAGGAGTTCGAGTATCTGTTGTTGTATGAATACCGATCCGTGACAGGTAATTTCGACCGTGTCTTCGCCGGTAAAGGAATGGGGTTCACGGAAAAGGGATACCAGCACCTCGTCCACCAGCTGATCTCCGCATACGATGTTCCCGAAAGTGATGGTATAGGCTTTCTGGGTAAGCAGACTCTTGCCGGATTTCATGGGGGCATATATGGCATGCACCGACTGAATGGCATCGGGACCGGATACACGGATAATGGCTACACCGCCTGTTCCGGGGGCGGTAGATACGGCACATATGGTGTCTTGATGGATGGTACTCATAGCTATTGGATACGTTGTTTTGATGTTTAAAGATTATACGGTGATTAATTCGTACTGCATGGTACCGATTCCCAGCTTTTCGGCATGTTCGAGGCCGGCGCGCCAGTTGGTGTCCGGGTGCATGTGATGAAATTTATCTTCGCCTTCGAGGTGCTCGTGGGGGTGTTTGTCGGCCAACCGGTTATTGGGCAGAATTGGTGCATTGGTTACCATATCCACACAGGCCTTGTCTAAAGCCACCGGGTCGAAAGAGGCGGCTATACCCAGGTCGGGTATCACAGCTGCATCGTTGGTGTGCCAGCAATCGCACTCGGGAGAAACGTTCATGATAAAGCTTACATGGAAATGGGGCTTGTCTTTAAGTACTGCCTGGGTATATTCGGCAATCTTGCAGTTCATGTTTTCGGAGGTATCTCCTGCCCCCATTACTGCACCGTCGTACTGGCAGAGTGCCACACATTGTCCGCATCCCACACACTTCGCGTAATCGATTTCCGCTTTGCGTGTGCTGTTAAGATGGATTGCATCGTGGGCACAGTTTTTTACGCAGATGTTACATCCTGTACACTGCTCGGTATCTATCTGGGGCTGAGATGCTGCGTGTAGTTCCATTTTTCCGCCTCTGCTGGCGCATCCCATACCAAGGTTTTTCAATACGCCTCCAAATCCGGCTTGTTCGTGTCCTTTAAAATGGGTCATGGACACAATGATATCGGCATCGGCTATGGCGCTTCCTATCTTGGGTGCTTTGCAGTATGCTCCGTTTACCTCAATCTCGCGGTAGTCGGTTCCCTTCAGTCCGTCGCCGATTATCACATCGCATTGTGCCGAGATGGGGTTGTAACCATTTTCCATGGCACTACGCAGGTGATCTACCGCGTTGGCCCGTCTGCCTGAATAAAGCGTGTTACAGTCGGTAAGAAACGGTCTGGCTCCGAACGAGCGTAAAAGGTTTGCCATGCGGGCCGCATAATTGGGACGAATATAAGCCAGGTTACCGGGTTCGCCAAAATGTATCTTTATGGCCACAAATTGTTTTTCGAAATTGATTCCGGCAATACCGGCCCTTTTTACCACGCGTTCCATCTTATCGAGCAGATTGCACGATGCATTGGTACGCAAATTTGTAAAATATACTTTTGATGGTTCCATGGAATAATGCTTATTTATATACAAAGATAGTGGTTCTGATGGAATGAACGAATAAGATTGACAAAAGATGGACGTATACAAATGTAAAAAGGCGCGGCTCCTTTCGGTCCGCGCCCTTTGTATGAGAATTGGATCGAAATTATTCGCCCAACAGAATTTCGAGGATCTGAACCGCAGCTTTAGCTACAGACGTACCCGGACCAAAGATTGCTGCTACGCCGGCCTTATAAAGGTAGTCGTAGTCTTGGGCAGGAATAACACCACCGGCAATAACGATGATATCTTCGCGACCCAGCTTCTTCAGCTCTTCAATAACCTGCGGTACCAATGTTTTGTGACCGGCAGCCAGTGAAGATACACCCATGATGTGTACGTCGTTTTCAACAGCCTGACGGGCAGCTTCGGCCGGAGTCTGGAACAATGGTCCCATGTCTACGTCGAATCCACAGTCGGCATACCCGGTTGCAACCACTTTCGCACCACGGTCGTGACCGTCCTGACCCATCTTGGCAATCATGATACGAGGCTGACGACCTTCTTTCTTAGCAAATGCTTCTGCCAGTTCGCAAGCTTTTACGAAGTCGGCATCTTTCTTTGTTTCTGATGAATACACGCCTGATATAGTTCTGATAATTGCTTTATAACGTCCTGAAACAGCTTCGCATGCATCGGAGATTTCTCCCAAAGTAGCACGTAAACCTGCTGCCTTAACAGCAAGCTCGAGCAGGTTACCCTGTTTAGTTCTTGCACACTCTGTAATGGCTTCCAAAGCTTCCTTAACGGCAGCTTCGTCGCGGTTGGCTTTCAACTCATTCAAACGTTCGATCTGCTCCAAACGTACAGCTGTATTGTCGATTTCGAGAATATCGATAGGATCTTCCTTCTCGAGACGGTATTTGTTAACACCTACGATCGTTTGATTCTTTGAGTCGATACGAGCCTGCGTACGGGCTGCAGCTTCTTCGATACGTAGTTTTGGTAAACCTGTTTCGATAGCTTTTGCCATACCACCCATGCTTTCGATTTCCTGAATCAATGCCCAGCCTTTGTGTACCAACTCGTTGGTAAGAGTTTCAACGTAGTAAGATCCGGCCCATGGGTCGATTTCTTTACATACCTGTGTCTCTTCCTGGATATAGATCTGTGTATTACGTGCGATACGTGCAGAGAAATCGGTTGGCAAGGCAATAGCCTCGTCCAATGCGTTGGTGTGCAGAGACTGAGTATGTCCCAATGCGGCAGCCATGGCTTCGATACAGGTACGGCCCACATTGTTGAATGGATCTTGCTCTGTTAACGACCAACCCGATGTCTGACAGTGTGTACGTAGAGCAAGCGACTTTGGATTCTTGGCTCCGAAGCTCTTCACGATCTTTGCCCACAACATACGTGCAGCACGCATCTTGGCGATTTCCATAAAGTGGTTTACACCGATAGCCCAGAAGAACGACAAGCGGGGTGCAAAGGCGTCTACATCGATACCTGCATTGATACCGGCGCGAAGGTATTCCATACCGTCTGCCAATGTATATGCCATTTCGATATCGGCAGTTGCTCCTGCTTCCTGCATGTGGTATCCTGAGATGGAGATAGAGTTGAATTTAGGCATCTTCTGAGATGTGTATTCGAAGATGTCTGCAATAATCTTCATTGAGAATTCGGGTGGGTAGATATAGGTATTACGCACCATGAATTCTTTCAGGATATCGTTCTGGATTGTTCCGGCCATCTCTTCAAGCTTGGCTCCCTGCTCAAGACCTGCATTGATGTAGAATGCCAATACGGGAAGTACGGCTCCGTTCATAGTCATAGAAACAGACATCTTGTTCAAAGGTATACCGTCGAACAATACTTTCATGTTTTCCAATGAACAGATAGATACCCCGGCTTTACCTACGTCGCCTACTACACGTTCGTGGTCGGCATCGTAGCCACGGTGTGTGGCAAGGTCGAATGCAACCGACAAACCTTTCTGACCTGAAGCCAGGTTACGACGGTAAAATGCGTTAGATTCTTCTGCTGTAGAGAATCCGGCATACTGACGGATTGTCCAGGGACGCATAGCGTACATACCGCTATACGGACCGCGAAGGTAGGGAGGAAGACCAGAAGCATAGTTAAGATGTTCCATTCCTTCCAAATCTTCTTTGGTATATACTGATTTTACATCGATATGTTCCGGAGTTTTCCAGCTGGCTTCGATGCCGTTTGCCTGAGCCCATTCGGCAACATTGGTTGTTGCGAATCCGGCTGACTTATAATCTATATTTTTAAAATTTGGTCTCATGATGTTTCTGCTTAAGCGATTCCTAATTTAGCGTTGAATGCCTTTAATGTTTCCAAAACGTTGGAGCGAACATTGATGTACTGGGTGATACCCTGTGCCTTCAGTTCGTCCATACATGCAGGCATACCGGCCACTACAAATTCTGCTCTGCCATTCAATGCTTTGAAGGCGGCAGGAGCCAATTCGGCATACTCGTCGTCGCTTGAGCAAAGAACCACGATCTCGGCTCCGGCGGCAACAGCTGCTTCAACACCTGCTTCCACAGTTTCGAATCCAAGGTTGTCGATCACCTTATATCCTGCACATCCGAAGAAGTTGCAAGAGAACTGCGAACGGGCCAGACGCATTGCCAGATTACCGATGGTAAGCATAAAGGCTTTAGGAGTCTTTCCGCTATTTTCTGTAGCCAGTCTCAAAGCTTCGAATGCAGAAGCTCCTCTTTCGAAGTTAAGCTTTGGCAATGTTTCGTCCGAGTTGCATGCGCAAGGATCGCTTACAGAGGTCTTCACTTCTATTTTAGAAGCAGCCAGTTCTGTAAAGTTAGGGAACTGGTTGGTTCCCAACAACACTTCTTTACGGGTAGCAATAGCTGCCTTGCGTGCATTGGAAGAGGCGTTCACAGCGTTCTGAACATCGCCGGCCATCACTGCTGCAAAGAATCCACCCTTTTCTTCTGTTTCAACAAACAGCTTCCAGGCTACATCTGCAACAGAAACCGTAAGTGTTTCCAGATAGTATGATCCGGCAGAAGGATCCACCACCTTGTCGAGGTGACATTCTTCCTTCAGCAACAATTGCTGGTTACGTGCGATACGTTCTGAGAAATCATCCGGATTTTTAAAGATCTTATCGAAAGGACGAACCGTAATTGAATCGACTCCGGCCAATGCTGCCGACATGGCTTCTGTCTGGGTACGAAGCAAGTTTACGTGAGCATCGTAAACCGTCATATTCCATTCGGAAGTTTGTGCATGGATGTGCATCTTGGCTGCGCAACGACACAGACCGTCCGGTTTGTTGTTAGGACAATCTTCGTGTTGGCATTTAGGTTCGTAAGCTGCTACGATTTCGGCCCACAACCAACGTGCAGCACGGAATTTAGCAATTTCGAGGAAGTAGTTTGATCCTACACCAAAGTTGAATTTAATTTTTTTGGCAACTTCGTCGGCACGACATCCGGCCTCAACCAGCTTGGCCAGCAATTCGTTACCCCAGGCAAGTGCATATCCCAGTTCCTGGGTGATATATGAACCGGCATTGTTGAAGTAGAATGCATTTACAGATAGTACCTTGTAACGAGGCAGGGCTTTACCGGCGTTAAAAACGGCTACGGCATTGGCTACCCAGTTATCATTTGTCTTGCCTTTAACAAGCATCCGCTTGAACGGATCGTAGTTTACAGAACCGTAACATTTCTTAAGGTCTGCATTCTTCGCTTTAAGGTAATCTGCTAAAATGTTGATGAGTTGTTCTGCCTTACGGTGACAGGTTTTGAAGTTCAGCTCTACGCTTTCAGGGCAAATACCATTGAGCAAGGTAGCGATGTTTTCCGCATTAACATCTTCACTCTGAATAACAAAGCCTAAAGAGGTTACCCCCTTATTCAATAAATCAAGTGCTTTTTCGTTGGCTCCCTTAAAACAGGTAACCTCAATGTTCTGGCGCACTTTCCAGTCGTTGTCTTTCTTAGTACCGCGTACGTAAGGAAATTCACCCGGAAGTGATGTTGTTGTCTTTAAACCTTCGATATCTTCCGCCCGATAAAAAGGATTTACATCAAATCCCTCGCCTGTCTTCCATACAAGCTTTTTCTCAAACGGAGCCCCTTTCAAATCTGCCGTGATCTTCGCCATCCACTCTTCAGTAGACACCGGGGCAAATTCTGAGAAAAGTTTTTCTTTTAATTCTGCCATAATATTCGTTGTTTATAAAACTGGTATTAGTAAAATCGTCACTCTATTCTGTTTAAGAACAGCTTGCAAAGGTAAAATAAATAAATAGTAAGAACAAAAAAATTCCGATTGATTCGCTGTTTCTCAATTATATCGTTTCGAAAAGCAAATCAATCGGAATTATGTGCGTCTTAAACGTATCTTCCATGTAAAGAAACAGGCTATTCAGCGCCTTGAAGCTTCTTTATCTCCTCTTCTGCCTGGGCATTAAGGGCAGCCGCTTTCTTTTCGGCCTCGGCTTTCAGTTTGTTGGCTGTAGCCTGTGCTCCGGCTTTAAGTAAAGGGTTCTTGGTTTTTTCAACCAATGCAGCTCCTTGCTTTTCGGCTTCGGCAATCAACTTATCGCCGGCAGCCTTGGCTGTAGCTCTTATTTCTTCTGCCTTGGCTGTGATATTTTCTTTAGCGCTAACCGTTGTTTTAACTCCGGCAGAATCGGTGGTGGTTTTACCCAAAAGCTTATCTGCCAGTCCAGCAACCGCCTGCTTAGCCAAAGCCGATGCGTCGAGCTTTATTTTGGGTGAAGTGAAGGTACCTCCGATAGTTCCCTCCAGACTGGTGATTCCGTTACGGGCAAGCTTTTCCGGAAGGGTTACCTTCAAGGCGTAATCGATGGTTTTATCCAAGCCGGTACTACCCGAAAGATTCAGCTTGGTATCTCCCAGTTCGACGGTAAAAGGCGACGTTTTTACTCTACCGTCTCCAATGCTGAACGGAATGTTCAGGTCTTTGGGCGACAGATTGGCCAAAGCATCGTTCTTCAGGGTGCTTGCCAACAACGATAAGGCCTTTACATCCGATACTTTTACACTGTTTGAGTTCAGCTTTCCTTCGCCGGTAAGCGAACTGAGTATAGGCTCCATATGTTCGGTAAGTGCTGAGTTGAAATTCAGCTTCATGGAGTAGTTACCCTGCATGTTCTCGAAAATAGGAGCCAGAGATTTAGCCATATCCAGTGTTTTAAATGTTTCGCCAAAGGATACGGTCTGCAAATCCAGGCCAAATGCCACTTCCGGCTTTTTGGGATTCAGGGCTTCATAATAGCCGCTCACTCCGATCTTTCCTCCCAAAGCATTTGCCGACAGGTTCTGAATAGTGATTCTGCCATCTTTCACCGTAAGATTTCCCAAAACGTTCTTCATTGATAGCTTGTCGTAGACAATCTCCTTTCCGGATGCCCGCAGACTGAAATCCAGATTTTTAGGAATTTCGAAAGCCAGCATGGGAATAGAATCTGCCGACGCAGCCGTACTGTCTTCCTTCATAAAGTCGTTCACATTTAGGTACGACGAGGTTACTTCAAGATTTCCCTTCAATACGGCGTCTTTCATAAAATAGGGTAACAGATTGGTAAGTTTACCCGTTGCCTGAATATCGTTCTTGCCCACCATCATTGAAAAGGCGGTAAGAGCTACATCTTTAGGGCTAAAGCTCATACGGGCCTCCTTTACTGTAACGTCGGGCATGTCGGTCGATTTATAGTTTATTCCCTTAACCGACAAAGTTCCATCGGCAGTAAATTTATCGTACTGCCCTTTTTCCACATACGACATCCGTCCGGCTGCACGTATGTTAGCATCGATTTCGCCCTGTAGTTCGGTCCCTTTTTCCAACGGATATACTTCACGTACCATACCCAGATTCAGTTTTCCTGTCATGGTTCCCTTTACATCCGGGTCACTCATGGGCGTTGCCACATAAGCTGTGAGATCGAAGGGGTTGCCTCCCATATTGAAATGGAATTTTGAAACATCGACAACGGTGTTATCTAACGATCCTCCTTTGCTGGAGATGTGGGTGTTAACCTGAATATCTGTAACAGATTTAGGCAAAGAGGGATACTGGAACATTCCGTTGTCCACAGCCAGCTTCACATCAAAGGCCGGATAGCTCTCACCTTCCATAGTTCCCTTTACGGAAGCTGCCATGGTTAGATTGCCGGCAGTTTTCATATCCTTAAAGTCCTTCACATAGAGCCCCGGTACAAGTGACAGCAGATCCTTGAAGGCCACCTTTTCTGTGTTCAGCTTCAGATCCATCACCATTTTAGTTGTGTCGGGCATCTGTACCCATCCATCCAGAGAAGCCTCAACATCGTTTAATTTCAATTTGTTGTTTAGAAATGTATAGGTGCTGGTCTTCATATCTGCCTGAATCTCCATATCGCCTTCCAGTCTGGCGTTAAGCAATACAGGAAGATTTCCCATCGTATAGGTGAGCGAAGTGATAATAGATTTGGTTTTTAGAACACTCTTTTCGGCAGAAACATCTCCGTTAAAGTTTCCGTTCCAGTCGGCCAACTCGGCTTTCATACCTCCTTGCTGGTCTATATAGGTAACATAGCCGTTGGCTATTTGGATATCTTCCAACTGTAAGTTGAAGGATGATTCGTCTTGCTCCTGCTCTGTAGAATCAGGAATTGTGATGTCCCAGTTTGCGCGTCCGTCGGACAATACTTTGGCAAGTATCCTGGGCGAAATCAGTTCAATGCGTTTTACATTCACACCTTGATCCGAAAAAAGACTGGTGAGATTTACAGATACCGATATCTCGTCGGCTTTAAGCAAGGTATCTCCTTCAAAGACATCCACACCGGCTACCGAAAGATTTTCGATTGTAGCAGTTACCTTAGGGAAGTTTTTAAAAAAGCTTACACTCAAATCTGAGAAAGCAACCTTGGCCTGCAGGTTCTTATTTGCCTGTTCTTGTATGATTCCGGCTACTTTGCCTTTAAATGCAAACGGAAGAATCAGCAGAATCAACAAAAGAGACAAAATAACAATTCCAGCAATTTTTAAACTCTTTTTCATCTTACATATTATTATAGCATTCGTATAAATGAGTCTGCCTTGCCATTCACTATTACAGGTAGCCTGAATAATCAGGCAAGGCATGTAAACTTACATACATTTTCAATCAGTGATTACAGCAAATATACTATTTTTTTTAAACAATCACTCATTTTTATAATGCAGAAATAAACGTATCAGATAAACTGTCCTTTATTTATTCTTCAACGGGTAGTTTTTGCTACTCTTCGTCTTCTTCTTTATTGCGTAGCTTGTCAGCAATTGCCTTATGTGTTTTGGCAAGTTTCTTTTCGCCCATACCCAGATAGGCTTCGGCGAGGTATTCGTGCGCTGCGGCATGGTTGTGCTTGATTCGAACGGCACGGTCCAGATCGGCAGAAGCTTCCTCGTAGCACATTAGCTGAAGCAGGCATTTCCCTCTGTTATATCGGGTCTTAAATGAATGGGGACTTAGTCTTACGGCTTGATTGAAACAGATTTGTGCTTCGTATAAATCCTCCATATCCATCAAAGTGATGCCTTTCCGAACCCAGGCATCCACATACTCAGGATATAGTTTCAGAGCTTTATCAAACGAACGGATAGCTGCCTGAGGATCATTTGCCTTGGTTATACATTCGTTACCCATCAAATAATACTCGCGGGCATACTCCTTAAGGGTCTCCTTTTGTTCTGTAAGTTGTTTCTTTAGATCCGCCAATTGCTGCTGCTGACTTATAATACAGCTCAGTTTCTTTCGGATAAGTCGCTGAACAAGGGGGTTACCCAACTCATTCCGGCGTATAACAGCTCCCGAAAAAGCCTTTACCGCTTCATCCATCTCCCTTTTATTGAAGGCTCTTGCTGCCTGTTCGTAAAGGCTGTCGGCCTCTCCCTCCTGAAGACTCTTGGCAATAAGTTGTTCATTGTTAAAATTACGACTGAATTCGATAATTTCTCTACGTATAAATACATCGCGGGGAGTTATCTTTCCCTTAAGGACCAATCCTTCCAGCGAAGTACATCTACTCAAGGCTACGTATGTCTGCCCTCCTGCAAATACACCTCCGGTAAGGTCAACCACCACACGGCTGAAGGTTAGACCCTGACTTTTATGTACGGTAATTGCCCAGGCTAAGCGGATTGGGAGCTGAATAAAACTTCCTACAATCTCCTCTTCGATCCGTTTCTCTTTCTCATTGTAAGAATACTTATAGTTTCTCCATGAAGCAGGTTCTACCATGTGTTCACGTCCGTTTTCCAACAACACATAAAGGTTGTCGTTTTCATCAATATGGGAAACAACTCCAATGGTACCATTCACCCACCGCCGGTCCGGATCATTGTCTATGAAGATTACCTGAGCATGTTCTTTTAAAACCAACTTCTTGAGCGTAGGTAAAGATGATTCGGGAAAATCGCCATCAATAATTCCTTCGTATATGCATTCTGTTCCGGGCAGTCCCCGTAATTTCTTCTCATTAATATAATCGACCTGATCCCTGCGGGTACCCAATGTAATGTACATTTCATCATCTGCCGGATTAAATGAGGGATTACAGCGTGCATTTAACACATTCAGTTCGTTGTTGGTAGCTGCATTGTTTCGTATTTTATCCAATACATTGATAAATACCGGATCCGACTGTCTGTACACCTTTTGTAACTCGATGGGAACCAGATTTATCTCTTTAAAAACCCGCGCAGAAAAGAAAAAACTGCTTTCATAGAAACGGCTTAAAATCTCTTTTTGGTCGGATGGCACCACCGGTTCAAGCTGAAAAACATCCCCTACAAAAAGAAGTTGCTTCCCTCCAAATGGCAAACGCATATTTCCCGAAAATACCCTGAGGATACGATCTACACAATCAATAGTATCAACCCGAACCATGGATATTTCATCTATTATAATCAGCTCTACGTCTGCCAATATCTTTCTGTGCTCTTTGCGGTATTTAAAGAAATCGAAGATGCGTCCGTCCTGCAGACTAAGATCCTGATCATCCGGCAACATCGGCCTGAATGGGAGTTTAAAGAAAGAGTGAAGCGTCACCCCTCCGGCATTAATTGCGGCAATACCAGTAGGTGCAAGCACTACATGTTTTTTTTTCGTGTGACTGCATATATATTTCAGGAAGGTTGATTTACCTGTACCGGCTTTTCCAGTAAGAAAAACGGATTGGCGGGTATGGTTAATCAGTTGCAGGGCATTCTGAAATTCAGTATTGTTTGTATCTAATTGTAGCTCCAACGTAGACGGATTTATTTCTGCAAACATACAAATTATTTGGGAGACTCTGCATCCCGGAAAAACCACAATTGAATATCATTGTATTTTTTTTACTCATTTATTTGTTTTATATCATTTTAGTAGTATTTTTGTGATATCATATTGATATCATACAAAATAAGTAATATGTTTATATATCAATTGTTTAACATCTAATAATCAATTCAATGGAATCAAATGAAAAAACTTTCGGGGGACTAAAATTATCAGGCTTCCTAATGCTGTTTATGCTTTTTATCTTACTGGTCTGTTCTGTCTTGTTATTCACTCTGAATATCTGGTGGGGATTTCTATTGGGAATATTGGGGCTTGTTAAATTCTTTATCTGCCTGTTCGGTTTTATGCAAGTAGAACCAAACGATGGAAGAGTGATGGTTTTCTTCGGTAAATACAAAGGTACAATAAAAGAAAATGGCTTTTTTTGGGTAAATCCGTTCTATGAAAAGAAGAAAATAACCTTACGTGCCCGCAACCTGGATGTACCTCCTATTAAGGTTAATGACAAAGTGGGTAATCCTGTAATGATTGGATTAGTGTTGGTGTGGAGGGTGAAAGATACCTATAAAGCTATGTTTGATATAGATTCTTCGTCACTGGCAATGCCCGCTATTAATTCAACCGACAAACAACATCCTTCGGCAGTAAATATCGCAGGAGGAGCACTAATGGGAAGAATGAATAACTTCGAGAAATTTGTTAAAATACAGAGTGACTCGGCTCTTCGTAGTGTGGCTGGTCTTTATGCATACGACAACCAGGAGAATGGCGACGAGGTAACGCTCCGCTCCGGGAATAAATTGGTGAATGAACGGCTGGAAGAGGAACTGACCAACCGCTTATCGATCGCCGGAATGGAAGTTGTGGAGGCTCGCATCAACTATTTAGCTTATGCTTCAGAAATTGCAGGGGTGATGCTTCGCAGACAACAGGCTGATGCCATTATTGCTGCTCGTGAAAAGATTGTGGAAGGAGCTGTTAGCATGGTACATATGGCTTTGGAAAAGCTGGATAAAGAAGGAGTGGTTTCGTTGGATGAAGACAAGAAAGCTGCGATGGTAAGCAATCTACTGGTTGTTTTATGTGCGGACGAAGCAGCCCAACCTGTACTCAATACAGGCACTTTATATCATTAAAAAACTTTTTAGATCAAAAAGAAATAATTGACCATGTCCAAAAAAGAATCAACAACAAAAAGCTTTATCTTGCGCATTGATCCAGAGATGATGGAAGCGATTGAAACGTGGGCTGCGGATGAATTCCGCAGCACAAACGGACAGATTCTTTACATTTTGGACCAAGCCCTCAGGAAAGCGGGAAGAGTCAAAAAGAAATAAACATATTAAATATGAAAACCGCAATTTTATATCTGTCCAAACATGGAACCACCGAAAAGGTAGCCCGGATTATTGGAGATAAGCTTGAAGAAAAAGATGCAGAGCTTATTAATCTTGAAAAAGTACAACCGTCTTTGGATCAATACGATAGGATTATTATTGGAGGATCTGTCTACGCAGGTACTGTAAACAAGAAGCTAACCTCCTATTGCATTGAGAATGAAACATTATTAGCACAAAAGCAATTGGGTCTGTTTGTATGCGGAATGGAACCTGACCCGGATAAACAGCAGACCGAGCTGGAGACGGCCTTCCCCAAATCGCTTCAAGGTAAAGCAAAAGCTACCGGATTTATGGGTGGCGAATTTATTCTTGAAAAAATGAACTTTATGGAACGATTTATCGTGAAGAAAATTGCACACACCAAAGTAAGCTCTTCCAATATACACGAAGAGACTATAAATCTGTTTGTTGAAAAATTGAAAGAATAGATTATCTTGAAATAAACATCCAGGCATCTTTATATGCCCCGGACTCTCTCAGGCTGGACAAGTATTGTTCGGCCTGCTCTCTTTCTGTAAATCTGGCAGCGTAAACCCTGATTTTCCCATCACGTTCTACAATTCCCGCCTGAGTGTACTGATGTCTGTCCATACGTGAAATATACTTATCAGCCTGACTCATAGTTGGAAGGCTTGCAACAACAATATGATAATATTTTATATTTCCAGCTGTTTGAGAAACAGCTGGAGGAGTTACTTCCATTTTAGCTTTCAATGCAACTTCGGCGATTTCTTTATCTGAGGCTTCCAAGACATTAATTTCTATCGGCCCATTTGCTTCAAAACGGTCTGTTTCTCCAGTATTCATAGGGTTATAGACATCCGTTCCAGCAGCCACTTCATCGGATTTAACTTCATTCGTGTTACTTGCGTCAACAGAGAAAGAGATTGCAGTTGCAGGAATAAAACTAGCTGTGTAAGAAGACTGGCTTACCTTTTTTACCGGAGTAGAAATAAGCAACAACAGGGTTATTGCTGCAGCTGAAGTAATTACAGTACGCAAAAAAGCCGTGTTTACCGGAATATAAAAAATATCTTTTCTTTTAGCGCGTCTTTCTTCTCCGTCGGATTCCTTTTCCATCCTGTTAGTAAGCGATTCGAGGGTCGGGAAACTGAAAGCCTCCAGTCCATAGGTAGAAAGATTGAAACGGGAAGTAGATAGAGGTGTAAAAATTACTTTTCCCTCTTCGTTGGCACAAAAAGAGCCAATCGAACCCAAAGAAATTCTATTTTTATTTCGTAATGCCTCTTTTAACCATTCCGTATCTTCTTCAAGCATCCGCTGGGCCAGACTAAAATCTGCATTATAGAGTTTCATATAAGATTCAATCAGAAGTCCGTCGTTATGGCACAGTGTAGGATTAAATACAATCTCTTTTCCGGATGGACTAAAAGAATGATCAACAGGATTATAGCTTGCAGGATAGTTCTGTAAAACAAAACCACCCACCTTTGGAATGATTACACAATCGTGCATCAGCAATAACCTCTCTATATGACTCATTAATCGTTGCATATTGCAAAGTTATATTTTTTTATTATATTCTGTACATCTGCACCTGGATTTATTCTACCTTTGTAAAGAAAAATTAAATTCATGTTTGCAGCACACACATATTCTTTTGTTGCCGGATGGCTTGCCGATCGGTTTCTGGGTGATCCGCCTCACTGGCCGCATCCTATTGTATGGTTTGGAAATGTCATTTCGGCTGGCGAAAAAAAATTGAATAAAGGAGATAATCGTGGACAAAAAGGAACTTTTCTGGCATTCGGTCTCATCATCGGCATATTTGGTATCTGTTACTCTTTTTTAAGGTTCGCCAAGGATATTCACCCCTGGATTGAATACAGTTTTATAGCCATCGGAGTTTTTTATTGTCTGGCTGGCAACACACTGATTAAAGAGGTAAAGATGGTTTTCGAGGCAGTTGACCGGAGTACGGAAGAGGGTCGGAAGCAGTTATCCCGCATTGTTGGCAGAGATACTTCAGCCCTTTCGCCACAGGAAATAAGAACAGCCGCACTTGAAACATTGGCAGAAAATCTGAGTGATGGAGTTATCGCTCCCATGTTCTGGTTCTCTCTGTTGGGACTTCCGGGTATGATGGCCTATAAAATGATAAATACACTGGATTCAATGATAGGCTATAAAAACGAACGATACCGAGATTTTGGACGTGCTGCAGCTAAGATTGATGATCTGGCCAACTACATTCCAGCTCGTATTACAGCTTATTTGATGCTTTTGGTTTCAGGAACGTGGCACAGACGGGATTTTATAACCAGATTTGGCCGTTGCCATACCAGTCCGAATTCCGGATATCCAGAAGCAGCACTGGCTGCCATTTTAGATTGCCGCTTTGGCGGTGCGCATGTTTATTTCGGTGAGGTTGTAGAGAAGCCTTATATCGGAACAAATGAACGTAATTTCAATACAGACGACGTTCTCCGTGCCATTCGGGTTAACAACAATACCGAATTGATAATGGGAATATTTATAATCCTTTTGTTGCATTAATTCATTAAACACAGATATACAAAATGACACAACGACTCAATAAATTAATAAGCGACTCCGGATTATGCTCACGTAGAGAAGCCGATCGTTTCATAGAAAGCGGTCGCGTAACGATAAACGGCAGCATCGCCAAACTAGGAGCAATCGTTCAAGAAGAAGATAAGGTGTTAGTTGATGGTTTCCCGATCAATATAAAAGCTGTAGCTATTCGTGTGGCAAAAGGCAAACAGAACAATGCGCAAAGCACTACCAGCAATAAATTGTCCCACAGGGCCAAAAGCATCCTTGCCCAGCAAATGGCAGCTGCGCCTAAATCGGCTGCATTAAGAAAGACAAGCAAGAACAATCCGGCCAACAAACCTAAGGTTGAAGAAGAAGAAATACAGACTCCTCCTTACAAGAAATTTTATCAAAAAGGGGAAGGCTATAAACCATCTTTTGCTTCAAAGAAAACTAATTCTCCGGAAAGAGAAGGCGAAGAAGGAAATAAGATTCATTCGTCCAGCAGATTTCACGATCCTAAATCTCCACATCGTGCATCAGCCAGAAGGGAAGAAACCAAAGAGTTTGGAGCGCCTCGTTTCAGAGATTCTAAAACAAGTGGAGCTGGTAAATTTAGCGAAGGCAGGCCGTCGCGTAGCTCAGGGAAACCCTTCGATTCTAAAAGTCCGAGTACATCTGCAAAATCGAGAGATACCAAACCCGGAATAGCTGCTGGCAAATTGCACGAGTCACGTCCTCCAAAAGCTCAGGGCAAGTTAGGAGCAACGAAACTATTTAACAAGCCGCCGCGTAAAAACGAAAAATGAACAAAAACGTAATTGTCATTACAGGAGGACAAAGATCTGGGAAAAGCAGCTACGCACAGAAACTGGCTCTTTCTTTATCTTCCAATCCTGTATATCTGGCCACATCCCGGGTGTGGGATGAAGAACACCGTGCCCGGATTGTACGCCATCAGGCGGACAGAGGACCGGAATGGACCAATCTGGAAGAAGAGAAATTTCTCAGCAAACACAACCTTGCCGGAAGGGTTGTATTGGTTGACTGTGTTACCTTGTGGGCAACCAATTTCTTTTTCGACAACAAGGCCGATGTTGCCTTGTCGCTTTCGCAACTAAAAACAGAATTTGAGAAACTGACGTCTCAAGACGCCACCTTTATCTTTGTTACGAACGAAATTGGTCTGGGAGGTATTTCGGCCGACGAGCTACAACGTAAATTTACCGATCTGCAGGGTTGGTTTAATCAACATATAGCCGGTATAGCCGGTAAAGTAATATTGATGACAAGTGGCATTCCGCTTGTTTTAAAAGAATAAATTGCCAGAAAATGAAAACATTTCAAATCTCTACTCCCGATCAGACTATTCTTGAATCCCTTATTTTCAAAATAAACGACCTAACCAAACCCAAAGGATCGTTGGGAACTCTAGAAGATATCGCCACTCAGATCGGGTTGATTCAACAAACACTTCATCCGGAACTGCATAAGCCACACGGTATTATATTTGCAGCCGATCACGGAATCGTTGATGAAGGTGTAAGCTTTTCGCCCAAAGAAGTTACCCGCCAGATGATCAGTAATTTTCTTGGAGGGGGTGCTGGCATCAACTTCCTTGCCCGTCAACATAATTTTGTTCTAAAGGTAGTTGATGGAGGTATCGACTATGATTTCCCGGCAATAGACGGACTTATCTCCCGCAAAGTGCGTAAAGGTACTCGTAATTTCCTATACGAATCAGCTCTTACCGACCTAGAAGTTGAACAATGCATTGAGATTGGAGCTGAAATCGTAAAAGAATGTCACAAAGAAGGATGCAACATTATTTGCTTCGGTGAAATGGGAATAGGTAACACATCTCCATCCAGCATGTGGATGACCTGCCTTGCTGGTATTCCGTTGCTTGAGTGCGTTGGTGCTGGAAGCGGATTAGATTCGAGAGGTGTAATGCATAAATATACCATATTGAAACGAGCTCTAGATAACTTCAAAGAGGAGAGAAATGCGATGAATGTCATGCGTTACTTTGGGGGTATTGAAATGATAATGGCTGTAGGAGGTATGTTGCAGGCTGCCGAGTTGAATATGATTATTCTGGTAGATGGTTTTATTATGACCAACTGTGTGCTTGCAGCATCCAAACTTTATCCTGAGGTTATAAACTATTGTGTTTTCGGGCACCAGGGAGATGAAGCTGGTCACAAATTGCTGCTCGATCACTTAAAGGTTAAACCTCTTCTTAACCTGGGATTACGTTTGGGAGAAGGTAGCGGCGCCATCTGTGCCTATCCAATCGTTGAATCTGCTGTTAGGATGATTAATGAAATGAATACATTTAGTAATGCGGCAGTAACAAAATATTTCTGATATGCGAATACTTGCGGCCTTTATATTTTTTACCCGCCTGCCCTTTTGGCGTATTACATCAGTGCCGGGCGACTATTTTAAAAATGTAGTCAGCGGTTGGGCGATGACCGGTTGGCTAACCGCTGGTATTTCGGCCGCTGTACTATATTCGTCCGCCCTTGTTTTTCCGGTTTCAGTTGCCATTTTACTGGCTATCATAAGTAGGTTGTTGATTACCGGATGTCTTCATGAAGACGGACTAGCCGATTTCTTTGACGGATTTGGTGGAGGAAGCGACAAGCAAAAGATTCTTTCCATTATGAAAGATTCACACATCGGGACTTACGGAGTGGTGGGGCTTGTCTTCTATTTTTTAATGCTTTATACATTACTGAGTTCTCTTCCTCTCGATCTTGCCGGTTGTGCCATCCTTACTGCCGATCCTTTTGCCAAAGGGGTATCCTCCATGATTATTAACCGGCTACCCTATGCACGAAAAGAGGAAGATAGCAAAGCCAAGGTCGTGTATAGCCCCATGACTCCCGGCGAATATCTATTTTCTGCAATCTGCGGTCTGTTTCCCCTTGTTTGGCTACCCGAAATTCACTATCTTTGGGCAACGTTGCCTGTATTGTTGTGCTGGTATTTACTTACCTCCTTCATGAAAAAGAAAATTGGTGGATACACCGGCGATTGTTGCGGAGCGCTTACACTCCTCTGCGAACTATCTTTCTATATAGGTATCGTTCTTATTTATTCAGTCACACATTAATTACAATTCCATGGATCTATATCTGATAAGACATACCTCGGTTGATGTTCCCGCAGGATATTCCTACGGACAGACAGATGTCCCTTTACGCGAAACATTCGAAGCAGAAGCAGCTACAGTCAAGGAAGAGCTTAATAAGATTGCAGCCGACAAAGTATACACCAGTCCCCTGAGCCGCTGTGTCCGTCTGGCTACCTATTGTGGTTTTGAAGATGCATGGAAAGACGACCGCATCAAAGAACTTAACTTTGGCAGCTGGGAAATGAAATCGTGGGACGAAGTAAGCAGCCACCCCCATTCGGAAGCGTGGTTTAAAGATTGGGTGCATGTACCCACCCCGGGAGGAGAGTCTTTTAAAGACCAATACAACCGCGTTGCTTCATTTCTGGACGAAATCCGTTCATGCAACGATAATACCGTCTTTGTTTTTGCACACGGAGGAGTATTGGCCTGTGCACAGGTATATGCCGGAATATACGAAATGAGCGAAGCCTTTAAGCATTTACCATCCTATGGTGAAATAATAAAGCTTACTTTATAGCAGTCCCCTTTCCGCACATCTGTTAAAACAATTTCTTGACGTGGCTTTTTAGAATATGAAAGGCCGGATCTGCCATCGAGCCGTGGTCGTATCCATCCAATTCATAAAGAAATACCTTCTGATGACCGGCAACCTTCATCATTCTCCAGAAATAGGCATTTTCTTCATAACGCCCTAACATTTCAAGGTCTCTGTCACCAGAAACTATAACCAAAGGTGGCGCATCCGGACGTACATAATAGAGTGGAGCAAACTCATCGATGCTTGGTTGGGTATCTTTCATCCCTTTGGACTGGCGATAAGCAAAGTGACTGATGGCATGACCGCTAAAAGGGACCAGAGCTGCGATGGAATCGGCATTGATATCATATTTTGAGAGCCATTTCTTATCAAGCCCTATCATATTGGTGAGATATCCTCCGGCCGAATGACCAGAGACAACTATTTTATGCGGATTACCACCGTACTTTCCAATCTCTTTGAAAACCCATGCAACTGCAGCAGCTGCATCGTCAATACAATCAGTTAGCGTTGCTTTAGGCAATAGGCGGTAATTAACAGCTACAACTGCATACCCTGCCTCCTTAAGTTGTTGTGGAATAAATTTATTACCTCCGGATAAACCTCCTCCATGAAACCAAACAATCGTTACAAAGTCTTTAGAAGCTTCCGGATAATATAAATCCAGTCTGCAGCGCTCGTTAGCGTAAGTATCATTGCTTGTACGATAAGAGATATTTTCGATGGTCTTGTATGCAACCTTATCAGAAACCTGAGCAACTGCAGGCAACATAAAGAAAAAGAATAACAACAGAAAAGAATAACGATTCATAATATAATTAGTTTGCTACAAAAGTAATGATTAATATTCTAACATTATACTATATACCTGTCTGATTAGTCGACAGGTGTATATAAACAAAAAAAGGAGTCAGTTCAATCGAACTAACTCCTTCTCTAAAAACGGCGGCTACCTACTCTCCCACTGTTACGCAGTACCATCGGCGTGGGTGGGCTTAACTTCTCTGTTCGGAATGGGAAGAGGTGGAACCCCAACGCTATAACCACCTTAATATCTTTAAGATGTTTGCATGCTGGACAAAGCAATATAGCAACACTTATTCAAGCTCACTAATCCAATATATCAACCCGTTTTCACGGAAATGAAAGTTTCGGGCTATTAGTACTACTCGGCTTCGACATTACTGCCCTTACACCTGTAGCCTATCAAGGTCGTAGTCTACAACCACCCTTATAAGGAAATCTAATCTTGAGGCTGGCTTCGTACTTAGATGCTTTCAGCACTTATCCAATCCCGACTTAGCTACCCGGCAGTGCTCCTGGCGGAACAACCGGTAAACCAGTGGTCAGTCCAACACGGTCCTCTCGTACTAGTGTCAGAGCCTCGCAAATTTCCTACGCCCACGATAGATAGAGACCGAACTGTCTCACGACGTTCTGAACCCAGCTCGCGTGCCACTTTAATGGGCGAACAGCCCAACCCTTGGGACCTTCTCCAGCCCCAGGATGTGACGAGCCGACATCGAGGTGCCAAACCGCTCCGTCGATATGAGCTCTTGGGAGCGATCAGCCTGTTATCCCCGGAGTACCTTTTATCCTTTGAGCGATGGCCCTTCCATGCGGAACCACCGGATCACTATGCTCTAGTTTCCTACCTGATCGACTTGTTTGTCTCCCAGTCAAGCACCCTTATGCCATTACACTCTACGACCGGTTACCAATCGGCCTGAGGGTACCTTTAGAAGCCTCCGTTACACTTTTGGAGGCGACCACCCCAGTCAAACTACCCACCATACAGTGTCCTCCCTCTCCGGGAGTTAGAATTCAAATAATCAAAGGGCCGTATTTCAACGTCGGCTCCACAAACACTGGCGTGCCCGCTTCGTAGCCTCCGGCCTATCCTACACATTAATTACCCAAATGCAATGTAAAGCTATAGTAAAGGTTCACGGGGTCTTTTCGTCCCATCGCGGGTAATCGGCATCTTCACCGATACTACAATTTCACCGAGCTCACGGTTGAGACAGTGCCCAGATCGTTACACCATTCGTGCAGGTCGGAACTTACCCGACAAGGAATTTCGCTACCTTAGGACCGTTATAGTTACGGCCGCCGTTTACTGGGGCTTCAATTCAATGCTTCTCTTGCGATGACATCTCCTCTTAACCTTCCAGCACCGGGCAGGTGTCAGGCCATATACCTCATATTTCTATTTTGCATAGCCATGTGTTTTTGTTAAACAGTCGCCTGGGCCTATTCTCTGCGGCCACCATTGCTGATGGCGTCCTTTTTCCCGAAGTTACAGGACTATTTTGCCTAGTTCCTTAACCGTGAATCACTCGAGCGCCTTAGTATACTCAACCCAACTACGTGTGTCCGTTTACGGTACGGGTACTCTATAAATTATGCTTAGCAGATTTTCTTGGGAGCCTGTTTACATCCATATTGCTTCGTGCAAGCACTCCGCATACTATCAGGTTCGACTCTCAGGGCGGATTTGCCTACCCCAATCAACGTCTACACCCTTCAACTACCTATTCCGTCAGGCAGCAGGACTGTCACTTCTCCGTCTCCACATCGCTCTATAAAGTAGTATGGGAATATTAACCCATTCTTCCATCGGAATCGCCGTTCGGCTTATCCTTAGGTCCCGACTTACCCTGATCCGATTAACGTTGATCAGGAATCCTTAGTCTTTCGGCGAGGAGGTTTCTCACCTCCTTTATCGTTACTTATACCTACATTTGCTTTTCTGCACGCTCCAGCAAGGGTTACCCCTTACCTTCTAAGCTGAGCAGAATGCTCCCCTACCAATCATAATTAAATGATTCCATAGCTTCGGTAAACAGCTTATGCCCGATTATTATCCACGCCAAATTCCTCGACTAGTGAGCTGTTACGCACTCTTTAAATGAATGGCTGCTTCCAAGCCAACATCCTAGCTGTCTTTGCAATCTGACTTCGTTAATTCAACTTAGCTGTTATTTGGGGACCTTAGCTGATGGTCTGGATTCTTCTCCTCTCGGACATGGACCTTAGCACCCATGCCCTCACTCCTTGTCTAAACTAATACGCATTCGGAGTTTATCTGGACTTGATAGGCGGTGAAGCCCTCGCATCCAATCAGTCGCTCTACCTCATACTAGTAATAACAAAGGCTGCACCTAAATGCATTTCGGGGAGTACGAGCTATCTCCAAGTTTGATTAGCCTTTCACCCCTACCCTCAGTTCATTCGAAAGCTTTTCAACGCTTACCGATTCGGTCCTCCAGTTAGTGTTACCTAACCTTCAACCTGACCAAGGGTAGATCACTTGGTTTCGCGTCTACTACCACTGACTAAGCGCCCTATTAAGACTCGCTTTCGCTTCGGCTCCGGACCTGAAGTCCTTAACCTTGCCAATGACAGTAACTCGTAGGTTCATTATGCAAAAGGCACGCCGTCACATCCTATAGATGCTCCGACCGCTTGTAGGCAGACGGTTTCAGGGTCTATTTCACTCCTCTGTTCGAGGTTCTTTTCACCTTTCCTTCACAGTACTGGTTCGCTATCGGTCTCTCGGGAGTATTTAGCCTTACGGGATGGGCCCCGCAGTTTCACACAGGATTTCTCGTGTCCCGCGCTACTCAGGATACTACTAGGCTTCGTCAGTAAGTCGTGTACGGGGCTGTCACCCTATATAGCCGTTCTTTCCAAAACGTTCCACTTTACTAATTTCTTGCCACATCGTAGTCCTACAACCCCTATACTGCCTCAACAGCATAGGTTTGGGCTGTTCCCCGTTCGCTCGCCACTACTTGGGGAATCACTTTTGTTTTCTTCTCCTATGGGTACTTAGATGTTTCAGTTCCCCACGTTTGCCTTCCTTACGGAATGACAGGCCTTCAACCTGCCGGGTTGCCCCATTCGGAAATCACGGGATCAATTGTTATTTGCACATCCCCCGCGCTTATCGCAGCTTATCACGTCCTTCTTCGCCTCCGAGAGCCAAGGCATCCACCGTCTGCCCTTGCTTACTTTCTCTTTCCGTGCACATATATTGCCATAAGGCATGTGTCGGATTGATATATCTTTAAAGCTTGCTCTTTTTTTGTTACTTTATTGCTTTGTTGTCCATCATGTCAAAGATCTTCTTACCTTTACCTTGCGGCTCCGGTTGTTGTGGAGAATAACGGATTCGAACCGTTGACCCTCTGCGTGCAAGGCAGATGCTCTAGCCAGCTGAGCTAATCCCCCGTCTTTTTTCGTTCGTAGTCCCAGGCAGAGTTGAACTGCCGACCTCTACATTATCAGTGTAGCGCTCTAACCAACTGAGCTATAGGACTGGCTTTCTTACCTTTGCCTGAAGCTCTTTCCTTTTGTTCATCTTCCTTTATGGGTAGATATCCGGGCGGCGCTTCAGCCTCTTGTTTCTCTTCTGGTTTCCCAGTTTTGTAAGATCATATATTGTTTATCATATCAAACAGCAGTAGTACAAGGAACATAAAGATTGTTCCTTCCTTAATACCTTGCAAACCGTAAAAGGGAACTCAGGCTCCAGAAAGGAGGTGTTCCAGCCGCACCTTCCGGTACGGCTACCTTGTTACGACTTAGCCCCAGTCACCAGTTTTACCCTAGGTCGATCCTTGCGGTTACGAACTTCAGGTACCCCCGGCTCCCATGGCTTGACGGGCGGTGTGTACAAGGCCCGGGAACGTATTCACCGCGCCATGGCTGATGCGCGATTACTAGCGAATCCAGCTTCACGGAGTCGAGTTGCAGACTCCGATCCGAACTGAGATAAGGTTTAGAGATTAGCATCCGGTCGCCCGGTAGCTGCCCTTTGTCCTTACCATTGTAACACGTGTGTCGCCCCGGATGTAAGGGCCGTGCTGATTTGACGTCATCCCCACCTTCCTCACAGCTTACGCTGGCAGTCTCTCCAGAGTCCTCAGCTTCACCTGTTAGTAACTGGAAATAAGGGTTGCGCTCGTTATGGCACTTAAGCCGACACCTCACGGCACGAGCTGACGACAACCATGCAGCACCTCGTAGGCAGTCATTGCTGAATAGAATGTTTCCACTCCTGTCTCCCTACGTTCAAACCCGGGTAAGGTTCCTCGCGTATCATCGAATTAAACCACATGTTCCTCCGCTTGTGCGGGCCCCCGTCAATTCCTTTGAGTTTCACCGTTGCCGGCGTACTCCCCAGGTGGATTACTTAACGCTTTCGCTGTGCCGCTTACTGTGTATCGCAAACAGCTAGTAATCATCGTTTACTGCGTGGACTACCAGGGTATCTAATCCTGTTTGATCCCCACGCTTTCGTGCTTCAGTGTCAGTTGTAGCTTAGTAAGCTGCCTTCGCAATCGGAGTTCTGCGTGATATCTATGCATTTCACCGCTACACCACGCATTCCGCCTACCTCATTTACACTCAAGTCCGACAGTTTCAACGGCATTTTTACAGTTAAGCTGCAAACTTTCACCGCTGACTTATCAAACCACCTACGCACCCTTTAAACCCAATAAATCCGGATAACGCTCGGATCCTCCGTATTACCGCGGCTGCTGGCACGGAGTTAGCCGATCCTTATTCTCAGGGTACATACAAAACAGGACACGTCCCGCACTTTATTCCCCTGCAAAAGAAGTTTACGAACCATAGATCCTTCTTCCTTCACGCGACTTGGCTGGTTCAGGCTCCCGCCCATTGACCAATATTCCTCACTGCTGCCTCCCGTAGGAGTCTGGTCCGTGTCTCAGTACCAGTGTGGGGGACCAACCTCTCAGTTCCCCTATCCATCGTCGGCTTGGTGAGCCGTTACCTCACCAACTACCTAATGGAACGCATGCCCATCTATCAGCGAATTTCTTTAACAAATATCACCATGCGGTGCCCCTGTTTTATGCGGTATTAGTCCGACTTTCGCCGGGTTATTCCCCTCTGATAGGTAGGTTGCATACGCGTTACTCACCCGTGCGCCGGTCGCCACCAAAGTATTGCTACTTTTATGCTGCCCCTCGACTTGCATGTGTTAAGCCTGTCGCTAGCGTTCATCCTGAGCCAGGATCAAACTCTTCGTTGTATAATTTGTTTGTCTTAATATCTCTTGCTCAGAATTCCCTCTTCTTTATTAGTTTACAATTGACGGTATTAATTTTGATTCTTTACGTCCAAGAAAATCATTACTGATCTTCTCAATTCTTGTACTACTTTTTGTTGATATGTAAATCTTTCAAAGAACTCTTGTTTATACTTTCAGAGTGAAAGCGGGTACAAAGATAATAACTTTATTTCTTATCTTCCAAATGTTTTCGGAAGTTTTTGTCATTTTGTTATTTATTGTGCCGTTCTCTCTTGAATGCGGGGACAAAAGTAGTGCTTTACAACATACACTCCAAACCTTTTGCAAACTATTTTTTAAACTATTTTCACCCAATCTCCCTTAATCCCTGATATCCCGCACCTTAACTACAAATCTTTTTTTTACCCCACTTACACCCCCTTGCAAAGCCTTTTTCCCTCGCGTACATTATATATATTAAAAGAAAACTGACTAACGAAGGTTATGCCACGATCCTCCGTTGTAAACCCGGGAGAAACCGATTTCTTTATGGATTGTCTCAAAAAAAATAAAATTGAGTTGAATATACTCAGACCATCCTCGGTTTATAATTCATATATCTTTGGGAAAACACTCCAATATCTTTTGAAAACGATTCGTATATCTTTGACAGCAAGTTGATGAATGCTTGAAACCAGGGTACCGGATCTTTGAGCGTCACTGAAATCACGGAGGATTGTTTGCCGGTAAGCATTAAGAAAGACCTCAAAGATAAAAAGCAACAACACCCCTACGATTTGATCTTCTATTATTCCTACTCTATATAAGGTAATACGACATGGAGAAAACTCAATAGAAGGAGGGACAATTAGATCGCTTCGTATTCCTCACTATGAATATATTCCATAGTACCAAGAACAACTCAAATGATTCCCTGAAAATCGTAAGGACTTTTCACTTTAAAAGTCAGTACATTTTGATCAAAAAGTATATACTTTTTAAAGAAAATGTACCTGCAATTTTTCGCATAAGAAATAATCAGCGCACTATGCCAGCAATCCCTAATTAGATAAAAAGGTGTAATTAAGCTTATACTACTGTTTATACACAATATTATAATCTATACCCCTTAACACGTATTTTGGCTTTCAAGCGGGATGTTCTGTTATATACGACATTCTTCCCCTTACTCAAGAAAACAGATATCATAGTAGAAGTAAAACCGGCAGCGAGGAAGCAGAACAGTTTAATATCAGATTCTTTCAATTCTGGAAAATCTGCTTTAACCCTGGATACAATACCATTCTGAGTCGCATCCAGCCATTCCTCCAGAGCTTTCTGAGTTTTTGCATCATCACGTATCTCATCTATTATTTGTTGAACTTCTGTAATTATTTTATTTTGGAAATTCTTAGAGTCTTCATGGATATAATATTGCTCACACAATCTCTGCAGTATTACAAAATTGGGACTTGAAGGCAATGTCCTCTTAAACGCTTCTTCTTTTTGTTCATTCTGTTGACAAAACGCCCGGAACTCTTCAATAAAATCCTTAATCGAAACTTCCCAATAAAAACCCCGTCTATAATCTCCAAATAACTTCAAATGTATTCCTCGTATCCTTATTAAGTTAGGTACGTGGATTAGTTCTTTCGTAAAAGACTCTAGAATTTCTTTAATCTGCATAATTGAATATTTTTTATAAGACAAAGATAGATTACATTATTATATAATCACGCTTCATTATGTATAAATAATCTATCACTCACACAAAACAAAACACTCTATATCAACACGATAAAGTTTACCTGAATACAAATATCTATCATTAGCTACATCATCTGTCGAAGTCTTTTACATACAGAACAAATTCATTACCAGACTGTTTTTTTATAAGTAATTATAAAAAGAAAAATAGTATGTTTACTGTTGAACAAATAAATAAAGCTCACGAAAAGGTAAAATCCGGGGCCGATTTTCCAAAATACATTCAAGAGATAAAGCTGATGGGAGTTATCTCGTTTGAAACATGGGTAAAAGACAGTCACACCAAGTATTTTGGTAAAGATGATTATCAAACATCATCCAAGCCTCAGTATCCTGAACTATCAATTTCAGATAAAGTCGATACGGATAAATTCATCAAATACCTGAGGAATCATCAACAAGGAAAAACCGATTATTATACATTTTGTACCAACTGCGCTGAAACAGGAGTTGAAAAATGGGTGGTTTATTTCGATGTAATGACTTGTATCTATTTTGATAAAGCCGGAAACAAAATTCTAAAAGAAGACATACCTGTATGATGCCTCCTGCTTTTAACATATAGAATAATCTATTAGCTCGGTAAACATCATCTTTACTTTCATTTAACAGTACTAAATATACTGAAATAAAAAAAACATTATCTTTGTACTATCTAAAAACGTTGGATGTTTAAATTTAAAAAGGATTCCGTGAAGTAAATAACCTTCGGCACTCGTCAAGGTTATCCCTCAATAATACTCAGGCATATTCTTGCTTGAGTTAAGCTTTTTTTTCTTATTTATCAACACTGATGTACATACAGAAAGATTCTCTGTAGTGCGTCATTATAAATTAAACATCATGAGTAACGAAAATAAGTCAATCTACGAATTTGATTTCAATTTAATCTGTGAGTATTATTCAAACCTGGAGCGTCAGGGTCCCGGCAGTCCAGAGGCAACGCTTAAGGCATTAGGGTTTATCGACAATCTGACCCCGCAATCACACATAGCCGACCTCGGATGTGGAACAGGCGGACAAACCATGACACTGGCACAGAACACTCCGGGAGAAATAACCGGACTTGATCTCTTTCCTGATTTTATTAAGATATTCAACCGGAATGCAGAAAGGGATAAACTCTCCAACAGAGTAAGAGGCATTGTTGGATCAATGGACAATCTCCCATTTGAAAATGAATCATTGGACTTAATTTGGTCGGAAGGGGCCATCTACAATATCGGGTACGAACGTGGATTGAACGAATGGAAAAAGTTTCTGAAAACAGGTGGCTACATAGCCGTATCGGAAGTATCCTGGTTTACAGATGAACGGCCACAGGAAATAAACGACTTTTGGATGGAGCATTACAGCGAAATAGATACCATTCCAAATAAGGTTGCCCAAATGCAAAAGGCTGGTTACATTCCAACGGCTATCTTTATACTTCCCGAAACCTGTTGGACAGATCATTTCTATGCTCCACAAGCCAAGGTGCAGGAGGAGTTCCTGAAAAAACATGCCGGGAACAAATCTGCAGAAAACTACGTCGGCTTTGAACGGTATGAAATGAATTTGTATTACCGGTATAAGGAGTACTACGGATATGTATTTTATATCGGTAAGAAGAGATAAGTTGAATACAAAAAAGATATTTCCCTATAGTTTCAAGATAATTAGAAACAAAAAGAAAAACTTTATTGTTTTTAATTAATAAATAATTGCCATGAAAATATTATTGACAGGTGCAACGGGATATATTGCTCAACGACTTCTACCTGTTTTAGTAGATGCCGGACATACTATTGTATGTTGCGTACGTGATGTAAAAAGATTTTATATTCACGATGATTGGACAGTACAAGTTACAAAAATAGAAGTAGATTTTTTAAAGCCTGAATCGTTAGCTAATATACCCTCAGACATAGATGTTGTATATTATCTTATACACTCAATGTCTACTTCATCAGGCGATTTCAGTGAAATGGAACAACGATCGGCTCAAAATTTCGTCAAGCGAATAGAAGGAACAAATGTCAAACAAATTATTTATCTGAGTGGGATTGTAAACGAAGCACATTTGTCGAAACATTTACAGTCTCGTAAAAATGTAGAAACAATACTTGCTAATTCTAGAGTTGCATTAACAACCTTGAGAGCTGGTATAATTGTAGGGTCGGGCAGTGCCTCTTTTGAAATAATGCGCGATTTGGTTGAAAAATTACCAATTATGATTGCTCCGCAATGGCTTAAAACTAAATGCCAACCCATAGCTATTCGGAATGTAATCGAATATTTATCGGCAACATTACTTCGTGACGAAACATATAACCAGAGCTATGATATTGGAGGTCCAGATGTATTGACTTTTAAAGAAATGCTACTCCAGTTTGGAGAAGTAAGAAATCTGAAACGACATATATTTATAGTACCTGTTATGACACCGAAGCTATCTTCTTATTGGTTGTACTTCGTAACATCAACCAACTTTTCGCTGGCTACGAACCTTGTAAAAAGCATGAAAGTAGAAGTAGTCTGCAAACCCAACAATCTCCCTCAACTATTTCCAATAAAGCTTATCAGTTACAAAGAAGCCATACAGTTAGCTTTTGACCGAACTGAACAAAATCAGGTATTATCGAGCTGGACAGATGCCTTAAGCAGCCAGGTGTTGGTAAATGGGATATCGGCACATATATCTGTTCCCACTAAAGGTTGTTTTAGTGATCAGAAAATAGTAAAATTAGATGAGCCTGACGCAGCGTTAGATAATATATTTGCTATTGGCGGAGATCGTGGTTGGTATTACGCCGACTGGCTATGGAATATTCGAGGCTTCCTTGACAAGATTGTTGGAGGTACAGGAATTAGACGTGGAAGAAAGAGTGATACTGAAATATTCGCGGGAGAAGCTTTAGACTTCTGGCGGGTGCTAGTCGCCGATAGAAACAAAAAGCGATTGCTGCTTTACGCTGAAATGAAACTACCGGGTGAAGCATGGTTGGAATTTAAAATAAATAGTGCGAATGAATTGATTCAAACAGCCACATTCCGTCCTTTAGGACTGTGGGGAAGGCTATATTGGTATTCGGTTCTACCATTTCATTTATTTATTTTTAAAGGGATGGCAAAAAATATTGCAACTAAGAAATATAATTGGATACAAAAAAAACCTACAAGTCAATGACTTGTAGGTTTCTATTCTGTTATTGCCTGGTTTTATCCAGACCTTTCAGCGGAGAGAGAGGGATTCGAACCCCCGGAACCTCTCAGTTCAACGGTTTTCAAGACCGCCGCGATCGACCACTCTGCCATCTCTCCTAATGGCATGCTGTTTGAATAATTTTCAATAGCGAGTGCAAAGGTAGTTCTTTTTTCCACACTGGCAAGGATTCATATTCTTTTTTTTGACTTATACCTAAAATTCTTTAATTCCACAGGATCGCTAAACGTTCTATACTTATTATTGTTACATTTGTAATAGTAATATTAACAGATGAAATTCGTCTTATATGAAAAAGTGGACAAACTTATTATTTATTTCATTTACTTTCCTGCTGGTTAGCTGTGTAATGAACGCAAAACCGGAATCAGGAGAGAATAAAACTGCAGCCAAGGGCGAAGTGATCGTTCTTGACAAAGCCAGTTTCCTGACTAAAGTTTATAATTACGAAAAGAATCAGAATGAATGGGTTTACGAAGGTGATAAACCTTGCATTATCGATTTTTACGCAGACTGGTGCGGTCCTTGCAAAAAGGTAGCTCCCATCTTGCACGACCTTGCGATTCTGTATAAAAACGACATCGTAGTCTATAAGATTAATGTAGATAATGAAAAAGAGTTAGCCCAAACATTTGGCATTCAAAGCATCCCTACCATCCTTTTTGTACCTGTTAAGGGAAAACCTCAAAAAGCAACGGGTGCTCTTCCTAGAGAAGAGTTTGTAAAACAAATAGACAGTTACTTGTTGGGTAAATAAGATTCCTGATGATTCACATAAAAAAAGCTGTAAAATATTTACAGCTTTTTTTATGAATTATTCATTTCTATCTTCGTCTGTTTGCGTAAGCTCGGTCAGTGTAAGTTCATGCTCTTCCCTAAATGCTTCTATCCTATACAAGCATCCCTTCACTTTACAATGCTCGCAATGTTTTGCATCGCAAGGATCCGAATGAATAGAAACCAATACCCTCCCCGAAAACTCTCTGGTAAGCAAAGCCTTTAGTTCATCACAGGCCTTATGACTTTCATTAATATTATAGAACCATGGCAAAGTAAGATCGCAATCTACAAAAAGCTGACTCCCATATTTGATCGTCTTCATATTATGTATATCAATCCAATCATCCTTCCGGTGCGTTGAAATGGCCTTCACCATGCTTTCAAGCACCTGCACATCGGCTTCATCCATCAGAGTCGCTACCGTTTTGCGAAGAATATTGACTCCGGTTATCACAATGATGGATCCAAAAATAAGGGCCAAAGCACTATCGATCCAGCTCAGTTTTGTAAAATAGAGCAACGTAAGCCCCAAGACCAGACCGATGGTAGAATAGGTATCGGATTGAAGGTGTTTACCTCCGGCTATTAAAGCGATGGAATTATGTTTGCGTCCTATCGAGATACTATACCAGCCCATCAGGTAATTGAATAATCCGCCAAGGGCAACAATTAAAATACCGATATCCAGTTTACTGATAAGTGTAGGCTCGTAAAGACGCTTAATGGCTTCGTAGATAATTAGCAAACCTGCCACCATGATAAGTATACCCTCTATTGATGCAGAGATAAGCTCTACTTTACCATGACCAAATGGATGCGACTTATCTTTGGGCTTGCTGGAAACGTACAGGCTGAAAAGACTGATAAATCCAGCTGTAACATTAACAATGCTTTCCATAGCATCGGTTAATATACCCACGGAATTAGTGAGGTAATAAGCCAGAAACTTCCCTACCAGAATTAATACAGACAATGAAACAATCCATCGCTGTGTTCTTTGTTTCAATAAATCTTCTTCCATTTTACTATTATTTCAGAAGCAATTACCTCTGGGCATCTCGAATGGATGCCTGCCATCAAGTAATCTCTTCAAGGCGGTAAATGTACGGTTTTCTTCTGATATTCAATTTTTAAACAATAAAAAAGAGGCTACCTTTCGGGTAACCTCTCTCTATTTGGCTTTACACAAATTATTCAGCGCTTTCTGCTGCCGGAGCTTCTGCTTCTGGAGCTTCTGCAGGGGCATTTGCTGCTGCTGCGGCGGCAGCTAATTCAGCTTTCTTCTGAGCTAAAGCTTCTGCTTTTGCCTTGTTCACCTCTTTTTCTGCTTCCAAACGAGCTTTAGCTGCCGCTCTGGCTGCTTCTCCATCTTTTTGTTTAGCAGTTTGTAATGAAGTGTTTTTGCTAGTTAACCAAGCCTGGAATTTAGATTCTGCAGCTGCTTCGTCAAAAGCACCCTTTTTAACACCTTCCAATAAGTGCTTTTTCAAGCATACTCCTTCGTTAGAAAGAATATTACGAGTAGTGTCTGTAGGTTGGGCACCTACCTGTAACCAATACAAAGCTCTTTCGAAATTCAAATCTATTGTAGCAGGATTAGTGTTCGGATTATAAGAACCTATCCTTTCAATAAACTTTCCATCACGTGGAGCCCTGCTGTCTGCGACTACGATTTGATAAAAGGCATAACCTTTACGACCGTGTCTTTGCAATCTGATTTTTGTTGCCATCTTTTTGAATAAATTATTAAAGCTGTTTGTATTAGCGGTGCAAAGATAGGCTCATTATTTTATTCTACCAAATAAAACGGCTATCTTTGCGCCTCATTTTAAAAGATTAATATGATTTCAGTTGACGGGCTTACAGTTGAATTTGGTGGTTCTACACTATTTGCAGATATATCCTTTGTTATTAATGAAAAAGATCGTATCGCCCTTATGGGTAAAAACGGAGCGGGAAAATCTACCCTGTTGAAAATTCTGGCTGGAGTGCGTGAGCCTTCCAGAGGAAAGATATCAGCTCCCAAAGATACGGTAATCGCCTATCTTCCACAGCATTTGATGACAGAAGACGGACGGACGGTTTTTGAAGAAACGGCTCAGGCTTTTTCTCATTTACATGAGATGGAGTCGGAAATTGAAGCTATCAACAAAGAGTTGGAAACCAGAACAGATTACGATTCGGAAGAGTATTACGCATTGATAGAAAGAGTGTCTGTACTCAGCGAAAAGTTTTATTCCATCGAAGAGACCAATTACGATGCTGATATAGAAAAGACTTTATTGGGATTAGGTTTTAAAAGAGAAGATTTCAATCGTCAAACGAGCGACTTCAGCGGTGGCTGGCGAATGAGAATTGAACTTGCCAAGCTTTTGCTTAAAAAGCCGGATGTAATTTTATTGGATGAGCCCACCAATCACCTGGATTTAGAGTCGATCCAATGGCTGGAAGATTTCCTTATCAACAGCGCAAAAGCCGTTGTATTGATTAGTCACGACCGGGCTTTTGTCGATCATATAACAACCCGCACCATTGAGGTGACCATGGGACGTATCTACGATTACAAAGTGAATTACTCATCTTATCTTAATTTACGTAAGGAGCGCAGGGAGCAGCAGCAGAAAGCCTTCGACGAACAACAAAAGTTTATTGCTGAAACAAAAGAGTTCATCGAGCGGTTTAAGGGTACTTATTCCAAAACACTCCAGGTTCAATCCAGGGTTAAGATGCTTGAGAAGCTTGAATTGCTTGAAGTGGACGAAGAGGATACATCGGCTTTGCGCCTTAAATTTCCGCCTTCTCCCCGTTCGGGAAATTATCCTGTCATTATAGAGAACCTTTCAAAAAGCTATGGCGATCATACGGTGTTTAAAAACGCCAACGTCACTATTGAACGTGGTGATAAGATTGCTTTCGTCGGCAAAAACGGCGAGGGGAAATCTACGCTAGTTAAATGTATAATGAAAGAGATTGGCTACGATGGTACGCTAACTTTGGGACACAACGTGATGATCGGTTATTTTGCCCAGAACCAGGCTTCGTTGCTTGACGAGAATTTAACGGTTTTCCAAACCATAGACGATGTAGCTATAGGTGATATACGTAACAAGATCCGGGATCTGCTGGGGGCGTTCATGTTTGGTGGAGAAAGCTCCACCAAGAAAGTCAAAGTACTCTCAGGAGGAGAACGAACCCGTCTGGCCATGATAAAGCTACTGTTGGAGCCGGTGAATCTGCTTATTCTGGATGAGCCCACCAATCACCTGGATATGAAGACGAAAGATATCCTGAAAAGTGCGTTGAAGGATTTCGACGGGACTTTGATTGTTGTATCGCACGACCGTGACTTCCTGGATGGACTTGTAACCAAGGTGTACGAGTTCGGCAACAAAAAAGTTACCGAACATCTGGAGGGTATTTACGAGTTCTTACAGCGGAAGAAACTTGAAAACCTGCAGGAACTTGAACGAAAAAACTAAATTCGCATACCCAGACTCAACATTACATCGTATGTAGAATAAGTAACATCCTGATGATATCTGTAATCCGTTTTTCGTGAAAAGTAACGATTGGTGATACTCAGGTTCCATTTTTTCTTTGAGTAGTAAATAAGTTTAGAACTAAATACCGTTAAACGTGCATCGCTTTTATCGCCTTGCACGTTTAATGTTTCCGGATCCACAGTCGACCAGTCTACATCCGTATCATATCCTTTCCATGTATAAATATGATAATTTTCCAGGTTTAGCAAAAAAGACCATTGCTTCTGATAAGTAACCCCTGCCGAGAACTTAAAGCTGTAACCGCTTCCCATATTATAATCTCGGTCATCAACCTTCAAATAATCGGAAACACTGGCTCCTAAAGCAATACCATTGAGATAAAGCTCTGCATAGGAGTCAACTTTATCATTTTCGTCGGCCGATTGCTTAAATAGAAGTCCCCCTCCGAAAGCAACTGCCTCCGAAATACGATAAGGAACTACCTCCCTCGAACTTCCATCCGGCAACTGAGAATCGTAATAGTCGAAATGTTGAAATATCCCGGTGGTAAGTCCTCTGTTACCCTTGGTCCAGATTGTTTTTCCCCATAAGGCACCTATGGCATTCACCTGATTAATCATGGGTTGGTCTGATATGAAATCTAATCCGGCTCTTAATTGAAACCATTCATAAGGAGAATAGAAATCGTCATTAAAGGGATCGCCGTAATCCAAACGCATACCTAAATGCATCCCGATAGTTCCTTTACTGGATGCTTCCTGCTCTGCAAGGAAACGAGGTCCCATATTTAGCTCGAATGTAACCGGAACCGATCGGAACGACCGTCCTTTGGATGCCCTGTATCTCCATGAATCACCTGTAATAAGACGGTTAATTCCCCTAATGGGTGAAATAATCCCTGTTAGAATCTCGCGTCCTACACGTTCAGCGCCAGTGGTACGGTCATCTATAAATAAATCAGAAAGCCGAAAGGTGATTTCTCCCAAAACCGCACCTCCGAAGGTGGTGGACATCAAGTCATTTATAGACGGATATTCGTTCTCCATAAAGAACTCCCACATAAAACTTCCGGCTGCATTATAGGGTACCGACTGCCAGAAATTTAATCCGTTGCTTCGGGCAGCATTAAAGTAAAGAGATCCGTGATAAGGATGTGCAACCAGATTGGTTGAAAACATATCCGTATCCCACACAGGCCCCTTCCTGAAGTTATCTTTTATAGTATTGAAATTGATATATGCAAAATCGACTTTTGCCACATAACGGTCAATCCCCCATATCAACATATTAACGCCAAAGGCCTCAGATGCTGCAAGCCAGGGCCTTTTAGGCAAAATCCGTATGGAATCGCTTTCATATTTTCTTGCATCTATTTGCGGAAAGTTTTGAGAATGGATGCCTTGCTCCACACCTATTAACAATAAAAACAAAATCAGGTATTTATTCATCACTCTATTATATTTACACATCTATTTTCCTGAAGTGTATATTAATAATTTGTCCAAAGGGCTAATTCGCGTGCAAAGTTATATTATTATAACATAATCAGACTCGTTTAGTTTAAATCAAATATGGACTAAAACTTAACAAATAAAGGTCGGCTTCCTATTAATTGCACTTCTGGAGTTAACTATGTACAAGAAATCGGTCAAAACAATTTGTTTTTGCTATCTTTCACCCTATTTACGTATAAATTATAATTAATTTTGCACGCAAAACACAAAACACAATGATAGATTTTATTACACTTTGCGATTATTCCGGCACATTTGCCTTCGCTATAAGCGGAATAAGGCTGGCTTCTGCCAAACAATTTGACTGGTTCGGCGCCTATGTAATCGGACTGGTTACGGCTGTTGGCGGTGGTACTCTCCGCGATTTACTCCTTAACGCTACTCCATTTTGGATGGAGCAGGCCTCCTATTTAACTGTTTCCGGACTGGCCTTATTGTTTGTTATCATATTTAAGAAGTTCGTAATCAGGCTCAATAACACGTTCTTTATTTTCGATGCCATCGGATTGGGCCTTTTTGCCGTGGTTGGTATTGTTAAAACCCTTGAGTTCGGATTTCCGATGTGGGTAGCCATTGTGATGGGAACCATAACCGGATCCTTTGGAGGAATGTTGCGGGATACATTAATAAATGAGGTCCCACTGATCTTTAGAAAAGATATCTATGCTTTAGCATGCGTATTTGGTGGATTCATCTACTATTTGTGTACATTTACCGGTATGTCTTCATCCATTATACAGTTTATTACGGCTGTAAGTGTATTTTTAATTCGTGTAATTGCCGTAAAATATCATGTAAGTGTACCAGTATTAAAAGGGGAAGAAAGTTAATTGAGAAAAAATAGTATCTTTGTGAGTAATTTATTCCAAGCTTCATAAAATGAATACGCAGCAAGAAAACGCATCCATCCTGCTTATATATACGGGAGGAACCATCGGGATGATTGAAAACTCTGAAACAGGAGTTCTTGAATCCTTTAATTTTCAGCACCTCAAAGAGCATATGCCCGAACTTAAAAAGCTTGGCTATGGCGTTTCCACCATCCAATTCGACCCACCTATGGACTCGTCAGAGATGGGACCTGAATCATGGACCAAGATTGTGAAGATTATTGCGGATAATTACAATACCTACGATGGATTTGTTGTCCTTCACGGAACAGACACCATGTCGTTTACAGCTTCAGCACTCAGCTTTATGCTCGAAAATCTGAGCAAACCGGTAATACTGACCGGCTCTCAGCTTCCGATCGGCATGTTGCGTACGGATGGAAAAGAAAATCTGATAACAGCTATTGAAATAGCTGCCGCTAAAGAAAACGGCCAGCCTATCGTTCCCGAAGTATGCATCTTCTTTGAAAACGACTTGATGAGAGGCAACCGTACCAGCAAAATAAATGCGGATCATTTCAATGCCTTCCGGTCTTATAATTATCCGGTTTTAGCCCATGCAGGTATTTATATAAAATACGACGACCGACAGATATACCATTCGGTATCCAGAAAGCCCTTGAAGCCACATTATCTGTTGGACAGAAATGTAGCCATTTTAAAACTCTTCCCCGGCATATCACCTCTGGTGATTGAAAGTATCCTGAATATTCCGGGTATTAAAGGAATTGTTATGGAAACTTTCGGCAGCGGAAATGCACCTAGTCAGGAGTGGTTTCTTAACATGCTGAAAGATGCGGTAGACAGAGGAATTGTAATTGTAAATATAACTCAATGCAGTGCAGGTAGTGTAGAGATGCACCGCTACGAAACCGGACATAAACTTCTGGAAGCGGGAGTGATAAGCGGATTCGACAGTACTACAGAAAGTGCCGTAGCCAAACTGATGTTTTTATTTGGACACGGTCTTTCGCCCGAAGAGGTGAAAGAACACATGAATTGTTCACTTATAGGCGAAATCAGCATCCCGGAAACGTTACGCTGATTTTTAAATTGATTAAAGAGAGGCGGTGATGCATAATAATATGAAACGAGCAAGTATGAAATTACTTATGCCTGCCATGCCTTCCTTATTAAAATTTTATTCGTATGAAATTATCCTTTTTTAGTTTGGCAAGTGGAAGCAGCGGCAACTGCTATTACCTTGGGACACCTGATTTCGGGATTCTTATTGATGCCGGAATCAGCTTCAGGACAATCAAGAAAGTACTCAAAGACAACAATATAGATATATCAAAGATAGCCGCAGTACTTGTAACGCACGATCACGCTGATCATATCAAAACAGTTGGATACCTGGGTGAGAAAATGTATCTCCCCATATACTCTACTGCTGATGTGCACCGCGGAATAGACAATAGCCGCTATGTAGAAGAAACATTAAACGGATCCAGAAGAATCATCCAGAAAGAGGTACCCTTCATGATACGGGATTTCTCTATTGTAGCTTTTGAAGTTCCGCATGACAGTACAGATAATGTTGGTTATCATATCTGTTATAAGGATCATAAGTTTACTTTCGCCACCGATGTCGGCCATATAACAGATACTGTAAAAAAATACATGTCGATGGCCAACCACCTTATAATTGAGGCAAATTACGACGAGGAGATGTTGAAATTCGGCACCTACCCTGCCTTTTTAAAAGAAAGGGTTTCCAGTCCGACCGGGCATCTGAGCAACCGCGAGGCAGCAGAGTTTCTTGCAACCAATTACACGCCCGATTTAAAAGATATCTGGCTATGTCATTTAAGCAGAGACAACAACCATCCGGAATTGGCATGTAAAACCATCAATATCAGGCTTTTTCAGGAAGGGATACGAGTAGGAAAAGATGTAACACTCACGGCTCTTAAACGAACCACCCCTTCAGAAATATTCGAATTTGATTGAATTAGCGGGAAAAAAGTTTGGCAGTAAAATAAAATCCAGTATCTTTGCACCCGCAATCAAAACAAAAAGATAGTATATATCTGTAAGACTCGGTAGCTCAGCTGGTAGAGCAATTGACTCTTAATCAATGGGTCGAGGGTTCGAGCCCCTCCCGGGTCACTAAAAGATAATACTACATTATGTCGATTTCACACATACACCAACAACGTTGACTCGGTAGCTCAGTTGGTAGAGCAATTGACTCTTAATCAATGGGTCGAGGGTTCGAGCCCCTCCCGGGTCACTAAAGGCAGTTATTTCATAATAACTGCCTTTTTTTTATATTCATGCCTTGTTAGTTGCCAAATCTTCTTAATTTTGCCCCAAACTAAATCGAGAAGACATGAAAACACTTTTACTTACTGGCTTGGTAGCAGGAACAGCTTTTTCGCCTCAGCTTACAACTGCCAGCAACAAAAAAACGGATAAAAATAAACGCCCCAACGTTGTATTCATTATTGCGGACGACCTGGGCTATGGAGACCTGAGTTGTTACGGTCAGGAAAAATTCAAAACGCCCAATATCGACAAGCTTGCTCAGGAAGGGCTACGCTTCACCCAATGTTACTCGGGAACAACCGTAAGTGCCCCCTCCCGCTCCAGTCTGATAACCGGTCTGCATACCGGTCATACCCCAATCCGGGGAAACAAGGAGGTTCAGCCCGAAGGTCAATTTGCTTTACCTGCAGGAACCCAGACACTCTTTTCCATATTTAAACAAGCAGGATATACAACAGGAGCGTTTGGAAAGTGGGGATTAGGCTCTCCCGGTTCTGAAGGAGATCCCAATAAGCAGGGGGTGGATAATTTCTATGGATTCAATTGCCAGCTGTTGGCACACAATTACTATGCCGACCATCTTTGGGAAAACGACAAGCGTATTGAGCTTCCGGGTAATTACAATGGAGGCTACGGTTCGTACACCCAAGACCTGATACAGGACAAGGCCCTCGAATTTATTGAGAAAAACAAGGATGAAAACTTCTTCCTGTTTCTTCCCTATGTACTGCCTCACGCAGAATTAATCGTACCGGAAGACAGTATCATTCAAAAATTCAGAGGGATGTATCCCGAAACACCCTATAAAGGCATTGATAGCGGAGCCGCTTTCCGTAAAGGCGGATACTGTTCGCAGGTATATCCAAGAGCAACCTTCGCTGCCATGGTCTACCGTTTGGATGTATACGTTGGTCAGGTTGTCTCCAAATTAAAAGAACTTGGCTTGTACGAAAATACGATGATTGTATTCACCAGTGATAACGGCCCGCACAAAGAAGGAGGGGCCGATCCTGATTTTTTCAACGGGAACGGAATCTATCGGGGACACAAACGAGACTTGTATGAAGGAGGTATCCGGGTACCCTTTATCGCAGTTTGGCCCGGATCAATTGCTCAGGGTAAAGAAACACCGTTTATGTGTTCGTTTTGGGATATGATGCCCACTTTTGCCCAGATAACCGGACAAAAAACAAAAGAAGGTGATGGCCTAAGTATTCTGCCTACACTTACAGGGAAGGGAAAACAAGAGGAGCATCAATCTCTTTATTTTGAGTTTCAGGAAGAGGGAGGCAAACAGGCCATTCGCAAAGGAGACTGGAAACTGATCCGTTTTAAAGCGAACAACGAAGCTGCCAGTTACTATGAATTATATAACATTGCTGCCGATCCGCAAGAAATACATAACGTGGCTACCAACCATCCGGAAATGGTTTCCGCACTAAAGCAGCTAATGCTTGCATCGCATGTGGACGATCCCAACTGGCCATTGTATCAAAAAAGATAACGAACAAAGAGTGTAGCCCTGTTGTTTTACAAAATAAAAAGTCTGTAGTCATGCATAAAATACGTATTGCCTTTTCAGGAATTGGAGGAGTTGGAGGATATTACGGCGGAAAACTTGCCCGTTACTACCATAATTCGGATGTTGCCGACATCTTTTTTATTGCCCGTAACGAACATTTGGATGCCATCCGGCAAAACGGCCTTAAGGTTGAAGAGCCTACTGAAAACTTTACGGCATTTCCAACACTTGCTACCGACCAGCCATTACATATCGGGGTGGTAGATTATCTTTTTCTTTGCACTAAAAGCTACGATCTGGAGGCTAACATACAACAATTAAAACCTCTTATCGGGGAACAGACGGTGATTATCCCATTGCTTAATGGAGCTAATATATCAGAACAAATACAACGCATCCTGCCATCAAACGAAGTATGGCAGGGATGCGTGTATATCGTTTCCCGCAGATCGGAACCCGGAAAGATCTGTAAGTATTCTGAAAACGATCAATTCTATTTCGGGAGCTTGTCCGGAAATAAAGAAAAACAAGTCCGGTTATTATCTCTTCTGACTGCTGCAGGGATCAATGCGTTTAATCCGGAGAATATCACCGATCGGATCTGGAAAAAATTCTTTCGCATCTCTACCGCTGCAACCCTCACTTCGTACTACAATCTTCCGATCGGCAAGGTTCTCGACCTTCACACGGACGATCTGTTGGCTTTAGCCGACGAATTTATTGCAGTAGCTACTGCCATGGGTATCTCTTTCCCTCCAAACAGCCGGGATGAAATAATTGAAGGACAACGAAAAATGCCTTACAATTCTACTACGTCCATGCATTCCGACTTTCTTAAAGGTGCTCAAACCGAATTAGAGTCTATTACCGGCTATATTGTGCAATGTGCGAAAGATCTTAACATAGAGGTGCCCTGTTATCTCAGAATGTATAACGAACTCAAAACAAATTATACAAATATTTACAATAACCCCAACAATTAACCTCACCATATCTTATTTATTTTCAAAACATTACCTGAAGTTATTAAAAATAATTTCAGCAACCCCTGCGTTTAAAAAAACTAAACAATAGTAATTTATGTTATAATAAAAGATGAAGAAACGACGCGCTGATAACTTAACAAAAAAACAAATACAATTAGTCAGGAACACATTTACTATTTATAAATCACTATAAGCCTTATTATTCAGAAAAAGAGAAATTATCAACTATTTACTAATTAAATCATCTGTTATGTTAAATTTCATTAAACAAATCGGTTTGATTTTGCTTTTTGCCCTGCTAAGCTCCTCGGGCTCAATATATGCGGCAAATGAAGCTGAAAATGGAAATGCTGGAATTCCACAACAAAATCAAAGAGTAAGGGGAAAAATCCAGGATGCAATGGGGCCAATCGCAGGAGCCTCTGTAGCAATTAAAGGTACAACCATAGGGACCATCAGTGATATAGATGGAAATTTCTCCCTGGAAATCAGCAACGGACAAACTATTCAGATTTCCTTTATCGGTTATACAACGCAAGAAATACGTTATACCGGACAATCTTCTATCAACGTTACGTTGGTTGAAGACACCAAAGTAATTGAAGAAGTTGTTGTAACCGCTTTAGGTATTAAACGTGAAAAGAAAGCACTGGGATATGCAACTCAGGAGCTTAAAGGAGATGCACTGATTGAAGCCAGAGAAAATAACCTGGCCAACGCGTTGTCCGGTAAAGTTTCCGGACTACAGGTAGTACGCTCCAGCAACGGTCCTGGCGGATCATCTAAAATTGTACTTCGCGGTAACAGCTCACTTACGGGTTCCAATCAACCGCTTATCGTTATCGACGGGGTGCCGATGGATAACTTTACCGGTGGTGTAGCCGACGTATGGGGTAATGAAGGTCCGGATATGGGTAACGGTCTTGGGGATATAAATCCGGAGGACATCGAATCCATGAACGTACTGAAAGGTGCTTCGGCAGCTGCATTGTACGGATCTCGCGCTGGTAACGGTGTAATCTTGATTACCACCAAGTCCGGAAAGAAACAGACAGGATTGGGAATTACGGTAAATGCGGGAGTATCAACCGAGAGTATTTTCCTGAAACCGGAACTACAGAATAACTTCGGACAAGGTTCGACCAACATTTACGATGTTAAATCAAGAGCAAGCTGGGGTCCGTTGGCAGACGGCTCACAAACGGTGGAAAGATGGGACGGACAATCGGCTCCTTTAAAGACATTCGATAATATCGGCAATTACTTCAATACCGGGACTTCCTTTAATGAAGGGATCTCTTTTCAACAAAGTTTTGAAGGTACTTCAGTCTTCGCATCTATAAACAGATCGGACGACAAAAGTATCGTTCCGGGTGCCGAACTTGATAAGACCTCTTTAAATTTGAGAGGAACGACCGAATTCGGTTCAAAGAAGCAATGGAAGCTGGACGGTAAAGTAAACTACATCAATAACAATGCTAAAAACCGCCCGATACAGGGTATAAACCAATCCAACGCATTTAGTACGATTTACCTGTTGCCAAGATCGTTGGATATTACATTGCTGGAAAGATCAGTCAACGAAGATGGTAAAATGATCTGGTGGGATACCGAGCAGACTCCACAGGAAAACCCCTATTGGGTTTCTAAATACAGGACCAACCAGGACACACGTAATCGCTTACTGGGAAGCATGTCTCTTTCGTATCAGATAACCGACTGGTGGGGACTTGAACTGAGGGGTGGTACCGACTATTACACCACTACCACAACAGGTAAACTGTATGCCGGAGGTAATGTAAGGCCTAAAGGATATTATTCCGAAGCATCCGAAACATTCTTCGAAAACAACTACAGTTTTCTTTCTACCTTTAAAAAGGATAATCTGATCGACAAATTTGGAGGTTTTATTACCGTTGGAGGTAACCTGATGACACAAAACAGGAAAAAGATGTCGATCAACACAGGCGACTTGTTGATACCTAACCTCTTCTCAATTAACAATAGCGTAGATAAGATGAGTGTATCTGTCGATGCATCGGAAGTACGCCGGAAAATGAACTCTCTTTACGGTTCATTGCAAATGAACTGGGATGGTTGGTTGTTTATGGACGTAACCGGACGTAACGACTGGTCGTCTACCATGAGCAAAGAGAATCGTTCTTACTTCTATCCATCCGTTAGCTTATCGGCCGTAATTTCAGATATGATCGACAAAAACGGAGGAAGCATGCCTGAATGGCTGACCTTCACCAAAGTAAGAGCCTCCTATGCAGAAGTTGGTAACGACTTGGATCCATATCAATTATACACAGTATATACCATGGGGAAAGATCCGAATGGTAACCCAACCGCAGCACCAGGTAGTACATTGTACGATCCAACCGTACGAAGCGAGTTAATCAAATCTTGGGAAGCTGGTGTCGACCTTAAATTCTTCAACAACCGACTGGGTATCGATGCTGCATGGTATAAATCCAATGCGACCAGACAATTATTTAATCTTCCGATGGACCCGTTCTCCGGATATTCAGACCGCAAGATCAATGCGGGTAACATCCAGAACTCGGGTGTGGAATTAATGCTTTACGGTGGTATTCTGCAGAACCCTAAGGGCCTCAACTGGGATATAACGGTAAATGCCTCCTTAAACCGGAATAAAATTATCGATCTGTACGAAGGTGTAAACGAATATGGATTACGCACCTTCGATGATGTTAAAATTGTTGCCCGCACAGGCAGTTATTACGGTGACATTTACGGAAAGAAGTTCCAACGTGTTGAAACTGGCGAACATGCAGGTAAAGTAATTGTAGATGCACAAGGTTTACCATTGCTTACATCCGATCAGTACGAGCTGGGAAATCAGCAACCCGACTTCTTATTAGGTATCACCAACAGCTTCAGCTATAAGAATATATCGCTAAGCTTCCTGATTGATGCAAGAATTGGGGGAGAAATCTTCTCTGCTACTACGGCTAACCTGTACCGAATGGGTAATGCAGCCGGAACGGTGGCAAATGGGAAACGGGATGAATTTGTTGTTCCTAACACGGTTATTGCCAACTCAGATGGAAGTTACACAGCTAATAACAAATCAACTACGCAACAATTATATTGGGAGCGTGTAGCCGGTAGCGGCAACGTGGGACTTGGCGAAGCGTTTACATACGATGCAACCAATATCCGTCTGCGTAACATCACCATTGGCTATGATTTCGACAAGAAACTACTTTCCAAAACAGCCCTGCAAAGGTTACGTTTGTCGCTCACTGCAAACAACGTATGGATGATCAAGTATCACCTTGAAGGAATAGATCCGGAATCGGTTACTGCCACCAACACCAATGCTACAGGCTTTGAATACGGAGCAGCACCTACTTCTCGCACATTTACTTTTAATGTTACAGTTGGTTTCTAAAATAGAAGGAAAAATAATATGAAAACATTCAATAAACTATTAATCGGACTAGCTTCTGTTGCGCTCGCGTTAACTGCGTGCAGTGATTTCGAAGACATAAATAAAAACCCCAATTCTGTTAGCGAAGAAAACGTGCAAGTGGCTCACTTGTTAAATAAATCGTTCATGGGGGCTCAGCAAAATCCGCATATCGCCGAACGTATCTTTGTACTTACATGGAAACGGGCAGCCCGGTTTGAACGGGCAAGCGGATTTACTATTGGAACCGACAATGACGGATGGAATACAGATTACTTTAGCACGGGTTATGCAGTTGGTTGGCTTAACCAGGCAAACCTGGCCGTAAACCTGGGTGAGAAAAGAGTGGCCGAAGGTGCTCCTGCTTACGAAAAGAATGTATTGCAAATGGCACGTATCTGGAGAGCCTATCTGATTACAGAATTGGCCGACAGCTTCGGACCTATTCCGATGCTGAACAAATACGACGGTACGGTTTCTCCCTACGAGAGTGTTCAGTCAATCTACACCTTTGTTCTTAAAGAGCTGAAAGAGGCAAGTGCCGCACTGGATCCGACTATCGACATGACGGCCATCAAAGGAACGAACAACCAGTCCGATCCTTACTACAACGGCGATATGGCAAAATGGCAAAAATATGCAAATTCATTACGGCTAAGATGTGCCATGCGTTTAAGCGTAGTAGATCCGGCTAAGGCAAAAAGTGAATTTGAAGATGCTGCAAAAGGAAGTCTGATTCTTACCCAGGCAGACATTGCCCAGGTTCAGGAAAGAGGCGGATGGACCGATCTGGACGGAGTTATGTCCCGCCCATGGAACGCTCAGCTTATTTCTCCTACTTTGAATAACATTTTCCTCGGTTTAGGAGGAATTGACATTCAAGTTCCCGATGATATGAAATCGGTAATCAAACCGGCAACAACCTATATGGGTATGAGACTTGACCAGCATCTACCTACATCGACCAATGATCCGAGTGCAGGTTATTTCTTCGACGGACTACCAGACAAGATTGACCCTCGTGCAACAGTGCTCTATAATATCCCGGGATATGATGATGGAAAGGTTTACTTCCCGAATCTGGGTTTAGCTACAGATGCTACACTTGCCAATCCGGCAACCGGTCAGATTGATGGAAACAGCATTACACTTATTACAAAATGGACATGGAATACATGGGTTGCTGGTAAATGGGATAAATACAGCTCTTTGTCAACAGAACTTACCGGAGCTGCTCAGAACTATCCGGCTATCTCCAACGTGTACAGACAGAGCACCAATAAAAGGGTTTGGTTCGGTCCTTGGGAAACCTACTTCCTGCTTGCCGAAGCAGCCGAATATGGATGGACTGTACCTGGCACTGCCAAGCAAAACTATGAAAGTGGAATTGCTGCAAGCTTCGAGTATCACGGTGTATCCCAGTTCCTGAATCAATACCTCACCTCGCAGGCATACAACAGAGTGGGAACTTCCGTAGCATTCGACCATACAGCCGAAGCTCAGCCATTTACTGTAAGCTATGTGGATGGATATACGAAGGAAAACAAAACAACGACCTACACGTATCCTAAAAATTCGATTTACAAAAACGGACAGTTCAACAACGATCATCTTACAAAGATTATCACGCAGAAGTTTATCGCGCAACATCCTTGGTTACCACTGGAAGCATGGAGTGACCACAGACGTTTGGGACTTCCATTCTTCGAAAATCAGGCTGTGGAAGTAGACTATAACCCCAGCAGTTATGAAGTTCCTCTAACCAAGGCTACTGCCAAGGAATGCCGTTGGGAATTCTATCCAAAACGTATGCGCTATCCGTCTAATATGGAGGTGAACAGTAAAGAAAGTTACCAGCAGGCAATCCAATTGCTGGGCGGCGACAATAATACGCAAACTCCGTTATGGTGGGTGATGAAAAAATAAAGGTTCAATAATCAATAAAGGGTGTCTGAATATTCAGGCACCTTTTTTTTATCTGTTATGCAGGAAACTTATTTCATTTAGTATCTTTGTTCCGATAACTTAATAAATGATCCGATGAAAGCATCTATACTGTATTTACTCTTCGCATTTATATTAGCCCCCATATCCGGAACGTTGTTTGCGCAGGAAGCAGGTAACAGGGTGTATCTGTTTGATTCCTTCAAACCTGCAACCGTTAAAATGAAAAACGGCAGTAAAGCTTCTGCCTCTTTTAATTACGATGGGAGCAAACGGGAAATGGTTTACTATGATAAGGAGCAACTGATGGTGCTGGACGGGTTGGAGCAGGTAGATACAATCTTTATCGAAAACCGGAAATTTGTTCCCTTTCAGCAGAAATTCAGGGAAGTTGTTCCGCTGACCGAAGGCGAATTACAGATTGACTGGAGTATGAAGCGGATCTTTCTGGGTAAGAAAGGGGCATTCGGACAAGTATCCCATTCGGGTACAGTACAAAATATAAACCCGGGATACCTTACAGGCTACCTGTCCACACAACATTCGAACGAAGGATCTAACCAGGTTTACTCTACTGTTCTTAAAAACACCTATTACCTTGTACAGAAAAGCAAGCCCAAAAAGTTTAATTCGCTTAAAACCTTTATGAGTCACTTTCCGGAAAATCAGCAGACACAGCTTGCCGACTTCATCAAAAATGAAAAGGTAGATTTCAATGTACCTGAAGATGTGGCTAAACTGGCCGGCTTCGCTGTTACACTGGAATAAACCAACGAATTAAAACTTCTTTTCGTTGGCCAGATTCCACATATTAAGGAACGACGCCTTGGTGATGTCCACTACTTTACTCCAGTTAATCTTATCCGAATGATCGCTGGGCATATGATAGTCAGGATGGCCATCCGTATGATACCAGATCACCGGAATATTCAGCTTGGCAAATGAGGCATTGTCGCTGCCACCAATCGGTTTATCCCATGGTCTGTAATTGGGTTTAAGCTTTAATCCATATTTGCTGATATCCCGCTTCAGCCAATCGCCGAACACAGGATGAGCCTCGGTATAGAAATAAACCACATGCTCCGGATTAGCCTCGTTGTTATTACGTCCGATCATGTCAAAATTGAGATAACCCTTCACCCGGTCGATATAGGGAAAGGATTGAACGAAATAGGAAGAGCCCAGCAAACCTTTCTCTTCGCCATCCCAAAATGCAAAGATCACCGTACGTTCCGGTTTTACTCCGGTAGCCAGAAAAGCCCGGGCAATCTGCAAAACGGCCGACACTCCAGACGCATTATCATCGGCACCATTATAAATCTGATCGCCTGCCAAGGCAGGATCCATTCCCAGGTGATCGTAATGAGCACCAACAATTACATATTCATCCGGATTCTTTCCTTCAATTTTTGCCAGCACATTATTTAATTGCAGACACTGATGCGTTTGCTGTTTCAATACAGCAATAGAATCGGGGTGAACCTGGTAACGACCTCTTTTCTGCCGCTCCCTGTTATATGCTTCGAACGGTTGATAGTAAGAATCCTGAAGCGGAGAAACGCCCATGGCCTTGAGGCAGGAAACAATATAAGCTCCGGCCAGGCGACCGCCTTTGAATCCGGCTTCACGCCCCTCCAGCAAGTCGTCCGCCAGAAAACCGATATGCGCTTCGGCTGTCTGTTGGTTAATGGTATTCAACCCCTTCACTTCGGGAGTCTGCGCTTGTAACAGGCTGTAAAATGGTCCGGAAAGTAAACAAACCAGCAATAATATCTTCTTCATCTTTCGATTGTTTTTTAGCGTTATCTATTGTGCCCAATAAACGGTTGTCAGCTTAACTGCAGCCATTGGCCTTTATTGAGATTTGGCACAAAGGTAAACGAAAAATTTCACTTTTAGTCGAGTAGGCCTGAGCATTTCAGCTCAAGCCTCTCACAGAACCGTGCGTGACAGTCTCCCGTCACACGGCTCTTCTTATTCAGTCTGATAAGATTACCATTTCTTGTTAGCAGTTGGAGTTACTCCCCACTGCCAGTGGTAAAAGAGTTTAGACTCTTTCCGGGAGATGTTTCCCAGCCAGTAGTAAGCCCGATAGGGTTTCCCCTTGAAGCGCTTGAACTTGGCTGTAACCCATCTGGCCAGATGTCTGTTTACTTCATCTAACAGGATTTTGAGTCGGGTAGGATAAAATTTACCATAATAAGTAATCCATCCCCGAAGCACCGGATTGATGCTTTTCGCCAGGGTTTCCAGCGATAGAAACAGTTGTTTCCTTGTTTTCCAGCTGCGCATCTTTTCACGGATGCGGTTGCAGGCCTTGTTGCTGATTGCCGGCAGAAAGCCTGTAAAGTTGATGCCATTTCTGCCTTTTGCCTTCCGGGGTCGGAAGGTGTAGCCAAGGAAATCGAAAGAGATTGTATCAAACTCTCCCTTTCTGCGGCTGTCTTTACAGTACACAATCTTTGTTTTGTCATCGTTCAACATCAGTTTACATTGAGCAAACCGTTGTTGAACAGCTACTTTCAGTGCTTCGGCCTGGGATTGGGTGGCGCAGTGACAGATGGTGTCGTCTGCATACCTTTCGAAGGGAATGTGCGGATAATACCTGCTCATCCACTTGTCGAAGGCGTAATGCAGGAACAAATTGGCCAGCACAGGTCCGATTACGGACCCTTGCGGGACCCCTTTGTCCCGGTCGATTTTACTTCCATCCTGCAGTTCGTAGGGAACTTTGAGCCACCGTTCGATGTAAAGCAGTACCCATACACAATCGGTGTGAAGTCTGACAGCTTTAATCAACAGTTCATGGTCAATAGAATCGAAGAACTTGCTGATGTCCATATCCAATACCCAGTTGTACTTCCAGCACCGCTCGCGTGCTTTGGCGATGGCATCGTGAGCAGAGCGGTTGGGCCGGTAGGCATAAGAATCCTCGTGGAAACAGGGTTCAATCTGTGGCTCCAGTATCATCACTGCTGCCATTTGAGCAATCCTGTCTCCTACCGTAGGTATACCTAACGGACGTTTATCTCCATTGGGTTTAGGTATTTCTACCAGTTTGACCGATGGAGGGAAGTAGCTTCCCGAACTCATGCGGTTCCAGATTTTGTAGAGATTGTCTTTGAGATTTTTCTCAAACTGCTCAATCGATACGCCGTCAATACCCGCACTTCCATGGTTTGCCTTGACTCGTTTGAAGGCATCCATGATTAAAAATTTAGAAATCTCATGCGACTTTGCGTTTTGCATTTGCATCCTCCTGTTTTAATAGTTGTACATTTACTACGCTTGAATAAGCTGTTCCCTTGGCTCCATTTCCATTACAGAAACTTCGTCGCTACTACGAAACAGTCCGCCCCTGCCTCCGGTCCTCGGTACGCTGGTTCTTGCAGGGCTTCTGCTTGAACTTCTCCCTTAACATCCCGGCGCAGGTTCCTGCGTTCCGTGAAAAAGCCTCTGTACAAGTCATGCTATCTTTGCACCGGATGCCACCCGGACCGTAAACAGGTTCCTTCCGGATTTATCCCAGGTCTGACACTAAAGACCCGGTTCTGACATCGTCTGAACAGTTTTCGATGCTTCATCAATAGTTCCCTTGCAGTCATCTCTTGTACAGTTACCTGACGATTTACATCGCCTTTTGGTGTATCGCTCACCACCTTGTCTCTTAAACAAAGCAACATACACTGGTTTGCAACCATCTCCTGCAAGACGGTTACGAGGGGCCTGCCCTCATCTCTTTCACAGTTACAAACATTGCCGCCTGCAATGTTTTCACAGCACACAGTGTCATCCATCATTACAAGATGGTATCACGTAGACGCTAACCCGATAATTACAGCCTTTTTATATACAACAACTAGTCCGAACCAGGTATATCCTTATTTTTTGGTCGTTATCATCTAATCTTTTCATAACGAACACTTATTCGTTTAACATATGTCTACTTTGCGTTGAACAGCTGTGTACCTTGCGTTGAACATATGTTGAATGCAAGGTACACAGCTGACAAACGATTAGTTCCCTTAAGTAAAAACAAGTAAACAATACTGTCTTAGAACTACGTAACTTAACAGAAAGAACTAAAGGAAGGAATACTTTATTTTTTATCTGCCGGAACCGCCCATGATATCGAGCAATTCGTTGGTGATGGATTGCTGTCGGGTTTTGTTATAGTAGACATTCAGGTCCGTTAACAGGCTATCTGCATTATCGGTTGCAGTCTGCATCGCAATCATCCGGGCACTATGTTCGGAAACATTGTGACTCAGATATACCGCATACAACTTATATTTCAGGTAGCGGGGATACAGGGAAGTCAGCAACTCCTCGCATCCGGGTTCAAAGATAAAGTTGGCATTTTGAATCGCCCACCTATCATCCGCTTCCGGATGAAAAGGAAGAAATGTCTCGCTGGTAAGAAGCTGCGTAGATTTACCATGATACCGATGATACAACAATACCACTTTATCTACGTTCCTTTCCAGAAACAGATCCATCAACTGCGAGGCCAGCTGGTTGGTTGTGGAGGGTGAAACTTCGTGCTCCCATTCGTCGGACATCTCCTGCAGAGGGTATCCCTCCCTGGCTAAAGCTTTGGCAATTTTCTTTCCCACAGGATAAATCAGGATCTCCATCCCTTTGTATTCGGCAATCAGCTCATTGGCCTGCTTAATCACATTGGCATTGAACGTTCCGCACAGTCCGGTATTGGACGAAAAGATCACCATGGCCACCTTTTTTACATCACGCACTTCAGAAAAGGGCGAATCAAAATCGTTTGCCCCCAGCTGAACATGCGCAAGCATCTCCTCCATTTTACGCTGATAGGGAAGTGCGTTTTCAATTAACCGCTGTCCTTTATGAAGCTTCGCCGAAGCTACCATCTTCATGGCCGAGGTTATCTTCTGGGTTCCCTGTACGGAGGTTATTCTATTTTTTATCTCTTTTAATGAAGCCATTTACATCCGTTTTTAATATGAAGAGGCGATATCCTTTGCAATCTCTTTCAGTTTAAGCTTGCAATCGTCGTCTATAACTCCCTCCTTTAACTTATCCAGAATGTCTGTACGGTGTTTTTGTTCCAGCATATTCAGGAAAGACTTTTCGAAAGCATGTACTTTAGATAATGGTACATTCTTCAATAAACCGGTTGTTCCACAAAATAGAATGGCAATCTGGTACTCCACCGGCATCGGATTATACTGAGGCTGGATAAGAAGACGGGTATTTTTCTGTCCTTTATCGATTGTTAAAGCTGTTACCTGGTCCATATCTCCACCAAACTTGGTAAACGATTCCAGTTCGCGGTACTGTGCCTGATCTATTTTTAACGTACCGGCCACCTTCTTCATGGATTTGATCTGGGCATTACCCCCCACACGTGAAACGGATATACCTACGTTGATAGCCGGACGAACACCTTGGTTGAACAGATCGGTTTCCAGGAAAATCTGTCCGTCGGTAATGGAAATCACGTTGGTGGGAATATAGGCAGATACGTCGCCAGCCTGTGTCTCGATAATTGGCAAGGCAGTAAGAGACCCTCCGCCTTTGACTTCCGAGCGCAGACTTTCGGGCAAGTCGTTCATATGACTGGCCACCTCTTGTTGGGCGATAATCTTTGCAGCACGTTCCAGCAAGCGCGAATGCAGGTAAAAAACATCCCCCGGGTAAGCCTCACGGCCCGAAGGGCGGCGTAAGATAAGGGATACTTCACGGTAAGCCACCGCCTGTTTCGACAAATCATCGTACACAACCAGGGCATGTCTGCCGGTATCGCGAAAATACTCGCCTACCGCAGCTCCGGCAAAGGGAGCGAAATACTGCATCGCCGCCGGATCGGATGCTGTAGCCGATATCACCACCGTATACTTCATGGCACCTTTCTCCTTCAGCGTATTTACGATGGATGCCACGGTAGAAGCCTTCTGTCCTATTGCCACGTAGATACAATACACAGGTTTCCCGGCCTCGTAATTGGCACGTTGGTTCAATATGGCATCAATAGCAATGGAAGTCTTGCCCGTCTGCCGGTCGCCGATAATCAACTCCCGCTGTCCCCGACCGATAGGAATCATGGCGTCGATAGCCTTTATCCCTGTCTGCAGCGGCTCATTTACAGGCTGTCTGAAAATCACACCCGGGGCTTTACGCTCCAAAGGCATCTCGTACGGCACGTTGGTAACCGGACCAAGTCCGTCTATAGCATTTCCCAACGCATCTACCACACGCCCCAGCAATCCCTCGCCTACCTGAATGGAGGCAATCTTACCTGTACGCGTAACTACATCACCCTCTTCAACCTTGTCGGTCGGCCCCAACAACACAGCGCCCACGTTATCTTCTTCCAGATTCATTACAATTGCCTTCATTCCATTCTTGAATTCCAGCAATTCGTTGGATTCTGCCCTATGCAAACCATAGATGCGGGCTACACCGTCACTTACCTGAAGGACGGTTCCGACCTCCGATAAATGTATATCCGGTTTAATATCCTGCAGCTGCTTCAGCAACACATCCGATACCTCTCCTATTTTCAAGCCATTGACCATAAACTCTCAATTAATCATAATACATTTGTAAATCTTTCCTGCAAAACACATGTAAATCTATCGTGCAAATCACAGGTTTTGCCGAATCAGCTGACTCCGTATGGAATCCAATTGCGACAGAACACTGGCGTCCAGCCGGTAACCATCGGTATCCAATATAAAGCCGCCTATCTGTTTGGGATCAATCACAACCGTAAATTCCACCTCATCGTGTGTTTTGATACGTATCAGCTTTTTGATCCGTTCGCTTGTTTCGGCATCTATCGGTTGTGCCAGTGTAAGTGTTATCGGTAATATATGTTTCTCCTTGCGGTACATGTCTATGTACTGGAGGCAGATATACCGTAACATATCTTCCCTTTTTTGCGATAAAACCAACTTGATAAACCTCGATGTGGAATTGCTTACATCGATTCCACAGGCCGTTTCAAGCAGCATTGCTTTTTTGCTTAGAGAAATGATGGGGCTGTTAAGCGAGTTTACCAAAGCAACTACGGCTTTCATCTGATGCAGAAGCATCAGCATCTCATTGTAAACTTGCGTTTCCTCCTTGTTTTCCTTAGCAAAAGAGTGCAAAGCTCTTGCGTACCTGACAGAAATATTACCTGTATACATTCCTACGATTTACTTAAAGTGATTTCGTCGATCAGCCGGCTGATAACCTCCTTCTGACCGGATTCCTTTTCAATTTTACCACGGATAATCTTTTCGGCAACGGCAACCGAAAGAGTTGCTATCTCTTCGCGCACGTCGCGGATTGCCTTGTTCTTTTCAAATTCAATCTGACGCATGGCCGAATCAATGGCCAGTTGTGTCTCTTTTTCCGCCTTTTCCTTTGCCTCTTTCAGAATACGCTCCTTTTCAAGCACCGTATCATTCAGTATGCTGGCCTGTTGCTGTTTGGCTCTGGCCAGTAATGTCTGGCATTCGTTTTCAATGGATGCCAGCTTAGCATTGGCCTCTTTAGCGGATTCGACCGATTGGGCAATAAATTCGTTCCTTTTCTCCACCCCTTTCAGGATCATAGGAAAACCAAACCTGGCAAGAATGAAAAAAGCAATTCCGAAAGACAAGATCATCCAAAACAGCAACCCTGTGTCTGGAATTAATAATGACATCTAATTCTTGTTATTATTGAAATACAACCAAAAAACATACAACAATTGCAAAAAGAGCAGTACCCTCTACCAATGCAGCCATAATAATCATGGATGTTCTGATATCTCCACTTGCAGAGGGCTGGCGTCCGATAGCTTCCATTGCCGACCCTCCAATTTTTCCAATGCCTAAACCGGCACCAATTACCGCTAGTCCGGCTCCCAAGGTTGCTCCTAACTTTGACAAACTCAATCCGGCTGCAGCAGCCTGCAATAAAATTGCTGATAACATACGTTTTAAACTTTAAATTAATACTAATAATCCTATTAATAATCAATGTCTTACGCGGGCTTGGCCAATATATACAGCTGCCAGCATCGTAAAAATATATGCCTGAATACAGGCAACTAATAATTCAATAAAATTCATAAACACGGTTAGCAAAACAGAAAAGACAGTCATTCCGCTGTGAACAACTACTCCAAGACTAACCGTTACAAAAATGAGGCATGTTAACCCTAAAATGATTGTATGACCAGCCATAATGTTGGCAAAAAGACGAATCATTAACGAAAAGGGTTTTGTAAAAACCCCAAATATCTCCACAAAGGGCATAATGGGTATTGGAAACTTGAGAAACAAAGGGGTATCCGGCCAATATATTTCTTTCCAATAGTGTTTAGTTCCAGCCACACTCACAACAACAAATGCAGATAAGGCAAGCACCATTGTGAAAGCGATGTTACCACTGACATTGGCTCCAAATGGAAAAATCGGGATCAACCCCATCAGGTTATTTATCAAGATGAAAAAAAAACACTGTAAGCAGGTAAGTTGTGTACTTAAGATAATCATCGCCTATATTTTCTTTAATAACTCCATCTTTTATAAAAAGAATAAGCATTTCAATCATACCTTTCCACCCTGAAGGAGCTTCCAGTGGTTTATTTTTATACCAATTGGCAAGCTTTAATACAATAAACAAGAGTATAAAAGTAGACAACATCAAACCTAATACATTTTTAGTGATAGATAAATCAAAAGGTCTGATTTCATCTCCCGCAGTATTCCGTTCCAAAATCTTACCTTCGTATGCTCCTGATGATGCTATAAAGAACCCATTGTATGCTTTTCCATGGCTTAGTTCTGATGAAGGAAACACAAACCATCCTCTTTCGGGACTATGTACAATAACCGGTAATGGAATGGCTATCTCTTTATTGTCCCACTGAGTAATATGCCATTCGTATGAATCTTTTATATGCGAAAAAACTATTTCACCTACGTTGACCTCTTGAGACATTGTTTTACCCAAACCGGCGATTATCAAAAACAGCAAAAACAACACTGATCTTTTTTTATTATCTTTCATCCTCATATTTCTTTTTCATTCTCCTTTTTTCGTACAGATAAAACATATACGTTTCAAAAAACATGCAAATAAAATAGAACAACATAACAGTGAGAGCAAAAGAGCGTAGACTATCTCCTATAAATACCATGTAAACCCATAAGAACACGATAGTAAGAATCAACTTGACCAAACGGGTTATCATGTATGATGTTACAACAGAATCAGGTCGTTTTCTATTAGCCTTTTCAAGAACAATTAACATGGTTATCTCTAGTAAATAAAAATAAATCGGAATTGCCGGAAACCATGCAAAGTAATGAGTATGCCATATGGTGTTTAACAAACCGCCTAATGATACACCTACAACCGAATACACCCAGGTTACAAAAAGAAACAACCTGAATCTTAATCTTCCCATTGATTTGAAATGTTCCATTTTATCTTCTTTTTAGTATAGTTAGTCTGTGCATACATGTATGCCTGATCCAACAACCTCCACCACTCCTCCGGCAACTTCAACAAGCCGGGTTTCTCCGTTATGTTCGATCCGGATGACTCCTTTGGAAAGGACAGCCAACAAGGGAGCATGATTGGGTAAAATCATAAAATCGCCCATTAATCCGGGAAACAAAACCGAATCTGCTTCCCCATCAAATACACTCCCCTTGGGAGATACGATTTCCAGCTTCATCCTCAGTCTTCTTTTGCGTCTTCCAACAATTTCTTTCCTTTTTCGATTGCCTCGTCGATGGTTCCCACATTTAAAAATGCTTGTTCGGGAAGGTAATCCACTTCACCGTCCAGAATCATACGGAATCCACGGATCGTGTCTTCTATCGGAACCATCACGCCCTGAATACCGGTAAACTGCTGAGCCACGGTAAAAGGCTGCGACAGGAATCGCTGTACACGGCGTGCCCGGTTAACAACAGTGCGGTCGTCGTCCGAAAGCTCTTCCATTCCTAAAATGGATATAATATCCTGCAACTCCTTATTTCTTTGCAGAATCTGCTTTACCCGTTGGGCGGTCTGGTAATGATCTTCACCCACAATAAGCGGATCCAGAATACGGGAAGAGGATTCCAGCGGGTCCACCGCCGGATATATTCCAAGTTCCGTAATCTTCCGACTTAATACCGTGGTGGCATCCAGGTGACTGAATGTGGTAGCCGGAGCAGGGTCGGTTAAGTCGTCCGCCGGCACATACACCGCCTGAACCGAAGTGATAGATCCGTTTTTAGTGGAGGTGATCCGTTCCTGCATCGCCCCCATTTCGGTAGCCAATGTGGGCTGATACCCCACAGCCGAAGGCATTCGTCCCAGCAAAGCCGACACTTCGGAGCCTGCCTGGGTAAATCGGAAAATATTATCGATAAAGAACAGGATATCTTTGGCTCCGGAACCATCGCCGGCATCACGGAAAGATTCGGCCACGGTTAATCCGGACAAAGCAACCGACGAGCGGGCGCCGGGGGGTTCGTTCATCTGACCGAACACCAGGGTGGCCTGCGACTTGGCAACTTCATCGTAATCAATCTTGGAAAGGTCCCAATTACCCTCCTTCATGGATTTTACAAACTCATCTCCGTAGCGGATAACCCCCGACTCGATCATCTCGCGCAGCAGGTCGTTACCTTCGCGGGTACGTTCGCCCACTCCGGTGAATACGGAAAAACCATTGTGTTTTTTAGCTACGTTATTGATGAGCTCCATAATCAGAACCGTTTTTCCTACTCCCGCTCCGCCAAAAAGACCGATCTTTCCTCCCCGGGGATAGGGCTCCAATAAGTCGATCACCTTTATACCGGTAAACAATACCTCCTGGGTGGTGGTAAGATCTTCAAATTTGGGAGGCTGACGGTGGATAGGAAACGCACCATCCTTGGAAAGTGACTTCATGCCATCAATCGAATCGCCTGTTACATTCATTAATCTACCCTTTACCTGATTGCCGACAGGCATGGTAATAGGCATATAGCGGGAAACGGCCTTTAATCCCCTGCTGATACCATCGGTACTATCCATTGCAACCGTGCGGACCGTATTTTCACCGATATGCTGTTGCACCTCCACAATAAGAATCCGCCCGTCCGGACGGGTAATCTCCATTGCATCATGAATTCTGGGTAATGCCAATACCTTTCCTTTCACTCTCTCAAAATGCACATCAACCACAGGCCCGATTACCTGCGAAATAGATCCTGTTATTTCTTCCATGTTCAATAATTTTCAATAAATCTGCGGGTACCGGCTAAATTAATAGTGAGTGTACCAAACTGTTTGCCTTATCTTGCTAAATATACCAATAACCTAAGTGAATTACAAATGTAGTTGGTTTAATTTTAAAACAGAAGGTCAATTTTAGCTTTAAAATGGTCTCATCCGAATATTCCGGTTTAAAATCCTTTAATTTTCGTTTAATTCTGTATCAAATTCAAAATAAAAGCTACACATTGAAACTAATCATACATTTAAAAGATGAATAACATAAACTGATAAGCACAAGACAAAACATCCGGGCTTGTGATATTAAAAAAGATAAAATTACAGATTGCCGCTTTAAATATCGGATGAACCCGTTTGTTATGTGCGTAAAAAATCTTTTCTTTGTATAAAAGAAGAAGAATATGGACAAAATGGTAGAAATTGCCCGTTTTCAGAATCAGGCTGAAGCATTTATGCTCCGTAGCTTGCTTGAATCTGAGGGGATAGAATGTTACCTCAAAGACGAAATTATCAATCAGATGTATGGAGGTTTTGTCGATTTCGGAGGTATTAAAGTTCAGGTTATGGAAGATCAGGTTCCTCATGCCATGGATGTTATGCAGGCCAACGGTTATGAATTACCCAAGGAAGACGAGGCAATTGCCCCACTCGCCCCTATGTCCGGATTTGTTGGCAAGATTCCATTCTTAAGAAAATTTGCACTCGAGAAGCAACTGCTTATCATTCTTATTGTTACAGCATTATTACTGGCACTGCTGGTATATGCCGGATCTATTTTTTAATATAAACAACCTCTTGTAATGGCTCGAAGAAAACTAACTGATAGTCAGATTGTATGCCTCACTCTCCTATGGGGAGTACTCGCCTATATGCTTTTAAGCTACAGCAAAGTAATAGATTTTTCCGTAATTTTTACACTTATTGCTTCTGCAATCATTGTGTTTGTGCCCATTTATAAAAATAAAAAGAAAAAGGAAAACTAACATTTTTATAGTTTTATCGAATAATAAAATCGAAATGCTATTTTAATGCCTTTTTTTCTTTCAAATATTTGCCAATACAAATATTTGAACTATCTTTGCCGCGTCTTTACAACAAGACGCGGCGCATAACAAAATGGTATAACATTAAACTAACATTCTATGAAGGCGAATGAAGTATTGGATACGTTAAAAAGACGTTTCCCAAACGAACCTGAATATCATCAGGCGGTGGAAGAAGTATTATCTACAATTGAAGAAGCTTACAACCAACATCCGGAATTTGAAAAGAACAATCTTATCGAACGTCTTTGCATTCCAGACAGAGTATTCTCTTTTCGTGTTACCTGGATGGACGATAAAGGCTCTATTCACACTAACATGGGTTACCGGGTTCAACATAACAACGCAATTGGTCCGTACAAAGGTGGTATACGCTTTCACTCTTCAGTAAACCTTTCAATCCTTAAGTTCCTTGCTTTCGAACAGACATTCAAAAACTCACTTACTACATTACCTATGGGTGGTGGTAAAGGGGGTTCCGACTTCAACCCGAAGGGCAAATCGAATGCTGAAATCATGCGTTTCTGCCAGGCATTCGTATTGGAATTGTGGCGTCATATCGGTCCGCAGACAGACGTTCCTGCAGGCGACATCGGTGTAGGTGGCCGCGAAGTTAGCTATATGTACGGTATGTACAAGAAACTTGCCCGCGAAAACACAGGTACATTTACCGGTAAAGGTCTAGAATTCGGCGGATCTCTTATCCGTCCGGAAGCAACAGGTTACGGTAATGTTTACTTCCTGCTTGAAATGCTTAAAACACGCAACATCGATATAAAAGGTAAAGTAGTAGCTGTTTCCGGTTCTGGTAACGTAGCACAATACACCGTAGAAAAACTGATCGAACTGGGAGCTAAAGTGGTTACCATGTCGGATTCAAACGGTTACATCTACGATGCCGACGGTATCGACAGCGAAAAGCTAGCTTATATCATGGAACTGAAGAATCTGTACCGTGGCCGTATCAAAGAATACGCAGACCACTACGGATGTAAGTTCGTAGAAGGCGGACGTCCATGGAGCGAAAAATGCGACATTGCCATGCCAAGTGCTACACAGAACGAATTAAATGGCGACGATGCCAAGACATTGATTGCCAACGGTTGCTTCGCAATCTCTGAAGGAGCCAACATGCCCTCTACCCCCGAAGCCGTTGAAGAATTCCTTGCAGCCAAGGTTCTTTATGCCCCGGGTAAGGCAGCTAATGCAGGTGGTGTTTCTGTATCTGGTCTTGAAATGACACAGAACTCGATGAAACTTAGCTGGAGCCGCGAAGAAGTTGACGAAAAACTAAAGAGCATCATGAATTCAATCCACACACAGTGCGTACAATACGGTACAGAAGCCGATGGTACTGTAAACTATGTGAAAGGTGCAAACGTAGCCGGCTTCATGAAGGTTGCAAAAGCCATGATGGCACAAGGTATATTATAATCAATTTACTTTTTCAACCTCAGTATTGAGTGTATTTAGATTAATGATCATAAAAAGGAATACTCTGTGAAGGGTGTTCCTTTTTTAATGAAATTACCATCAAGGAAAAGACCGGATTCTTAAAATATAAAAAACTGTTTTTTTTGAGGTGTCAATTATTGTAGTACCTTTATTGCCGAAAACAAGACAATATGATCACAAAAAAACTAAATGAGCTGTATCTTTCCTTTACGGGTAAAGAGGCAGATCACATTGAGGAGCTACCGTCTTCGGGGTCCAACCGGCGGTATTTCCGTCTGAGCGGTCAGCAGACACTTATAGGGGTGAGCGGTACTTCGGCCGAAGAGAACAGCACCTTCATCTACATGGCCAATCACTTTGGCAGCAAAGGATTACCCGTACCGAAAGTGCATTGCTGGTCGGAAGACAAATACTTCTACCTTCAGGAAGACCTGGGTAACACCCTGTTGTTCGATGCCATTGAAAAAGGGCGCAGAAGCAGTGTATTTGATGAAGAAGAACGCTCCATGCTGAAAAAAACGATCAAGCTTCTTCCCTCCTTTCAGTTTTCGGGAGCCGACGGACTTGATTTTACAAATTGCTATCCTCAGCCGGAGTTTAATCAGCGTGCCATCTTGTGGGACCTGAACTACTTTAAATATTGTTTTCTGAAAGCTACAGGTCTTGATTTTCAGGAAAGCCAGCTGGAAGACGACTTCCAGAAACTTTCCGACGTATTACTCCGCAACTCGTCGGCAACCTTCCTTTACCGCGATTTCCAGTCGCGTAATGTAATGATAAAGGATGGCGAACCCTATTTCATAGACTTCCAGGGAGGACGGAAAGGTCCGGTTTATTACGACGTAGCCTCATTTATCTGGCAGGCCAAAGCCAAGTTTCCCGAAGACCTGCGACAGGAGTTGCTGAGCGACTATCTCGACGCCCTGCGCACCTTCATTCCGGTAGACGAGGCCTACTTCCGTAGTCAGCTTAAACATTTTATCCTGTTCCGTACACTTCAGGTGTTGGGAGCCTACGGTTTCCGCGGCTATTTCGAAAAGAAGCCTCACTTTATACAAAGTGTTCCCTTCGCGATCAATAACCTGCGTCAGCTGCTGCACGACGACTATCCGGAATATCCCTATCTATGTACAGTTTTGCGTAACTTAACGGGATTGAAACAATTCTCGGACGATATACAGAAAAGGATGCTTGAGGTAAAGATCGTGAGCTTTGCCTATAAAAAAGGAATCCCCAACGACCCGTCGGGTAACGGAGGAGGGTTTGTATTTGACTGCCGTGCGGTTAACAACCCCGGTAAGTACGAGAGATACAACCACTTTACCGGACTGGATGAACCGGTAATCAGTTTCCTGGAAGAAGATGGCGAGATATCGCATTTCCTTACCCAGGCCTATACCATGGTGGATGCTTCCGTAAAGCGTTACATGGACAGAGGCTTCACCAACCTGATGGTTTGCTTCGGATGTACCGGCGGTCAGCATCGCTCTGTATATTCGGCCCAGCACATGGCCGAGCATCTGCACGACAAATTCGGGATTAAAATACACCTGATTCACAGGGAACAGAATATAGAACAAATCTTTGACGCGAAATTATGAAAGCTATGATTTTTGCGGCCGGTACAGGTTCCAGATTGAAGCCTTACACCGACCACATACCCAAAGCTCTTATTCCTATTGACGGAAAGCCAATGTTGGAGCACATTATATTAAAACTTAAAGCGGCTGGTTTTACTGAAATTATTATCAACGTACACCATTTGGGTGAACAGATAATTGAGTTTCTGGCCGGTAAAGACAATTTCGGCATTACTATCCATATATCCGACGAACGCGATTATCTGTTGGACACCGGAGGAGGAATCAAACATGCGGCTCAGTTCTTACAAGGAGATGAACCCTTTCTGGTACACAATGTGGACATTATTTCCAATGTAGACCTGAAAGCATTGTATCAACACCACCTGGATACCAATCCACTGGCCACCTTGCTGGTAAGCAAACGGGATACATCCCGCTATTTGTTGTTCAACAAAGAGAACAAGCTGAGCGGATGGAGAAACAAGGAGACCGGCGAAGTAAAGTCTTATTACCCCGACTTTGATCCGTCCATACACAACGAGTTTGCTTTTAACGGCATACATGTTATCTCTCCACAGATATTTGAATGGATGGACGAGTGGACCGGCAAGTTTTCGATCATCAACTTCTACCTTGCCGTATGTGCCAAAACGCCTATCCAGGCTTTCGAGCAGGCAGACCTGCACATACTGGATATAGGCAAACCCGATGCCCTCGAGCTGGCACAAGATTTTATAAAGGATATAGAATAGACAGCATTCTGCATACTTCATACAACTGGTAATACGAGTCCTCATACAAAAAGGCAGGCGTATTACCAGTTGCTTTTTTAATAAAACAAAAGCATAACGGCACATTAGGCATATCTATATATAGCCTAACGGCATTACTGGTATACCTTAACCGGCAAAGTATCCGGATATATGCGTTGCGCCCATGGGCTCGTTTGAACGGCTCCATGGGCGCATTTTATCGTCCCCATGGGGACGAGGTGCGGAAGTTATTAGATTCCTACTTAAATATATATTCTTTCGCGCTTACTTCCCGAGGCTTTCCCGCTTATCGGTCAGTATATTGAAAAGCGAATTAAGGTCGTCCGCCCCAATCAGGTCTATTCCCTCCTGCAGAATAAAGTGTTTATAATTTTCGGTATCCGGAGCTCCCCACCAGCGGAACAGCTTTCCTTCGCTGCGCGCCTGATTCATAATTTCGCGCATACGCTTCAGCTCGTCGGCCGGCATCTCTCCGTTTCCCTTCCATTTAAAGAAAGAGGCAAAGTTATCACTCACCACCGGAGTAAGCGTACGGGACATCCCTTTGTTAAGATCGGCCACTTTGCCGTCCAGAAAGGTAAAGCGTGACTTTTCCTGCGGCAGACTCAGCATGGGGCGGTCGCCCGACAAAAAGAAAAGCACAGCCCCCTCCTTGTACGTACCATCGTTTACCGAACAAAACAGTTCCTTATAAGGCTCCATCTGGGCTTTAAGAACGGGGTACATCTCTTCGCCACTGGTCTTGCAATCCACCATCAACATAAACGGACGATCGCTTTCGGGGTAAACCTTCCCTCCGTTATCCCGAATTCGCCGGGCCAGAGGTTTGAGGTAAAGTTCGCGGAAAGTCAGCCGGCTGTCCAATGTATCGGGACGGTCGTGGGCCACATACAGCTCGCCGTTAATCAGATAAAGATCGGCCTCCACGCAGTTGAACCGGAAAGCGAGGGCATCCTTCAGCGGATTGGGCCGCCAGTAATCGTTATGCGAAAAGGCATTGTAATGAATTTGTTTGTCGACCACCCGCGGCAAAGCCGACTCCATGTAGGGCGCCACCACCTCGTAATGGCCCAGACTATCGGTCCACCTGCACGAAGCCACCCCAACCTGGTTGTCCTTGATGCGCAATACGGCAAAAGAACCATTTCCATCCTTGTCGGGCCACGCATTATTGACCTGATAAATAGGATATCCCCGGTAATACTGAATCGAAGGAGTATGCGTGTGTCCCACAAAAAAGGCAGCCAGATTATACTGGTCCAACAGGTCGAACAATTGGTTACGGGCCGTCTGATTCCACCAGCCCAATGCCCACTTATCCACGCCGTAATGCTGTATGTATACGACCGGATTACCGTTGGATGCATACTGTTTCAAATCGTTGGCCATCCATTCCATATTGCTCTCAGAATAAGAGGTATCACCGGCAAAGGTCTGCGCCTGGATAAAATGAACATCCCCCACATTCCACGAATAGGCTCTGCTGGGAGCATGCAGGTTCAATATCTCGCCTTTGGCAAGTTTAGTCTGCAGAACAGAATCCATGAACTGGAGATTAAACCCTCTACCCTGCAGATTCCGGATAGAATCTTCCGAAAAGGGATTAATATCGTGGTTGCCAAATCCCGGATAAACCGGGAAATGAATCTGCTTATCGCCGGTACCCCGACTGTAACGGGCATTATAAAGAGCCCGTATCCGGGGATCCGCCTTATCGAAGATATCACCGGCAATCACCACACCGTTGAGCTGCTTGAGGGTATCGCCCGCAAAAGCCTGTGGTCCGCCGGCCGGCCACACAAAGGTTCCCGGCAGCCGGTTCATAGCCTTTACGTGGTAAAACTGATCGCTTTCCGGAGGCATATCAAAATGCGTATCCGCCGCTATCACCACCGAAACATCCCGAACTTGTGCCCGGACCGGATTCACCAGGCTACACAGTGCGGGTAAAATAAGAAACATTACATACCTGTACATACCGATTGCTTTTTATTAAACCGTTTGAGAACCTGCTTTAACCTGTATTGTCTTCGTTTTATCGCCCCAGGTGAGAATCAGTTCGAAGGGAACGTTGCTCTGCACCTCTGCTACAGGTTCCTGCTCTTTGGACGAACGGGCTTTAACCAACAAGGAAACCACACCCTCTTTCCCGAAGGGATATTCGCGGATACCGTGTTCTTCCAACAAGTTCACCTCTACGTAAAGCTTTTTCTCGTACACATTAGACCGGATACCCAGGATATATTCGATCAGCACCGATACAGGTGGCAGTCCCGTCCAACCGATAAAATCGGGACGGGCCATAAAGCCCGGCTCCACACTTTCGGGGGCATAATACTCCCAGAAGGTACCCGTTTTCTTATAAACTTCGAACACATTCTGGTAATGATTCATTGCAATATCATGGGCAAGCTGCTTATATCCTTTATCCATAAGTCCCGTTATCACCATATAGGTAGCCCCGGGCCATACCCCGCCCTGCCAGTAACGTCCGTTCTCCTTGTATTTGGGGTTGTTGGCTGCCAGGGATGGAATCCGATGCAGGCGGTTAAAGGTCTCCTTATCCTCCAGATGAGCCACAAACTTATCCAGCCGCTCCTTGTCCAGTACATCGGTAAGCAGCGCCCAATAGGCATGAATACCCTTGGTTGACGACAACGAACCATCGGCATATTGGTCAAACAAGAAATTCTCCTTATCGCTCCACAGGTGTTTGTTGATGTACTCCTTCAACATTTTCGCCTCATCTTCAAACTCTTCAATCTCCTGCCAGCGCTCCAGATAGAAGCCCATCTCCAGTAAAAGTCCGGCAACAAATAATTGTTGCAGGCAGGCATCGATCCAGATCATGTGTCCGTGACTGTATATCATGTTGTATTTGGCCTCCACACGTGGCATGTTATCCATACCCGTTCCCCAGCCACTGCTCCAATAGGTACCGTTGCGCCAGGTGCGGTTCAGTTTGAGCCATTTATAGTAAGCACACAAAGCCGGAAATATCTTATGCATCCGTTCGGTGTCGCCAAACTGTTTATAGTAGATCATCTCGCTCCAAGGAATGATGTTCGGCCCCGTACTTACCGGATCGTAACGTTCAAAGCAATCGGCTCCATCGGCTTTGATCTCCCGGCATATAAACCCATCGGGATGTTGCTTGGCATAGAAATTATCCAGGGTGCGCTGAAAGGGAAAAAAACGGGTGCCGTAACGGGCAAACATGGTGATGAAGGCCGAATCCCACATAAAGATATTGCCATTGTAGGCCGTATCGATATAACTGGACACAAAGCCCGATCCTTTCTCAGGAGCTTTGATGTTGCGGATCCCGATCTCCCAGGCTTTCCAATACATTTCGATCTCCTTGTCGTGCCCTTTCCAGATAGGTTGAGGCAAGATCTTTTTTGCTTCGGCAAACGAACGCACCGGAAGGGTTTCGGGCGAAGCAATCCGGTATTCGTTTTCTGTTACCAACGGCTCCTTCAGGTAGGTATTCTTGTAGGGAAGGTTGTATTTGGGTTTCGATTTATCCTCTTGCGCTGCTGTGGCAAATGCTGCCGAAGGAATTACGGTTGCTCCTGCCGCCGCAAGCGATTGCTTGATAAAATTTCGTCTGTTCGTCATGATATAAATCTTATTAGATTATACAAAAGTAACAAATTACCAACCCTTCAGGGCTGTTATCTTTTTAAATATATCGGAATTTTCGTAGATACCGGTAAATTGTTCGGCACCGGGACCAAAGGCATACACCGGAACCATCACGCCACTGTGTCCACCTGTGGAGAACTTCCCTACAATCTTACCCTCGGCCAGGTTACCATCCACCAGGGTGAGGCCTCCAGTTTCGTGATCGGCGGTAACAATAACCAATGTTTCGCCATCCTGTGCGGCCCATTCAAACACCTTACCGATAGTCCGGTCGAAATCGTGCACCTCCTGCATCAGCATATCCAAATCATTGAAATGCCCGTAATCGTCCAGCTGCGATCCCTCAACCATCAGGAAGAAGCCTTTTTTATTCTGATTCAATACCTCGATGGCCTTCAGAGAAGCTTTCGCAAGGATATCCCCCCTTTGGGCCGGGACAGGCAGATCCAGCGAATCTGTAACCGTAAACAACTTCCCTCCTTTAGCCTTGGCCAGCTCGTCCCACGAACGGAGTACCTGATACCCCTTGCCCTGCAATTCGTTGAAGAGATTCCGCCCATCGGTCCGGTTCTCAAAATACTTGGAACCGCCACCAAATACAAAGTCGGCGCCACAGTTCAGGTAATCTACCGTAATAGCCTCCGCCTCATCCCGGTCGATATTATGACAACAGAAGTCGGCCGGCGTAGCATCGTTCAACCGGCAGGTAACTACCACTCCCGCCGAACGTTTGGTCTCTTTAGCCACATCTACAAGAGTAGTAAGGGGATTACCTTTGGCATCTACACCCACTGCATGGTAAATGGTTTTCTGTCCGGTTGCCAATGCTGTTCCACCTGCACCGGAATCGGTTATAAGTTTATCCAGGCAATAGGTCTTCGATAGGCCCACCGCCATCGCATTATCCAGATTCAGCTTCCCGCGGTTGGCTGTCCAGGCACTATATACATGCATCAGACTCATGCCATCGCCAATCATCAGAATTACATTCTTCACTTTCTTTCCTTTGGGAGCCTTCAGCTTCACGGTCTCATACGGTTGATTCAGGACATAGGTCTGTTCTACATCCCTTTTACTCTGGGCCGATACGCCGGCAGGCATTGCCCCTAACGCGATCATCAATACGGCTGCAAGCCAATAATTCCGATTTACTCTATTCATTTTCATCTTTTTTATTTTATTTGATATTACAACAGTTCCGGAAAAGACATGATACGATATATAGTTAAATACAAGTAAGAAACCGATAACACCTATCCGGAAGTGTTTTTTTAATAAAAAAAAGCAGGCCATTCTAAATAGTACATTTAAAACGACCTGCCTACATAGATTTGGGATCTAAGTATGTTTCTTAATAACCCTTATTTTGTACCAGGTTATTGCTTTTTGCTATCTCGTTGATTGGAATAGGCATTACATGATTTACAGACGGATTGAAAGTACGGGCAGCCCAAATTTCGATTTCTGTAACTTTATCAATCTGGATTTGGCCATTCTCATCCTTCTTAAGTGTAGTCTTATAACCGTGCAAAGGTTTGCTGTACGCAGCCTGTGCATCGCCCCAGCGAACCAGGTCGAGGTGACGGCCGGATAGTTCGCCTGCCAACTCGCAACGACGTTCGTGCTTCAGGTCGGCCTTGGTTGCATTGGTCTTAGGAGCCAATCCGGCACGTACACGTACACGGTTAAGCGGCTCGTCGCCATTCTTTCCCTGCCAGATAAGGGCTTCAGCTTTCCAGAGCAAGACTTCGGAGAAACGAATCAACGGAATGCTAAGATCGGTTGTCATATTATCGCCGTTGGGGTTGACCGTAGTACCAATTGCATCGGCCGGTCTGAACGGATCCATATATTTATTGAACTGCATTCCCGAAGCACTTTCGGTCGAATAGTAGGTTCTTTCGTTGCCCAGGAAGGTAAACTTGTCACCCGGAACCAACATAGTTACCGCACGGCGTTTGTCGCCTTCTTCAAATTCGCGGTACAATTCCAACGTAGGCATAAAATAGCCCCAGCCGTTGTATAGTCCCCATCCCTTATTTTCCAACATAACGCCCGGCAGTTTGGAACCGTCTTCGTTACTGCTTGTCCACGACCAGATATATTCCGGACTCCAGTTATTGGCCATCTTAAATACATCGGCATAGTTAGGCAACAGATCGTGGTGAGGAATCACCTTATCACAGAAATCGATTGTTTTCTGATAATAGGTATTATCGTACTGGGCGTTATACAAACTTGCTTTAGCAGCATATGCCCAGGCAGCTGTTTTGTGTGGACGGCCATAATTATCTTCTCCCCAATCCTTAAATAAGGGTAACAGTTCGGCAGCTTTCTCAAAATCGGCGATACAGAACTTGTAATTGTCGGAAACCGACTTCGGACGGGGCTGATCAATCTCTGCCCATGGCGTATTTTCGGTTACAATGGGAATACCACCGTTGGTTCCGTTATCTCCGTAGTAAGGAGCCAGCCATAAATAGGCCCATCCTCTTAAGAAATAAGCTTGTCCCAAGGTCTCATTCTTCACCTTTTCAGAAATATTCATGGAAGGAATGTTCTTGATCATGTCGTTGCACTTCTTGATCAGCTGATACATTACCGGCCAGTTTTCCTTTACGTCGCGTGTATTATCAAGTACAAAGTTCTTGATGTTGGCGGCACCGGACTGCGGTCTGCCTGTTACCATGTCATCACTTGCGTTTTCGTACCACATCATTCCACGACCGGTTATACCTTCTGAAGCAGTCCAGAAGTAAAGTCCGTTTGCTGCCGCGATGGCATCGGCTTCCACTTTCCAGAAGTTACTTACGGAAGGTTCTCCCTCCTGTTCGTGTGTCAAAAATTCGTCACAGCCCGTTAACGAGAGCGATAAAGCGGCTAATACGAAACCTTTATATATAAACTTTTTCATATTCACTTAATCAATTAAAAATTAACATTCAAACCAAAACTGAATACGCGTGCCACTGGATATTTACCTCCATCCAGACCCATACGGCCTACTTCGGGATCCATTCCATCGTAGCCTGTTACAGTAAACAGGTTTTCGCCTGTTGCGTATAAGCGGACTCCGGTTCCTGCACATCCGATTGAACTCATAAATGCCTTAGGCAAGGTGTAACCGATGGTAAGGTTCTTCATTCGGAGGTAACTTCCGTCTTCCAGATAGAAATCGGAAGTAGTTGAATAATTCTTATTGGCGTCGTTCATTGCCAAACGTGGAATGTTGGAAGATGAATTGTAGGTGAATGAATTCAATACATCGGCCGACATGTTAAAGCCCTGATCAGCAGGATAAGTCATGGTTTTAACACCGTTGAATATCTTGTTGCCTCCTACACCCTGGAACAGGAATGACATATCGAATCCGTTCCAAGCCATAGAACCGTTCAGTGCAAATGTGTACTTAGGAGCATAGCTTCCTTTGTAAACCCGGTCTTTATCGTTTATAACGCCATCGCCGTTTGCATCGATAAACTTGATATCGCCTGCTTTGGCACTAGCCTGAATTTTGTTACCATCTTTATTTACATAGGCGGCAGCTTCCTGATCTGTCTTAAACAGACCGTCTGTCTGAATTACATAAAAGGCATACCAAGGCTGACCAACGGCCGACTGCAGCGGAGTTAAGCTACGTACTTCGTCGCTGTGCGGCATATAATCGCGGTCGCCCAGATTCAGCACTTCATTCTTTAATGTTGTGAAGTTTGCACCCAATGAGTAGGTTACCTCACCAGCCTTATCAGACCAGTTGGCAGCAAATTCCCATCCTGAGTTACGTACTTTACCCACATTACCCAGAGGTGCAGATTGAATACCGGCAACCGAAGGCACGGTCATCTCTTCAATAAGGTCTTTGGTGTCTTTCTTGAAATAGTCTACCGTAAACGATAGTTTATCGTTAATCAGGTTCAAGTCGAAACCTAAGTCAAGCTGCTGAGAAGTTTCCCAAACAAGTCCCAGATTCTGGAATGTCTGCAAACTATATCCTTTAACCGGATTCTGTGCCTGATTTCCGAAGTAGGTGAACCAGGGAGATTCCGTTAGTTTTACGTTGTATGCATAACGGCCTACAGAGGCAATGTTACCGATCTGTCCCCAGCTGGCACGAAGTTTCAACAAGCTGATGGCAGGTACCACGTCTTTAAAGAATGGTTCCGATGATAATTTCCATGCTCCGGAAACTGCAGGGAATATATCCGAACGTTCAAACAACTTGGAAGTTGCATCGTAACGTAAACTTCCGGTTAGGAAATAACGGTCGTCGAAAGAATAAGAGGCTCTACCGAAGCCGGATACTTTAGATTCTTCAGAAAAGCTGTCTTCCGGTTTGGTCTTTGACCAGTTGTTACCGTTTACAAAGTGCTGTGCCCAATCATCTTCGTACGAGAAATCGTATACGGTTGTTGAATTGTAGCGAGAATTATCGTATCCCATGGTATATCCACCCATTAAAGAGAACAGATGCTTTTCATTCAAGGCAAACGAATAGGTGGCAGTTGTTTCCCATAACCAGCTCTTATCAGCCCAATCTCTGATAACTTTACTGTTTTCGTTCAACGGTTTTCCTATTTCGGGAACCTTCATATTAAATTCTTCAAATTGTCTGTTATACGAACTTACCGTGAAATCCGATTTAATGGTAAGTCCGGCTAGGGGCTTCATGATAAAGCTTGAAGTAGAAAAGATAGTCTGTTCCGGACGGTACTGACGTAAGCGATTCAATTTGGCAACCGGATTCTGCACCTCGCCGAAGGTACCGGCCACACCAAGGTCGCTTGCCCAGAGAGGAACTGTACCGCCATACATAGGCTGTCCGTTATCGCCCATTACCAAATTACCTTGCTGGTCGTATTCGTAAACAGTGGCAGATCTTGGCATAAACATAGCCTGTGCAATGATACCGGTGTGAGAACTTGTATTCAAATCGCCCTGTCCGTTTGTATGATCGAAGTTAACGCGTTGTAAAAATGACAACCAGTTGTTGATCTTGAAATCAAGATTTACACGTGCTCCGATATTTTCTTTATAGGTATTAAGCAAAATACCCTGTTTTTTATCGTAGGATACAGAGGCAAAAGCTTTTAAATTATCGCTACCTCCGGTAATGGATGCTGCGTAATGCTGGATACCGGCGGTACGGAATATCTCGTCCAACCAATCGGTACGTGTTGTTTGTCCGTAAGGATACAAAGTAGGGTTCAATCCCGAAGGAACCGAGATTCCACTGGCATTGGCAGCATCTGTACGTACCTTAACATATTGTTCGGCAGTTAACACTTCCGGAAGTTTGGCAGCACTCTGAATACCATAATATACGTTGGCATCAACTTTTACTTTACCCGACTGTGCCTGTTTAGTGGTAACTACAATTACACCACCCGATCCTACGTGTGCACCGTAGATAGCGGCAGAAGCAGCATCCTTAAGTACAGAGATAGACTCAACATCTTCGGCATTGAAAGGAGCGCCCGGAACACCGTCTACAATATATAGTACATTGTCGCCCGTACGTGAACCCTGACCACGGATGGTGATAGAAGGACTTGACATCGGGTCGCCACCATTATTGGAAATGGTTACCCCCGGCATCTGTCCCTGTAACATACCTTCCAGACCTAACGGTCTGCTTTTGATATTGGCATCCATCTTTACAGATGAAACCGCCATTGAAAGGTCTTTCTTACGGGTGTCGCCGTAACCAACCACAACAACCTCTTCCAATTTCTGTGTATCTTCCTTCAGGACAACGTTTACCGAGCTTTTGCCGGCAACACTTACCTCCTGAGGCAGATAGCCAATGTAGCTGATTACCAGTACAGCATTGGAAGCAGCCTCCAGCTGGAAGTCGCCATCCATTCCGGTAATAACTCCGGTAGTGGTTCCTTTTACAACCACATTGGCTCCGATAACCGGTTCACCCGATGCGTCTTTAACCACACCGGTGACCTTTCTTGTACTTTGTTGATTTACAGAAGATCGTAGCTCTTTATTGTCTGATGCACGGTAAAGGACAACGATCTTGTCCTCGATCCGGTAAGATATACCTGTACCATTGAATACTTTATCGAGAACAGATTGAATATTCTCGTTCTTCACGTTTACAGATACATTATTTACATTGATAACATCCAGCGCAGTATCGTAGGAGAACGCAATCTCCATTTGCTCTTTCAACGAACTGACCACACTTTTCAAGGTAGCATTCTTCAGATAAAGCTCTACATCAAACTTTTGACTCAAAACACTGGAATTGGTCGGGGCAGCTTCGGCTCCGGCAACCATGCAGCAAAGCGAAATCCCTACACATGCGTGTTTGATAGAGAACAGCAGGTTTTTCTTTTTATTCATACCTCTTTACGATTTAGATTAACACTTTACAAAATTCAATTGTATTATTTCAGATTCGATAGATTCATATAATCTCGAAAATACCGGATAGAATTATGTATCGTGCTAGTTTTCCAATATTAAAACTACATTTTATCTTATTTTACAACAAAGACTAACAAACACATACTCTTTCCATTTTCACAGGTCTGTCATACCCGTAAACAGTCTTTGTGCAGTAAGCAATCTTCATTTAAATTGACATTGCAAATGTACGGCCGACATGTTTCAGTAAGATGTTTCAAAAAAGACAGAACAGTGAAAATAGCATTTCAAAACCATTACAATCCAAATTCAGCCGCTGCCGAATAAATATAAACTCATATCTTGTTATCTTTTTGTGATTTTACAATTCAGCCCGGTCACGTATTGCAGCATTCGCACCGACTCTTCCGCACTATCCCCCTTGTCGTAGGTAAAGTTGTAACGATGGTCGCGAAGTGTTACACTATCAGTCTGAATCTTTATCTGGTAATTTTCTTCCAGGCTCTTCACCACCTCATGTATGGTTACATTGTTTAGTGTTACCAGGTTATAACGCCACGATGTATGTTCATTGACTGCCACATACGATATTTCAAGTTCTTTTGTATCGGGTTTGTACAAAGCCTGTTGGCCCGGATGCATTGTTACAAGGGCATCACCCTGGGCACTTTGAAGCTGAATGACTCCGCTTTCTAGTACGGCCGACACCTGTACATCTTCTTTATACGAATGGACATTGAATGTGGTTCCAAGCACCTTTATATTAAATGAGGAGGTTTTAACGACAAAAGGATGCTTTTTATCTTTCGTTACATCAAAGAATGCCTCTCCATCCAGAATTACCTCACGTTGTTTCGTCGAAAATTTTTCCGGATATATCAGGGATGTATTTTTGTTTAACCACACCTTCGTTCCATCGGGCAGGTATAATACTTTTACAAGGTTGCTGCGATTTGTTACATAAAGCTGGGTTATATCAGATGTGCTGCCTTCGCGAAGTATCCACGTAAGGGGTAAAAGAATCAGAAGAATGACTGCAGCAACCATTAGCATCCACTTCCCGGAAATGGTAAATGATGATTTACTTACAGTTGGTTTTATCATGTGGGCAGCACGTCGGTCTATCTTTTCATTGAGCATGCGAAGCGAACTTTCCATACGGTCGCTCTCTGCAAGTTTATCCATAGTCTGTAGTCCGGACCAAACCGCTTTCATCTCGAAAAACAATCGTTTGTTTTCTTCCGATTCACGAAGCCATTCAAGCAGTTCACGTTGTTCACCAGGGGTTGCGTGTCCCGACAGATAGGTATGTATTAGTTGTTCATTCATGCATTAAGTAACTTCTTTTTTTACTTGTAACACTATAGATACAATCAAAGAGAAAAAACCACCTAGTTGAAATGAAAATATTTTTTCATTTTTGTAAAAAAAGAACAAAAAACAAAAGCACCGTCTTATAAGCTCCCAATTTAATTCTTAATTGTTTTAATGCTGAGTGAATGTGATTTTCGACGGTACTTACCGATATGCCAAGTTGTTGTGCAATCTCTTTATTCGATAATTCGCCAAGGTAACTTAATGAGAATACCTCCCTGCACTTGGGAGGCAATGCTTCGATAGCAGCCTGAATCTCCTTATGCAGGTCTTTGGAATACAATTTCTGGATGGTTTCATTGGATTCCGGATCATAAAAAAGATATCCAAGCTCTTCGATCTGCTGTTGATATTCTGAAGAATACTTCCTGGCATATTTCTCTTTTTTCAGGTAATTAAGTGAAGTGTTGTATACCGAACGCAACAGGTACCCTTTTAATGAAGAGGAATCATTCAGATTATCCCGGTTAATCCATACATTTAAAAACACGTCTTGTACTACATCCTCGGCTCCGCCTTCATCCAGAAATAATTCTGCATAGGCTAACAAACCCTGGTAATGTATACGATAAAGTGTATTAAAAGCGGTACGGCTTCCAGACTTAATCTCGCATATTAAAGAGGTATAATCATCCATCAAGTTGCTTTTTCGTCAAACAAAGATAGCTCAAATTCCCAATCGTGTATTAATAAAAGCTAAAATCCTGTGGTTTTATAACAAAGCCTATACGTAACTTGCTTTGAAACTGTTTGTATTCCAGCAATCCTTCTCCGTATCCGTTGTAATATTGCAGGAATATGTACTGGTTATCCCTCGGATTGAATTTGTATCCAACCTCAAGCGTCGTATTGAAATTAAAGTCCCAGCCTTTTCTTTTATTCAAAATTACTGCGGCGTTGAACTTCCGGTTGTCGGTCATAAAACTGGTGGCAAGCTGACCAATACCGTTGTACCTGAGAATATCCCGGTTATTGTCGCTGTCTATAATCGGAATACATGTTTTAAATTGCATCTCAACATTCTTATGCATAAGTACGGCGACTGCCAAAGTAACTTTATTCCAGCTACGTGAAGCAAGACTGTCTTTGCCGTTGGACTCGTGTTCTAGAATAAGGGAACCTTTCCCTATATATTTATTCTTGTATATAATGGGGCGCATCAGACCGATCCCCGGATTAAAGTTGAGGTCGCGCATGGGCATGGATTTCTGAAATACATTCCAGAATGCTTTTTGCGTGTACATTATAAACAGATAGGTATCAAAGGGCAAAACGGTTTTGGTTAACCGCTGACTGATACTTAGCTGAAATTTTGCATCCGAATTCGATGAGGTTGGTCTTTCTCCAAGGGTGGTTCCTACGATGAGATAATTGTCTTTGTTTAAAGAAAAATAGGGGCGCTTATCCAGCTCCCGCCGAACACTGTCTGCGTTAAATTGTTCGTACTTATAAACAATAACCTGTGCAGAAACCAAACTGCTTACCAATAAAGCAAGTGTCAATAATAAAACTTTCATCATACACACATTCCTCCCGTTTATTCAAACTCTCACTAATTACAGAGAATGTTCTTGTGTGTGCAAAAATACATAAAAACCGGCACACTTCTTAATTTTTCCATATCTTTGACCTCATGGAAGAGATTTATCAGTTTTATCAGGATTCGATTACGGCTTTTACAAAAAAGCTGGACAATTTGAAGAAAAAAATACATTTAATCGGCACAATCCGCTTGCTTATGGTCTGTGCCATCTGTGTGGGCCTTTGGTTTGTGAGAAATGAAAGCTGGACTATCATACTGTTGATGGTAAGTGGATTTTTTATTCCCTTCTTAGGCTTTATTCTTCTCCACAATAAATTATTTAAGCAAAAGCAATATACAGAAACTATACTTCAGTTGGACAAGGACGAGCTAAACGGACTTGATTACAATTTTTCCGCGTTCGATGGCGCACCCGAACTTACAGATCCGACGCATCCCTTTGGTCTGGATCTTGATCTCTTTGGAGAAAGATCCCTGTTTCAGTCTATAAACCGGACTGTTACACATGGAGGGAAAAGTGTATTATCCGGATGGTTTCGGAATCCATCCACCCAAAAAGAAACAATCCTTAGAAGACAGGCCGCCGTACGTGAGCTTGCAGAGAATACACAGCTGAGACAACATTTTTTTGCCACCGGCTCGATGTACAAGGGTGACAAGAATGACGATAAGCTGCTGGAAGCTCTCACCGCCGAAGCTATTTTATTTGAAGAAAATATAGTTTGGAAAATTCTTGCATGGCTTTTCCCTATTGCATGGATTACCAGCATCACGCTGTATTCATTCGATCTGATCGGTATACCATTTCTATCTACCCTGTTTACCCTCAGCTTTATAGTTTCCTATAGTCAGACGAAAAAGATTAACAAGGTGCATCAATCCGTAAGTAAAATGAATAGCATTCTGGATGTATATGGCAAACTTATGCTGTGTATAGAAAGATATCCTTTTCAATGCGAAGCACTTATGGATCTAGGCAAGAATCTTTCCAATCCCCAATCGCAAGCATCCGTGGCGATAAGAAGGCTTTCAAAACACACCGGAAATCTTGATCAGCGATATAACCTACTGGCTGGATTCATTTTGAATATATTACTTCTCTGGGACATCCGTCAGGCTTGCAATATTGAACGATGGAGAAAACAGCACAAAGAAGACATCCGCAAGTGGTTTGATACCTTATACGAATTCGATGCATACAGTTCACTGGGGGGATTTGCGTTTAACCACCCCGGCTACATCTATCCTGAAATAGCCGACGAATACTTCCGTATGGAAGGAAAAGATTTGGGGCATCCCCTGCTTCACCGTGATTTATGCGTAAAAAATGATATTTCCATCAAGAAAAGACCCTGGTTCCTGATCATCACCGGAGCAAATATGGCAGGAAAGAGTACATACTTACGTACAGTTGGTGTTAATTATCTACTAGCTCTGACGGGAGCGCCTGTTTGTGCATCGGAATTATCGGTCTATCCGGCGCAACTCATTACCAGCCTGCGTACGGCCGACTCGCTTGTTAATCACGAATCGTACTTTTTTGCCGAACTAAAAAGGCTGAAAATGATTATCGACCGACTGGCTGAAGGGAAGGAACTTTTCATAATATTGGATGAAATTCTGAAAGGGACTAACTCGGTCGACAAACAGAAGGGTTCTCTGGCACTGATGAAACAACTGATTTCTTATAAAGCATGTGGTATTATTGCCACACACGACCTGGTTCTGGGTACTCTTGAGGATGAGTTTCCCGACCAACTGAAGAACTACCGCTTTGAAGCTGATATAAAAGAAAATGAGCTATCCTTCTCGTATGAACTCAGAGAAGGAATAGCTCAGAATATGAACGCCTGTTTCCTGATGAAACAGATGGGAATTACGGTCTAAATCACTTCACCATTGCTTTTATTTGAGGCAAATGGCGGTTGATCTCGGCAATACGATTGGCATCACTGGGGTGAGTACTCATAAATTCAGGAGCACCACTACCTCCGTTGGCCGACATTTTCTGCCAGAATGTTACAGCTACATCCGGTTTGTATCCAGCCATAGCCATAAATACAAGCCCCATATAATCGGCTTCATACTCATGCTTTCTTGAATAAGGCAAGGTTACTCCGTATTCGGCACCTAGGCCATAAACAGTAGAAGCAACCGTCTGAACCGCAGCCGACTTTCCGCTTAATACTTGTCCGAGTATGGACGAACCATACTGTGCAACCAACTGCTGACTCATACGTTCGTTGGCATGTTTAGCCACTGCATGAGCAACTTCGTGACCAATAACCACTGCAAGCTCATCGTCTGTGGTAGTTAACGGCAGCAAACCTTCATATACCACGATCTTACCACCGGGCATACAGAATGCGTTTACCTGCTTGTCGTTCACCAATTTAAATTCCCACGCATAATTTGCCAGATCGGCAGACAAACCGTTAGCTTTAAGATAAGCCTCGGTAGCAGCTGCAATTTTCTGTCCGACACGTAATACCTTTGCCGATTGCGTTGCATTTGTAGAGAGTTTGGCTGTTTTTAAATAATCATTATACTGAGTCAGACTGGCAGCAACAACTTCCTGGTCTGAAACGAGTAATACCTGTTGCCGGCCGGTTAGAGGAACACTTCCACATGAACTCAGAAACAACAGTCCCGTAATAAATAATCCTACTAATTTTTTCATTTTATGGATTTTATGTTCAACATGCAAAAATACAACATAATTTAATAAAGAAACACTCATAACAGGTCAAAATACTATCACCATACAGACAGAAAACGATCTTTGATTTATTTAATGTTTTTAAGCATAAAAGATTTCATTTGTTTGTATATTTATTCAGATTAACTCGTATATTTGCAGCAGTTTTTGAATAAATATACAACATATGAAGACAAAGCAACATCGAATGGAGGCAATATGCAGGATTATTGAATCAGAATCGATCCATAATCAGGAAGAGCTGCAAAAACGGTTGGAGAGTCTGGGGTTTACATTAACTCAAGCGACTCTCTCAAGAGACATTAAGCAACTTCAGATTGCAAAAATACACGATGGTGCTGACAACTATGTATATACGCTTCCTGACCAGACACGGATTCCGGGTAATAAAGATATACGGAATAGGGGGACTGAAGCTGTAACCGGATACCGGAACATTGAATTCTCCGGAAATCTGGCGGTATTAAAAACAAGACCGGGATATGCAATGGGAATCGCATCAGATATAGATGCAAAGGCTCCCCGCGAAATTTTGGGAACAATTGCCGGTGATGATACGATTCTGCTTATTCCACGAGAGGGTATAAGCCGCGAAGGTGTACTTCAGGCATTGGCACAATTTATCCCGGAAATAGCAAACACACTTGTTTAAGTAAATTATGAACGCAAAATAAAAAATGGAAAATAAAGTTGAAATCGATGTAATGGTGGCCGATGCCTCTCATGAGGTATACGTTGATACCATTTTGGACACCATTGAAGCTGCTGCCAAAGTACGTGGAACAGGAATTGCCAAGCGTACCCACGAGTATGTTGCTCAGAAGATGAAGGAGGGAAAAGCCATCATTGCTTTGGCCGGAACTGAATTTGCAGGATTTTGCTATATTGAATCCTGGGGAAACAAAGAATATGTGGCAAACTCGGGATTGATTGTCGTGGAAAAATTTCGAGGTCACGGTTTAGCAAAACGTATTAAAAATGCAGCATTTACTTTATCTCGTTTACGTTGGCCCAAAGCCAAATTGTTCGGTCTTACATCGGGAGCTGCAGTAATGAAAATAAATACTGAATTGGGATATGTACCGGTTACTTTTTCAGAACTCACCAATGACGAGGCCTTCTGGAAAGGATGTGAAGGATGTATCAACCATGATGTACTAACACGTACTGAAAGACGTTATTGTATATGCACGGCTATGCTTTACGATCCGAACAGCCCCAAAAACAAAAAAAACGAAGAGAAAGATAATAAATAAAGGATACAAAAAATATACAGATTATGAAAGAAAAAGTTGTACTTGCATTTAGTGGAGGTCTTGATACCTCTTTTTGCGCAAAGTACCTCTCAGAAGAGAAAGGTTACGATGTTTACACGGCTGTTGCCAACACTGGTGGTTTCAGCGAAGAAGAGTTGAAAGTGATTGAAGACAAGGCTTACAAACTTGGCGCAGTAAAGCACGTAGCTCTGAATGTTGAACAGGAGTATTACGAAAAGAGTATAAAATACATGGTATTCGGCAATGTATTACGTAATGGAACCTATCCCATATCTGTAAGCTCGGAACGTATTTTCCAGGCTCTTGCCATCATTGAATATGCAAAAGAGATCGGAGCCGATTATGTAGCCCACGGAAGCACCGGTGCGGGAAATGATCAGGTTCGCTTCGACCTCACCTTCGAAGTCATGGCCCCCCATATTAAAATACTTACCCCAACCCGCGACATGGTTTTAAGCCGCGAATATGAAATCAATTACTTGAAACAACATGGTTTTGAAGCCGATTTCAAAAAAATGGAGTATTCCATCAACAAAGGTCTTTGGGGTACAAGTGTTGGAGGAAAGGAAACTTTGCATTCCGATAAAACACTTCCGGAAGAGGCTTATCCTTCTCAGGTGACAGAAACGAAAGAAGAGACGTTGACAATAGATTTCGAAAAGGGAGAGATTTGTGGTGTAAACGGTATTTCGTACAGTAATAAAGTGGATGCTATCCGCGCAGTTGAAGCTGTAGGTTGCAAATTCGCCATCGGAAGAGACATGCATGTGGGTGATACGATCATCGGTATCAAAGGACGTGTTGGCTTTGAAGCAGCCGGCCCGATGCTTATTATCAATGCACACAAAATGCTTGAAAAGCATACACTCACTAAATGGCAGCAATATTGGAAGGATCAGCTGGGAAACTGGTACGGTATGTTCCTTCACGAGGCTCAGTATCTCGAACCTGTAATGCGGGATATGGAAGCATTTCTTCAAAGCAGTCAGGCAAATGTAACCGGCCGTGTTATTATAAACCTGCGTCCTTACAGTTATACATTGGTAGGTGTACAAAGTGACTTCGATCTGATGAAAGGCGACTTTGGTGTGTATGGAGAAGAACAAAAAGCATGGACAGCCGACGATGTGAAAGGTTTCACCAAAATATTGGGTAACCAGATGAAGATTTTCTATTCGGTTCAAAACAAAAATAAACAATAATGATTAGCGCAGGTATTATAGGTGGTGCTGGTTATACGGCAGGCGAATTGATTCGTCTGCTTATTAACCATCCGGATGTTGAAATAGCTTTTGTAAACAGCAGCAGTAATGCAGGAAATAAGATAACAGACGTGCATAGCGGACTGTATGGAGAAACTGACCTTGTCTTTACAGATCAGCTTCCCTTCTCCGAAATTGATGTTCTCTTTTTCTGTACGGCACATGGCGATACGAAAAAGTTTATTGAAAGTCATGAGATACCGGGCAAACTGAAAATCATTGATCTTAGCACCGACTACAGAATTGAAACTGGTGATCATGATTTTGTTTACGGTCTGCCGGAATTGAATCGTCGTAAAATTTGTGCGGCCAATCATGTAGCCAACCCCGGATGTTTCGCCACTTGCATTCAGTTGGGAGTACTTCCTCTGGCTAAGCATCTGATGCTAAATTCAGAGCTGCATGTGAATGCAATCACAGGTTCGACAGGTGCCGGAGTAAAGCCTTCCGGAACATCTCATTTCAGCTGGAGAAATGACAATATCTCCATATATAAACCTTTTGGACATCAACATCTTGCCGAAATCAAACAAAGCCTTACCTCTCTGCAGAACAGCTTCAGAAGCGAAATTAATTTTATTCCGGTAAGGGGTAACTTCTCAAGAGGAATATTTACAACCACCTATCTGGACTGCAAAGTTGGATTGGATGAGATCAAATGGATTTACGAGGAATATTACGCTGATCATTCCTTTACATTTATCACAGATAAGAATCCGGACCTCAAACAAGTGGTTAATACAAACAAATGTTTGATTCATCTGGAAAAGCATAACGACAAATTGTTAATCATTTCCATGATTGATAATTTGCTTAAAGGTGCTTCGGGACAAGCTGTTCACAACATGAACCTGATGTTCAACCTGGAGGAAAAAGTGGGACTGCATCTTAAACCCAGTGCTTTTTAAATTCGGAATAAGTTATAAAGATAATATAACAATACAAACATGAAATTATTTGATGTATATCCATTATTCAATATAGATATCGTAAAAGGTAAAGGATGCCATGTGTGGGATGCCGAAGGAAACGAATACCTTGATCTGTATGGCGGGCATGCTGTTATTTCAGTAGGCCATTGTCATCCATCCTATGTACAAAAGCTAACCGAACAGCTCAACAAATTGGGATTTTATTCCAATTCGGTAATCAATTCATTGCAAGTAGAGTTGGCAGAAAAGCTAGGAAAACTTTCCGGATACGATGACTACTCATTATTCTTAATCAACTCTGGAGCCGAAGCAAATGAAAATGCGTTGAAACTTGCCTCTTTCCATAATCACAAGAAAAGAGTTGTTTCATTTAAAAAAGCCTTTCACGGACGTACATCTGCTGCGGTGAAGGTGACCGATAATCCGGCTATTATCGCCCCGATCAACGATACGATTCCCGTTACATTTGTTCCGCTTAACGACATTAAAGCTGTTGAAGCCGAACTTCAAAAAGGGGATGTTTCTTCTGTAATTATAGAAGGAATCCAGGGCGTTGGAGGAATACAGCAGCCTTCGGATCTTTTTATGCAGGAGCTTCGTGCGCTTTGTACTCAATATAATGTAGTACTTATTTTAGACGAGATACAATCCGGATACGGACGAACCGGAAAATTCTTTGCACATCAATATGCAGGAATCAAGCCGGATATGATTACCGTAGCTAAAGGTATAGGAAATGGCTTTCCGTTAGCGGGTGTATTAATAAGTCCGGAATTCAAGCCTGTTTATGGAATGCTGGGAACAACTTTTGGAGGGAATCATCTTGCTTGTGCTGCCGCAATCGCTGTTCTTGACATCATGGAAAATGAAAAGCTGCTGGATAATGCAAAAACCATTGGCGATTACCTGATAGATGAACTAGCCAAACTCCCCGGGATTAAAGAAATTCGCGGCAGAGGACTCATGATCGGTATTGAATTTGAAGGATCAATAAAGGAAATACGTAGCCGGCTTCTTTTTGAAGAAAAGGTATTCACAGGTGTTGCCGGAACCAATACCATCCGTCTGCTACCTCCTCTTTGTCTTACTTTAGAAGAAGCTAAAGATTTTATGCAGCGCTTCAAACGAGTACTTGGGTTATAAAACAATTGAATTAATACGGCTGTTTCTTATTATATAGAACTATTAAACAGGAAAAGCAGATGAAAAAGTATCTTATTGCTATTTCGGCGATTCTATTAGTGGCTTGTAACAATACTAAATCGGATCAAAAACCTGTTGTACCAGATACTCCGGCAGATTCGACTATCGCTAATATGCGCGATTCGTTGCAAATAATAGACAGCCTGGGAAATGTTGTTGAAGAAACTTATTCCGGTATTTTACCGGTTGAGAATAGTGAAGGGATTAAGTACGACTTAAATCTTTTTTTTCAGGAGAAAAGTGTTGAAGGAGTTTTCTCATTGGCAACGACTTATCTAAAAGCAGATAAGGGACAAGATAAAACTTTCTATACTTACGGTCACAGAAAAAGCATGAAGGGAAGTCCGCAATATCCAAATGATACAATCTACGAGCTTCTGCCGAGCAATGGAGATCTTTCTCTGTTCTTTCTTAGTTCCGGCGACAGTATGATACTGCTAAATCAGTATTTGGAGAAAGCCGATTCCGGGACTAACTTCACTCTGAAACTGATCAAATAAAAAAAGCCTTCCGAAGTTATTTTCGGAAGGCTTTTTTTATTTATATCACTTTAAGCCCAGCTTCTTAGCGATAGTTTTTGGCAGAGCATCCTTGTGTACAATAATATTCATTGTTTTATAAGCAACAAATGCTTCCGATGCATACCATGTTCCCTGATACTTATTATCAGTACCCCATGAGTTCTTCACCATATAGAATTTCTTACCGGTCTGATCTTTAGCAATTCCGTAGATAATCATTCCATGATCATCTGTTGTCTGGTAGTTATCGTAAGCTTCCTGACGCATTGCTTGAGTAACTGCTATTTCCTGACAAGGTTTTTCGATTAATTTCTTAATTTCATTATCCTTCTCTGTTTTGCTTAATCCAACCCATTTATCCTGGTCAGATCCGGATGTTTCAATAGCCTTGATGTCTGGAACAACAGCTACACCGTTACGAGTGAATCCCTTTTCACTTACGTCCGATCCCCAGGCTATGCTGTAACCTGTGTTGACTGCATTTTCAAAAACAGCCATAAACTCGTCCAATGGTAAATTATATGAATTAGCCCAACGCCAGTTATCTTCTATTTCCAGGGGAAATTCAGAATAGAAAGGGTGGTGAGTATAAGAAGTAAGCGATACATAATCGTCAATGTTCAAGCCCAACTCTTTTGCAAAAGTCTGAGGAGTATATTCTTTTCCATTGTATGTAAATTTTTCAGGAACCTCACCTAAGTAAGAATCAATTACGGCGTCGTATCCTTTTTTCCATGAAGTAGAAAGCTTACCGTTATTATTTTTTACTACAGCATTCACATAATTATATGCAATAGCTTCCATTTCGCCATGCACATGCATATCTTCTCCATATTGTAAACCGTTCATCACCGACTCTGGAACAGCTCCGTAATGTTTTGTCACATACAACACATCTTCAAAAGAGCCTCCCTGACCAAAATTTAGTTTACCATGCAGACGAACATATTTATCGGCTTTATCTTTATACGAATGGCCTACAATAAACATTTCAGACAAATCGAATTCACCCTTACCCTGACGGATCAACTCAGCCTCAAGGAAACCAAGACCAGAAAACGACCAACAAGTTCCGGTACGATTTTGATTTTTAACAGGCGTTACTTTTAATTCCTTAACCGGAGTAAAAACATAGTCACCGCTCTCCTGAGCCACTGTCGTCAATGCGCATGCAAATAACAGGGCACCCACTAATACTTTTTTCATTCTATAGGATTATTAATAATTTCTAATAAGAAGACAAAGATAAAATTTAACAACTTAAACAAGATAATTTTCGAGGTATTTTCTTAGTTTTTGGCATTATTTATGATAATAAAGCGCCAGGGCATACTTACCCAAGGTTCACCCGCATAGTTAATTCCTATTCGAGGAGTAGTTTCATAACTTACCTCGCTTCCATCATCTTCCAGCCAAATACGGTCCGATGTTATAAGAGACTCTCCGTAAAAGGATTTATCCAGAGCGAGTAAACGCCCTACACGCCCCGGGCCCGAGGTCTGTTCTACTCCGCGGATAAGCACTGCCTGAGGACTATCCTTTCCGCCACTTACAATATTTAGCATCCAATACATTCCGTAAATCAGGTATACATAGATATTTCCTCCGCCCCCATACATTACTTCCGTTCGTAAAGTACGCCCTTTACTGGCATGACAAGCCAGATCGGATACCCCATTGTATGCCTCTGTCTCGGTGATACGACAACGCAACACCTCCCCGTCGGGCATCTTCCGGCAAATAATCTTCCCCAAAAGGGCAGGTGCCAATTCAAGCACATCGGTCTCAAAAAATGATTGTGTTAACTTCATACACGCAAAGATATGATTTAGACATCGGATTCCAATATTTTTAATTATTATGATTACATTTGTTGCTACTTTAGCAGATTAAAATCATTTAACGGAATAGGAGATTTACACAATGAAAGTTACGGTAATCGGAGTCGGGAATATTGGTGGAGCTATTGCCCGTGGTTTGGCAAAAGGATCGATCCTAAAAGCATCAGACATTACTTGTACAGACCTGGTGCAGGAAAATCTGGACAAGATGTTGCAGGCCAACAACAGTTTCATTATTTCAAAAAATAATCTGGAAGCTGTAAAAAATGCAGATATTGTTATAATAGCAGTAAAACCATGGCGTGTCGAATCCGTAATAAGCGAAATAAAGTATGCCCTGAATTACGAAAATCAAATTATCATATCTATCGCAGCCGGAATTCCTTTCGATCGTTTGAATGAATTTCTTGATAAGGATCCAAGACCCGAATCCACCAATACACCCGCTGTATTTAGAGTAATCCCAAATACCGCTATTGAAGTATGCAGCAGTATGACCTTTGTTTCCTCATGCAATGCAACTCACGAGCAAGAAGAACTGGTTGTAAACCTGTTTAACGAATTGGGAAGTGCTATGTTGATCGAGGAAAATCTGATGACTGCCGGTACTGCTCTTGCATCAAGTGGCATTGCTTTTGCTATGCGTTACATAAGAGCGTCCAGCGAAGGTGGAGTAGAACTCGGGTTTTATCCGGATCAGGCCAAAGAAATTGTCTTGAAAACGGTGAAGGGTGCAGTCGATTTATTATTAGCCAACAAAAGCAATCCGGAGACAGAGATCGATAAGGTTACAACACCCGGAGGAATAACTATCAGAGGATTGAACGAAATGGAATTGGCAGGCTTTACTCCTTCTGTAATCAGAGGCCTTAAAGCCAGTAAGTAAAATAATATATAAACATATCCATACAATAAAGAGCATGACCTATCTGGGTTATGCTCTTTATTGTATGGATATGATAATTTACTAAAATGCTAACTTATATCAGTTGTATCTATAGATTTTACAGAAACGCTTCAAACATAAAAAAAAGCCCCAACCGCCATTTTGCGAAGGACTCCACTGCATCTTCTTTGGTAACTGCCTAAGCAGTACACAAAGAAACCTCTTTAAAACCTCTGATTAATTCTTGGAAGAACTATTGTTCATTTCCACTAACATAGACCTGATCTGTGCGTTGATACGCTGACTCATTACACCATTTCCTGTAGATTGATAACGATCGGCCTGGTACTTTAACATCGCTAATGCGCGAACATTGCTTTCTTTCATTGTATTCATAATTTTCATCTTTTGTGACTTACCCCTTTAGCAAGTCGGTTTATTATTTCTTTATTTTTATACTGCAAAGATACAACAATAATTCAAATATATGCTATACAACATAAACTAAATGCATTGATTTAAGAATTTTTATATATTAGACCAACCTAGCGAACTAAAAAAGGGCCATTCCTTAACGGAGCAGCCCTTTTTGATTTTATTCTATACTACTTATTCAGCAGCTTCTGGTTCCATGGTTATAGACAACCGTTTGTAGTTGTTATATCTCCACTTAGCATTCTTTTCGGCAGCCTGGAACAATTCGGCGGCTTCAACCGGGAATTGCTTCATCAGCGAAGAGTAACGAACTTCACCCTTCAGGAAGCTCTGGAACTTATCCCACTGAGGTTCTTTTGAATCCAATAAGAACGGATTCTTACCTTCAGCTTCCAACGCTGGATTATAACGCCACAAATGCCAGTAACCACATGCTACAGCTTCAGCCTCTTCGGTTTGAGCTTTACCCATGCCGCCCTTCAATCCGTGACTGATACATGGAGCATAAGCAATAATCAAAGATGGGCCATCATATGCCTCAGCCTCTTTAATCGCTTTCAAGGTTTGTGCCTGGTTAGCACCCATAGCAATCTGAGCCACATATACATATCCATAAGTAGTTGCGATAAGACCCAGGTCTTTTTTACGCACCTGCTTTCCGGCAGCAGCAAATTTGGCAACAGCACCGACTGGAGTTGACTTAGAAGACTGACCACCTGTATTCGAGTAAACCTCTGTATCTACAACCAGGATGTTTACGTTTTCGCCAGAAGCAATCACATGGTCAAGACCACCGAAGCCGATATCATATGCCCAACCGTCACCACCAATAATCCATTGTGATTTCTTGATCATGAAGTGACCCAGTTCGTGGATCTGTTTGCAAATATCGCAATCGCAAGCAGCAACCATCGGTCTGATCTTTCCTGCAAGTTCAATGCTGGCATCCGTATCTTCTTTCTTTTCGATCCACTCGCTGAACAAAGCCTTAAGTTCGTCCGAACAGCAAGAACAAGTCTGCGCTTCAGTCATCAATCTAACCAAACGCTCTCTCATCTTAACCGTAGCCAGACGCATACCTAAACCATATTCGGCATTATCCTCAAACAAAGAGTTAGCCCAAGCCGGACCGTGACCCTTTTCGTTGGTTGTATATGGAGTTGAAGGAGCAGAACCAGAATAGATAGAGGTACAACCGGTAGCATTTGCAATCATCTGACGATCACCAAACAACTGAGAAATCAGTTTGATGTACGGAGTTTCACCGCAACCTGCACAAGCACCTGAGAACTCAAACAGAGGAGTAGCAAACTGAGAATTCTTCACATTAGCCTTGATGTCAACCAAATGTTGTTTTGATTTAACCTCCTTAACCATGAAGTCCCAATTATCCTGCTCATCGTATTCCCCTTCGATTGGAACCATATCCAAGGCTTTGCCTTGCTTATTACCGGGACAAACATCCACACAGTTTGAACAACCCAGACAGTCAAGAACATTCACCTGGATGCGGAACTGCATTCCGGCAAACTGCTTACCAGTAGCTTTCAGTGTTGCGAACTGAGGAGCTTTAGCCTGTTCGGCTTCATCCAAAACAAACGGACGGATGGTTGCGTGAGGACAAACATAAGCACATTGGTTACACTGAATACAGTTGTCGGCATTCCAAACCGGAACAAAAGCAGCAACTCCACGTTTTTCAGAGGCAGCTGTTCCTTGTTCCCATGTACCATCTTCGCGGCCTTTAAATGCAGATACAGGAAGATCATCTCCAGCCTGAGCATTGATGGGGCGCACAATATTCTTAATGAAATCGGAATCATCCGGATGAGACTCTTCCGGTTGGGGATCAATCAGTGCCCATTCTGCCGGAATCTCAACCTTTACAAATTCAGTACCGCGATCTACCGCAGCATTATTCTTGTTCACTACATCTTCACCCTTCTTACCGTACGATTTCACAATGAATTTCTTCATCTGTTCTACAGCCAGATCAAAAGGAATTACATTTGTGATCTTGAAAAATGCCGATTGAAGGATTGTATTGGTACGGTTACCCAAACCAATTTCCTGAGCAATCATAGTAGCATTGATAATGTAAAGCGTAATGTTATTTTGGGCAAAATATTTCTTAACCTTATCCGGCAGATTCTTCTTTACCTCTTCTGCATTCCAAACCGTGTTAAGCAGGAATGTTCCATTCTTCTTCAGCCCCTTGGTTACATCGTACAAACGAAGGTAAGCCTGAACGTGACAAGCTACAAAGTCGGGTGTCGTAACCAAATAGGTAGAACGGATGGGGTTATCACCAAAACGAAGGTGAGAACAGGTAAAACCGCCCGATTTCTTTGAGTCGTAAGAGAAATAAGCCTGGCAATACTTATCGGTATTATCACCGATAATCTTAACAGAGTTCTTGTTAGCACCAACAGTACCATCAGCTCCTAATCCATAGAACTTAGCTTCATAAGGACCATTTTCGAATATAATTTCTTCTTTCGGAGGGAGAGAAGTAAATGTAACATCGTCTACAATACCGATAGTAAATTGATTCTTAGGCAAATTCATTGCCAGATTTTCGTACACAGCAACAATCTGTGCCGGAGTTGTATCTTTTGAAGATAAGCCGTAACGACCACCAACTACAACCGGAGCGTTTTCTTTTCCATACAAACAATCCTTAACATCAAGGTAAAGAGGTTCGCCGGTAGCTCCCGGTTCTTTTGTTCTGTCTAATACAGCAATCTTTTTAACTGTTTTAGGAAGAGCTGCAAGGAAATGTTTGGCAGAGAATGGACGGTACAAGTGTACAGAAATCAAACCAACCTTTTCGCCATTAGCATTCATCATATCTATTACCTCACGGATTGCTTCTGTAACAGATCCCATCGCGATAATCACGCGGTCGGCATCTTCAGCTCCGTAATAGTCAAACAGATTATATTTTCTGCCTGTGATTACAGCCAGTTTATTCAAGTATTCTTCTACTACTTCAGGAACAGCATCGTAAAAAGGATTTGAAGCCTCGCGAGCCTGGAAGTAGATATCCGGATTCTGAGCAGTACCTCTGGCTACAGGAGCTTCAGGATTCAAAGCTCTCTTACGGAAATCGGCCAAAGCCTGCTGGTCAATCAACGGAATAACGTCTTCTTGTGCCAAAGCTTCAATTTTCTGAATTTCGTGCGAAGTTCTGAAACCATCGAAGAAGTGCATAAAAGGAATACGGGTTTTCAAAGTAGCCAGGTGAGCCACAGCCGCCATATCCATTACCTCTTGCACAGATCCGGTACAGAACATGGCAAAACCAGTCTGACGAGCTGCCATAACATCCTGATGATCGCCGAAAATTGACAATGCCTGAGCAGCCAAAGCACGAGCCGACACATGGAATACAGTAGGAAGCAGCTCCCCTGCAATTTTGTACATGTTAGGAATCATCAACAACAACCCCTGAGAGGCTGTAAATGTTGTCGTTAGGGCTCCGGCCTGCAATGAACCATGAAGAGCACCTGCTGCACCTGCCTCAGATTGCATTTCTTCCACTTTCACCGTTTCACCGAAGATGTTCTTTCTACCAGCAGCAGCCCATTCGTCAACGTATTCAGCCATCGTCGACGATGGTGTGATGGGGTAAATAGCAGCCACCTCACTGAACATATAAGCTATATGTGCAGCAGCCTGGTTACCATCACAAGTCAAAAATTTCTTCTGTTTGGACATAAGACTATTACAATTTTGTTGTTAAAAAATTTTTAATATAAGAATCCGAACAACCAAAGAGGAATTATATTATCTCCTCCCACTTCGGCTTTTTCAACGGCATAATACAATTCGGGATTGATCTTCCCTTTCAGGTTTTCTTCAATTCTGAAATTATGCTTCAGGTTCACTAAAAAGTGAGCGTTCCTTACTCCCTCATTCAACCGGTTATCTTTTTGCATCTGATTGAAAAAGAAAGTCTCTCTTACAGCCTGAGGATTTACAGCCATCGGTCGTATCGGATACATTAAATTGGAATTATACATATATACTCGAACCGGCTTTTTGGGAAACTCCTCTCCCACCCGGTACATCATATTCACTAGACGGGCATCCGTAAGGTACTTGATATAGTTCATTATAGTAGCCCTCGAAGTCTGAATCTCTTTGCTAAGCTGACTTACATTGGGCGTACAAGGCGCTGTAGTTGCCAATAAGTACAGTAGTTTCCTCAGTTTAGGCAGATAACTTTGTTCGATTTGTTTTATGTAAAGAACATCCACCTCCAACATCATATTCATGGTTTTCAAAAGATTTTCCGAGAAATTTCGCTTTTCAAGGAAAAATGGATAAAATCCATGATGCAGATAGTCCGGAAAAAAAGCCAACGGCCTCACCTCATCACATATTTGCTTCGCTATCTCCTGATGATTTTCAAGAATCGTTTCAAACGAATAGGCAGGGAACGAAGCTCCCGACATCAGATTAAGGTACTCCCTGAATGAAAATCCACGCAGGTTGTACGATACAACCTTGCCCGACAAATCAGGATTCTCTTCCTTCAGTCGCATCACCGACGATCCGGAAAAAACAATCTTGAGATCGGGATAGTTATCATAGCAGAAACGTAGTTCCTTCGACCATTCCGGATATTTGAAAACCTGGTCTATCAACAGAACCTTTCCGCCTTTTGCTCTGAATTCCGAAGCAAAATCAATTAACGAACGTTCTGTGAAATAGAAATGATTCAAATTAATATAAAGACATTCTTTCGTATTAGGGTCAAAATTTTCACGTGCGTATTGAAGTAGAAATGTAGTTTTTCCAACGCCCCGAGAACCTTTAATCCCAATCAGACGGTCGTTCCAGTTAATTTCATCCATCAACCCTCTGCGTACCGGCGACTGCAAATGCTCTATAAGATAATTATGTGTCTTAAAAAATGCTTCCACTATATAATTGCTATATCGGACACAAAGTTAGAGAAACTTCCCAGTTTTGCAACTCCGACATAGCAATTTTATTTAATAATTTATAATTAGAGATATCAATTAAGAAAGTATCGTAACCCATCCATACTGATCAGGCACGTCTCCATACTGGATGGCACGCAGCTGATGGTACAGTTTTTCGCATACGGGACCGGGCTTTCCATCTTTCGAGAAGACATACGATTTGTTTTCATCGATATCATCAATTCGTTCGATAGGAGTGACTACTGCAGCAGTTCCACACTCAGCCGCCTCTTCGAACGTAGCCAATTCATCTTCCGGAATTTGTCTGCGCTCTACAGTCATCCCCATATCTTCTGCCAGCTGCATCAAACTTTTATTGGTAATAGAAGGAAGAATGGAAGTCGATTGGGGTGTGATGTATTTGTTGTCTTTTATACCAAAGAAATTGGCTGGTCCACACTCGTCCACATATTTCTTTTCTTTGGCATCCAGATATAAAACGGCCGAATATCCCAGTTCGTGGGCTTTTTCGCCGGCAGCCAGACTGGCAGCATAATTTCCTCCCACTTTATATGTTCCTGTTCCGAGGGGGGCCGCCCGGTCGTATCCGCGCAGAATAACAACCGGAGTTGGTTTGAATCCATCTTTAAAGTAAGGTCCTACCGGAGTAACAAATACGATAAACAGATATTCTGTAGCAGGTCTTACACCTACCTGTGCACCTAATCCAATTAATAAAGGTCTCACATACAGGGATGCTCCACTTTCGTAAGGAGGAATAAAACGTTCGTTCAGTTTTACCACCTTGCGAACCGCTTCTTCAAACTTCTCTACCGGAAGTTCGGGCATCATGATGCCACGGCAGGAAGATTGCATACGTTTGGCATTTTCATCCATACGAAATACGCGTGCCTTGCCATCTTTTCCTTTAAAGACTTTCAACCCCTCGAATGACTCCTGTCCATAATGTAAACAGGTTGAAGCCATGTGCAAGTTTATAAGCTCGGAAGAACTAACTTCCAACTCTCCCCATTTTCCGTCTCGGTAGTAACACCTTACGTTATAATCTGTCTTCATATATCCAAAAGATAGTTCAGACCAATTAATATTTTCCATATGCCTTGTTATTAGATTGTTGTTGCAAAAGTAAGCTATTTCGGAGTATAATTGTTACATTTGCAGCAAAAAATATAAATATATGAAAGTAATCGACCTTATACAAGGCAGCGGCAAAACAGCGTTCTCTTTCGAGATATTACCTCCTTTAAAGGGTAACAGTATCCAGAAAGTGTATAATGTAATCGACAAACTACGCGAATTCGACCCCAAATACATCAATATAACATCGCATCACAGCGAATACATTTACAAGACTCTTCCCGATGGAAAGATGGAGAAGGTAAATATACGTAAACGTCCGGGTTCGGTTGCCATTGCTTCCGCCATTCAGAATAAATACAACATAACAGCTGTACCCCATATTATATGTAAAGGATTTACAAAGGAGGAGACCGAATATGCGTTAATCGATCTGAATTTCCTCGGTGTATACGATTTATTGCTGCTAAGAGGCGATATTAAGACACTGGAGGCTGCCGATGCAAACAGCAAGCTGTACCACAACCATGCAACCGACCTGCAGGAACAGATCAACAACTTTAATAAAGGGATAGCTGTAGACGGAAGTACGTTTGAAGCAAACGAAACTCCATTCTCATACGGAATGGCCTGTTATCCTGAAAAGCATGAAGAGGCACCCAATATGGATTCGGACATCCATTATCTGAAGCAAAAAGTTGCCAACGGAGCCGATTACCTGGTTACACAGATGTTTTTCGACAATCAGAAGTACTACGACTTTGTGGAACGTTGCCGGGCCGAAGGCATTCAGGTACCTATCATTCCGGGTATAAAACCGGTTGTATTTAAAAATCAGCTCACGGTATTGCCTAAAATATTCCGTTCGGATATCCCCGAACCTTTTGCATCCGAACTTAGAAAGTGCAATACAGACGAAGAGGCCAGGGAAGTTGGTGTGGAATGGTGTATAAATCAATGCAAAGATCTGGTTGCACACGGTGTTCCGAGTCTTCATTTCTATACTATGATGGCAACCGACAGTGTATACCGTGTAGCAAAAGAAATTTATTGACATGTTCTTTAAAGATATAATCGGTCAGGAAGAGATAAAGGCCCGTTTGATTCGTTCGGCGAAATCGGGTGTAGTTCCCCATGCCCAGCTCTTTACAGAGAAGGAGGGATCGGGAGCCTTTCCTTTGGCCCTTGCCTATGCCAGGTATCTTAACTGTACGCAACCCAGCGATACCGATGCCTGTGGCCGGTGTCCTTCGTGCCTTAAATACAATGAACTGGCACATCCGGACCTCTTCTTTGTTTTTCCTATGGTAAAAAAGGATAAAAAGAAAGAGGTATGCGATGATTATATCACCGAATGGCGCTCCTTTATCAAAGGTCGTCCTTATTTTGGGTTGAACGATTGGCTTACCTGCATGGATGCAGGCAATTCGCAGGCTATTATCTATTCGGGTGAAAGTGATGAGATAATCCGGAAACTCAGTCTCCGGATCTACGAGGCGACCTATCGGGTCATGCTGATCTGGCTACCGGAGAAAATGCATCCTACCTGTGCCAATAAATTACTTAAACTGATTGAGGAACCTCCCCAGAATACCGTATTTCTATTGGTTTCGGAATCTCCCGAAAATATTATCGGCACCATTCAGTCACGCTCACAACGTATCCCGATTCGTCCGCTTTTGCCCGAAGCCATAGCAGCCAAACTAACAAAGGACTTTGGTTTAACATCCGAGGATGCAAATTATGTGGCTCATATAGCCGGAGGTAATTTTCTAAAAGCCCTTGAGACCATCAGTCTTGGAGAAGAGACCAAATATTACCTGAACCAGTTTATCGGAATGATGCGTAATTCATGGAGCAGGAATGTTAAAGGAATGAAGATTATGGCCGACGAGATGGCAGGCATCGGTCGCGAGCGTCAGAAAAACTTTTTAAGTTACTGTCAGCATTTGATCCGTGAGAACTTCGTTTACCGTTTTCAAAGCCCGGAATTGAATTACATGAACCCCGAAGAATCGACCTTCTCCATCAAGTTTTCACCCTTTGTAAACGAACGGAATGTATTTGATCTTACGGAGGAGTTAAGTAAAGCAGAAAAACATATCGGTCAGAATGTAAATGCTAAGATGGTTTTCTTCGATCTTGCGCTACGGTTGACGGTTTTGCTCAAACGTTAATATTTTTATCACATTCACCTATTCAGTCCAAACTTTTAGTATTTTTTTATTTCTGTATGCAATTAATGATATCTTTTAATCTTTATTGAGCAATACACCCGAAGTAAGGTTCAAAAATATTATTATATTTGTTTTGTTAATGAATACCAACAAGTGGATTGCAGACTCTAAACTAACAGGTATTCCATCTTAACATATTGTTGAACATTCAAATTGTTGCAAAATGAAAAAGACAGGAATTATTATAGCCATCGCATTGCTGACTTCGGTTAGCTTATATGCGCAGAGGGAATATGGTACTTTTAGTGCCCGCATATCTACATTCGGACAATCGTTCGATCGTCCCTCATTCGAATTAGAGTTTACAAAAGCCTATGGAGTTCCGGCCTATCAGGTACGCGACTATTATGCTGGGGTTGATCACAGTTGGGGAGACCTGTCCCTTGCATTCGAATTTAGTCGGTTCTTTGACCGTCCGGTAGTAGTAATATTAGACTCATACCGCAGATACCACTCGTGGGATCGTGTTGCGTACCACTACGGTGCTAAATACAATTCCAAAAAGTATAAAATGCTGGCCAAGATGATGCGCGATCGCGAGAAATATTGGGATAGAGTTCATCGTGAGCACCGTAAACACTACTACGCTCAACAGGCAAGGTATGAAAGAGATCGTGATTACAGACCTCGCTACGATAACGACCGTTATTACCGCGACGATCGCCGTCAATACGATCGAGACAACGACCGCGACCGCTACAACGACCGCGATAAAGGTTGGGATAAGAAAGGTAAAGGAAACAATGGCCATGGCAAAAATAAGCCTGGGAAAGGGAATAATAACGGAAGATGGTAATTTGATACCACTCCTATAGTACTAAATAAACAAGGGCAATCAGGATAACCTGGTTGCCCTCTTTTATTAACATTCATCCGTTACCGGATTTTTCTTTTTTTGTGGGCGAACTCTATAACCGCAGGAATAATAGAGATAAGAATAATTGCAGCCACAAGAATCTGAATATTATCTCTTACCACAGTCAGCCCGCCAAACAAATAACCGGCATAAGTAAAGATACTCACCCAAACGACCCCTCCTACAATATTGGATAAAAGAAAAAACCGATAATGCATCTTTCCCATTCCGCCAACCAAAGGCGCAAAAGTTCGGATAATTGGAATAAAACGTGCCAGGAAAATTGTTTTCCCGCCATGTCGCTTATAGAAGGCCTGTGTCATTTCCAGATAAGAGCGTTTGAATATTTTGGAATGCGGATTCTTAAACATTTTACTTCCCAGATACTTTCCGATACAAAAATTGACCTCGTAACCCAGTATCGCCGCTATAATCAACAAGAATGCCAGTAAATGCACATTAATTGTACTCGATTGCATGGCAGCAAGAGCTCCGGCAACAAATAGCATCGAGTCGCCAGGCAGAAAAGGGATAAAGAAGAACCCAGTCTCGCAGAACATAATAACGAACAGGATTACATATATCCAGGCTCCGTATTGGACAGTCATTTCCGCCAGATACCTATCGATATGTAATACAAAGTCGACAGCCAATTCTACATATTCCATTAAACCCCTTACTGTTACTAAATAATAGATGCGTATTCTTTGTATAATAATAACAGTTTAGAAATATTAAATATCTATATTTACAGATCTTTTTTTTAATCTATATATTATCATGAAGCAAATTACGTTGTTAGTGTTCTCAATTCTTTCGTGTTTTTCTATTTTTGCTCAAAGAGCGGACAATTACAAGCCTACCAATCCGTATGTCTACTTTACGCAGACTAACCTTCCTATTGTTTTTATAAACACCGGGAATACCATGATTCTGAGAGAAGACAGAATCGCGGCGCGTATGACTATCATCTATAACGGAGAGGGAAAGTTGAACTATGCCGACACACTGGCGCATCCCGATCAATCAACGGCATACAAAGGACGGATCGGGATCAAGTACAGAGGTAACTCCTCTTTTACCAACTCGGATAAAAAGCCCTATTCCTTCAGACCCGAAAACGAAAGCGGTAAGAAACAGGAGGTTGCTCTGCTAGGAATGGGAGCCGATAGCGATTGGTGTCTGCTTGCGCCCTATTCCGATAAAAGTCTGATCCGGGATATGCTTACCTTCAAACTGGCCAAGCCCTATTTTGAATATGTGCCCGACGGGGTGCATTGCGAAGTCGTTCTGGACGGTACCTATTACGGTGTCTATATTTTAAGTGAGCGGGTACGACAAGGCGCTAACCGGCTGAATATACCCAAACCCGGAAATTCGGGCGACGAACTTACCGGTGGTTATCATGTGGAAGTTGACCGCGACGACGAGGTGGTCTATACTTCAAATTACAACCCCCAATATTCGTGGGGAGCATCCATGATAAACAAAAAAATCTCATTTCAATATAAGTACCCGGAGTTTGGAGATCTTACCAACGAACAGAAAGTTTACCTGCACGGACAGATTAATAAATTCGAAAACTCCCTGGCTGCATCCAACTATCAGGACAAGCAGGAGGGTTACCGCAAGTACCTGGATGTAACCTCATTTATAGATTATATGCTTTCGACCGAGTTTGCCCGCAATGTGGATGGATACCGGTTAAGCACCAATTTATATAAACACCGCGACAGTGTAGACCCCCGATTCAAAATGTCGTTATGGGATTTTAATCTGGGTTTCGGGAATGCCAACTACAACGATGGATGGAACCCCCAAAGCTGGGCCTACAATACAAACGATGTAAATCCGTCCGAAGCACAATTGATTCCATTCTGGTGGTACCGGCTGTTGAGTGATCCGGCTTATGTAAAGGAGATGAAAGACAGGTGGACTATGTACCGCAGCACAAACTACTCCAATGCAAACATCATGCATGTGGTAGACTCACTCACCAATAATCTGAACAAGGAAAATGCCCAGTACCGTAATTCTCTTGCCTGGCCCCGCTGGAACGTTTGGGTGTGGCCAAACAAATATGTAGCCAGCTCGTATAACGATGAGATTAACTACATGAAAGATTGGATCACGAAACGTCTTGCCTTTATGGACGGTACGCTTTACACGTCGGCAGAACTACCGCAGACTCCAACCGTAAAGATTTCGCCCAATCCGGTAAGAAAAGGGGAGATACTACATATAAACGGAGCCCAACTTAAATCGGTCCGTTTAATTTCATTTTCGGGCGCACTAATCAAGCAAGGAGATCCTTCGCAAAACAACCTGTCCATGCAAGGCGTACTACCCGGCAGCTATCTGTTGGTTCTGGAAACCACACAAGGATGGATAACAGAAAAGATACTGGTAAGGAACTAAACTTATCCTCTTTTTTCGTCTATCGGTAAGCGGGCAAATGATCCGGGAAATTCACGGTTAATAAAGTCGATCATCTTTTCGCGCACATCCACTTTAAGATCCCAGTTTCTGGAAGAATCTGCACTGCTTACCAATATTCGAAGCACCTTGTACCATTCCTTGCTGTCCGTAACCTGTATATTGCATACACGTTTGTCCCAGTTTGGATTCTCACTCAATATCTCGCTGAGCTTTTGCCTCAGAGGATCTACCGGCAGATCGTAGGAGACAAATAAGAAAACTGTACCTAATATATCGGAGGTAGCGCGTGTCCAGTTCTGAAACGGCTTGGTAAGGAAGTAGTCTATCGGAACCACCAATCTCCTTTCATCCCAAATCTTTACGACTACATACGTAATGGTAATTTCCTCTACACGCCCCCACTCGCCCTCAACAATCACCACATCATCCAGTCTGAGGGGTTGTGTAAGGGCTATCTGCAAGCCAGACAAAATCTGCCCTACACTACGTTGGGCAGCCAATCCCACAATAACACCAATCACCCCAGCCGAAGCAAGCAGACTAACACCAATGTTTTTTAAGGCCTCGAAGGTCATCAGACTGATTGAAATAAACAACACTACAATTACAGCAATCAGAATTCCTTCAAACATCTTTAGCTGAGTTAGCCGTTTACGCGCCTCCAGGTTGTTTGGATCTTCAATATTCAATTTGTTCTGAAGATAGAATGACAACGACTTCACCACTTTGATAGTAAACCATCCCAAAGATGCGATCAACAATATACGGCTGATATTGGTTAGCACTTCGAAATAGTTTTCGGCAGGCATAAACAACTGATTATAAATGCTAAGCAAGATAGAGAAGAGAATCCAGAGCACAGGTGCTCTTAAGAAACTAATAATAACATCGTTCAATGGCTTGTTTGTTTTTACCACATGCCGTTTCAACCTCTTTTCAATAAAATTATATATGAAATAAATAGTAATAAAAGACAGAATAAAAAATAAGATGACAAAAGGAATCCGCCATACACTATCGTTGGAAATTAATTCTTTCAGTTGGTCCATAGGTTATGATTTTTATTGATTAAACGAATCCGAATCTATTACGGATTTACGATTTACCGGCATTATACGCCGCCCGGTATTCGTTGGGAGCAACCCCTATTCTTTGTTTAAAGAATCTTGTAAAATGTTGGGGGTACTTAAACCCCAGGTCATAAGCAATTTCGCTTATGGACTTGTTTGTATCCATCATTCGTAGCTTTGCTACTTCTATAACTTTGGAATGAACATACTCCTGAGCAGAAACTCCGGTCTCCTTTTTAATCAAATCGCCAAAATAGTTGGCTGATAAATTGAGCTCCTCAGCACACCAGGCAACAGACGGCAAACCAATGTTCTGGGGTTTATCCGACAAGAAATAATGATTTAAAACCCTCTCGAATCTTTCCAGAATACCCTTATTGCTATTATCCCTCGTTATAAACTGCCGATCGTAAAACCGGATACAGTAATTGAGAAACAATTCAAGATTGGATACAATTAATTGCTTGCTATGTTTATCGATCGGGTGCTGTAATTCATACTCAATTTTTGAAAAACAATCTAATATGATCTTCTTTTCCTGTTCCGATAAATGGAGCGCTTCATTAACGGCATAAGAGAAAAAATGATAGTCGTGGATATGTTTGCCCAACGATGTACCCGCAATTAAATCCGGATGAAATACCAAAGCTGTACCCTGCGGTTGGTAAAATTCATCCTTGTTCTGACCGATTACTTGTCCCGGTGCCAGGAAAATCAACGTACCCTCCTCGTAATCGTAATTGCTTAAGCCATACCGCAAATCGCCGCATTTAACTTTCTTGAAGAAAATTGTATAAAATGCATACCGGAACTTCTGGAATTTCCGGGGAGCAGCCTTGTCCAAATTAACAACGCTGATCAACGGATGTAAAGTTTCCTGATCATTAAAAGCATTATACTCTTTAATTGTATTGAAGTTGAGAATAGTATCCATAGCGATTTCATTTATTATTACAGCAAAATTAAGAAATTAAATCCTTATCTTACAGGAGTTTCCTCAAAACAGCGATTTTGGTAGGTAATCAGTAATTCATATAACAAAACACTGATTTACAGTTACTATATTTGCAAATGTATAAAAAATATCAGGAAGTAAAACCACAAACAAGTAGAACGATATAAATAATCATCCAATATGAAGAGAACAATTTATAAATCTTTTGTCGTGTTGCTATCAATGGTTAGTCTTACACCATTCCTTTCTGCCCAATCCCTCAAAAAACAAAAACCTTTGGTAATTGAGCAGCAAGGCAGTTTCGCCGTGGGTGGAACCGTGATTACTAACCCCGGCACATTCGATCCGTATAAACCAACTCCGGAGGGACAAACCTTTCATGGAGACCATGCCTATGTTTTTTACCAGATTCCTGTCAATGCAAAGAAATATCCGCTGATAATGTGGCATGGTATAGGTCAATTCTCGAAAACCTGGGAGACTACTCCCGATGGCAGGGAGGGATTTCAGAATATTTTCTTACGCCGGGGTTTTGGGGTTTATGTGATTGATCAGCCCCGCAGAGGAAATGCCGGCAGAAGTACGGCACCTGCTACCATCGATCCCGTTGCCGACGAACAGCATTGGTTTGGTGTATTTCGTGTAGGTATCTGGCCTAATTATTATGACAATGTTCAATTTGCCCGCGATTCTGAAACACTGAATCAATATTTCCGCGCAATGACGCCAAGCATCGGACCAATCGATCTGAATGTAACCACCGATGCAGCTTCCGAACTACTTAACAAAACCGGTCCGGCTATTCTTGTAACCCATTCCCATTCGGGTGGGATGGGTTGGATTACAGCTATTAAAAATAAAAATGTAAAGGCCATCGTATCCTACGAGCCAGGCAGTGGATTTGTTTTCCCGGAAGGCGAAGTTCCTCAACCGGTTGAGAGTTCGTCAGGAGCCCTTCAGGCAACGTCTGTTTCGCTGGACGATTTCAAATCACTCACAAAGATTCCTATCATTATTTATTACGGAGATAATATTCCGGAAACACTTTCTCCCAACGCTGCAGCCGATGGCTGGCGCGCCCGACTTATTATGGCAAGGAAGTGGAGAGATGTTGTAAACAAACACGGTGGAGATGTAACCGTTGTACACCTTCCGGAAATAGGCATTAAAGGTAATACACATTTTCCTTTCTCGGATCTGAATAACATTGAGATAGCCGACTTGATGTCGAAATGGCTGAAGGATAAAAAACTGGACTAACTGGTTTTAAGCACATAATGTCCAGTAAAAACAGGACTATCATTCAATGCATTTTCCGTTCAACAAACAAAGAAAAAAACAATTGACATGAAAAAATTAGCAACAATCTTTACAATCATGATCTGTACATCACTGCAAGCTCAGGTCGCAGATAGAACTGATCCGGATACAAACCCCATTGTTCAGACAAAATCGGGAACCATCCGTGGGACAAAAGATGGGAATGTTAACAGCTTTAAAGGCATTCCGTATGCAGCTCCTCCTGTTGGAGAATTCCGTTGGCGACCGCCTCAACCAGCTCCGATATGGGAAGGAGTACTAGATGCTAGTAAATATGGGGCAAATTGTGCGCAAGCCGGCTGGCCCCGGGGTTCCGGTTCTATTGCGAAGGGTTCATCAGAAGATTGTCTGTATCTAAACATCTGGCAACCATCCGATAGTAAACAAGATGCTCAGTTACCGGTTATGGTCTGGATACATGGTGGAGGTTTCGTAGGCGGAAGTGGTTCCGATGCTACGGTTTCAGGAGAAGAATTTGCCAGGCAAGGTGTAATTCTGATAACTTTCAACTATCGGTTAGGACGACTGGGGCATTTTGCTTTTCCGGCATTAAATGAAGAACACCCCGAAGAGCTTAAAGGAAGTTATGCCTATATGGACCAAATAGCAGCCCTCCAATGGATACAGGATAATATTAAATCCTTTGGTGGCGATCCCAACAATGTTACTATATTTGGAGAATCAGCAGGAGGTGTTTCGGTTCACTCTCTCCTTACAATCCCCCGGGCAAAAGGTCTGTTTCAAAAAGCAATTATCGAATCCGGAGGTGGACGTGATGGAGTACTTACAGGAAGACCTATCAGTAAAGAAAATGCAGATCCTTTCTATCCTGTTTCTGCCGAAACAATCGGAATAAATTTTGCACGTAAACATGGAATAGATAATACAGACGCAGCTGCTCTCGCCAAGCTTCGTTCCTTAAGTGTTGAAGAGATTGTAGACGGAGGTATTGAAATTCATGAAGGTCTGCCCATATACGCCGGTCCGATTCTGGACGGTAAATTGGTAACCGAAACTGCTCAAAGTGCATACGAAGAAGGACGGCAAGCACAGGTTCCACTCCTTATTGGGTCAAATAGTGCAGAAGTACCTGCAGGCTTTATCGATGCTAAATCAAAAGAAGAACTTTTCGACCTGTTCGGAGAACATAAAAATGAAGCAATCGCAACGTATGATCCCGAAGGAACCATTGATTTTGCTAAACTGCTCACATTGGTTACGACAGACAAGGTATGGGGAGAACCTGCCAGATTCACTGCAAAGGCCTTTGAAGCCAAAGGTTTGCCTGTATACATTTATCTTTTCTCGTACGTTCCGGCTTCCGTGCAAGACCGTATGCCGCATGGCGCTCCCCATGGATCGGAGATTGCCTATGTGTTTAATAATCTGAAAAGTCGCTGGGGCGTTGATACAGTTACATCCAAAGATCAGGAAGTTGCCAAAATAATGAATACCTACTGGGTAAACTTTGCAAAAAATGGCGATCCCAATGGTTCGGGTCTGCCCCAATGGCCAAGCTATAATTCCAGGAAGGATGAGATTATTGAATTCCAGCGTGATGGATCCACTGTAAACACTCCCTACCCTACTAAAGCAAGATTAGATGTGATTGAGAAGAGTCTTAATAAAAAATAAAAACGAGAATGAATAAAGTATTTATCATCGGATTGCTTACAACAATTCTATTATTTCCACAGTATATGTTTGCTCAAAACAATTCAACGGATCGTATGGCCTTACAGCCAAAAGATCAAAGTATCATCGCTATTTCGGCGCTTACCGCAAAAGGCGATTTAGTGAATTTAAAGCCTGCTTTAAATAAAGGTCTTGAAAGCGGACTAACAATCAACGAAATTAAAGAGGCAATTGTACATCTGTATGCTTATTGCGGATTTCCACGAAGCATAAGAGGTTTGCAGACATTCATGGAGGTGGTTGACGAGCGGAAGGAGAAAGGACTTATAGATGAAACCGGACCAGACATTTCTCCTATTAATAATGAAGCAAGCAAATATGACCGGGGCAAACAAATCCTGGCCGAGCTTACAAAGATGCCGCAAGATGGAAAGCCTGCAGGCTATGCGGCATTTGCACCGGTAATTGAGGTATTCCTCAAGGAACATTTATTTGCTGATATATTTGAAAGAGATATCTTAACCTACGCGCAACGGGAATTGGTAACCGTATCCGTTATCAGTGTGATAGGCGGAGCAGAACCTATGCTTCGCAGCCATTTGAATATTTGTCTGAATGTAGGATTATCTCCCCAACAATTAAAAGAATTTGTGGATATCATTCGATCTACCCTGGGCGATAAGGAGGGACATGATGCCCGGACCGTTTTGAATGAAGTACTTAAAGCAAAGAATTTAGACTGATAAATATATTAAAATTAGAATCGAATGAGACTTACAATTAAATTAAGCACATTGCTACTTATTTTTATGGTTGCGGTAAATACCAATGCTCAAAAAGCAGCTTGCACACGGCTAGACCAAACGCTTCTATTTCCGAAGGGAGAAAAAATAAAGAATAGTAATTTTACCGGCACAGCCTATCTGCAGATGTTAGTTGAAGCAGACAGCCAGAATAACAATTCCATAGGAAATGTAACCTTCGAACCTGGTGCCCGGACTAAATGGCATATTCACCCGGCCGGACAGATACTGTTGGTTACAGATGGTGTAGGATATGTTCAGGAAAAAGGGAAACCTAAAAGGGTGGTTCGTAAAGGAGATGTTGTTGTATTTCCTCCCAATGTTTCACATTGGCATGGAGCCAGTGCCGATTCGGCCTTCGTACAGATTGCCATTACCGGAAGGGAAAAAGGAGAAACAATCTGGCAAGAGATTGTAACCGACGAAGAATATCGTCAATAGTGCCTATGTACTATCTCTTTGCCTACATACTTCTATTTCTTTCATAACGAAGCACTATTCGTTTGTCATATGGATAACTTGCGTTTAACAATTGTGTAACTTGCATTCAACATATGACAAACGCAAGTTACACAATTGTTGAACGAATAAGTGTTCGTTATGAAAAAATTAAAGTCTCGCTATGTAAGAAATAGAGTGTCGTTATGAAAGAAATAGTTTATAGCAAAGCATCCCTGCAAGAATGAATTTAAATTATTTGTATTTATATAACCGATTAAAAAGAATCAGTATGAAAACAACCGTTATTGGACTTATTTTATTTATTGCCGGCATGCAGTTATCCTTTGCCCAAACCTCGGTAGCCGACGAAGAAATCATTAAACTTTCCAAAGACAAGTGGGAATGGATGGCAGAGAAAAACGTGGATACGTTAAGCAAACTCTTTCATGAGAAGGCTGTATTTGTACATATGGGAGGAGCTTGGGGAACTGAAAGGGAAATCGATGTAATCAAAAGTGGGGGAATCTGGTACAAAAAAGCGGATATCCATGAAGTTTCGGTAAACATTGTAGACAATACCGCTATTCTTTTAAATAGAATCGACTTATTGGCTGTGGTTGGCGGCAATGAAGTAACGAACCCCTTTATGGTTACAGAGGTGTATGTTAAACAAGGCGATAGCTGGAAGCTGACCGCTTTATCATTCACAAGACTGCTCACCCCTCAGAGACCACAATAATCATCCAAAGCAATGAAAAGGTGAAGGATAATTCAAAAAGTGAAACATAAAGTGAAGGATATTCGGCTAAAAGTGAAGGATATCCTTCATTATTCAACCATTTAACCATCTATATATAAACATATTAACCTGTAAAGTGAAGGATGTGAAGGATATTTTAGCGAATTAATTCGCAGATACGAGTAAGATGCCTTTATATTTTACACACAAAACAGAATTGATATATTTTTGTTTTGCAGACAAAACAAAATAGATCTCCCTCTGATTATCGTTTGTATAAAAATGAGCAAACCGGCCTTGGTGAATCACCGACAAGAGTTGGGCCTAAAATTAATAAGACCTTAGTAGTATTAAAGCTTTTTTCAGGAGTACACTTAAACAAAATGAAATGGAAACTATTAGATCGAATAAAATGAATCGTCGAACAATCTTAAAAGAAGCAGGACTTGCCCTAGCAGGAAGCGCCTTATTTCCGTTCGTTTCTTTTGCAAAATCAACGGTTGATATCAGCAGCAATAAAGCAAACCAACAAGCATCTGTTCCTGGTAAACGTAAGTTGGGTACTTCACTTGAAGTTTCAAGTGTTGGACTTGGTGTTCAGAATATGACCAGAACTTACCAAACAACAATACCTACCCGAAAGGAGATGCTCAACATTATCCATACAGCTTTTGATAATGGTGTAACATTTTTCGATGCGGCAGAAGCTTATGGTCCACATGAAGTGGAACGGATTCTTGGAGAAGGTGTTGCTTCCTTCCGCGACAAAATTGTAATTGCAACAAAATTTGGATGGAACATAGACCAAGAAACAGGAAGGATGGTAGGTGGAACCAATAGCCGCCCCGAACATATCAGAAAAGTAGTGGAAGGTATGTTGAAACGTCTGCGCACTGACCGTATCGATTTGTTGTATCAACATCGTGTAGATCAAAATGTTCCTATTGAAGATGTAGCTGGAGAAATTAAAAATCTCATTCATGAAGGAAAAGTATTGCACTATGGTCTTTCGGAACCGGGGTTACAAACAGTAAGGCGCGCACACTCAGTACACCCTATAACGGCTATACAAAATGAATATTCCCTACTATGGCGTGGTCCGGAAAATACTATGCTTCCCCTATGTGAAGAACTTGGAATCGGTTTTGTTTGTTGGAGTCCACTAGGTGTAGGGTTTCTTACTGGTGCTATAGATCCATTTACCAGGTTTGCACAAGGCGATATTCGTGGTATGGAATCCCGGTTTTCGCCCGAGAACCTACAAAAAAATCTGGCGTTGGTGGATTTAATAAAAAAATGGGCAGAACAAAAACAAGCGACTCCGGCGCAGATTTCTTTAGCATGGCTTATGGCTAAGAAACCATGGATTGTTCCTATCCCCGGTTCTACGCAAATGGCACACATGTTGGAAAACACAGCGTCTTGTAATATTAAATTTACTGCAGAAGAGTTAGCCACTTTTACCCAACAATTAGATAGTATTGAGATTGTTGGCGAAAGACTTCCTGCAGGTATATTGAGGCTTTCGGGACTTGAATCACCAGAAAAGAAGTAAGAAATGAATAAAAAAAAGAAAGTAATTCTACAAATCACCTTATGCATGTTTATGTTTATAAATGTGGCGATGGCGCAAAAAAACAACTACTTAACAATAAAAGAGCAGGGTAGCTTTGCTGTTGGAGGAACAGTCGCTACTGAACCTGGAAGTTTCGATGTTAACAATGCTCTGGACTCACAGGGACAAACATTTCATGGAGATCACCTGTACGCATTTTATCAGGTTCCGTTAAAAGCGCGTAATATGCCTTTAGTATTTCTGCATGGTGCAGGACAATCAAAAAAAACATGGGAATCAACTTCCGATGGCAGGGAGGGATTTCAGAATATATTCCTGCGCAGAAAGTTTTCTGTTTATCTGCTTGATCAGCCAAGACGTGGAGAGGCAGGTAGAAGTATGGTTGAAACAACCTTCAAGCCCAATGCTGATGAGCAATTTTGGTTCACTCAATTTAGGTTAGGAATCTATCCTGATTATTTCCCGAATGTTCAATTTCCTAAAGATGAGGCTTCACTCGAACAGTTTTACAGGCAAATGACCCCAAATACTGGTCCATTTGATACAAAAGTAATAACTGAAGCTATTTCACTCTTATTCGACAAAATTGGCGATGGCATATTAGTCACCCATTCACAAGGAGGGGGACCGGGCTGGCTTACTGCAATAAAGAATGATAAAGTAAAAGCCGTAGTTGCGTACGAACCTTACAGTGGATTTGTGTTTCCTGAGGGAGAGCTTCCTTTGCCTATCAAATCAAACGGTCTTTTTGGCGAACTAAAAGGGGTGGAAATTCCTTTATCCGACTTTAACAAACTAACCAAAATACCAATTGTGATTTATTATGGCGATAATATCGCCGATAAACCAACCGAAGTTTGGAATAAAGATCATTGGCGCTCGGGACTTGAAATGGCCAGACTCTGGGCAGCTACGATTAACCGGCATGGTGGAGATGCAACCGTGATACACCTTCCAGAAATAGGTATTAAGGGCAATACCCATTTCCCCTTTTCTGACCTTAATAATATTGAGGTAGCAGATGAATTATCAAAATGGCTGAAACAAAAGGGACTGGATAAGTAATATTGGTAGGAATCACCGTAATTTATATACCAACTATGTACTTTATAATTTCGAACTTTGCATTAACAAGTTCATTATTAATAGAATAAATAAGACAGATATATAATTACTGTATAGAATATAATAATCGAAATGCAATATTTAAAATTTGAAAAATGAAGAAATTGACCTCTATTATCGCAATAGCAGCTTCAATTGCTGCTGTAGATGGGATAAATGCACAATCAACCGAAAAGTATACACAAAATCCCTGGACTTTGGTATATGATGGTGCTATAACCAAAAATGAACCCGGAAAAGTTAATATCCATCCGGTAACTTATAAACTGAACGGGATTGATATCGCAGCGAATGTGTACACGCCGGCAAACTACGATGCTTCCGGAAAATACCCTGCCATTGTGGTAGCTCATCCTAACGGAGGTATCAAAGAACAAACAGCCGGACTATACGCTCAGCGTTTAGCGGAGGCCGGATATATTACAATGGCGGCAGACGCTTCTTATCAGGGTGCAAGTGGCGGAGAGCCCCGGCATACTGATAATCCGGCATACCGTACAGAAGATATTCGTGGTATGGCAGATTTTATCACAAAATATGCCGGTGTTGATGCGAATCGTTTGGGAGTTCTGGGGATCTGTGGTGGTGGTGGCTATACTATAAAAGCAGTGCAAACAGACAAACGGTTTAAAGCCGTTGCAACCTTAAGTATGTTTAATACTGGAGAGGTAAGACGCAATGGGTTTCAGAATTCTCAGTTAAGTACTATCCAGGAGCGTTTGAAGCAGGCAACAGATGCACGTACACAAATGGTTACAACCGGTAAAATTGTCTATGCAGGCGTGTCAAGTGTAAAAGATGAAGAAATTGCAAAAACATCGACCGACTTGTACAGGGAAGGATATCTGTATTATTACAGAACCCATGCTCATCCAAATTCTACATTTTTATATACAATGAGCAGCCTGTTGGATCTGATGCAGTGGGATGCAACAACGAATATGGAGCTGATAAACCAGCCTTTGCTGATGATTGCAGGAAGTAAGGCAGACACAAAATATATGACAGATGAAGCGTTTGGTAAGGCTATAAACTCCCAAAAGAAAGAATTATTTCAAGTTGAAGGTGCTACCCATATACAGACTTACTGGAAGCCCGAATATGTTAATCAGATTACGAGTAAACTGAACGAATTTTTCAGCGAAAATTTGAAATAAGGAGGATATAAACGAAAAGAGAGCTCTAAATGCATAGAGCTCTCTTTCGCGGAAGCGGGGGGATTCGAACCCCCGGTACCCTTACGAGTACGTCAGTTTAGCAAACTGGTGGTTTCAGCCACTCACCCACACTTCCTTGTGTGTTTTGTGCTTCTTCCTTCGAATTGCGTGGCAAAGATAAGCGTATATTTCTGAATAAACAAAGCTTTTTAACCTTAATTTTAAAGAAAAAGATGCTACTTTTGTGCCCGATTCTGATAGTCAACCTCTTATTACTAAATTTATGAGTAAATTTTTTCGCTCAAAACGTGCTAAACGCACTTTTATCCGCAGAGGAATTGCCCTTCTGGCCCTGCTTTTCATTCTTTGTGGCTTTTGGGCCTGGCGAATGGTACTGGCTTCCAACTTCGACATTAAAGAGACAACCTATGTATATGTAGACAGCAAGAAAGACTTTAACGATCTTTGTTCTCAGTTAAAAGATTCCGCCTCTTGTAAAAGTCTGACCACCTTCAAGCAGCTTGCTTATCTGATTGGCTATCCCGAAAAGATGAAAACCGGACGGTATGCCATCGAACCGGGAACCGGCAATCTTCGCTTGCTGAAGAACCTGATCGGGGGATTGCAGTCTCCTACCCGTATTACATTTAACAACATCCGCCTCAAAAGCGATCTGGCACAACGGCTGGACGATCAGCTGATGGTTTCGAAAGAGGAGATGCTTACTCTGTTTAACGATTCTGCCTCTTGTGCAGCTTTGGGATTTAGCCCCGAAACTATCCAGGCTATGTTTATTCCCAATACCTACGAAGTTTATTGGGATATCACGCCTGCCAACCTGATGAAACGTATACAAAAAGAATACAAGGCTTTCTGGAATGAAGACAGACTTGCCAAAGCATCCAAAGCCGGATTAACCCCCATACAAGTTTCCATTCTGGCTTCCATTGTGGAAGAAGAGACGGCCAAAGCCGACGAGATGGGGATGGTTGCCGGACTATATCTGAACCGCCTGCGCATAAACATGCCTCTGCAAGCAGACCCGACGGTAAAGTTTGCCGTAGGAGATGTAACGCTGAAGCGAATTCTGTTTGAACACCTGCAGGTAGATTCTCCATACAACACCTATAAGCACACCGGACTTCCTCCCGGTCCGATTCGTGTTCCGTCTATCGGAGGTATAAACAGCGTATTGAATCATAACCAGCACGACTATATTTATATGTGTGCGAAAGAGGATTTTTCGGGCAGACACAACTTTGCCTCCACCCTTGCCGAGCATGCAAAAAACGCAAACAAATACCGCGCAGAGCTAAACAGACGACAGATTAAGTAGGTTTTTCCTTTCAATTTATTGTAAATAAAGTATCTTTGTCGTCACATTTCAACAAAGACAACTAAAGTATTAAGATATACGATATGGAGAAACATCTTTTTTTAGGGGACGAAGCAATCGCCCAGGCAGCTATCGACGCCGGGATGTCTGGAGTGTATGCTTACCCTGGAACCCCCTCTACCGAAATTACGGAATATATTCAAAATTCCGCTACTGCAAAGCAGTTGGGTATCCACAGCAACTGGAGCTCAAATGAAAAAACAGCCCTTGAAACGGCTTTGGGTATGTGCTATGCAGGCAAGAGAGCTCTTTGTTGCATGAAACACGTAGGACTGAACGTAGCAGCCGACTGTTTTATGAATGCATCGATGACGGGTATTCACGGTGGTATGATTATCATCACTGCCGACGATCCATCTATGCACTCATCACAAAACGAACAAGACAACCGCGTATATGGCAACTTTGCCATGATACCAATGCTTGAACCGAGCAACCAGCAGGAGGCATACGATATGGTGTACGATGGGTTCGAACTTTCCGAGAAACTGGGTTATCCCATTTTACTTCGCATCACCACACGTATGGCACACTCACGCTCGGGCGTAGTAACCCGTCCGGCTAAAGAACAAAACGGACTTTCATACCCGGCCGACGGTCGCCAGCGATTTATCCTGCTCCCCGCCCTGGCCCGCAAAAGATACAAGACACTGTTGGCTGCGCAGGAAGGATTTACCACCGCATCCGAAGAGTCTGCTTACAACACCTACTTCGATTCTCCCAACAAGAAGCTGGGTATCATTACAACCGGCATCGCCTTTAATTACCTGTCTGAAAACTTCCCTAACGGATTCGAGAATCCGGTACTTAAGATATGTCAGTACCCTCTTCCTAAAAAGCAGTTGATCAAGTTGGCCGAAGCGTGCGACGAACTGTTAGTAATTGAGGAAGGATATCCCGTTGTTGAAGAACAGCTGAAGGGTTTTCTTGGGAAAGGGCTGATCGTTCACGGTCGCCTGGACGGAACCTTGCCCCGCGACGGCGAATTAACGCCCGATTTGGTGGGACGTGCCCTGGGCAAAGAGGTGGCAACCTATTATACGATTCCTCCCGTAGTGGAGATGCGTCCGCCTGCTTTATGCCAGGGTTGCGGACACAGGGATTTGTATGATGCAATGAACGAAGTGTTGAATGAATACAAAGAACCTAAGGTTTTTGGAGACATTGGCTGTTATACCCTGGGGGCCCTCGCTCCTTTCCGGGCAATTGATACCTGTGTGGATATGGGTGCTTCCATCACAATGGGAAAAGGAGCTGCCGATGCGGGATGTTTCCCGGCAGTTTCGGTAATTGGCGACTCAACGTTTACCCATTCGGGAATGACCGGCTTGCTTGATTGCGTGAATGAAAATACCAATATGCTGCTTATCATATCGGACAACGAAACCACGGGTATGACCGGTGGACAGGATTCGGCCGGTACAGGCAGACTCGAATCTATCTGTCTGGGTATCGGAGTAGAGCCGGCGCACTTGCGAAGCCTGATTCCTCTGAAGAAGAATTACGAAGAGATGAAACAGTTGATCCGCGAAGAAATCGAATACAAAGGGCTATCCGTCATTATCTCACGCCGTGAGTGTATCCAGACTTTAGCCAGAAAGAAAAAAGCAAGCAAGAAATGAAAACAGACATCATACTATCAGGCGTAGGTGGACAAGGTATCCTCTCTATTGCAGCTGTTATTGGTGAAGCAGCACTTTACGATGGCCTTTACATGAAGCAGGCCGAAGTACACGGGATGAGTCAGCGGGGTGGCGATGTTCAATCCAACCTTCGCATCAGCGACAAACCCATTGCATCCGATTTGATTCCACTTGGTTCGGCCGACCTGATCATCTCGCTGGAGCCGATGGAAAGTCTGCGTTACCTGCCCTATCTGAAGAAAGATGGTTGGCTGGTTACTAATTCGGTCCCATTCGTTAATATCCCCAACTACCCGGACATCAAAGAGGTATATTCAGCACTCAATGCTCTTCCTCACAAAGTGATGCTGGATGTAGAGAATATTGCCAAAGAGATTGGTTCGGTACGTTCGGCTAATATTGTTATGCTGGGAGCTGCTGCTCCGTTCCTGGGTATCGAATACACCAAACTGGAACAGGGAATCCGCGATATCTTCGGGAAAAAGGGTCCCGAGGTAGTGGGCATGAACATCTTAGCCCTCGAAGCTGGTTACGATGTAGCTAAAAAGCTACTTTAAGTATATCCACATTCGTATAAGATCCTTCCCAAACTGTAAGGCAGGGAAGGATCTTTTCATGTAAATCAGAATCGTTTTGTATAACTATGACAGTAAGGCTGCGTACCTTTCCTTTCATAGTAATCCTGGTGATATGCCTCCGCCTCCCAGAACATAGTAGCTTTCGTAACCTTGGTTGCCACTTTATAACCTTTGGCCTTAAGCAGATCAATTAACTTAAGGGCCACCTCCTTTTGTTGTTCGTTGGTGTAAAAGACCTCCGATCGATACTGATCCCCCACATCAGGTCCCTGGCGGTTAATCTGCTCCGGGTCATGAATCTCGAAGAATCTTTTGGCAAGGACTTCGTAAGTAACCTTGGCCGGATCAAAAATTACACGTACTGCCTCGGCATGGCCTGTAGTATGACTACACACCTCTTCGTACGTAGGATTAGGCGTTTTACCACCTATGTAACCCGACTCTACAGTAAGTACGCCGTCCACACGTTTCAGCAGATGTTCCACTCCCCAGAAGCAACCTCCGGCAAATATAGCAGTCTCCGTCTTGGCTGGAGTCGTTGCCTGATCTTTGCGGAACACCAGCGAGATAGAGTTTACGCAATGGCGTGTATCCTTGGATGTGAACCCTTCTCCTTCAAATACATGCCCCAGGTGAGCGCCGCAAGCAGCACAAACAATTTCAGTTCGCCGCCCGTCGGCATCCTTAAAGCGTTTTACAGCTCCTTTAATTTCATCATCAAAACTGGGCCATCCACAACCGGAATCAAACTTATCGGCCGAACGATACAACGGAGCATCGCACTGTTTACAATGGTAAGTACCTTTTTCCTTATGATTGGTATAAATTCCCGTAAAAGGATACTCTGTTCCCTTATCAATGATAACTCTCTTTTCTTCCGGTGTAAGCGATCTCATATGCTGCCCATTTATAAAATTTGAAACTAGTAAGAATAAAATAAACCAATAAACACTTGTATTCATATACTACCATATTTACAAGATTGATATTTATTTAACAAAAGGGAGGGACGACTTGTTGCAATGCATTTGCTTGAAACAATATAAAGGAATTCCAGCCGTTTTATTTGGTATTAAACAACAGCATCATGGTAAAGAAACTCTTCCATCCCTTTCTGTTATCTCTTGTGCTTATGGGATGCAATACGCAGCCGTCTGCACAAACGCCGTCCGGCTCCTCCTCGCAAATAGTGATTCATCGTTTCGACAAGGCCCTCTTCCTGTGTATGGAGAGTAAAGATGAAAAGTTACGGCAAGCTTTGGAAAAGGAGTATCCGCAAATGCTTGAAATATTGGACAAGAGTCTATTTAACTCTTCCGACAGCTCTATATCTGCTGTAAGCCTGAATTTATTCAAGTACTACAGCGAACCAACCTTAAAGAATCTGTACGCTGATGCTATTAAGGAATATGATTCGGTGGGGGATATTGAAGCAGCCTTAACAACCGGTTTTGCCTATCTGCACAGTCAGTTTCCCGATATGCAGATTCCGGCAGTTTACATGCATGTATCCGGACTAAACCAGAATGTACTGGTGGCTGATAGTCTGCTTTCTTTGTCGGCCGACAAATACATGGGTATTGAGTATCCTCTTTATAAAGCTTTCTTTAACCAGCCGCAGCGGAATAAGATGCAAAGGGAATTGGTGGCGGCCGACTATCTGGTCGGATGGCTAATGTCTGAATTCCCTTTTACAGGCAACGAACAACAGTTGCTGGACCGGATGGTGTACGAGGGGAAAATAAAACAACTGGTTTTGGAAGCACTTCCGGGAATAAAGATGGAAACATTGATGGGCTATACGCAACAGGATGCCGACTGGTGGCAAAAGAATGAGGGCGTACTATGGAAATACATAATAGAACACAAACAATTAAACGCGGCCGACCGTATTACAACAGCACGCTACTTTGAAGACGCACACAACAACTTCCCGGTAATAGGAGCTCCTGCCAACACTGGAACCTGGCTAGGATGGCAAATTGTAAAAGCATACCAAAACAAAAGCAACGCAACCCCACAACAACTTATGCAAGTTACAGACCCAAACGAAATCCTTCGGGTGTCTGAATATAAACCATAAAAAAAGAGGTGAGTCCAAATTTTGGGCTCAATTACGTTAGTAAATTCGTTTGTTTCGATTGCAAAGTATTATCATATATAAATCCAATCCGACAGTATAAATATACCTTGTTCGGTTTGTAACATGGAATTCTAGATATCTTGTTTAAGTTGTTTTCAGATGTCTTAATGGATATTTATCGTGAAGGCGTCTTAATTTTTTATCTATATTAAATTCACTATAACTGCAAAAGCAAACACAACTATATTTTATCTGAATTAACCCTTATAGTCATTCTCTCATAAAATTAGAAAATATAAGTTATCAAATACTGAGGACAATCATTGTTGTAAGTTATATAAAAAATTTGCCCAGAAAATATTAATAAATAGTTTCTGGGCAAATAAAATTTAGAGTAAAATCTCACTTATTTAATGAGATCAAAATAACATCAATTAATATCCCTTATTTTGTTTTAGAACATTTGCTCCGGCTTTTTCAATATCAGAATTAGGTATTGGAAGCGCAAAATAATTATTAGGATATTCTAATGCTGGAGTACTAGCACTACCACGTCCCGCAGGAATTCCCTTTCCATTTCTAAATAAGTCGAAACTTCCATGACCTTCAAAGGCTAACTCTCTTCTTCGTTCTTTTAATATTTCATCTAATAAAGCTTGAGCATTCGCAAAATCTGAAGTTGAGTAAGTTACACCAGAATCTGATCGACCATGAACCTGATTTAAAAGAGATACAGCACCAGCATCAACAGTATTTGAACTTTTTACAAGAGCTTCAGCCTTATTCAATAAAATTTCAGCATATCGAATAATTGGAGCCCAGTCTTTAGTTCCATTTTGATATTTATTGCAATACCAGTTGCCGCCCTTTTGAACTACAACATCCGTTTTTCTCTTATCAGTATTTGAAAATAAATTTAAATAATCCGAATTAACTGTGATATCAGCACGTGCATCTTTTCCATAATGCTGTCCTAATGCATTGTTTGTATTAGGGTTATCCGATATATTCATTGCAATAAAGAAGATAACTTCAGATGATGCAGCTGGATTTGTTAAATTTGTAATTGTAGTTGATTCCAGAGAATACTTTCCGTCCAATTTATTAGCATAAGCAATCGCCTTTGCATTATCTTTCATATAAAGATATGTACGACATAGCATAGCTTGAGCAGCACTAGAAGTTGCTGTTGCTCTTCCTTCGTAAACATCATCCCTTGTGTCAGAAAGATTTTGCTCAGCATATTCAAAATCACTAATTATTTGTTTATAACAATCATCAATTGTTGAACGTGTGATTTTAATAGCTTCGGTAAACGCTGATCCACCATCGAATGCCTGCAAAACAAGAGGAACTCCTAAATTTTCAGATTCTTTAGCATACATCTGTCCCCAAAAATTTAGGGTATAGAAGTAAACAACACCACGAATAAACTTCGCTTCAGCAGAATAAGTTTTATATTCACTTTCAGTTATAACAGAAGCAGCTTTTGCACCTTCTATTCCCTTTAAAAATAAATTACATTCGTAAATCGTACGGTATGCACCTTGCCAAGCATCCTCTATAGTAGCATCGCTAGAAGTTGGCTGAAAGGTTGACAAGTTTCCAAAGAAAGTTGGAGGATTCAGATCAATGCCTCTAGCATCAACATAAATTTGCGCACGTCCACCTAAAAATTCAGAATTTTGAAGTGCATCGTATAAACCTACAGATGCTGCCGCGATTTTAACTGGATCAGAGAAAATCTGATCGGCAGAATCGCCCATATAGTATGGGTTATTATCAAGCACGTCACTCTCACACGATGTGAAAAATAAAATAGACGCACATACTAATCCTATGTATTTATGTATTAATCTCATAATTATAAATTTTAATATTATAGCGTAATATTTAAACCAAATGTAAAGGTTCTTGGATAAGGAACAGAACGATTATCAAATCCAACTGAGTAATTTGAGTTTCTATTGGTACTAATCTCAGGGTCAGTTCCTGTATAACCAGTTAACACCGCTAAATTAGAGCCTCTTACATAAACTCTCAACATAGATATGCCGGCTTTAGTTATCAGTGACTTTGGTAGATTATAACCAATAGTAATATCACGTACACGTAAAAAATCAGCTTTTTCTAACCATAGTGTAGAGTTAGCGGGTAAAGAAACTCTATCTCCATGATAAAGCTTTGGAATATCAGTAACCTGACCCACAGTTGTCCAACGATCTTTAATTCGTTCAATATTATTATTCAACAATGTAGTCATTAATCCATTACTCGTCTGATTAAGCAAATAATGTCCCCCTGCAAATTGCAATCCTAGTGTAAAGTCAAAATCCTTATATTTAACAGTATTATCTAAATTACCATACCATTTAGGTGTTCCTGTTTTGCCACTTTCAACAGATAGATCACTTGTTCCAAGAGGTGATGCTAATGACCCATCTGCATATTTCCATTTTTGAGCAGTTGGTACTGAATAATTAGGATCATAATACTTTACTTTATTATTTGCATCATAATATCCTGCACGACCAGTTTCAGGATCTACTCCAGCATAGCGATATACTCTCCATACTCCTAAAGACTCACCAACTATAACGCTCGCAGTACCAAGAATATCAGAACCAGCTAGTTTAGTTACTTTATTCTTAACTGTAGTAAGGTTTAAAGATGAAGACCAAGTAAAATCAGAAGTTGTTACATTTACAGAATTTAATTGAAGCTCAATACCTCTATTATTCATCGCTCCAATATTTGTTGTGATCTTTGAGTCTGGAATACCAGCAATATGTATAACCGGAGCATCTAGGATCATGTCTTTTACATTTGTTCTCCAATAGTCAAAAGAAGCAGTAAGTCTACTATCGAAGAAGCTAACATCGAAACCTAAATCGATTTTTTCAACTTGTTCCCATTTAAGCTTATCGTTACCAACCTGGCTCATGCTAACGCCATTAATATCGGCGTATTGACCTCCAGCAAATAAAGTACGGCTTGCATATGGATCCACATTACTATTTCCAACGATACCCCAACTTGCTCTTACTTTGAGATCATTCATAATCTCGATATCCTTCATGAAATCTTCTTCCTTCATTCTCCAAGCAGCAGATGCACCTGGGAAATATCCTACTCTTCCAGATTTACTAAAGCCAGAATATGCATCAGCACGCATAGAAGCCTCTACAATATATCTATTTTTCCAATTATAATTTAAACGACCAAAATAGCTACTAAAACCTCTAGAATTCATTGTACCACCTGAAAAATTCTCAGTATATAAACCGTCTAGAATGTTCTGATATGTATCAAATACAAATGATCCTGCTCCAGCATATATGTCCTGATACTTTCTATATTGATATTCCATACCAACCATTACATTAAATGTATGGTCATTGTTAACAACAAAATTATAATTAGCAAAATTTTGCCAGTTCCATTGTTTAATAAATGCTATATTATCCTGAACCAAACCTCCGTAAGATTTTCCTAAACCATTAATTGCAGGATGACTATATTGATCTTCAAAGTTGTTAAGATGGTCAATATTGAATTTACTAGTTAACTTCAAGCCTTTAATTGGAGTAACTTCGGCATAAATGTTACCTAACAATCTTTCAGAAGTATTTCTATTTCTTTGTAATTCGATGGTTGCTGTAGGATGATAATAAGAATTCAAATAGGTATTAACCCCCTTATATGAATATTTATTATTTCCTGGGCCTAACAGGCCATTAACCAGATTATATTTTCCATCTACATATTCAGCACTAGTTGGCAAAGCATTATATCCAGCAACTGTTGCACCAGCAAGATATCCATCAGACAATACTCCGTTATTTTTTGTATGTGAATAATTTGCAGAAATTCCAACTTTCAACCAAGAATTAGCCTGTACGTCTGTATTTAAGCGAACAGAACCTCTTTGCATATCATTACCAATAGTAATACCTTTTTGATCTGCCCAATCAGCAGAAGCGTAGGCCGTAATTTTTTCTGTTCCACCAGAGACGGAAATAGAATGGTTATGAGTAAAACCCGTTCTAAATACTTTATCCAACCAGTTGGTTTCAGTTTTATTATCATCCCAAGCAGCAATAACTGTTCCTTCCCCCCATCTATTGGATGCTTTCTCATTACTAATATCAATAAAATCTTGCCCCCCTAAAAGTTTAGGTAATCTTGTCGCTTCAGAAACACCAACATATCCGTTATAAGAGACTGTCGCCTTTCCTTCTTTACCTCTCTTAGTTGTAATTAACAATACTCCATTTGCAGCTCTTGACCCAAATAATGCAGCAGCAGCAGCATCCTTTAGAACTTCCATTGATTCAATGTCGTTAGGGTTAATTGTGGCCATAGGATTAAAACGCGTACCATTACCACTATTAAAAACGTTTAGGTTACTTGTTTCAGTAACTGGAACACCATCAATAACAACTAATGGTTGAGATGATAAAGAAATTGAATTTGTTCCTCTAATTCGCACACTTACTCCGTCAGCTAATAACCCTGAAGACTGTGTTACTTGCACACCGGCCATCTTTCCTGCCATAGCCTGATCAAAACTTTGTACAGGCAAGTTTGTAAGTTTTTCTCCTTTAATTTGAGAAACTGCTCCAGACAAAGTGGATTTTTTCATAACCCCACCGTATGCCGTTACAACAACTTCATCCAAGTTCTGAGTATCTGATTTCAACAACACTCTCATATTAGAAGTTATTGCAACCTCTTGACTTGCCATCCCAATATAAGAAAAAACTAGGGTTTTGGCTGAAGAAGGTACATTTAGACTAAATCTACCTTCAAAATCAGTTACTGTACCAGTGGTAGTTCCTTTAACAACGACAGACGCTCCAATGACTGGCTGATCGTCTTCAGCAGAAATAACAGTACCTGTTATTTGCCGCGTCTGAGCGGTTGCCAATCCGATGCCTATTACCAGGCATAAAAATAGAAAAGTCAACTTTTTCATAGACATTCTTTTAATGTTAAACTTTTGAATTACTAATTTACACACACTTTAGCTTAATTTATGTTTTCAGTTTTAAGAAGCAAATATAATAAAAAAAACAATTTTGAACACAATTAACGATATTATTTACAAAAAAACAGTTTAAACAACATAAAAATAACAAACATTCTGCTCAACATGAGGAACAAGCGGGTTAAGTATTTAACATTAAAACTACATTTTGACACTTCAAACGGGCATAAATAATATGCTTACATATTGATAGTGCAGGTCGTTGTTACAAATCGTAAGCAACTAAAGTTTTTTAATCCTTTGTTTACAGAGTTGAACAAATGACATATTAATTTTAACGCTATTGAACCTAGTAAATATACATTTATTTATAAAACCAAACGGCTGTTTATTGAAAAAAAGCGGCCACCTGAAAACAGGCAGCCGCTTCATTTTAGATTATACTTGATTGAATTATTTGGGCAAATTGACATCCCAGGCAGTTGTTTGAACAACTCCAAAGCCTGCATTCACCTCCTTAGCAGGTATTGGATATACAAACTTGGATACATCAAAATTCTTATAGGTACCATTGCCTACGCTGATTTTCTCACCTAAACGGCGTGCATCCAGAAAACGGTGTCCTTCTTGTGCTAATTCCAATTTTCGCTCTTTGTTTATAAACGAAATAATTGTTGCATCTTCAGGAATGTCCGAATCTTCCAACGCAGGATTACGCTTAGCAGCTACTTCCAGCAAACTTTGTTTAGCTTCAGCAAATTTGTTAGTCTTTGCATAGGCTTCAGCAAGCGTCAAATACATTTCGGGTAAACGGAAAACAGGTAAATTTGAAACCTGATTGTTCGCAAAGACACCGGCCATCTTTCCGCCCTTCCATTCCCCACCAAGCAATGCAAGGCGAATATCTGTAGAAGGGTATTCGGCGATTGTCGATTCATTTAAAGACATACCATAGTCTCCATATAATGTATTTAATGAATTAGCCGACAAATAATCGGTGGCCGATTTAGCTATTACAAATATATCTTCGGATGAAATCACAAGCGAACGGTACAGTTGGATATAGTCTTCTTTACTTGACACAATAGCTCCATCTTTCAATGCAATTGCTTGGTTTGCGGCAACGATGGCTCCGTTGTAGTCTTTCATATACAGTTTAACCCGAGCCTCCAATGCAGAAACAGCTGCTTTGTTCATAAATATATAATCTACATCTTCCACTCCCTCCTTGGCAAAATATTCTTTTGCCTTGGCAATGTCTGAAAGAATCTGGTCGTAGTTCTCACCTACAGTACTTCTCTTTATCTGTTCGAAAGCTGCAACCGGCTTTGTTACATTTACAATTCCTAATGTAGACTTATTGGCATCCGAGTATGGTAAACCAAAATAGTTTACCAAATAAAATGAACTTAATGCTCTTACAGCATAAGCTTGAGCAACACAACGATTTACCACAACAGATTCCGATTCGGTAAACTGAGCCGAAGTTTCTGATGCTGCTATGATACGTGATGCACGGTCAATGGCATAATACCCTGTTCCCCAAATTTCCTCCAGATATGTATTGGTATCCAATACCTGGTATCTGAAAATATTATAGAAATGTGAGGTAGCAGCAGTATGTGCTGCCAAATCAGAAGAGGCATCTCCCATAGCAAGAATGTTTCTTCCTAAGAAAGAATAACGGCCCAATGTTTGATACAGTCCATTCAATGCATTTGTATAATCTTGCGAGGTATTAAATGCCTGATTGTCCGGAATGGATACCGACGGTGTTTCCGTAAGAAAATCATCGCAAGAAACAGAGCTTATCATCAGCATTCCTGAAAGTGCGATCAAAAATATATTTTTCATACTCTACTTTCTTTATAAATTAAAAACCTAAATTAATACCAAACATGATATTGGTTGGTACAGGATAAGACCATGATTGGAATCCGGTTGGTCTTGTTTGAGGATCAAACCCGATGTAATCACTTGAAGTGATAGTAAACAGGTTGTCAGCCGAAGCATATACTCTTAAGTTGGAGATTCCGGCTTGTGCAAGAAGCTTGGTTGGCAATGTATAACCAAATACGATTGACTTCATGCGCAGGTAAGAACCGCTCATCAGGAATCGGGTAGAGTGAGCCTCAGCGTTTGAGCTGCTACCTGCTTCAAATTTAGGAACATTGGTTATGTCGCCTGGTTTCTGCCAGCGGTTTTCGTAAACATAGTTGGAAACCGGGCCCAGGAAGTAATGTCCCACCTGCATATCGTATGCAAAACCGGAGTTATATACTTTATTACCCAAGGTATAGCTTGCATCGAGCGATAAATCAAAATTCTTGTATTTGAAGTTCATGCCAACACCACCATAAAACTTTGGATCGGCAGAACCAACGATACGCTGACCGGCTTCGTTAATATTGGAAGTAGTTTCTTTACCTTCTTTACCTTTATACCAAAGGGGAGAACCTGTTTCGGGATCAACTCCTGCATATTCTGCCATATAGAAAGTGTTGTATGCTTCGCCAACTTTACGGATAGTCGTTGTATTTTCGATAGGTTTGTCTGTTGCCAGTTTGACAATCTTATTACGATTTAGGGTCCCGGTTAGATTTACATCCCATCTGAATTCGTCGGTCTTCATTACATTTGTATTTACAAGGAATTCAAATCCCTGATTCTCCATTTCGCCAACATTCTTCATTACAGAAGAGAATCCTGTAGTAAATGACAAAGGCACATCAAAAATCATGTCCTTGGTACGTTGATTGTAGTAGTCTAGCTCTACTGTGAAACGGTTGAACAATACAGCATTCAAACCGATATCTGCTTTTGCTACAGTCTCCCATTTCAAATCCGGATTTGAAATCTGCGTAGGAACAGCTCCGGGTTTTGAATTGTACGAATATCCATAGCTATAAAGACCCATAGCTGCATAATAACCAATATCCTGGTTACCTACGGTACCGTAACTACCACGAATGGTAAGATCAGATAACCATTCTTTGGTGTTCTCCATAAAGTCTTCTTCTGAAATACGGTATTTAGCACCGAGCGACCAGAAGGGAGCCCATTGGTTATTGGCACCGAAACGAGATGAACCATCATATCTTAAAGAAGCAGATCCATAATACTTATTATTATAGTTGTATTCTGCATTCATAAAGAAAGAGGAAAGTGTACTTGCCTTTTTCATAGATCCGGCACTAACAGGCGTAGAAGCATTGTCCAACTCGAATACTGCATCGCTGGGATATCCGCTTGCTGCAGCATAAACCTGATTGAAAGCTACCTTCTGAGCTTCCTGTCCTAGTAATACATTTATATTGTGTACTTCATTAAATGTATTTACAAAGTTCAATGTATTAGTAATAGAATAGGTAGTTGCACGTTCCAGATTTTTCTCTCCCATTAGACCACTGTCTGAGTATTGGGGGTTGTATTTTGAACTGTAGAAAAACTCATTCAGGTCGATAAGGCTTAAACCTGCATTGGTTTTCCAAGTCAGGTTATCCGTAAGCTTATAGGTTACATACGGATTAACAACCAAAGTTGTTTGCTTCTGATTACGCTTGTCGCCATTTTCCTTATCATTAATTGCTACTGGGTTATAGTAAGCATCCAAATTATACGATCCGTCGGCATTTCTAATTTGCTGGAAAGGGCGAAGGTCGTATACTGCAACGATCGGATTGATATACTGACTTTCGGTCATACTGTTGTCGATATCCGACAATGCTCCGCTCACAGAAAGGCCATAGCCTAAACGGCCCTGGTTGCCATCCAGACTTACACGTCCGGAATAACGCTTCATCCCTGTACCAATCAGTACACCTGTGTTTTCAAAGTAGCCTCCACTGATGTAATAACGCATAGATTCGTTACCACCCTGAACACTAAGGTTGTAATCTTGCGTTGTTCCGTTTTGCAAAACAGCATCCAGCCAATCCACACTTTGAATATTTTCTGCCAGATTTACACCGTAATAGCCGTCAACATAGTAATTTAGTACACTCTCTGCTTCATCCATATTTTCAGCGTCACCGGAGTTCATAAGACCTTCCTTCCAGATTTCCTTATAACGATCCAGATTAACGGTTTTATAGTTATGATCTAGTGCGTTTACAAAGCTTGTTCCTGCCTTGGCACTGAAATTAAAACGGGCTTTTCCCTGAGCACCCTTCTTTGTTGTAACAACAATTACACCATTAGCTGCTCTGGCTCCGTAGATAGCTGTTGCTGTAGCATCTTTCAGTACGGTAATACTTTCGATATCATTAGGATTGATATTAGCCATCGGACTTGCAGCCATATCACCGCTTCCAGATGCACTGTTTACCCCCATTTTGTCTGAATAGATAGCAATTCCATCGATAACATATAAAGGTTCTGTGCCTGAGTTTACAGATCCTTTTCCTCGAATGGTTGTTGCCGCGAATGCACCCGGCTGACCGGTAAAGCTGCTTATCTGAAGACCAGCTACGCTTCCTTCCAGCGATTTCATGAAGTTAGCATCGGTTCTCTTTGTAAGGTTATCACCCCCTACAACCTGAGCTGCTCCGGTGAAAGCTGCTTTCTTCATAACGCCATAACCGGTTACCACTACTTCTTCCAGATTCTGAGTATCTGATTTTAATGTAACTTTCATATTCGGAACAATAGCCACTTCCTGGCTTTCCATTCCGATATAAGAAATTACCAACGTTTTAGCTGATGTTGGAACATTCAGACTAAATTTTCCATCATAATCGGATACGGTTCCTGTAGTTGTTCCTTTTACAACAACAGAAGCCCCGATTACCGGCATTGCGTCTTCAGCCGAAATAACGGTACCTGATACCTCTTTCGTCTGGGCGGTTGCCAATCCGATGCCTAGCACAAGGCATAAAAATAGAAAAGTCAACTTCTTCATAGACAATCTTTAAGAATTTAAATATATAAACCACACGTTCATTTTAGCATTAGCTAATTAATGTGCAAAAATTTAGAAGTGACAAAAGTAACAATATTTTATGTTTTATAGCATACCTACATGCATTTTTATGAATAAATTTGAATTATGACTGCATAAAACCTATCTATATGTTCCGTTTTTGCATATTTATGCATTATGAATGTTTTGGAATGTTATAAACTGTAAGTATAAAATAAGAAAATTGTTAGCATTATATAAGTCATTCAAATCAATTATTAACAGCAACTTACGGGCAAAAAAAAGGGACCTCCTTACGGAAAGTCCCTTTATATTGATTATGATTGGCTATTATTTGTTAGCCGGATGAGGATTTGATGTAGTTCGTACATCCCAGAACATCTTTGAATAATAGTTGTTGCTACCATCCTGAAGTTTGGCTACAGCATCAGTAAAACTCTGTGCATTCAATGTACTTTCGTTAGTAGGATATTTTACACGAGAGATAATATCACCCTTGGTATCTGACAAAGTAGAGAATGGTATTTCTTCTCCTCCTGAAATTACAGAAATCTCTCCAGGTTTTAGAATCTGAGTCGGGTATCCCGTACGACGGTACTCAACCCAAGCTTCTGTTCCGTTCATGTAAAGATCAATATACTTCTGCAATGCTAAAGTTTCAGCATTCACCGTTGTACTTACTGCATCAATATATCCCGATGCATCTGGAACAGATCCAAACAAAGTACCCCAATAGTCGATTGATGCCTGAATTCCTTTCTTATACTCTTCAGCTGTATAACCTTTATATTCACACAGAATAAATTGCAACTCGGCATAAGTCATCAATGGCACAGTAAAATCAGCATTTAAACATAACGGATGATTGGTTGTACTATACCACGACGGAGCTGCATTTCTCATAGCTGAAGTAACCGTGTTGCTTGGAATACCATAAGGCATACCTACATAAGCACCGTTTCTTGATGTAGTGTAGATTGGCAAACGTGGATCAATAACACCTTCCCATGGGTGAGATTTTGCATTTAATGTATCTCTCTGACCTTTCAATATATCAACAAATGGACGGGTAATTGTGAAGTCGTTACGTTTATCTTCGAAGTATCCGATATAAAAGCCACATTGTTCAGGAGCTGTAGATGAATATTGATAAGCAGCATTATCAGCATTACCTTGGAATACTCCACTTGCAAGCGCTTCTGCAATGTACGTTTTCCAGTTAGAATCAACTTTAGACACGTGGATTGCCAAACGACATTTCAATGAATTGGCAAAACGTTTCCATTTTGTAGCATCACCACCATAGATACGATCTCCACTTACAAAAGCGGGCTCACTCTCGTCAATCATGTTTGCTGCATCAGTAAGTTCTTTAATCAGTGAAGTATATATTTCCTTCTGATCATCATACTTTGGATAATACAATCCTTCTTTCAGCTTAGATGCTTCTGTATAAGGGATGGAACCCCATGTGTCTGTCATCACCTGAAACAACCAAACTTTTAGAATCTTAGAAGCAGCAATCTGATTGGCATTAGCACCATAAGCTGACATTTTAACCGCTGTTGCTTCGTCAGTATTTAGTTTAATAATTTCCTCCAGATTGGCTGCACTTTGGTACAGATAATTAAAATAGTTGTTGTTTACACTTTCACGAATCTGGTAACGGTCTTCTTCCGTATAGTTACGTTGTGCCCAATATTGGCTATACACCAAGCTCTGGCGACCGCTAAACCAGTTATCATATACATTGTCCATGATTTGTTTTTGTACACCCGCCATAATCATATTGGTAGGCACTTCTTTGGGATTGTTGGGATCTGAATTTACAGTCTCAAAATCCTCACACGATACAGCAGTAAACAATGCTGTAACGAAAAGAAATTTATATAATAAACTTTTCATATTTCGAATTGATTAAAATTTAACACTAACGTTCATACCAAAGTTTGCGACCGATGGAAGTGCTCCACCTTCGATACCTTGAATATTACCTGAGTTTGTAATAGCCATTTCTGGATCGAAATGCTTTACATCCGGGCCCCAAACTGCCAGGTTACGTCCGTACGCAGATACACGAAGAGATTTTACAAAATAATTGCTCTTCATAGGAATAGTATAACCTAAATTGATTTCGCGAAGTTTAACATAATCCGACTTGAAAACATTCTGAGCAGCCGGACCTGAGTAATGTTGTGCACCAAAATCTTCTGCTCCCATACGAACCGTATTAGGAGTTCCGTCAGCTTGTACACCTTGTAACAATACACCTCCACCATTTGCGATAGATTCACGTATATTTACTCCATTTTCATTTATAGCAGCACTTTCTTCAAGCATACCAGAATACATACCCCACATATAAGAAGTAGAGAAATAGTTGCCACCTTTTGAGAAATCAAGCAACACACTCAAATCAAAATTCTTGAAGCGGAATGTATTAGTCCATCCTCCTGTAAAGTCAGGATAAATACTACCGATGTTTACGTTACCATCTGTTGCGGCATATGAACCATCTTCGTTAATTACTCTGTTGCCTTTTGCATCATAAACAAAATCAGTTCCCATAATCACACCATACTCCTGGCCTTCCATTGCTCCGACTTCAACTTTGAAAGGAGCTGTTGTGAGTCTGTAATAGCTTACATCTTCAAGCAACTTCTTAACTTTATTTTTATTTGAAGCTAGAACCAATGATGATTCCCAAGTGAAATCAGCTGTCTGAACCGGAGTTCCATGAATGCTTAACTCAATACCCTGGTTGGTCATCAAACCAGTATTAACAACTTTGTAAAGATATCCGGATGTTCCTGTAATTGAAAGAGGAATAATCTGATTCTTCGTTTCACTTGAATAATAAGTCGCTTCAATACCGAAACGGTTGTTAAACAATGAAAGTTCAAGTCCTGCTTCATAAGAATTGGTAGTTTCAGGCTTTAATCCACTATTCTTTAATGTATTGGCCAAAACATAACCTGGTGTTGAAGTAATATTGGTATACTGAGTATATGTGTCTACAATTTGATAGGGATCTGTATCGTTACCTACCTGAGCAAAGCCTAAACGAACTTTACCGAAGTTTAACCATGGTAAATCTTCTTTTACTAGTTCAGAGAAGATGAAACTTCCTGTTACAGATGGATACAAATAGGAGTTGTTACCATTAGGCAATGTAGAAGACCAGTCGTTACGTAATGACAAGTCCAGATATAACATACTCTTATAACCCACTGTTCCACTTGCAAAGATTGAGTTGATAGATTTCTTTCTCAAATAATTTGTTCCTGTTGCAGGGTTCACAGAGTTTTTCAGGTTATAGAATTCAGGAATTGCTAGTCCGCCATCGGTCTCACCATAAACATATTCATATCTACGACTCATCAAGTTGGATCCTAGATTTGCACTGAATGAATAATCTGTTATATTTTTATTGAATGACAACAAGAATTCATGGTTCATTTCCGCCTGCTGACGAGACATTTCTTTGTATCTGGATTGTTCCTGCGAGTAAACAGCATTACGTTCAAATTGCTTGTCTACGAAGAAGTCCAAGTTAGCTTTGTATTGAAATTTCAGGGATTCAGCAATTTTATAACTTATACCAACATTACCATAGACACGGTTACGTGAGTCATTCTGATAATTCATATAACGACTCCAATATGGGTTGTTACTGTAATTGGGTGTAGCATCATCCCAAGCTACACGGTTCCATGTTGCCTGCGTTCCATCCGGCATTTGATATAAAGATTTCAATTCCTTCATATCCAATTCGCGGTGTCCCCACTGAACGAATTTTTGCATTACGTTGTTATCGCCATAACCAGTTTCCGAACGACCTTTTGCTGCCGAGTTGAAATAGGTTACATTTGTGAATAACTCCAAACGCTTGTCGGCGCTGGTAGTTGAAGCCGAAACATTGAAAATATTTTTCTTCAATGAGCTGTTTGGCATAAATCCCTTCAAATCTGAGTTGGTATATGAGATACGTGCAGAAGCTCTGTCGGTTGCCTGAGCCACCGATACATTGTTTGTAAAAACAACTCCGGTTTCAAAAAAAGAATCAATATCGTTTGCAGGAGTCTGCCATTTAGATGTAGTTGGGTTCCCAACTTTACCTCCGGCTTCCCATTTGGCTAAGTCGTACCATGATACAATTTCTTGACCTTCATACTTATCGCCCCAGGTCTCGTCTGTAGCCATATCTGGATATAAATACTCGTTGCCATTGATCGTGATTGTTTCAAAACCATAACCACCACCATATAGTTTCTGCATCTGTGGCATTTTGGTAACCACTTCAAAACCTAAAGAGCTATTGAATGTTACACCGTAACCTTCTCCTTTTTTCCCTTTTTTAGTTGTAATCATTACCACCCCGTTGGTTGCACGTGAACCGTAAAGTGCAGAAGCATTCGGACCTTTCAATACAGAAATATTTTCAATATCATCCGGGTTTAAGTCTTGAATAAGGTTACCATAGTCGTAACCGCCAGCACCTCTGGCTGCATCGGTAGAGTTGAAATCGGTTCCTTCAATAGGTACTCCATCGATAACAAACAAGGGCTGGTTGTTTCCGGATATTGATTTTACACCGCGAATAATTACTTTTGAAGATCCACCCATAGAACCTGCACCTCCCTGGATCTGAAGACCGGCCACTTTCCCTTGCAAGGCGTTGATAGGGTTACTTACACCACCGCGGGCTTTAAGCATTTCGTCTCCTTTTACTTCTGATACTGCATAACCAAGGGCTTTTTTCTCACGAGAGATACCCAAAGCGGTTACAACAACTTCATCCAGATTTTGAGTATCTGCTTTCAATAGAACACGTACATTGGGAGCAATAGCAACTTCTTGTGCTGCCATACCAATGTAAGAAATCACCAGCGTTTTTGCTGCTGAAGGAACGCTTAAACTAAATTTACCGTCATAGTCCGTTACAGTTCCTGTAGTTGTTCCTTTAACAATTACCGACGCTCCAATGACTGGCTGATCGTCTTCGGCTGAAACAACAGAACCTGTTATCTCCCGCGTCTGAGCGGTTGCCAATCCAATGCCTAGTACAAGGCATAAAAATAGAAAAGTCAACTTTTTCATAGACATACTTTTAACATTTAACTTATAAATACACACACTTTAGCTTAATTTTATTAAAATGCAAAAGTAATATAAAAAAACACAAAACAACGTTTTAAAGCGTTTTTTATGGTTTTGTGTTATTATTTTTCCATTTAGGCAATCTTTTTGATTATACATCAAGCTTACCGCTAATATTATGATTATTGATAGGTTTCGATTTGTAAGTAACATTCTACTTTTTATTTTAACACTTATCTATCTTTTTGACATAATAACACATTCCCTGTACATTTCATTTAGTAAACAGTATTCAACAATTGTTAACAACACGAAGAAGGCATAAACGGATTGCAAAAAGACAGGGGTGTTACAAAATAATTTGTAACACCCCCTATACGAATTAATACGATTTATATTCTTTTTACTTCACACAGGTCCCTTGTCCCGGCGCAATTGCGTCTGCTTTAGTTATTATAACCTCTTTTACACCAGCTTCAATTGCCTGAAAAGAGTTTTCAAGTTTCGGAATCATTCCTCCCTGAATAACACCTTCGGTCACCAATTGTGCGAAGGTGTTTCGATTTATAAGAGGGATCAGCGTATTGTCATCGTTTTCATCCCTCAAGACCCCTTTCTTCTCAAAACAATAAACTAAGGTAACATCGAATGAAGTAGCAAGAGCTTTGGCAGTCTCTCCAGCAATGGTATCTGCATTTGTATTGAGCATATTTCCCTCTTTATCGTGTGTTAAAGGAGCCAATACAGGAACAATACCCTGTTTAATCAACGATACGAGCAAAGTTGAATTAACCTCTTTCACATCGCCCACATATCCATAATCGACCGTTGTTACAGGGCGCTTCTCCGAACGAATCAGATTCATATCTGCACCGGTCAAACCTAATGCGTTTACGTTTAATGATTGTAAGCCGGCAACAATATTTTTATTTACAAGTCCGCCATAAACCATGGTAACCACTTTAAGTGTTTCTGCATCGGTAATTCGCCTGCCTTCTACCATTTGGCTTTCAATACCCAACTGCGAAGCAATTTTAGTTGCCGATCGGCCACCTCCGTGTACTAATATCTTGTAACCCTCCAAAGCGGAGAAATCTTGTAAAAGCTTACGCAGTGTAGCTTCTTCTTCGACGATTTTCCCACCTACCTTTATAATTGTAAGCTTGTCCATTAATGTGTGAATTAATATAATTTTGATGCAAAGTTAAGATATTTCGAAAGATTTACATACATTTGCAGCCATGAATGCGGTAGTAGCTCAGTTGGCAGAGCGTCGGCTTCCCAAGCCGAAGGTCACGGGTTCGACCCCCGCCTACCGCTCAAACATAAAAAAACCGTCCTATTCTCACGAACAAGACGGATAACCTAATCTAACTTAATTCTAATACCATGAAAAAACACTATATCCTTAAAACAGTATCGTATTAAAAAAGTTCAAACACTTATATATTTTATCTCTTATTTACTTTTTTTCCAAATAAAGAGATATATTTATTTCTTTCACCTATAGTATAACTGGAAAATATTACATAAATCGTATTGATGATGAAACTTATTACAGAGCATTTACTCGATGAGACAACAGCTAAGGCAAAAGCGAATCCTCGCTTGCGAATGAATTATAATTTCCACGAAGAGTTGGACGATCCCGTAAACAGGTTACTAAATGCCATGGAGCCAGGTACCTACTTGCGCCCCCACAGGCATCTCAATCCGGATAAAGACGAAGTATTTATTCTCCTTAGAGGTAAGGCTGCGGTATTTATTTTTGATGAGGTTGGAAATGTAACTGAATCAATCATTCTTTCGCCTGCTGAAGGTATGTATGGCGCTGAGATAAAAGCAGGAGTATGGCATGGAATGGTGGTTCTTGAATCCGGTTCAGTAATTTATGAGGTGAAACAAGGACCATTCGCCCCGTTATCTGCAGACAATCTGGCTCCCTGGAGTCCTGCTGCGGAAGACAAAGATGCAGCCGATGCATATATAAAGAAACTGGAATCACTTTTATAAAGTAATCCCAGTCTCCGTTTATCATTTGTTATCGTGAAAAACAAGCATCTGACAATGTTTGCAATCAAACTCCAGTTTCAGACGTGTATCTTTATAGACTAAATAAAAGGGCTCTTTCCAAGGGCTCTTTTGTTTTTGATGTACCGGGCACCACCCCATACTGTAACGGATGCAATGCTTTGTAAACATCAAGGGTACCTCTTTCAACGGTTTCGCCTCGAATGCCGGCGCAATTCTCTCTACTCCGTGAGTTTCGTAGAATGTCTGCGCTTTACTGTTATACACATTTCCCAAATAAGTGAGCTCTTTGACCGGGTACGAAAAATTTATTTGATTGTTGGAATGCTTTACAAGCTCACGCTTAGAGGAAATGATTCGAACCTGAAGAAGCTTTTCAATTACTTCCCTCCGCATTTCGGCGATTATAGAAGATGGAACAAACCAATTACCTGTGGTGTTGACCTTTATATCTGCTGCCTTGAAGATTGTTCCTCCCAGTTTTTGAAGTTGCGTGCGGATATTATCCTCCTGAGGTTTACGGGCAAGCTCCTTATCAAATGCATAAGTAACCATGGCCCGACAACCGGTTTCGTCGGTAGCCGACAATGTAAAACCAAAAGCATTATCAGAAAATTCGATCGAGACATCTATTTTTCTTTCTGACGAAGGCTTTTCAAGAAGCTTTTCAAAAGCATGATCGTAATTACGGTATAAGATAGTTTTTGGAGATATCCGAGGCATCTCTAGTGGGAATACCCGGTTTTCTTCTACCCTGTTTACACGAAATCCTTCCAGGTTGCCTTCAGAATTAAAAAATATAAGTCCGTCGCCATTGGATAATTGTTTTGTTCCGGCTATGGTGAAGGAATTCCCTTTTAACTCTTTTACGGTTCCTACCCTTTCACCCACCGACTTGGGGGTATCGAATGAGGTAATATCTTTTTGCCGTTGCTGAAGAAAAAAGGAGGTAAAACCTCTGTTGAAACTTTTTTCGGCTATCGGTTCAAAGGTATAGGTTTCGTGACCTGCCGATGCTCTTTTGTATTCAGGACGCTTTGCAAACAGGGCATCTAATTTCTTACGGTAATAGGCTGTAATATTTTTAACGTAGGAAACGTCTTTAAGCCGTCCTTCTATTTTCAATGAGGTTACACCTGCATCTAACAAAGCTTCCAGATGTTGCGACTGATTCAGATCCTTCAGGGACAACAAGTGTTTATCTTTCAATATTTCGTTTCCTTCGGCATCCAACAGAGTGTAGGGTAACCGACAATATTGAGCACATTCACCTCTGTTGGCGCTACGTCCGCTTAAAGCAGAACTGATGTAACACTGCCCACTGTAACTTACACACAACGCCCCATGAACAAATACTTCAAGGGGAACTGTTGTTTCAGATGCGATGGCATGTATTTCATTTAATGATAATTCACGGGCAAGTACCACCTGTGTAAAACCTGCATCTTGCAGAAATTTCACTTTGGCTGGCGTACGGTTGTCGGTCTGCGTACTTGCATGTAAAGGGATTGGAGGTAAATTAAGCGATAGTATTCCCATATCCTGAACAATCAGGGCATCTGCACCTGCACGATATAGTTCCCAGATAATTGTTTCGGCATCAGAAAGCTCTTCATCTGTCAGAATTGTATTAAAAGCAACATATATTCTGGCTCCAAACTGATGCGCATACGAGCATAGAGTCCGGATATCTTCCAACGTATTACCTGCTGCTGCACGGGCACTGAATTTTGGAGAACCTATATATACGGCATCGGCTCCATGATTAATGGCTTCAATACCACATTGTAAATCTTTGGCAGGAGCCAGGAGTTCAATTGAACGGACTTTAGGCATGTTATAAATTTCCCAGATTTTTGATATCTTCTATATTGTACGGTGTCTCCTGATAGACGAAATAATTGAGCCAGTTTGTAAATAACAAATTGGCATGACCACGCCAGCGTACCAAGGGCCCTTGAGCAGGATCGTCGTTTCTGTAATAATTACGTGGAACTTCAATATCCATACCTTTCGCAACATCGCGAAGATACTCTTCGTTCAACGTGTTGGGAGAATATTCAGAGTGTCCTGTGATAAAAAACTCGCGGCCACCACGTGCCATAACCATGTAAACTCCAGACTCACTACTCTCCGACAATAACGTAAGCTCCGGAACATTCAAGATATCTTCTTTTCTGATTTCAGTATGTCTGCTATGCGGAACAAAAAATTCATCGTCGAAACCTCTGAAGATTGGATTCGATGCGTCGTTTAGTGTATGTTTAAATACACCAAACATCTTTGCAGGTAATTCGTATTTGGGAACGCCATGGAAATGATACAAACCTGCCTGAGCAGCCCAACAGATATAAAGTGTAGATGTTACATGTGTATGTGCCCAGTTAAAAATCTGGGTTACCTCATTCCAATAATTAACATCTTCATACTCCATCAATTCGACAGGGGCTCCGGTAATGATCATTCCATCGTAATAATCGTTTGCTATTGATTCGAAATCTTTATAGAATTCTTCCATATGCTCGATTGGCGTATTCTTAGGCGTATGACACGATATTTTGAGAAAATCCAATTCTATCTGCAACGGACTGTTGGATAGTAAACGGATAAAATCAGTCTCAGTCGTTATTTTTAGCGGCATTAAGTTAAGCACAACCATGCGAAGCGGGCGAATATCTTGTTCGGATGCGCGTAGCGAGTCCATTACAAATATATTTTCCTTCTTGAGCAACTCAATGGCCGGCAGATTCTTCTGTAAATTTAATGGCATAATTCTATCAATATTTAGCTGGCAAAGTTACACAATAAAATTGAATATTATAATATGATACGCAATGGCCATCCGACAGGGTATAAAACAAAAAAAGGAGTCAGTTCAATTGAACTAACTCCTTCTCTAAAAACGGCGGCTACCTACTCTCCCACTGTTACGCAGTACCATCGGCGTGGGTGGGCTTAACTTCTCTGTTCGGAATGGGAAGAGGTGGAACCCCAACGCTATAACCACCTTAATATCTTTAAGATGTTTGCATGCTGGACAAAGCAATTCAGTAACACTCTTCTGAGCTTACTCTTTCAATATATCAACCCGCTCACACGGAAATGAAAGTTTCGGGCTATTAGTACTACTCGGCTTCGACATTACTGCCCTTACACCTGTAGCCTATCAAGGTCGTAGTCTACAACCACCCTTATAAGGAAATCTAATCTTGAGGCTGGCTTCGTACTTAGATGCTTTCAGCACTTATCCAATCCCGACTTAGCTACCCGGCAGTGCTCCTGGCGGAACAACCGGTAAACCAGTGGTCAGTCCAACACGGTCCTCTCGTACTAGTGTCAGAGCCTCGCAAATTTCCTACGCCCACGATAGATAGAGACCGAACTGTCTCACGACGTTCTGAACCCAGCTCGCGTGCCACTTTAATGGGCGAACAGCCCAACCCTTGGGACCTTCTCCAGCCCCAGGATGTGACGAGCCGACATCGAGGTGCCAAACCGCTCCGTCGATATGAGCTCTTGGGAGCGATCAGCCTGTTATCCCCGGAGTACCTTTTATCCTTTGAGCGATGGCCCTTCCATGCGGAACCACCGGATCACTATGCTCTAGTTTCCTACCTGATCGACTTGTTTGTCTCCCAGTCAAGCACCCTTATGCCATTACACTCTACGACCGGTTACCAATCGGCCTGAGGGTACCTTTAGAAGCCTCCGTTACACTTTTGGAGGCGACCACCCCAGTCAAACTACCCACCATACAGTGTCCTCCCATACCGGGAGTTAGAATTCAAATAATCAAAGGGCCGTATTTCAACGTCGGCTCCACAAACACTGGCGTGCCCGCTTCGTAGCCTCCGGCCTATCCTACACATTAATTACCCAAATGCAATGTAAAGCTATAGTAAAGGTTCACGGGGTCTTTTCGTCCCATCGCGGGTAATCGGCATCTTCACCGATACTACAATTTCACCGAGCTCACGGTTGAGACAGTGCCCAGATCGTTACACCATTCGTGCAGGTCGGAACTTACCCGACAAGGAATTTCGCTACCTTAGGACCGTTATAGTTACGGCCGCCGTTTACTGGGGCTTCAATTCAATGCTTCTCTTGCGATGACATCTCCTCTTAACCTTCCAGCACCGGGCAGGTGTCAGGCCATATACTTCATATTTCTATTTTGCATAGCCATGTGTTTTTGTTAAACAGTCGCCTGGGCCTATTCTCTGCGGCCACCATTGCTGATGGCGTCCTTTTTCCCGAAGTTACAGGACTATTTTGCCTAGTTCCTTAACCGTGAATCACTCGAGCGCCTTAGTATACTCAACCCAACTACGTGTGTCCGTTTACGGTACGGGTACTCTATAAATTATGCTTAGCAGATTTTCTTGGGAGCCTGTTTACATCCATATTGCTTCGTGCAAGCACTCCGCATACTATCAGGTTCGACTCTCAGGGCGGATTTGCCTACCCCAATCAACGTCTACACCCTTCAACTACCTATTCCGTCAGGCAGCAGGACTGTCACTTCTCCGTCTCCACATCGCTCTATAAAGTAGTATGGGAATATTAACCCATTCTTCCATCGGAATCGCCGTTCGGCTTATCCTTAGGTCCCGACTTACCCTGATCCGATTAACGTTGATCAGGAATCCTTAGTCTTTCGGCGAGGAGGTTTCTCACCTCCTTTATCGTTACTTATACCTACATTTGCTTTTCTGCACGCTCCAGCAAGAGTTACCCCTTACCTTCTAAGCCGAGCAGAATGCTCCCCTACCAATCATAATTAAATGATTCCATAGCTTCGGTAAACAGCTTATGCCCGATTATTATCCACGCCAAATTCCTCGACTAGTGAGCTGTTACGCACTCTTTAAATGAATGGCTGCTTCCAAGCCAACATCCTAGCTGTCTTTGCAATCTGACTTCGTTAATTCAACTTAGCTGTTATTTGGGGACCTTAGCTGATGGTCTGGATTCTTCTCCTCTCGGACATGGACCTTAGCACCCATGCCCTCACTCCTTGTCTAAACTAATACGCATTCGGAGTTTATCTGGACTTGATAGGCGGTGAAGCCCTCGCATCCAATCAGTCGCTCTACCTCATACTAGTAATAACAAAGGCTGCACCTAAATGCATTTCGGGGAGTACGAGCTATCTCCAAGTTTGATTAGCCTTTCACCCCTACCCTCAGTTCATTCGAAAGCTTTTCAACGCTTACCGATTCGGTCCTCCAGTTAGTGTTACCTAACCTTCAACCTGACCAAGGGTAGATCACTTGGTTTCGCGTCTACTACCACTGACTAAGCGCCCTATTAAGACTCGCTTTCGCTTCGGCTCCGGACCTGAAGTCCTTAACCTTGCCAATGACAGTAACTCGTAGGTTCATTATGCAAAAGGCACGCCGTCACATCCTATAGATGCTCCGACCGCTTGTAGGCAGACGGTTTCAGGGTCTATTTCACTCCTCTGTTCGAGGTTCTTTTCACCTTTCCTTCACAGTACTGGTTCGCTATCGGTCTCTCGGGAGTATTTAGCCTTACGGGATGGGCCCCGCAGTTTCACACAGGATTTCTCGTGTCCCGCGCTACTCAGGATACTACTAGGCTTCGTCAGTAAGTCGTGTACGGGGCTGTCACCCTATATAGCCGTTCTTTCCAAAACGTTCCACTTTACTAATTTCTTGCCACATCGTAGTCCTACAACCCCTATACTGCCTCAACAGCATAGGTTTGGGCTGTTCCCCGTTCGCTCGCCACTACTTGGGGAATCACTTTTGTTTTCTTCTCCTATGGGTACTTAGATGTTTCAGTTCCCCACGTTTGCCTTCCTTACGGAATGACAGGCCTTCAACCTGCCGGGTTGCCCCATTCGGAAATCACGGGATCAATTGTTATTTGCACATCCCCCGCGCTTATCGCAGCTTATCACGTCCTTCTTCGCCTCCGAGAGCCAAGGCATCCACCGTCTGCCCTTGCTTACTTTCTCTTTCCGTGCACATATAACGCCCTCAGGCATGTGTCGGATTGATATATCTTTAAAGCTTGCTCTTTTTTTGTTACTTTATTGCTTTGTTGTCCATCATGTCAAAGATCTTCTTACCTTTGCCTTGCGGCTCCGGTTGTTGTGGAGAATAACGGATTCGAACCGTTGACCCTCTGCGTGCAAGGCAGATGCTCTAGCCAGCTGAGCTAATCCCCCGTCTTTTTTCGTTCGTAGTCCCAGGCAGAGTTGAACTGCCGACCTCTACATTATCAGTGTAGCGCTCTAACCAACTGAGCTATAGGACTGGCTTTCTTACCTTTGCCTGAAGCTCTTTCCTTTTCTTTATCTTCCTTTATGGGCAGATATCCGGGCGGCGCTTCAGCCTCTTGTTTCTCTTCTGGTTTCCCAGTTTTGTAAGATCATATATTGTTTATCATATCAAACAGCAGTAGTACAAGGAACATAAAGTTTTGTTCCTTCCTTAATACCTTGCAAACCGTAAAAGGGAACTCAGGCTCCAGAAAGGAGGTGTTCCAGCCGCACCTTCCGGTACGGCTACCTTGTTACGACTTAGCCCCAGTCACCAGTTTTACCCTAGGTCGATCCTTGCGGTTACGAACTTCAGGTACCCCCGGCTCCCATGGCTTGACGGGCGGTGTGTACAAGGCCCGGGAACGTATTCACCGCGCCATGGCTGATGCGCGATTACTAGCGAATCCAGCTTCACGGAGTCGAGTTGCAGACTCCGATCCGAACTGAGATAAGGTTTAGAGATTCGCATCCGGTCGCCCGGTAGCTGCCCTTTGTCCTTACCATTGTAACACGTGTGTCGCCCCGGATGTAAGGGCCGTGCTGATTTGACGTCATCCCCACCTTCCTCACAGCTTACGCTGGCAGTCTCTCCAGAGTCCTCAGCTTGACCTGTTAGTAACTGGAAATAAGGGTTGCGCTCGTTATGGCACTTAAGCCGACACCTCACGGCACGAGCTGACGACAACCATGCAGCACCTCGTAGGCAGTCATTGCTGAAAAGGATGTTTCCACCCCTGTCTCCCTACGTTCAAACCCGGGTAAGGTTCCTCGCGTATCATCGAATTAAACCACATGTTCCTCCGCTTGTGCGGGCCCCCGTCAATTCCTTTGAGTTTCACCGTTGCCGGCGTACTCCCCAGGTGGATTACTTAACGCTTTCGCTGTGCCGCTTACTGTGTATCGCAAACAGCTAGTAATCATCGTTTACTGCGTGGACTACCAGGGTATCTAATCCTGTTTGATCCCCACGCTTTCGTGCTTCAGTGTCAGTTGTAGCTTAGTAAGCTGCCTTCGCAATCGGAGTTCTGCGTGATATCTATGCATTTCACCGCTACACCACGCATTCCGCCTACCTCATTTACACTCAAGTCCGACAGTTTCAACGGCATTTTTACAGTTAAGCTGCAAACTTTCACCGCTGACTTATCAAACCACCTACGCACCCTTTAAACCCAATAAATCCGGATAACGCTCGGATCCTCCGTATTACCGCGGCTGCTGGCACGGAGTTAGCCGATCCTTATTCTCAGGGTACATACAAAACAGGACACGTCCTGCACTTTATTCCCCTGCAAAAGAAGTTTACGAACCATAGATCCTTCTTCCTTCACGCGACTTGGCTGGTTCAGGCTCCCGCCCATTGACCAATATTCCTCACTGCTGCCTCCCGTAGGAGTCTGGTCCGTGTCTCAGTACCAGTGTGGGGGACCAACCTCTCAGTTCCCCTATCCATCGTCGGCTTGGTGAGCCGTTACCTCACCAACTACCTAATGGAACGCATGCCCATCTATCAGCGAATTTCTTTAACAAATATCACCATGCGGTGCCCCTGTTTTATGCGGTATTAGTCCGACTTTCGCCGGGTTATTCCCCTCTGATAGGTAGGTTGCATACGCGTTACTCACCCGTGCGCCGGTCGCCACCAAAGTATTGCTACTTCTATGCTGCCCCTCGACTTGCATGTGTTAAGCCTGTCGCTAGCGTTCATCCTGAGCCAGGATCAAACTCTTCGTTGTATAATTTGTTTGTCTTAATATCTCTTGCTCAGAATTCCCTCTTTCTTTATTAGTTTACAATTGACGGTATTAATTTTGATTCTTTACGTCCAAGAAAATCATCACTGATCTTCTCATTCTTGTACTACTTTTTGTTGATATGTAAATCTTTCAAAGAACTCTTGTTTGTTGCATTTTCAACCGTTTTGATCCGGCGTGAAAGCGGGTGCAAAGATAAGACTTTTTATTTTAAACTACCAAATGTTTTCGGAAGTTTTTTTAAAAAAGTTTCGGGCCATTCCAATGTCGCTGCAGGATTTTTGCTTAGCCTCGCTAACCTCACCTTATGCTATCCATTTAAATTCCCTCATCATGTTTGCTGTGCCGTTCTCTCTTGAATGCGGGTGCAAAAGTAGTGCTTTACAACATACACTCCAAACCTTTTGCAAACTATTTTTACAAGGATTTTAACACATTTCACCTTAACCTCTGAATACCAGAACGTTACGCACAAAACTTTTTTTCAATCCCCCTACATCCCGTTTCGAACCCATTTCCCCTCGCGTACATTATATATATTAAGAGAAAGTGCAATACAGCGTGAATAAGGAACGTTTCAGCATATAACAGGAGAAAATACGGCTCTCTTGTCAATTAGTGCTCAAAAAAAGTGAAGATAACATCGTTGACGTTACGAAAAAATCTCTTCTCTGAAAAAATAAATCCTAAAACAGCATAAAAGAACATCCCTACACCTCTACCAAACTTATTTAAATCCCCAAACGAAATAGTAATATTTTCATATCATAACACTAATTTGTCCGTATCCTTTGAAAAAATACTTAGTCTATCATTGAACTAAATTTCAATATTTTGGAAATCGATATATTTAACTTTGAAACAAGGTTACCAGATCTTTTAAAACCCTCAATAAACAATGAAAAAACAATCTAATAGCAATGATCAAAAATCCCAGGTACTTTTCATTTTAAAAGTCATAACATTTTCTCCAAAAAGTATATACTTTCTGAAGAAAATGTACCTGCAAATTTTTGCTTAACTCTATGTTAATTTAAATCGGATTATAAATATTGAAAACAGAATACGTATGCACTTTTGTTATATATATGGATAATCTAATAAAACAACATCGCAGAGAAATGTCTCTTCTGCAGCAAGGTTTCTTATTTTGTTAACGACCTCGTGTAGTATATAAATATATTCCCTATTTTTGCATTAGTTAGTATGAATCTCTAAATAAAAAATACGATGAAAACAATCATTCAGCAACGCATCAGTGCTCTTAGAGAGTCTATGAAGCATTTTGGCTTGGGAGCCTATATAATTCCCAGTTCGGATCCTCACCTCAGTGAATATCCGGCGGACTGCTGGAAATCACGGCAATGGATATCTGGTTTCACTGGTTCGGCGGGAACTGTTGTCGTTACGGCCGACAAAGCCGGATTGTGGACAGATTCAAGGTATTTTCTTCAAGCATCCAAAGAACTGGAAGGATCGGGTATAGAGTTGTATAAAGCAGGTCTACCTGAAACTCCGGGGATTGCAGCTTTTCTATTACGAAATCTGAATGAAAATGAGACTGTAGGATTGGATGGGCAGACTTACAGTGTGGCTGATGCTGTAGAGTTAAATTCGGTATTGAAGAAAAAGAAAATCTCGCTGGATGTTTCAAGAGATTTAATCCACGCCATTTGGAAAGACAGGCCGGCTTTACCCGGAGGTATGCTATTTGAATTACCTATAGAGTATAGCGGGAAATCGACACGAGATAAATTGGACGATATAAATACGAAATTACACGAAGCCGGAGCCGATGGCATTGTACTTTCTGCCCTGGATGAAATTGCCTGGACCTTCAATATCCGGGGAAACGACGTGGAATATAATCCTGTAGTTGTAAGTTACGCCTTTATTTCGGAAGAAGAGACAGTTCTTTTTGTACTTCCGGGAAAGCTAACTTCCGACATGGCTAAAAAGCTACAAGCAGAAGGAGTTATTCTGGCCGATTACACCAAAATCACCTCTTACCTGGCAAAATTAAAAGAGAATACGCGCTTATATCTGGATCCTAAAAAAACAAATTTTGCACTATATAACGCTCTGCCATTCTCTTGCGATGTTATAGAAGGTCCGTCGCCGGTAGCATTGCTAAAAAGCATCAAAAATGAAAAAGAGATTGAAGGATTTAACAATGCAATGGTAAGAGATGGTGTTGCCCTTACCCGCTTTTTCATCTGGCTGGAGAAATCATTGGCTGCAGGGAAACAGGTTACCGAACTAAGTCTAAGTGAAAAGTTGGCAGACTTCAGGAGTAAGCAGTCCCATTATGTAAGTGAAAGTTTTGAAACAATTGCAGGATATAATGCTCATGGTGCTATTGTTCACTATGGAGCTACTCCCGAAAGCAATGCGAAACTTGCCAACGACGGATTACTTCTGTTAGATTCTGGAGCACAGTATTTCGATGGAACAACAGACATCACACGCACTATTGCTCTGGGTGAACCTACAGAAGCAATGAAAAAAGACTTCACCCGGGTGCTTAAAGGTCACATCAGTCTGGCAAAATGTAAATTTCCCCAGGGAACAAGGGGCTCTCAGCTTGACATATTAGCCAGAAAAGCATTATGGGATAACGGAATCAACTATATGCATGGAACCGGACATGGAATTGGTCATTTCCTAAACGTGCATGAAGGTCCGCAAAGTATACGGATGGAGGAAAACCCGGTAGCTCTGCAACCAGGCATGGTTATCAGTAACGAACCCGGAGTTTACCGAACAGACGAATACGGGATCCGCATCGAAAATCTGATTCTGGTCAGGGAAGAAAGCGAAACGGAATTCGGCAAATTCTATAGTTTTGAAACGCTTACCCTTTTCCCGATTGACAGAAACCTGGTGATCACCTCGATGCTATCTGCCCGCGAACACGCATGGCTAAACAGGTACCACCAACTTGTATACGAGAAACTAAGTCCTTTCTTATTTGAAGAAGAAAAGGAATGGCTTAAAAACAAAACAGCCGAACTGTAAACAGACGGTTACAATAAATAAATAACAAATAAAATGGCTTTAATAAAATCAGTAAGAGGATTTACTCCCAAAATCGGGAACGATACATTCCTGGCCGATAATGCGACTATCATTGGCGATGTTGAAATTGGGGACGGATGCAGCATATGGTTTGGAACCGTGCTAAGAGGTGATGTAAATTCTATTCGCATCGGGAATGGGGTCAACATACAAGACGGATCTGTTTTACATACGTTGTACCAGAAATCGATCATTGAGATTGGAAACAACGTATCTGTTGGACACAACGTGGTAATTCACGGAGCTAAAGTATGCGATGGAGCTTTATTGGGCATGGGATCAATTATCCTTGATCATGCGGTGATTGGAGAAGGTGCTATTATTGCAGCTGGAGCCGTGGTGCTAAGCAATACACAGGTTGAACCGGGAAGTATCTATGCTGGTGCTCCGGCAAAGTTTATAAAGAAGGTAGATCCGGAACAGGCTAAAGAGATGAATCAGAAAATAGCGAACAATTACCATATGTATGCTTCGTGGTACAAAGAGGAATCTGAATAAATGAAAAAGATTATAGGCGCATTGCTCCTTGTTTGTATTTTTGTTGGAGGGTATCTATTAATACCCTCCAACTATTATCTACGGCAAACAATCGTTCATTTGTATCCCAAAATTGATCAATATCCAATTTTTGAAAACAGAAAAGTTTCGGCAAAAGATCCTCAACCATGGGAAACAGCTGATGTATACAACAAACTGTCTATTAACCCGGCCTATCTACCCCAGTTTAAAAAACACGGCACGGTTGCTTTTCTTGTGATTCAAGATAGTGCATTAGTTTTTGAACAGTATTGGGAGGATTATTCGGATCAAAAAAGAAGTAACTCGTTTTCTATGGCTAAAAGTATAGTCTCCCTGGCTATCGGATGTGCCATTGATGATGGTTTTATTGCCAACACTGAACAGGCTGTTAGTGATTTTATTCCAGAATTCAATTCATTTAACGGAAAGAAGCTTACGATAAAACACCTGCTCACCATGAGTGCTGGTGTTGATTTTGAAGAGTCGTATGTTTCTCCTTTTTCTCCAACAACGCAACTCTATTATGGGGATAACTTAAAAAAAGCTACTGGCGAGAGTTTAAGCGCTTATGTATCAAGACGACTTTGGACTCCAATGCATGCAGAAGAGGATGCTTTGTGGAGCCTGGATCATAAAGGTGGATCGGAAAAGGCGTATTGCTGTTTCAATTCTAATGCGCGAGACTTCGCGCGGTTTGGACAGCTTATTCTAAACAACGGTTCCTGGGATGGCAATCAGCTAGTATCTGCATCTTATATTAAAGAAGCAATTACTCCGGATACCTTGTTGATAGATAAAAAATACAATGAACCTAACAGGCACTATGGATATCAATTCTGGAAATTGAATTTTGAAGGATCTGAAGTAGTTTACATGCGGGGTATGCTTGGACAATATGTATTTGTAATTCCCGACAAAAGAGCCATTGTTGTGAGACTTGGACATAAAAGAGGCGAAAATTATACAAGTCAGCATTATCCTGACGATATTGATGTTTGGCTAAAAGCAGCATCCGACTTATTGAATCAAAAAGAAAACAAAACATTCTAAACAGATATGCAATGAATTACACTAAATTATTTTTAAGCGTTGTAGCATTATCGCAGGTTTCTCTTTCTGCTTTTCCGGCATTGAAAGATAAAGAGATCATGTATAAAACTCCCGAACCGCTAAATCCTCCTACGTACATTTGTTATAAAGCTCCCTCTAAAATTACAATAGACGGTAAATTATCTAAATCTGAATGGGATGCGATACCCTGGACATCCGACTTTGTAGATATTGAAGGAGATAAGCAACCACTCCCCTATCTTCAAACCCGGGCAAAGATGACATACGATCAGGACGGGATGTATTTTGCCGTATTGATGGAAGAACCTCACGTTTGGGCAACCATCAAGGAGCACGATGCCGTAATATATCATGACAATGATTTTGAAATTTTCCTGAATCCTTCGGGAGATACACATAACTATCTTGAATACGAAATCAATGCTTACGGCACGGATTGGGACCTTTTCTTAAACAAGCCTTATCGCGATCCGGGTAATATTGTTTTAAATAACTGGGAATTTGCCGGCATGAAAAAAGCCGTGTATGTAGATGGAACATTGAATAATCCAAAAGACAAGGATAAGTCCTGGAGTGTTGAAGTGTTTATTCCCTGGAAGTCCATTTATCAGGTTATGCGTGGAAAGGAAAAGCCTCAAGACGGTGATCAGCTTCGTATTAACTTCTCACGCGTGCAATGGCCAACTAAAATTGAGAATAACAAATATGTGAAAGTCCCCAAACAAGGGCAAGATAAAATTGCTGAATACAACTGGGTTTGGGCTCCCACCGGAGTAATTAATATTCACTTGCCGGAGTATTGGGGATATGTGCAACTATCAAATAAGTTAGCAGGAAAAGGAGAAGATGTATTTAAAGCAAATCCTGATGAAGAATATAAGTGGATTTTGCGTCAGTTATATTACCGTCAACAAGAATATAAATCGGTCAACGGCGAATACGCCTCTAAGGTTTCAACTCTCAAGCCTGAAGAAGTCTGCAAACCCGAAGTAGCCAAACGTATTAAATTATATACAACACCTGGGTACTACGAACTCACACTTTCCGCCCCTAATAAACTATGGCACATCCGCCACGACGGATTGGTTTGGTAAAAAAAGAAAGGTTACAGCTCAATTGAACTGTAACCTTTCTTTTTCTTTTGAATGATTGCTGATCCGATATATTTATCCTCACAAGGGTATCGATGCAATTATTCTATTTGTTGCTCCAATGTTGCTTTTTACAAAATCTCCAGCGGCAGCTCCGGCGGCTTCAAGTAAATCACGATAGGTAGAAAGTTCTTCCATTTTGGATTCGAAAGTCTTTTCATCTGTTATTGAAAATGCGCCTCCTACCTGCAACAAATCTCTAGCCTCTTTAAACTTCTGATACTTCGGTCCGAATATCACTGGCATTCCATAAACAGCAGCTTCCAAAACATTGTGGATACCTGCACCAAAACCACCTCCGATATAGGCTAAATCTCCATAACGATAGATAGAAGACAATAAACCGAAACTATCTACTATAAGACAAGATTTTCCTTTAATATCTTTTTCCGTTGCCTCAGACAAACGAATAGAGGGTCGTTTTAACATTGATTCAATATGCATCAGGTGATCTTTATGGATCTCGTGTGGAGCAATAATAAGTTTCAACTCCGGATGATCATTGAAATAATTCAGATAAACCTCTTCATCCTGTTGCCAGGAGCTTCCGGCTACCATCGTTAACTGATTGTCGGATCTGTTATTATTAACAAACAGGTCGACCATTGGAACTTGCTTAGTGTTCTTATACACGTCTTGTACCCGATCAAAACGAGTATCTCCGAAGACAGAAACATTCGTAACACCATACTTCGAAAGCAATTCGCGCGATGCATCATCCTGTACAAAAATATGAGTGAAATAAGAAAGGACCTTTCTGTACATTCCTCCATACCATTTGAAAAACAGTTGCTCTTTCCTGAATATGGCTGAAACGATATATACCGGAATATTGCGTCTTTTCAGTTCACTTAAATAATTATCCCAAAACTCGTACTTTATAAATATCGCCATCACAGGTTTTGACAGGTCAAGAAACTTCTTAACCCGGTATGGGGTGTCGAACGGAAGATAACATACCACATCGGCCCCTCCGTAATTTTTTCTTACCTCATAACCCGAAGGAGAGAAAAAAGTAAGCAGAATCTTATACTCAGGATGTTCTGCCTTAATCTTCTCAATTAAAGGGCGTCCTTGTTCAAATTCGCCCAATGAAGAGGCATGAAACCAAATATACTTCGCATTCCGGTCTATCTTCTCCCGAAGAATTCCGTTCGTTTTCCATTGGCCTAAACGCATTAATCTGGCCTTTTTATGAAAAGGAGAAATCAATTCAATAAAAAATGCGTAAAGGTGGATGATAAGACTATACATATCTTATATACTTGTTATTTTAATATTTCAATAGCACGTTGCAAACGGGCAATAGTCTCCTCCTTACCCAAGGCTTCTGTAATATTGAAAATATGCGGTCCTTTGGACTCTCCCACCAATGCCAGGCGAAATGCATTCATTATATTTCCTAAATGGTACTGATTCTGTTCAATCCATCCCTTTACAATCTCTTCCGTATTCTCTACTCCGAAATCATCTACAGTACGCAATACTTCGATAAGTTCTGTCAACTGGGCTGACGAATTATCTTTCCAACGCTTCTTTACCGTTTTCTCATCGTATGAAAGCGGTGCTACAAAGAAGAATGCCGACTGATCCCAAAGTTCTTTGACAAAGTTTACGCGTTCTTTCATTAATGAAACAACCTTTTCTACATAAGAGGAGCAAACTTCAATTCCATTTTCTGCCAGGACTGGTTGAAATAATGCCGCTAACGTTGCGTTATCTTTTTTCTGTATATATTGATGATTAAACCATTTTCCCTTCTCATAATCGAACTTGGCTCCACTTTTACTACAGTGTTCAAGTGAAAACAATTTAACCAGCTCATCCATAGTTAAAATTTCCTGGTCATTTCCCGGATTCCAGCCTAATAACGCAAGGAAGTTGACAACTGCTTCAGGCAAATACCCGCTTTCTCTGTATCCTGAAGAGATATCTCCGCTCACAGGATCTTTCCATTCCAAAGGAAATACGGGAAAACCTAATCGGTCGCCATCCCGTTTACTTAACTTTCCATTTCCTTCAGGTTTAAGCAATAACGGAAGATGGGCAAAGGCAGGCATTGTATCTGTCCATCCCAGGTAGCGATACAACAATACATGTAATGGTGCACTGGGAAGCCATTCTTCACCGCGAATCACATGAGTGACTTCCATTAAATGGTCGTCTACTATATTGGCCATATGATAAGTGGGAAGTTGATCTGCTGATTTATATAAAACTTTATCATCCAATACAGAAGAGTTGATGATCACTTCTCCACGTATCAGATCGTTTACAACAATATTTTCATTGGGCTCGATCTTAATCCTGACCACATACTGATTACCTGCAGCAATCAATGTGTTGGTCTCTTCAGCTGATAAAGTAAGTGAATTACGCATCTGCATACGGGTAGAAGCGTCGTACTGAAAGTTGGCAATAGCGTTTCTTTTTTCTTCCAACTCTGATGGAGTATCAAATGCGATATATGCCAACCCATTGCTTATAAGCTGATCTACATACTGCTTATATATCTCCTTACGCTCACTTTGACGATATGGACCGTAATTTCCACCAAAGCCTACTCCTTCATCAAATTTAATACCCAGCCATGTTAATGCCTCTATGATATAATCTTCTGCTCCAGGCACAAATCGTTGAGAATCTGTATCTTCGATACGAAGGATTAAATCACCGCCATTTTGTTTAGCAAATAAGTAATTGTATAAAGCTGTACGTACGCCACCAATATGTAATGCACCTGTGGGGCTTGGCGCAAAGCGAACTCTAACTTTTCTTTGGGACATAATGTTCTTGTATTGTTATAATAATTGGGCAAAAGTAGACCTTTTTTTTCTCATAGTAAACTTTTTTATGTACATTTCGCCATAAAATATGTACTTTTGACCAGAAATAACGAACAATATGACAGTAAAAAACTTCAAAATACCTTCTGCAGTTTACTTTATTGTAACCGCTCTGCTTATTGCCTACTTCTTTCCCAGAGAGGGGAAATTCAGATACCAATTTTTTGAAGGAAAGCCCTGGAAATACGGACTTTTGACTGCGCCCTCCAATTTCCCTATTTACAAGACAGATAAAGAGGTAGCACTGGAAAAAGACAGCGTTCTTAAAGATTTCAAGCCCTATTACAAAATTAATCGTACCATAGAGGCAGCGCAAAAAGAAAAGCTTAGAAAAGACTATGCAACAACGTTGAAACATATTGCCGGATCTTCCTACATGCAATATGTAGAACACTCTTTATCTAATCTGTATGCCAGAGGAATTGTATCCTACGAATCACTGAATCAACTTAATAAGGACAATTATGCTGAAATAAATGTAGTTGAGAACAATGTTTCGAAAACTCACTTTGTAAGTGATTTATTTACGGTTAAAACGGCTTACGAATTTATTATCAACAATTGCCCTCCCCGATTAGACAAGAAAGTACTTAAAGCTTGTGATATAAATAATTATCTGGTGGAGAATGTGTCTTACGACAGCACAATGACAGCCAGAGTAAAGGATGAACTGTTACAAAATGTATCACTTGCATCTGGAATGGTACAAGCTGGAGAACGTATTGTTGACCGTGGAGAAATTATTGATGGATATACTTACAATGTGTTACGGTCGTTAAAGATAGTGTACGAAAATAAGACAGGAGGTAATCAGCGGATGGGAATGATCCTCGGAGGACAGTTTGTTCTTGTGATGGGAATCATGCTATGTATGTGGTTGTATTTGTGGTCTTTCCGGGTAAAGATTTTTCATAATCAGCGTAGTGTTATATTCTTGTTATTAACAATTATTGTACCATGTTTGCTTACGGAATTCTGCGTTACCTATGGCTTATTTAACGTATATATTCTTCCATATGCAATTGCCCCCATTGTTGTTCGTACATTTTTTGATTCGCGAACAGCCTTATTCATGCATCTGGTAACCATTCTTTTGTGTTCGTTAATGGTTCCTTTTCCTCATGAGTTCCTTCTACTACAGACGGTAGCAGGTATGGTAGTTACGTTTAGTCTGAAAGAGTTGTCTGAAAGATCACAGTTAATCAGATCATCCTTCTTTATTTTTATAGCTTATGTTATAATATACTTAAGTCTGGCGGTTTATCAGGAAGCTGATTTCCAGAAAATAAACTGGATGATGCTGCTTTATTTCGGTATTAATTTTATACTGCTCACTTTTGCCTACTTATTGGTTTACATGTTAGAGAAAACCTTTGGGTATGTATCCAGTATAACTTTGGTCGAATTATCAAATATCAATAATCCACTGTTAAAAAGTCTGTCGGAGACTTGTCCGGGAACTTTTCAACACTCCCTGCATGTTTCTATTCTTGCAGCTGATGCCGCATCCAGAGTTGGTGCGAACTCTCAATTGGTGCGTACCGGAGCATTGTATCACGACATAGGTAAGATGAGTAATCCGGCATTCTTTACTGAAAACCAAAGCAGTGTTAATCCACATGAAAAATTATCACTTGACGAGAGTGCACAAATTATTATCAGTCACGTTACTGAAGGTGTTAAAATTGCAGAGAAAGCAATGCTACCTAAAGCAATAATTAATTTTATACGAACTCATCACGGAAATGGTAAAGCGAAGTACTTTTACAATTCGCTAAAAAATCTCAATCCTGATCAGGAAATTGATGAAAGTCTGTTTACCTATCCGGGACCGAATCCCTTTACCAAGGAAACGGCCATACTTATGATGGCCGATGCCGTGGAAGCTACATCCCGCAGTTTAAAAGAGTACACTGAAGAAAATATTAAAGAAGTTGTAAACCGGATCGTCGAAGGGCAAATAGCCGATGGTCTGCTTAGAAATACACCTCTTACCTACCGTGATGTGGAGACAATTAAAAATGTATTTTGTGAAAAATTAAAAACAATGTACCATACAAGAATCAGTTATCCCGATCTGAAGAAATAACTTCCAATAATCCGGAACAGGCATCTTCTAAAAGATCAAGCACCAGTTCAAATCCTTCAGCACCACCGTAGTAAGGGTCTGGAATGTGATCGTATGTGTGTGTGCTTAAATATTCGGACATGCGATGTATTTTGGCCGAAGATTCCAAATCAGGAGCAAGTTTCTTTAAATCCTGTATGTTTCGGTCGTCCATTCCTATGATAAGATCAAAATTATAAAAATCGGCTATTATTACGGGACGGGATCTTGAATCCAATGTATAGCCTCTTTTAGAAGCATGCTTCCTCATACGGGGATCGGGAAGCTCTCCTTGATGAATGCCAAGTATTCCAGCCGAATCAATCTCGATTTCATGTTCTAAACCTGACTCTTTAACCAGTTTTTTCATCACACCTTCTGCTGAAGGAGAACGACATATATTTCCTAAACAGACAAACAATAATCTTAATTTTTCTTGTTTCATACGTATACTAACTATTAATAAATAAAGGGTAAGTAACCCAAATCAATTTCTTAAATAAACCATTATGCCGGATCAACATCAAAATGTACCAATAACTGCTTGTAATCGGAATTCTGCTGCATTTCACACTGTACCGAATCAAGTAGTTTCCGAACAGGAGATATGTTGGCCGATATTTCTATTTTTAGAACAATCTTCTTAATGTGTAATGATTGAACTCTTGTAACCGGAGGCGAAACCGGTCCCAAAACCCTGTCGCCCAGTTTTTCTTTTAGTTTAGCCGCAAACAATAGAGATTGTTCTTGCAATACGGTTTCATTACGGCTTCTTAGAACTACTACAATTAATCTGTAATATGGCGGATAGCGGAACATGCTTCGCTCGGTTAATTGCATCTTTGCCATTTCCTGATATGCAAAACGCTGTACCATTTGAATTAATGGATGCTCTGGTTGAGTGGTTTGAAGAATAACAGTACCCGATTTATCTCTTCTTCCAGCACGTCCGCTAACTTGAACCATCAATTGATACGCACGCTCGTGAGCACGAAAATCCGGATAATTAAGTAAGCTGTCAGCATTAATAATTCCGACTACACTTACATTTCCAAAATCCAACCCTTTTGAAACCATTTGAGTTCCTATGAGTATGGATATTTTTCCTCCATCAAAGTCATCGATAATCCGCTCGTATGCCGTGCGGGTTCTGGCAGTATCAAAATCCAGGCGACCAATTTTAGCCGCAGGAAACAAAGATGCAATCTCTTCCTCAACCTTCTCTGTACCCACTCCCATCATCTTCAGGTCTGACTCCCTGCACTCCGGACAAACCGGAGGGAGTTGATATGTATAGCCGCAATAGTGGCAAACCAGCTGGTTCCGAAATTTATGAAAAGTAAGACTTACATCACAATTCACACAATGGGGTACCCAACCACAGGATTTACATTCAATTACCGGAGCAAACCCCCGTCGGTTCTGGAAAAGAATAACCTGTTCATCGTTATTCAAAGCTTCGGTTATCTTATCAATAAGTATAGGCGAAAAAAGAGCATCTTTCATTATCTTCTTCCGCTTCAGTTCTTTTACATTTACAGGAATAATCTGAGGCATCAGGGTATTTCCATAACGTAAATTTAAAGAAACCAGACCATACTTACCAGTCAACGCATTGAAATATGAATCGAGTGAAGGCGTTGCAGAGCCCAGAAGGGTTTTCGCTCCATGCATATTTGCGAGCATTATTGCAGCGTTTCGTGCATGGTAACGAGGCGCAGGATCCTGCTGTTTATATCCGGGTTCATGTTCTTCGTCTACGATAACAAGTCCCAAATCATAAAAAGGGAGAAATAATGAAGATCTTACACCCAATATAAGTAGCGGTTTTTTTTCTGCCCGCAACTTATTCCACACTTCCACACGTTCGTTGTCGGAATATTTTGAGTGATATACAAGTAATTTATCTCCAAATACCTTCGTAAGTCGATTGGTAATCTGTGTTGTAATCGCTATCTCAGGCAAAAGATACAACACCTGTCTGTTTAAAGATAAAACTTCCGATATCAACCGTATATATATTTCTGTTTTACCGCTTGAAGTAATACCGTGTAGTAAACAAACATCTTTTATTTTAAACGATTCATGAATATCAGCATAAGCTTTTTCCTGATCAGGAGATAAAGGCTGCGGCGGTTGCAATCTGGATATATGAACTTGCAATCTACCAACCTCCTTATCGTAGTATTTCAAAATTCCTCTTTTAACAAGCCCATCCAGCACAGATACACTGCATTCACTTTGCTGTAAAAGCTCTTTTTTTGTAACCTCTGTGGCTAAGGTAGGGTTTAGAATATGACTTAAATCCAGGTAAGCAATAAGTAAAAGTTCTTGTTTATGTGCCCTTTTTAGTAGATCAAATGCTTTTTGCAAAGCATCATGGCCTCTATATTCGTCAGAAAGAGAAACATAGGTCTCCAATTTGGGTGCAAATCCTTTTTTCAATTCTTCCTGTACCTCTACTGCTCCGTAAGTTAGCAAAACGGACAATGTGGAAACAACATTACGAAGACCGGTTTTCTTTTCCAGCTCGGATACAGTTAATTTCTGACCATCTGAAAATGCATCCAACACCGCTTGTTCGGCTGGTCTCAAAGGGAATTGGGCTTCAAAATCTTTGATACAAGAAACGGCTGTTTCACTTTCCAATTTAAGGCCGGAAGGTAAAGCTGCCTTGTACACATCGCCCAACTTGCACAAATAATACTCCGAAAGCCATTGCCAGAAGCGCAATTGAGGTCTGCGTAAAACCGGACTGGCATCCAATAATGCATAGATTTCTTTAACTTCAAGTGTAGATTGGGGTTGTCTGTTATGAACTTCCAACACAATCGCAGTGTAATACCTTCTTTTTCCAAAATGGACAATAACCCTACATCCGGCAACAAGTGCAGCCTGCATATCCTGAGGGATGCGATACGTATAGCTGTTGGCAAGAGAAAGAGGGAGAATTACATCTGCGTATTTCATTTTTTCTATCATAGAGAGTTCAAAATAACAAAAAAAGCCGGACTTCTGAAAGTCCGGCTTCCTGAATATTTGTTTTTTAGAACAGAATTGCAGCAGTTATTGACCAAGTACGGTTTTTTCCGTCATTTAGATCACCTAATCCAACTTTATTTACACTATAATTATCAGTCAGCCCAATACCATAATTTACACCAACCTGTAAATGGTTCAACAACTCTACCCCGGCACCCAGATTGACTCCCGCTCCAAAAGATTTTGCCTCAATCTGTGATTCAATTAAATCCCACTTTTTATCGCCTCCAGCACGAAAACTTAAATAGGGACCTGCGGCAACATACAATTTTGCTACAGAAACACCCGTTTTCCACTTTAAATTTACAGGAACGTCAATATAATCCGTCTTCATGCTTTCATCCTCAAACTCGAGACCTTTCTGAGAGTAAAGCACTGCAACATCAATACCTAACCCTGTAACAGGAATCATCGCCTCAATCATTGGTCCAATGTGATAACCTGTCACATTGTTCGGATCTATAACATCATCACTAAAGTGGACCGAAGCTATATTCACTCCACCCTTCACCCCAAATTTCACTTGTGCATTTAATGGAGCATATAATACTCCAAGCATAAGGGCTACAAATACTAACACAATTGACTTTTTCATCACAAACTTTTTTCTTGGTTTCACATGCAAATAAAAGCACTTTTCATTTAGAAAACAAATGAAAAACATTAAGAGTTCAAACAATAAAGAAAGCACAAATCTGATACGCTGCTCACACGTATACAAATTCATGCTTCTTTTCTAATTATTATGGCAGATAATTAAAAACTTGCATAAAGCACAATTCAAGAAACAACAGGGAATCTGTAATAACGATATGATGGTTCATATGTTTCAGTAGCCTTTCCTCGAAGCTTTTGAAATTGTGTGCAAAGCAGGTCTTCTGACTTACTTCCATATCCGAAGCCTTCCCGTTAAATAAAAACAGTGGCGATCAATCCGGTACGTTATGAAGTTTACAGCAGCGGGACTGTCCGGGATTTACACCCGATTCCCTTTTAATCCTCCCCGAGAATACGGTTATGGAACATTGCGTTACAAAGATGGTAAATATTTGCGAATCGATAAAGCAAATCATATAAATTGAATTTATCGACTCATAGAAAATACCAATTAATAGGTATCAGATTTCTCATTTTATGCTTTTCAGCATATTTCAGGTCTATATTTTCATTATTTAAGGTGATTGCATGATCATTTCAAACTTGTGAAATTTGCATAAAAAATTTAATGTAACAATTTTATATATGAGAAAGACTAAAATCACAACTTTGATTCTAACGCTTCTGATCGTCTGCAGCGCTTTCGGGAAAGACGCACTGGTTCCTTTAATTAAAGGACGGGTTGTCGACGAAAAAGGACAACCGCTGCCTGCAGCTGCTGTATATATTGAAGGATCTATGGTTGGCACAACGACCGATAATGACGGATCATTCTTCTTTAATCAGATCCCATCAGGCAAAAGACAAGTAACAGCCCGTTTTATAGGATATAAACAACAGACTCTTGAAGCACAGGTTGCAGATGGCAGACCTGCCGTTTTGCACTTCGAGCTTATTCCAGATGTTAACGAATTGACAGACATCGAGGTATTTGGAGTAAGAGAAAAACAACCCGAAAAACTAAATGCAGTAACTCGTTTACCCCTTCGTCCGAGTGAACAAATACAAAGTATCTCTATTATATCCAACAAAGTAATCGAAGAGCAGGGTAATATGACCATTACTGATGCTGTACGAAACGTTGTGGGGGTTACTCAATTCGCCTCTTTTGGTAACGCGCAGGAAAGTCTGTCAACCAGAGGGTACAGAGGAATCCCAACCTTGAAGAACGGCGTACGGGTTCAGTCCGATTTCAGAGGAGGTGGATTTCTTACAGATATGCAGGGTGTGGAAAGCATTCAGGTATTGAAAGGAACTGCGGCTATTACACAGGGTATCGGGAACGACTTAGGTAGTGCCGGTGGTGTAATTAACATCGCGACAAAAACACCTAAATTTGTAAATGCTGGAGAAGTAAGCTTGCGAAGCGGCAGTTGGGGACAATTCCGTCCTACTTTTGATGTTCAAACAGTTCTAGATAAGGAGCAAGCTATTGGATTCCGTATTAACGGAGCTTTTGAACGTGCAGATAATTACAGGACGAATGTATCAAAAGACCGTATATATGTTAATCCATCCTTTGCCTGGAAGCCAAACAAAAAAACTTCTGTAACAGTTGAGATGGACTACATGCACGACACTCGTACGCCAGACCGAGGAACCGTAAATCTAGCAGCAGATAGCGTGAATGCTTTATATAAAATGCCTCATAACAATTTCTTGGGTTTTGAGACAGATAGAGCGTTGACAAACAATCTTACTTATGCGTTACGGTTTGACCGATCCTTGTCTGATTTATTTAGTGTACGGGTTGCTTATTTTGGATCTACACTTGATACAGACAATACCGGAGCAAGTACTTCGACCTTAAAGAATGTATCAAAAACCGGGTTATACAACTTGCGCAGCCGCTCTCTTACACGTTCAACACGTGCAGACAACAACAGTGCTTTACAGATTGACTTAATTGGCAGGGATGTATTTACAGGAAAAACGAAGCATACTTTCCAGGTAGGATTCGATTATCGAACAAATCATACCGAAACGGTTGCCTATGGAGCTATCCTGGTTGATACAATCGATGTTCTAAAACCTATTAACAATACATTACCTTCATCTACAGCTGAATTAATTGCGGGTAAGGCTATCGTTGCAAACTCATACAGCTACGGACTTATGGCACAAGATGTTATTACATTCAACAAGTATTTGAAAGCAACATTGGGTATTCGTTATAGTTATGGGAATAGTAATACGGATACATCTACGGGATTCGTAACCGGTGATGCATGGAATCCAATGGCCGGCATAATTATCACACCATTGAAGGGTTTGAATATTTTTGGATCCTACGCAAGCACGACAGATTTAAGATCTGCAGCCAACTTGATGGAGGACAACACTCCAGTAGGAGCTTCTCGTTCTGATCAATTTGAAGCCGGTATTAAATCAGATTGGCTTAATAACCGCCTCCGCTTTAATCTAACATTCTTCCATATAATGAATGACAATCTGACCTATTCCGTTTATGATGAAAGTTGGACAGCAACAGGAAAGTATGGAAAAGCTGGAAAGCTGATGCGTCGGGGTATTGAAACAGAACTTACCGGCCGCATTTTAGAGAATTTACAAGTAATTTTAGGTTATGCTTACCTGGATGCACAGTACAAGGATAGTCCGGCATATCATGAAGGATCAGCTCCGATGAATGCCCCCAAGCATACTGGAAATGGGTGGGTATATTATACTGTTAACAATGGAACTTTAAAAGGATTATCTCTTGGTGTGGGAGCATATTATGTGGGTGAGCGTCCGGTTAACGAATTTACCTACAAAGCAACTCATACAAATACCACTCCTAACATGAAACCGTTTGATTTGGATGCTTACACAACTGTAAATGCTCAGATCGCCTATGCATTCGACAAGTTTCAGGTGCGCGGCTTATTCAACAATATTTTTAATGGGATCGGCTATACCTCTTATTACCGGGGAGGATATATCAATCCGACTGATCCATTCAATGCTGCAGCAGTAATCAGTTATCGTTTTTAATAAGTAACCTTGAATGACAATCAAATGAAAAAAGCAATAAAGTACATTCATCTGGTTTTGTCCCTTCCGGCAGGTATCGTTTTAACGATTATCTGCCTGACAGGGGCAATCCTTGTTTTTGATGATGAAATAAACCAGCTAATTAATCCGTCTCGTTATTATGTTGAAAAGACGACTCAGGCTCCTCTACCATTAAATCAATTAATAGACATAGTTAATAAGCAACTTCCCAACAATAGTGTTTCTGAGATCCAGTTGCATAATGATCCCGAACGTACAGCTGTTGCTACTCTAAAAGAAGGATTCAGGGTATCTGCTTTTATTAACCCATACTCGGGTGAAGTACTAGCCATCTCTCCTTACCGTGAAACATTTTTCTTTAAAGTGATGTCTTTACACAGATGGTTAATGGATAGTAGCCGAACAACCGGTAAATGGATTACTGGAGTATCTACAATATTTATGGTCATTTTATTAATTACAGGATTGATTCTTTGGTTTCCAAATAAGAAGAAAAAAATAAAATCCAGCATTACCATAAAAAGGAAAGCCGGCTTTAATAGAAAACTCTATGATATTCACAAAGTCCTGGGTGCTTACGCAAGTATTGTTTTGCTTACACTTTCATTAACGGGACTTATGTGGAGTTTCGACTGGTATAAAAATGCAGTAGGACGAATCTTCAGTATTGAGATGTCAGAAGGAAAGCACGGAGGAGGAAATACCAAAGGAAGTCGAAACGAACAAAAGAAGAATGATGTAAAAGCAGGTTCTCATTCAGTTATTCAATGGGATGCTATGCTGGAGACGATTAAACAAAAGGTCCCGAAATATTCTTATATACGATTAGGAGAAGATAAGGCAACAGTACTTCCAGTAGATGCGCTTCATGAAAGAGCTACAGATATTTATTCGTTTGATGCTGAAACAAACGAAATCAAATCAGTAAAATATTATAAGGATGAAAATCAGCGCAAAATGAATGGCTGGGTATATGTATTGCATACAGGTTCGTGGGGAGGTTGGATTACAAAAATAATAACATTTATAGCAGCCATTATAGGTTCAAGTCTTCCTATTACCGGCTACTGGATGTTTATCAGACGAATTAGGAAGAAACATAAGTAATCAAGAAATCTTCAGTATATTTGCATCTATATAAGTATGACAATTATGATAGAGGGATTGAAAAACAGACGTACTGTCCGCAAATATTTGGATAAAGGTATTTCGGATGATTTATTGAATGAATTGCTTGAAGTGGCTTGCCGTGCCTCCAATACTGGTAATATGCAGCTTTACAGTATAGTAATTACCCAGGATACTGAACAGAAAAAAAGACTTGCTCCGGCACATTTTAATCAATCCATGGTAACTACAGCTCCTGTGGTAATTACGTTCTGTGCCGATGTAAACCGTTTTGTAAGATGGTGTGCCCAACGGAATGCAGAACCTGGCTTTGACAATTTTCAGACCTTTATGGCTGCTGTTATCGACTCGATGCTTGTTGCGCAAACGTTTTGCAACGCGGCTGAAGACAACGGTTTAGGAATTTGTTATCTTGGAACAACAACATACAACGCGGATAAAATTATCGAAATTCTTAACCTACCCTCATTGGTCGTCCCAATTACAACAATCACATTGGGCTATCCCGACGGCTTGCCTGCCCAGGTTGAACGACTCCCTTTGGAAGCGATTGTGCATAATGAAAAATACAAAGATTATACGGCCGACGATATAAATCTATATTATGAAGCTAAAGAATCGTTGGCCGAGAATAAGAAATTTATAGCCGAAAATAATAAAGAGACATTGGCTCAAGTATTTACTGATGTAAGATACACAAAGAAAAATAATGAATACTTTTCAGAAGTGTTCTTGAAAGTACTCAAAGATCAGGGATTTATGTAATTTTGAATTCATTGTAAATAACGAAATAAGGGTGTCTTAAAAGACACCCTTATTTCGTTATTATACGAGTTGTTATAAATAAATCCTCTCGAATTCCTATTGATACTAAATACGATTTAACACTTTATCAATAAGGATGGGTAAGCTCTCCTTATAATCGGTATTCATCTTTTTATCAACCCTCCCTGCTATTATACAACAAACGGTCATTGCCCGATGCCCCATCATAGCCGAAAGTCCCGCTAAAGAAGAACTTTCCATTTCAAAATTAGTAATTTGAGCACCATTATAGTTAAACAACTCAATTTTCTTATTCAACTCCGGATCCGCTAAAGGTAAGCGTAGCTCCCGACCCTGCGGTCCGTAAAAGCCATTGGCTGCAATCGTCACCCCCTTCAGGATATCATTGCTGGTTATTTGTTCAATCAGCGACTTGTCTGCAGCAACGACATACGGACGAATTTCTGAAATTTTCCAGTCAAGCTGGCTGAGTAATTCTTCTTCAAAAGCTACGTCTCTGGTATTTTTATTATTTGCATAAAAATAAAGTACGCCATCAAATCCAATTGAACGTTCGGCTGCAACGTAAGTACCTACAGGAACAAAATGCTGCAAACCTCCTGAAGTCCCAATCCGAACCAACGTTAATTGAGTAAAGATCTCTTTAACCGTACGAGAGGTAAAATCAATGTTAACCAGCGCATCCAGCTCATTGAGAACAATATCAATGTTATCTGTTCCAATTCCATGAGAAACAACCGAAATGCGCTTTCCCTGAAAGTAACCGGTAATTGAGTGAAACTCTCTGTTAGATACCTCGCATTCAATAGAATCAAAACGGGATGCAACAGACGACACTCTCTCGGGATCACCTACCAGTATGATTTTGTCCGACAGTTGACCCGGCTTTAAATGCAGATGGAATACACTTCCATCTGCATTAATTATAAGTTCTGAAGGTGGAATTACTCGCACGACTAATTAGTCTTTTAATGGTTTGGATGAACTTGAAGCCGGTTTCCCTATCGCATCACGCATAGAGGTATCGGCTTCGATATTTCTCATCTTATAATAATCCATAATACCCAGATTACCGCTACGGAATGCTTCCGCCATAGCTTGTGGTATCTGAGCCTCAGCTTCAATTACTTTTGCACGCGCTTCCTGAGCCTTTGCTTTCATCTCCTGCTCCAAGGCAACAGCCATGGCACGACGTTCTTCAGCTTTAGCCTGAGCAATATTTTTATCAGCCTGAGCTTGATCCATCTGAAGAAATGCACCAATATTTTTACCAATATCGATATCAGCTATATCAATGGAAAGAATTTCGAAAGCCGTACCGGCATCTAATCCTTTACGAAGCACCAATTTTGAAATAGAATCTGGATTTTCAAGCACTGTTTTATGACTTTCGGATGATCCGATCGACGAAACGATCCCTTCACCAACACGGGCCAGAATTGTTTCTTCTCCGGCACCACCAACCAATTGCTTAATATTAGCTCGCACCGTAACACGAGCTTTAGCTATTAACTGAATACCATCCTTTGCAACAGCTGTAACCGGAGGTGTATCGATCACCTTAGGATTAACTGACATTTGTACAGCTTCGAATACATCACGACCAGCTAGATCGATTGCAGTTGCCATCTGAAACGATAAATCGATATTTGCTTTAGAAGCAGAAACAAGTGCATGAACCACTCTTTCAACATGTCCGCCAGCCAAATAGTGAGCTTCAAGTTCATCACGCGTGAGCTGTTTTAAACCAGCCTTATGAGCTTCAATCATTGCTCGGGCGATGATGTAGGGAGGCACCTTACGGATACGCATCAAAAATAGCTGTATCAGGGATATATTTACACCCGATACTTTTGCCGAAATCCATAAAAGAAACGGCACGTAATAAAAGAAAATGGACAAAAGCAACACCGCTGCTCCAAGCAGAATCAACGGCAGAAAGGTCATTTCCATAGACATTGTATTTAAAAGGTGAATACTGTTTATTTTTTAATTTTAACCAATAAATTACTGGCATCGATTCCTGTAACCACAATTGGTGTATTTTCATCTACAAAACCATCAATTGATTTAGCCTCGACCGTAATTCCTTTTACCCGGATCTTACCCATCGGATTAAGGCGCGAAACAGCAATTCCTTCGTCTCCTTGCACAATTCCCAGATCGCGGGTGGAGATCAATTTACTGTCTACCTCTTTTTTTAATGCAACCCTATTGAATGAGTTTGAACGAAGCAACCAAAAAAATGATACGGCAAATACTACTGCTGATACAATCAAGCTTATATTTCCAGCTTGTACTCCCAACTCGCTGTAAGCATATAAAATACCTCCTGCTGCAAATAGAAAACCTCCTATTCCTGCCACAGTTATTCCTGGAAGTAAAAAGATTTCTAGCAAAAGCAATACAATTGCTACTGCAAGTAGAAAAACAACAATGGCAATATCTAGTATCATAGTTAATAAAGTTTTTTCCCTTAATTAGTCATCGTTTGTTCCGAAGGAAATTCACTTCAGCATTCCGGGCTTTTTTCTCAAGAACAAGCGGCTCATTTATCATGTTTTCAAGTTGTTTCTCCAAAGTTAAAATTGAGCTGGATAGCCTTTCTTTTGTAGCCTTGTCTCCTTCAACATAGGACTTTCTTAAAGAAAGAAGCTTTTCACTCTCTTCAACTATCTGTCGATTCAAAGCGGAAGCTTTTTCATAATAACTTCGGGCTTCCGGACTTTGGAAATCATCCAGAGAAAAATATACGACCTGATCAACAATCACAAACTCAAAATCTTTTTTAACCTCACTTACTCCAGACCTTATCTCTTTATGTGCAAGATCAATTAGTTCTTTATAGTTAGCAGATGCTTTCCATGAATCCTTAATTGAATATATAGCTGCACGGGAACGTTTCAATTCAAGATCATCGGTTAGCAACCTTTTCCGATCAGGATTCGGAATAAAAAGATATACGCAGATTTTCCCTTCCGGTTGAAAGCGATCGGAAACAAACCAACCCAATTCTTTCGATTCATCAATAACCATCATGTAATCGTTGGAGGGAGAATTGAAAGGCATTCCCAACTGTTCGGGGACTAAATAGCTGTCCGAACTAATATTGTATCTTGTTACAAACAGGTCATATCCTCCTAAGGTCCCATTGCCAGTACTTGCGTAATAAATTGTCACTCCGTCAGACATTACAAACGGATAGTTTTCATTATTAGCACTATTAATTGTCATCGGTAACATCTTCTTGTCTCCCCACTTATCCATTAATTTGGATTGAGTGAATAAGCAAAACTGATTCTCAGGAGTTTTTTGTGCATAAAAAATCTTATCCTGTTTCTGATTCATATAAACAGTTGACTCCGATGCATCTGACAGCTGAAAAAAATCAGAAAAAAGCATCAACGAACCACTCTCCTCACTTAGCTTATAGGCAGTGAGGAATGCTTCCTTATCAACTACCAAACTATCAATTATTTCAACATCTTCAGTTTTCTCCATCATTCGGAGTGCATTTTTCACTTGTTCAAGTCTTTGTTCCCATGGAAGCGTATCTTGTTTTTTCTTTGCAAGCAAATCAATGTATTCCTGAAACATCTCTTCCGATTCTTCAAAACGATAGGTATCGTAACATAACTCCCCCAGGTAACGAAAAGCTTCCTGAACATTACGTTTGGCAGCTACCCGTAAATATTTCTCGGCTTTCTCTTTTTCTCCCGTTTCATACAAGCATACACCATACCACTGGTTATAAGATGAATTGCCAGGAGTCCGTTCAACTAACTTCTCAAAAGCAGGTTTAGCTTCTTCAAATTTACCTTCGTTATATAACTTCTTTGCTTGATCAAGGCTTTGAGCTGTTAATACGCTGCTTAACAACGTCATACCTGACACAAGAAAAAGTTTTAAACACATCCCATTCATTTTGCCTTGACTTTGTTTATGGTTACAGAGATTCAAAGATATGAATTTTTTTGTTCCAGCATACAGGAATAACTAAAATAACCTGCAACCTTCCCGATTAAATTGCATAAATTAACATGTTAAATGCAATTGAGCTCTAAAAATCAATCCTTTTTTTTCTAATTTTGCGCCCGAAAATAAACTATGGCTATAAAAACTGAAGAAGAACTTCTATTTCGCAAAATAGAAGCAAAAATACAAAAAGCAATTTGGGAATACGACCTCATTGCAGATGGAGACCGAATATTAATTGGACTTTCGGGAGGAAAAGATTCACTTGCCTTAGTCGATTTACTGGGGAGAAGGCAGAAGATATTCCGTCCGAAGTTTGAAGTTGTGGTAGCTCACATCATAATGGAAAATATACCCTACAATGCAGATCTCGACTACTTGCGTGGATGTGCTGAGGAACATAATTTACCCTTTGTAGTTCATAAAACGTCATTCGATCCGACGACTGATAAGCGCAAATCGCCTTGTTTCTTGTGTTCATGGACACGTAGAAAGGCGCTGTTCGATATTGCCAAGCAGTATAAATGTAACAAAATAGCATTAGGACATCATCAAGACGACCTATTGCAAACCCTGCTTATGAACATGACTTTCCAAGGAGCATTCGGCACGATGCCTCCCCGTTTAAAAATGGATAAATTTGACATGACACTGATCCGTCCGCTCTGCTTGGTTGAAGAGAAAGAATTGATCCGGATTGCTGAATGGAAAGGATATAAGAAACTTTTAAAAAACTGTCCCCATGAGTCGACATCAAGCAGGCCCGACCTTAAAGGAGTCCTTGCCAGACTTGAAGAGATAAATCCCCATGCCAGATATAATTTATGGGGAAGTATGACACATATCCAGAAAGATTATTTACCCCGTAAAAAAGAGATATAATGCAAGGAGCTATAACAATCGTACTTTTGATTCTGTCCAATGTATTTATGACATTTGCATGGTATGGTCATTTAAAGATGAAACAACAGTTCAGTTGGTTTGATTCACTTCCGCTACTTGGTGTAATCGCTTTCAGCTGGTCCATTGCTTTCCTGGAATATTGTTTCCAGGTACCAGCTAATCGTATCGGATTTCGTGAAAACGGAGGTCCGTTCAGTCTGATTCAGCTAAAGGTTATCCAGGAAGTCATCACTCTTGTCATCTTTATGATATTCAGTTCGATGGCATTCAAGACCGAATCCTTCAAATGGAATCATGCTTTGGCTTGTGTGCTGTTGGTCTGTGCCGTTTATCTGGTGTTTAAGAAGTAGTATACACAATAAAAAAGACTCCCTCAGATTTATCAATCCGGGGAGTCTTTATCATAATGAGGTAATTATTTCACAAATGGTGCATTCAATAAATATTCAGCACAACCTTTTACTCCGTCAAACTGAGACATTCCGGTTCTTAAACCTTCCAATTCAACAAAATAATCCTGGATGCCATTTGCATACGCCTGTTTGAAAATCATTTCGAAATTCATCATTCCTGATTGACCTAATACAGCACGATCTTTAATATGCAACACTTTAATCCGGTCCGGATGTTTTTTAAGATATTCAACCGGGTCATTCTGGCCCATCACGGTCCAATATACATCCATTTCAAAAAACACTAGAGAAGGATCTGTGTCTTTTAAAAATAAATCATAAATCTGATCACCTTTAGGTATCCAAGGATTACCTGCCTGAGCTGCATCCTCTGGTTTTACCACCCTTTTAAATTCCATATTATGATTGTGGTAACCGAATGGAATTCCAGCCTCTTTCACAATTTTACCCGATTCATTGAACACCTCACAAATAAAGGCTGCATCCTCATGCGACTCACATTTGGGCATCATAGGTTGGATTAAATATTTAACTCCAAGCTTGGCATGATCGGCTGCAGCAACTTTCCAGAATTCCTTTATTTCATTGAAATTTGCCTGCGAAAATTCTCGAACCGGTGGATTTACATGAGAACTGGTAATCTTCAATCCGGCATCCTCCGCCATCTTTTTAAATTCCATCATGTCGACCGTACCGATCTTACCCTTATTGTATCCCGCAAGTTCGAGATTGGTGTAACCCATCTGTTTGAGTTTCTTCATACCTCCGGGTACATCCTCAAACAATTCCTTTCCCAACGAATAGGTTTGCAAACCTATATTTTTTGCAGCTGCGGCTTTAGAAGAAGTCGTAGTAGATGCGTGTAATGAACTAACATTGCCTGCCAGCAAACCTCCGGCAGTCAAGAAAGAAACATTTCGTAAGAAATCACGTCTGTTACTCATACTGTTATTGAGAATTAATTATAGACTATATGGTCTTCTGTATTCATATTCATACAACCGGTGTGCAGCAGCCTCTTTATCGTTGATAAAGCTCAATGTTGCAGGATTCCATTTTACCGGACGATTCAATTCACGTGCAATGTTAGCTAAACAGCAAAGAGTATTGGTACTGCATCCAACTTCAACCGGTGCAATTGGGTTCTCACGGGAACGTACACAGTCAATAAAATTCTGCATATGCGGAGAGCTGGTTTCGTAGCTGCCAGCCATACCACCTTTAGGTTTATTTCCTTGTTTTTCTGCCTGTTTTTTCATCTCTTCCCATCTTTTCTTCATCTCTTCCATCGTAAGAGGACGCTGACCGGCAAGTTCGGCAGGAACTTTCGACTTATCTGAGCAGGCAAGATAACCACGTGCCACCTCAATCCAGCCTTTATCGCCGATAAACTTTATACCTTGTGCTCCATCATTACCTTCCAGGAAGGGCTGTTCTGTCATTACAATACCATTCTGATATTTCATTGCTGCATAAGTTGATCCGTTATAGCCGGCAGGAATAAATTCAGTCGGACCAGATCCGTCCATTCCTATAGCAGCCTGAGCAATATCAAACATGTGAGCACCCCAGTCAGCCGTATATCCGTTGCCGGTTTCCTGATACCATCTCCAGGCACCCCACAGTTTTTCATTCTGTTCCGGATCTACAGTTATAGGAGGACACAAATCAGGATGATAATGAATCTTTGGATCATTAAGTGGTCCCATCCATTTGTTCCAGTTTAAATTTCCAGGAACAGGCATTTCAGGTAAATCCAATGGTTTGGGAGGCGCACCAACTCTTGCATAAATCTTTTCGATATGACCAATAGCTCCGGATTGAACCAATTCAATCGCTTTTTGGAATTCCTTGCTTGATCTCTGTTGACTACCTACCTGCAACACGCGTTTATTTCCTCTAACGGCCTTTACCATTTCAAGACCTTCACGGATAGTAAAAGCTAATGGTTTCTGGCAATAAACATCTTTCCCGGCTTGTGCTGCATGAATGGTATTAAGAGCATGCCAATGGTCGGGTGTAGCAACCTCAACGGCATCAATATCTTTACGTTCCAGCAAATCTTCATAAAACTCGTACATATCGCAACGGGGAGCCATGCTCTTGGCGGCTTGCCATGTTTCAATTCTTTTCTTGAAACGTAATTGTTTTAGTGAATCCACATCACAACAGGCAGCAACCTGTACGCCCGGACATGCAGCAAAACCGGCAAAATCCGATAAAGCCTGTTGCCCCAATCCAATAAAACCTAACACAACACGGTCACTTGGAGCAATACGTACTCCGGCCATTTTCCAGCTGGGCAGGATCGTGAGACTGGCTAGTCCCAAAGCAGATAAACCCAAAAATTCACGACGGCTTACTCCTTTTTTAGTGTTTTCCTTCATGGTAATTCATTTAATAGTTTGTTAATAGTATCCTTGTAGGCAAAAATATAGTCACAAAGTTATCATTATTGTTTTAATAACCTAAAGGAAATAAGACAAAAAGAGAGTGCCTGAAAGAGTTTTGACCTATGTCAAAATAAAATAAAAATTAATGGAGTATGCAACATACAACATAAGCCTATTTTTATGTTCTTTGCAAAAAGACTATTGTTTTCCTTAAATTCATAAGATCAATGACTTCGAGAAGAGATTTTCTAAAACAGGCCTCCCTGTTGGGTGTAGGACTTACCGCTAGTCCTTTTATTATTAAAGCCGGGGGCAGCATTGCTCCAAGTGATAAAATCCGTGTTGGCTTGATTGGCTGTAATGGAATGGGGTTCGAAAACCTCAAAGCATTTCTGCGTAACCCGGAAGTTGAATGTGTGGCTCTGGCGGATATAGACCAGAATGTGTTGCAGAACCGAGCCGCCGAAACCGAAAAGATTTCTGGTAAACGGGTAAAGAATCTGTATAAAGATTGGCGCGGACTAATCGACAATAAAGATATAGACGTGGTGATTGTAGGAACACCCGACCATTGGCATTGCCTGCAAATGGTGGCTGCTTGTCAGGCAGGCAAAGATATTTATTGTGAAAAGCCTTTGGGCAACAGTATTGAGGAATGTAATATAATGGTTCGGGCGGCACAAAAGTATAACCGGGTGGTTCAGGTTGGACAATGGCAACGCAGCGATCCTCACTGGCAAGATGCCATGCAGTTTGTACACAGCGGCAAACTAGGGAAGATACGTACTGTTCGCGTATTCTCATATCAGGGATGGTGTCCATCCATTCCGGTATTGGCCGACGAACCTGTTCCGGCTGGTGTTGATTATGACATGTGGCTCGGGCCGGCTCGTAAACGACCTTTCAACCGAAACAGATTTCATTTTACCTTCCGTTGGTTCTGGGATTACGCTGGAGGACTGATGACCGACTGGGGTGTACATTTGCTTGACTATGCTTTGTACGGAATGAACGTTACAGCACCTAACTCCATTATGGCTTCGGGTGGTAAATTCGGATATCCGGATGATGCCTGTGAAACTCCTGATTTACTTCAAACCATATATACATTCAACGACTTTACTGTTATGTGGGATCATGCTATTGGAATTGATGACGGAGCCTACGGACGGAACCACGGATTAGGATTTGTTGGCGAAAACGGCACTTTGGTATTAGATCGTGGCGGTTGGGAAGTAATTCCTGAGCGGGTAAACGGTAATACACGCATGGAGGCTGTTCCTTTAAAGAAGGCCTACGGTGAAGGAGGTCTCAATCTACATGTAAAGAACCACCTGGAGTGCATCAAAAGCCGCAATCGGAATTGTAATGCCAGCATTGAGATTGGGGCTCATATCGCCAAGTTCTCTCAATTGGGCAATATTGCTTACCGAACCGGCAAAAAATTAGTCTGGGACGGGATTCGTTTTACGAACGATGAAGCAGCAAACAATCTGTTGGTTCCCAACTACCGTTCACCATGGGAACTTCCTAAAATATAACCAGATTCCCATACCTATTTAATAAACAAGGGTTGCCAATAAGCGGGCAACCCTTTGTTTGTATCGTAAAATAACATCAATCATTCACAATCTATAGATATCATTGATGTTCCGGTCTTAATAAATCATTTACAGTTTTAACCGGATTGAATGTTTCAATCGGCACTTCAACAAAAACTGTATTCCAGTCACTCATAGCACCATTCCACAGACCTGGCAATTCAAGGGCTTTAAGTTCCCGTCCATCCTTGGACTTCATTGAAATAAATCCAGTATTTTTATCAACAAAATCAGGCAGATTAAACTTTTGTCCGTTGTGATCCTTTAATGCACAAACCAAATCAACAGGATTAAAGTGTGTACCTTTTTCGAACATTTCTTTTTTACGGGGATCGGCAAGATCAATCTGCGAACTTTCCAGTATCTGCGGAGAGTAAGAACCATCCTCATTGAATGCAAGAAATGGCCCACCGCCGGGCTCTCCCACATTCTTAACCATACCGCAAACACGAATCGGACGTATCAGCTTTGATTTAATATAAAGAATAAGCTCTGCATCTTCCAGGTTTTTCATTTCCGGATGTTTTATACATAATTCGGTCTGCAGAAAGCGAATCATCTCTTCTACCTGAGCGTGTGTATATTGTCCGCTTTCAATCAGATGCAGATAGCGGAATATTTTCTTCTGTAAAGTTACCAACACTCCAGCCAGCACCTTCTTATAGATAATTGTGGTACATTTAAAAGAATCAGGCACCACGTTATCAATATTTTTAATAAAAACGATATCTGCATCCACATCATTCAGATTCTCTATCAAAGCACCATGTCCTCCGGGACGGAAAAGTAAATTTCCTTCCTTATCTCTGAACGGTTGATTTTCCGAATCGGCAGCCAATGTATCAGTGCTGGGCTTCTGTACACTGAAAGAAATATCATACCGAACCGAGAATTTATTTTCATATGCGGGAACTTTTGCAGCAACCAGTTGCTCAAATAAAGCCTTATGTTCCGGTGATACTGTAAAATGGATATTTACTTCTGCAGCATTATTTTTGGCATACATGGCTCCTTCTGCCAAATGTTCTTCCATAGCAGTGCGTACACTGGCAGGATACGTATGAAATTGCAACAGGCCTTTCGGTAGCTGGCCGTAATTAAGCCCACCTGACGACAACAGATTATTTACTACTGCCTTATACTCTTTATCAGACAATAACTGGGGGATGGTACGTTTTTCATTTTTCAGACATACAGCATCTAAGGCGTTATAAAACGCAAAAGAGGTAAGACCTGCAAAAAACTTTTCCATAAAGGGGGAAAAAGGTTCATTCGAATCCGAATCCAGAAATTCATAAAGGTCTTTAAACATCCGGCTGGCTGCTCCCGAAGCGGGTACAAACTTAAGAATACGCTTATTCTGATTCAGATAGGCATCCCAAGCCTCCATGTAGCCAACCTGAGCCTCTTTATCAATTACGCTGATTCCCTTTTCAACTGATGCCGAAGCCATAATTTCAAGAAAAGGAAATCCTTTTCTGAAACAGTCAAGTTGTTCTTCAATTTGCTTCTCGCTTATTCCCTTTTGGCCGAGCAAAGCCAAGTCTTTCGTACTAAGCATAGTATATTGTTTTTAATAATTACAGTCGCCGTAACTGAAAACGTGTCATCCTATAAATAATGCAAATGTATCAAAAATACCATTAGAGATACCTCTGTTTTCAAGGAAAAAAGATACTTTTACAAAAGTTTACAGCCTGTATAGGCCTAATAAGGCAAAACAAGAACAGTATGAATACACAAGCATTCTTTACACCCGAAGAAAAGAAGGAATTTCTATTTAAATATAGAAAGCTGCTTCAAAGCATTCACTTCTCTCTCCAAAAAGATGATGTCCGAAAAATGCGGAACCTTATTCAACGTACCGTTTCGATGGATTGTTATGGGAGAGATAAAAACGGAATTAACGGACTGCTGCGAAATATTAATACGGCACTTATCGCGACTTCGGAAATCGGACTGAAACGAACACCCATAATTGCCCTCTTGCTTTATCGTACCGTACTAAAAAAAGCACTCACTCTGGAAGAGATTGAGAAGGAGTTTGGTCCGGATGTAACTCTTATGATCAGCCGGCTACTTAAAACATCCGATCTTTATGCACGTAATACGGCTGTAAATTCGGAAAACTTCCACCACTTGCTTTTATCATTTGCCGAAGATGTACGGGTGATTCTGATCATGATTGCCGACCGTCTGCATATGCTCCGAATCGGCAAACAGTTTAAAGATAACAGCGACCGGGTACGTATCGCCCTTGAAGCCTCTTTTTTGTATGCTCCGCTTTCTCATCGCTTGGGATTATACAGCATCAAAAGCGAAATGGAAGATTTGTCTCTAAAATATACAGATCGTAAAACATACGATTATATCAAGCAGAAGCTGAACGAGACCAAACGTTCTCGCGATGCTTATATCGCAGAGTTTATCGCACCTATTGAGCAGAAGCTCAAAGAGGCGGGTTTCAAATTCGACATTAAGGGCCGTACAAAGTCAATCCACTCCATCAATAACAAGCTTAAAAAACAAAAGATTGATTTTGAAGGGATATACGATTTGTTTGCCATCCGTGTGGTTCTTAATACACCAGTTGATAAGGAACGTTCCGAATGCTGGCAGGTATTTTCTATCATTACCGATATGTATCAACCGAATCCGGAGAGAATGAAAGACTGGATATCCATTCCCAAAAGTAATGGTTACGAGAGTTTACATATCACCGTGATGGGCCCGCAAAACAAGTGGGTGGAAGTTCAGATCCGGACAAAACGTATGGATGAAATTGCGGAACGCGGACTGGCTGCACATTGGAGGTATAAAGGAATTAAAGCAGAAAACGGACTGGATGAATTCATGAATACGGTGCGGGCCGCTCTCGAAAATAAAGGAGCCAATTCCAGCGAACTGATGCAGGATTTCAAACTTGACCTGTATTCGGATGAAATATATGTGTTCACCCCTACCGGTGAACTGATTAAATTACCTAAGGGAGCCACCGTACTCGACTTTGCGTTTTCCATCCACACCAAGTTGGGAAGTAAATGCATGTCGGCCAAGGTAAATGAGAAAAATGTTCCTATCAAATATGTACTTCAAAATGGAGATACAGTAAATATAGTAACCTCGCCAACCCAAAGTCCCAAAAGAGATTGGCTATCCTTTGTAACTACATCCAAGGCACGTACTAAAATCAAGCAAGCCCTGCGTGAAGAGGCTGCTAAGACAGCCGACTTCTCGAAAGAGATGTTGCAACGGCGCTTTAAAAACCGTAAGATTGATGTGGATGAAGGTACGTTGATGCGACTAATCAAGAAAAAGGGATACAAAACTGTTACTGATTTCTATCTGGATATATCGGACGAACGTTTAGATCTGAACAATGTAATTGACGAATACCTGGATCTGGAACGCAAGGAAAAGGAGATATATGAGCACAGCGGACCTAAAAGTGCCGAAAACTACATTACAACGACCGAGGTGGAAGAAATATCCAACCGTCAGGATGTTCTGGTAATTGACAAAAACCTTACGGGCATTGAATACAAACTAGCCAAATGCTGTAACCCTATTTACGGCGACGAAGTATTCGGGTTTGTCTCCACCCAAGGCATTAAAATCCACAGGATGACATGTCCAAATGCCCAAGAGATGTTCAGCCGCTTCGGATACCGTATCATCAAGGCTCGGTGGAGTGGAAAAAGCAACGCAGGTTATGCTATCTCACTCCGGGTTGTTGGAAGGGATGATATTGCCATTGTAACCAACATTACATCGGTTATCAGTAAGGAGTCCGGGGTTACCCTGAGGTCATTCAATATCGACTCGGTTGACGGACTTTTCCAGGGCAATTTTACCGTATTGATACGTGACACCAATATGTTGAATGTGTTGATAAAGAAAATAAAAACAGTAAAAGGAGTAAAATCCGTCGAAAGACTCAATTCCTAAATCATAACAAAGCCCTGTTTATTCTTCGTAAACAGGGCTCTTTCTCTTATTTTATCAAGCAAGACTACTTCGTTACAGGTTTTAATCCCATTGCCTCTGCTTTTTTCATCATATACTTATAAGCGGCATCGTATTCATTGGGAATAACTCCATCTAAAATCGCATCCTTAATAGAAGATTTAATCGCCCCCACCTGAGCACAAGGACCTAAGCCAAACACCTCCATTATTTCTTCACCGGAAACAGGCGGCTGGAAATTTCTCACCCGATCTTTTTCTTCAATGGCTGTCAGCTTCTCTCTCACCAAACGAAAATTATTCAGGAACTTACGGACCTTCTCCGGATTTTTACTTGTAATATCCGCTTCACAAAGCTTCATCAGGTCATCAATATCATCCCCGGCATCAAAAAGGAGTCTGCGGATAGCCGAATCAGTCACCTCATCATCAGCCAAAGCAATCGGACGCATATGCAGACTTACCATTTTCTGGACATATTTCATCTTTTCATTCAAAGGAAGTTTCATCCTTCGGAAGATACCGGGCAGCATCTTCTCCCCAATAAAATTATGGTTATGGAATGTCCATCCCAATCTCTGATCAAAACGTTTGGTTGCAGGCTTGGCAATATCGTGCAAAAGCGCACTCCATCTCAACCACAGATTATCCGTATTGCGAGACAAATTATCAAGTACCATCAACGTGTGTGAAAAGTTGTCCTTGTGACCTATACCCTCTTTTGTTTCCACACCCTTCAAGGCATGAAGTTCAGGAAATATGATTGGCAATAAACCACAAGCATCCAGTAAAACAAATCCGACAGATGGCCGGGGAGACAGAATAATCTTGTTCAATTCATCAATGATTCGCTCTCTGGATATTATATCAATTCGCTCTTTATTACGTTCAATTGCCTCAAATGTGACCGGATCGATATCAAATCCCAGTTGAGTAGCAAAACGTACTGCCCGCATCATTCTCAATGGATCATCGCTAAAAGTGATATCGGGATCTAAAGGCGTGCGGATAGTAAGCCGGTCCATATCACCTAACCCATCAAATGGGTCTACTAATTCTCCATACCTTGATGCATTCAAACACAGAGCAAGGGCATTGATCGTAAAATCGCGCCGGTTCTGGTCGTCTTCCAAAGTTCCATCTTCAACAATCGGTTTACGACTGTCGCGAGTATAGGACTCTTTACGGGCTCCAACAAATTCAAGTTCAATATCTCCTAATTTAACCTGAGCCGTACCGAAATTCTTAAAAACAGAAAGATGTGCATTGCGTCCCATTTTTCGGGCAACAGCTTTAGCTAATTCTATACCACTTCCAACAGCAACAATATCAATATCTTTGGACGGACGGCGTAAAAATATATCTCTCACATACCCCCCGATCACATACGCTTCCAGCCCTAATTCGTCGGCTGCTTCGCTTACTTGTCTGAAAGTACGCGAGGAGAGATGTTTATCTATTACTTCTTTATCTATATACATGCAGTATGTTCAATACTTTTGAGGGTACAAAGATAATTAAATTCTTCCATTGCTGCTAATTCCCCATTTTCCAATATCTTTGCATTTGGAACGCATTAATAATCAAATACAATGAAAAAGTTAATAGCAGGATTGTTTATCGCCTCACTGACGATGAGTTGTGGCAATACTGGAGAAGAGGCAAAAGCACGTCTGGCAAAAGCGCAGTCCATGTACGAAAACAATGAATTATTTGCCGCAAAGAACGAAATTGACAGTATCCGGACACTGTACCCAAAAGAGTTCGATGTATTGAAACAAACCCTGTCGCTGATGCGCTTGGTGGAGATCAAGGAAAACGAACGCACAATTGCCTACTGCGACAGCCTGCTCCCCATAAAAACAGCAGAATTAATTGCGATTAATAAAGATTTCGTATTTGAAAAGGACAGCTTATACGAAGAAGTGGGTAACTATATATGGAAGCAACAGACCATTGAGAAAAATATAAACCGTTGTTATATACGTAGCGGGGTAAACGAAAAAGGAGAAATGTATCTGGCAAGTGTTTATTTCGGAAACACTCCTATCAATCATACCAGCATAAAAGTAAGCATTAAGGATGGTTCCTATGCAGAAACTGCCAGTATTCCTTTCGATGGAGGATTAAATTATCGTTTCAAGGATTTGGGCAATACAACAGAAGTCGTAACATATAAGGCAGAGAAGGGTGAAGATGCTGTAAAGTTTATCGCATCCAACGAAAAAGAAAGGATTAAGGTAGAATATACCGGAGGAAAGCCATTTACCATCTACTTAGCCGACAGTGATAAAAAAGCGATAACTTCAACCTATGCATTTGCCATTGTTCTTTCAGATATCAACCGGATGAACAAAGAGAAACAGAAAAGTGAACAACGACTTGCTTACCTGAAACAAAAAACAGCAACAAACTGAACTCTCTGAGAATTGAATATTTGAAACCAGTCTGGCTCTAGGGGGCAAATATAGAAATATGAAAGGGGAATCCGTAGGGACTCCCCTTTTTGAATGATCACCAAAATACCACCGCTTTATTTGACAATCACCTTTGTTGAAACATTTCCTTTAGTACCTTTCACCAGTACAACATAAACACCCCGGTTAACAGGCGATAAAACAGTCTGTCCAAACTCAGGTTTACTATTATACACTATCTTGCCAGCCATATCAATGATTGAAACTGAAGTAACATCTTCAGTCACCCCATTCAAATAAATAGCACCATCAGCAGCATATACACTCATTCCTGTATAAAGCTCCTCAATACCGGTAATTAAAGCAAATTCGGCCGATACGGTAATGTCCAGAACATCGACAGTTAGTTGACGTTCTGCATCCGTATTACCATCCCACCATTTCTTAAATTTATAATTGGGTTTTGCATAGGCATTCAGAGTCAACACAGTCCCCCTATCAACAGATGAACCCGAATTAATAAAACGATCGTTATCCTTAACCGTTATTTCGCCATTAACAGGAGGAGTAATCGTAATAAGTTGTTTACCTTTCGTAAACGTAACCGCAATGGAAGTAGCACCTTCCACCTCTTTCAATACTGGGAAAGCTGTAATATCATCTACCGAAGTATTGTTTATTTTAAATGAAGAAACAACATATGTATCGGCCGGATCGGCATAAATATACAAAACTGTTCCTTTAGCAATCAACGATCCGGAAGATACCAAAACATATGCTTCATTTGAACCATCAACAACACGCCTTCTCACAGTAAGTGTCCCGTTTTCAGGCTGTGCGAAAGTAATCGCATATTTAGGAGCCACATAGGTAAATACAGCCTGAACAGTTACAGGTCCGGAGACCGTATAGGTAGAGCCACTTGTCAGATCTTCACTATTAACAGTAAGCGATGTTAATTCATGTTCTGCTTGTGGGGTAGCAGTAACTGTAAGCTGAGTACCATGCTCAACCAAAGCTCCCGAAGTTAGCTGAGTACTTCCTGCCATTACTGTAATAGTTCCATTAGTTGGAGGAGTAATGGTAAGTGTATATTTCTTCTTTACAACCTCTGTACTAATTTCCAAATCGGTTGTCAGACTTGAAACTACTGTTGGATTGGCAGTTGACTCGGTTGTACCCATTATTGTTTTTGAAAACTCATAGCCCAAATTAGGTTCTACCTTAACGGTAAGTTCTGTCCCATCCTTTACCTCCAATTCATCATGATAAGGAGTCGAAGCTGTAAAAGTTGTATCTTTTGCGGTACTTCCCAGGGGAGCCGTAAAATGAACCTGAACAGTAGAATTAGCAGGCTTTGAAATCTTAACACTATGTACTTTCACAACGGATGCTACAACAGTACGGTCACTTGTCATGGACGAAATAGAGACAGGATTAGAGGTTGTATTAGTTCCTCCAATTGACAAGTGCTCAAAAGCATATCCGGAATCTGGAATAACGGTTAGGATTACGTGCGTACCATCTTTTACTTTCAACACAACATCCGCCTCACTAGAAGAATCGTACGATTCTTCTAGTACTTCTGTACCAACCGTCGGACTAGGTATATAGCTTACTTTCACAGTACAATTTACAGGTTTAGTGATTGTAAGGCTACGCATACGAACAACAGAAGAGGATATTGTAATGTCACTTTCTACACTTGTAATGGTATGAGGATTATTTGTTACCACAGTCTCTCCAACCATTATTTTCTCAAAATCATAGAATTCATTAGGTATTACTTCAACAATCAATTGCGTACCATGAACAACCAGCAATGATCCGTTATAGGTTCCAGATTGTGTAAGAACCGTATCTTTTTGTGCAAGCGTAACTGCAGAGGTAAAAGTAACTTTTACAACTGAGTTTTGAGGTTTGACAACTTTGACCGTATCAAGTTCAGGGGGTGTTACTTCCGCAAATACGGCAAATGGAAGCAAACATAGCAAGAAAAAGGTAAGGAGTAAATTTTTCTTCATAATTGGGTGATTTAGAGTATGCACAAATATAAAAAAAGGCGCCCACAATGGGACGCCTTTTTTAAATTTATTTTATGGAATTATTTGTTAACAAGAACTTTAGCAGTTTTGCTTCCAGATTTAACCATATAGATGCCGTTAGCTACATCAATACCAGCAGCAGCTTCTTCGATAGAAGCAGCCTTAACCTGCATACCTAATGCATTGAAGATTGTTACAGCTTCAGTTGCGCCAACTACATAAATCTTACCATTTACAGCGTAGATGTTCTTAGCAACTTCTACCTGATCAATACCTGTGAAGTAACCGAATGTTACGCCGTCCATTGGATCACCGTCAACACGGTAAGAATCGCTGGCAGCCACAAGTTTAACAGCAGGATGAGCAGTAACAGTTACACCGTCGCAAGTAGGTTCAGTATAAGCATAAGCTGTATAAGTTACACCTTTCTTCAAGTTGTTAACAGAAAGACCTGTCTGGAATCCGTATTGAGCTCTTTCAACAGTTACGTCATCGAAATACTGTTTGAAGTTTGCTGCAGGTACTTCAGCATGGAACATGCTAGCATACAACGGAGTCTGAGTAGTTGCATTCAAGCTTGTGTGCCATCCACCAACTGTTGTCCAGTCTGCTTCATTGAATGCACTAACCTTGTAAGCAGCAGCATCCAAATTGTCTTTTCTTGTTTTGTGAGTAACATCACCTGTAAATTTATAAACGTCAAGAGTAATCTGACCTTGTTTCAATACAAGTGTATATTCCTTATCATCAGAAAGATTATAGTTGATAGTCTTCACTGCGATTCCATAAGGAGTCCAAAGAGCAGCTTCAGAAGCACCTAAGATGATAGTTTGTTTCTTAGTTGCACCTTCCCAAACTTCCATGTAGTAGTTAGGAGAATCTTCAGAAATAATGTCATAATTCAAAGTTTCACCTGTACCATTGAACAACTCAACATAAGTCACGTTGTCTTTAGCATAAACTTCAGACATGAAGATTGAAGAAGTCTTCTTGTTATATTTCAAGATACCGATACCAACTACATAGTTGTTACCACCCTGTGCAGGAGTTACTCTCAAGTCAACACGGTCACCCTGGATGTCACCAGCCTGGAATGCTCCGAATGTTGGCTGACCAACTACTGTAATACCTTCTACACCAGAGAATGCCAAATCAGCGTTTGTGCAATCACCGTAAGTATAAGTCATAGCGTCAACAACATAGTCACAATTAGCGATTGTAGTGCTGTCTGGTTTGAAAGTCAAAGTAACTGTACCACCTGCATTACCGTTATCGTCGATTGTAAATGTAGTAGGAGCAATTGTGAACGGAGACTTAGCACCCTTAACCATAGCAATCTTAACTGTACCTTTTGATTTATCAAGATCAGTTGCTGAGAATGTGAACTGTTGTGTTACAGCAACATTGATTGTTGACTGCATATTAGTTACATTTACTTTATGGAATGTAGGATCATATACACGTCCGCAAAGAGTTGCTTCTGGGTATTCATACATCGGATAGATAAATGCATTGTCTTCATGGTGACCCATCAAAATATCAACATAGTTGAATTCAGCATCCCACCAACGACGACCGTCTTCAATTGTACGACCATCATAAGCAACGGTGATAAATTCCTGAACGTCTCTCTTTTGAGCAAGTCTTACTGAAGGTTCAAAGTTTACAGTTACCTTAGCAGCTACTTCACCATATTGGTTAGGTTCGATTGACATACCATTAACTGTTCCATAACCTTCCAAAGCTTCAATTGTTACGAAGAATGCTTTTTTGTCGCCTTTATAATAAGCATCAACAGCTTCAACGATGTTTACATTCTTGGTCAAGTTATAACCAGTTACATAGAATACACCTTCAGAAAGAGGATTATTCTGTTCGCCACATTCGCCAAGATATGTATTACCATAATCTTTGCGGAATTCGCTCTTAGTCAAGAATGAACCGCTCCACAATACCTGAGCACTGTTGTCCATTACTTCTACGAAGTTCCAGTCATGAATAGTGTTTTCAAGATTTGCTCTTGTATCACCAAATACGATAGCACCTGTACCAACCTGGTCGAAACCAACTTGTTCAGCCATCAATACATTGAAATGAGGATTCCAACTATAGAACAATTGATGAGGCATGTTAGGCACCATAAAGTTAGCAGCGTCAAAACCATCGCAATCCGGTTTGAACTGAACAAGAATCTTATAACCCTTAGTCTGGAAGTCTTCAATCTGCTGAGCAGTATTCAAAGTAATACTGATTACCTTCTTAACAGCCGGAGTATTCCAAGTTGCACCATTATCAACACTATATCTGAATGCCATGTGACCATCATTGTCGTGTTGAGCTAACTTATCAAGAGAGATTTCAAACTTAGCTACGTTAGTTGCATCAGTCTTAACCTTAGCACCCTTCAAATAGAAAGCTTTTGTTCTTGAAACGGCTTGTTGTTCTGGCAACAAAGTAGCATCGTAAGGAGCATAGAACGCAGTTGAGATATCACCTACCATCTGAGCAGGAGTTCCTTCTGTTCCTTCGTATTCAAACCAAACAGCAGCGATATCACCTACTACCAATACTTGAGGGAATGGTACTAGATTATCATTAGGATTGGTGAAAGAAGCAACTTCTCTACCTGTAAAGTCGTGTGTACCCTTAATTGCATTATCAATCCAGTATCTTCTACTGATTTTTAGATATTTAGCAACGTTTACATCTACATTATTCAAGAATTGTGCAAAATTAACTCTCAAATAGTTACTTGGAGTATTTGCAATAACACCTAGTGCTCCAACAGTGAAATTGTTAGATACGCCAGCAGCAGCAGAAGAAGAATCATCCTGATCGTCCATAAATCCACCTACATAACGTAAGTCACCCTGGTCAGGCATAGGAATATTGATACCCCAGATACGAACATCCTGATAAGTCATGTTTTCTACGAAAGTCAGTTTTGACTTATCCAAATACAGTTCAGGTACTGAATTACCATAAACAGTTTCAGAAGTAGCAGTCAATGACAGAATTGGAGAAAGAACATCACTTGCATTAACAAACTGAGCAGCAGCGTTAAATGCACCGTAGAAAGTATTGATTGTAGGAGGAGCAAAATCATACTGAGAAGATACTGTAGCAGAAGTCAAAGAAACCTGACCAAGAGCCACATGAGATGAATGCATCACAAATCCGGCAGGAGCTGTAACGTCTACAACTGCAGCGGGAGTTGGAAGTGTTAAACCGGCAACAGCAACTGTTACATAATTATCAGCATCGTCCAATGTATAACCCATACCAGCATTGAACATACCTGTACCATTGTAATCAGCAGTTCTTGAAAGAGTCATGCTTGGAACATCCGAAGCAATTGACAAACTCTTAACAATAGTAGCAGCAGGAGCTGTATCAATTACATCACCGGCAGGTCTGTCAGAAACAAACGTAATACGAATAATCTTGTTATCCAATGAATTAGGGATAAAAGGATGATCTTCGATTACATCATTGGCAATCTGGAACAACTTCAAAGTTTTTGCACCCATTGACGTGTTGTAGATATTTTCATACCACATAGTCATGTCTGCTCCAACAGCAGGTACCCAAGTCCATGATCCAAAGGGGAAAAAGCCAACATAGGCCCAGTGTCCTGGTGTTACACCTGCACCTTGGTAAATATCATCATAATCTACCAATGTTCCATTCAGGTTATAAACTTGCAAATGCATGTCCCAATTAACATTCTTATTGGCTTCGTCACCAAATGTATTGGCATCCAACATAACCTGCAGGTCTTTCACATTCTTAAGATATTTTGTAGTAATATCGAAAGAGATGGCTGCACGATTCTGGTCAGAAGCAAAAATGTTAAGAGATTTACCATCTTCGCCAATCCAGAAGCTGGACTGATTAGGATTGGTGGTAGGAATAGTTGAGCTCAAAGCAACAGCAGGAGAAACCGCAACAAAAGGTTGAGCATCTGTGCTGCCGGAGAAAGTTACCTTTACACCCTGAGCCAACTGACCTGCATTAACAGGAGCATCGATCTTAGTCTGGTTGTTCCATTGCAACATTTTAGGATGACCTGTAATGCTGCCCGTAAAAAATGGATTAGGAGCCTGACCAAATACCGACCCGACACTAAAAGCTGTCATCGCAACGAGTGCGAGAGCTTTCGTTCTAAAGTTTGTAAATTTAATCATAAAAAATTTAATTTAATTAGTAATAAAAGGAATATTAGTTTCTCATCGAATAAGCCGCTCTTACAAATAAGCGACTAAAAAAGTTAGTTTTTTGAATGGATAAATTGTTAGGATTATTAAATATCTCCTTCTATTTTCTTACTCAAAATACTATTTTTCAATGCAAAGTTAGGATTCACAGGGAATCTACATAGGTTTTTAAGGCCTATTTCAGGGAGTCACAACCAAGGTCAAGGGTTTATTATCAAACCCCATTGTTTTAAGGACGAACCCATTTTCGTGCCATTTTTTACAAAAAAGAGGTTAATGAATCCTTAACAGGGGTGTAACAGAAATGTAAACACTGGCAATGAATATAGCCTTATCAAAACAAACACCCCGAATCCTCAGCAACAGAGAATCCGGGGCGATCATTACTTACTCAATACGTATTATCTTCCAACCACTACTTTTGTGGATAAGCTTCCCGACTTAACCATATAGATGCCTGCCGGTACAGAGATACCGGAATATGCCTCTTCAGCAGTCGCGGTTTTCATCTTTATCCCCAAAGCATTGTAAACCGATAAAGGTTCTGTAATTCCTACGGCAACTATTTTTCCTTCGGATGCATAAATCTTTTGTTTAGCATCCAGCCTATCCACACCTGTAAAGTAGCCGAATCTAACACCCTCCATCGGATCACCGGATAATCTGTCGGAATCGCTGCAGGGAATCAGCTTTACCGAGGGAGTTCCATGAACTGTTACGCCTTCGCAGGGTGATACTGTATAGGCATAGGCCGTATAGGTGGTACCCTTTTTTAATCCGCTTACCGATAATCCGCTATCAAATCCGTAGCTGGATCTTTCAACGGACTGGGTATCGAAATATTCCCTGAATCCGGCTCCGTTCACTTCATCCAGAAACATACTTGCATAACGGGGTTCATGTGTGGCATAACCCAGGCTGGTATGCCAACCGCCTACGGTGGTCCAGGATTGTTCCTGAAAGGTATCACACAGATAACTATCTGCTGGCAAGTTGTCTCTTTTGGTCTTGTGACTTACATCGCCGGTAAATTCATACACATCCAGCGACAGTCTGCCTTGCTTTAGTTGTATCCGGTAATTCTGATTAGACAACAAATCCAAGGGGATTGTCTTGATGGTAATTCCGTACGGATTACACAGCAGACTGTCGGTTGTACCGATGGTTACCGACTTTACCAGATTATCTCCCTCGTACACTTCAAGGTAATAATTGGGACTACCCTCCACAAGGATCTCTTCGTTTAGCTTTTCGCCCGTACCATTAAACAACTCAACATAGATTACGTTGCTCTTAGCATACACTTCGCTCATAAATATGGAAGAGGTCTTCTTGCTGTATTTTAAGATTCCGACACCCACCTGGTAATTGTCTGCACCCATTGCAGGCACAATACGCAAATCGGCCCGATCGCCCTGAATATCACCTGCCTCAAAGGGTTGGAAGGCTGGCTGTTCAACCACTGTAGTCCCTAGAACTCCCGAAAAGGGAAGATCTCCCTGCTGGCAATCACCATAGGTGTAGGTCATAGCACTTATCTGGTTATCGCATAGATTCTGCGGAATAGGTGTAAACGTCAACGTCACTTCTGCACTTACGTTTCCATTGGCATCTATGGGGAATTCCGTAGGGGTAATGGAAAAAGGGGATGTTTTTGATCCCACTAAAGCAATGGAAACCTTTTTCTTCGATCTGTCCAGATCGGTAGCCATAAAGGTAAACCGTCCGGTAGCTGAAGTATTAACCGAAGTAGTCAGATCAGCTACTTCCACTTTATGGAAGGTGGGCTCGTAGACTTGTCCCCTTATATGTGCAGCCGGATAGTTATACGATGCATAAATAAAGGAATTGTCGGCATCGTATCCCCTAAAGTAATCGTTATAATTAAAGTTGGGGTCCCACACCTGATCGCTACTGCTCCTGATCGCTTTGCCACTATAGACTACCGTTATGGAATCTGTTACAGTCCGGCAATCAGCAGCCTTCATCGTTGGAGCAAAAACAACCGACACACGGGCAACCACTTCACCGTATTTATTTGGTTTAATGGTCAGACCATCCACTTCGCCAAAGCCCTCCAAAGCCTCCACCGAAACCTGAAAAGCTGACGGATTATTTACGTCCTTATTATAATGTACGCGTACATTATTAATAAGGTTATAGCCTGTGATATAAAATTCACCTTTATTTAAGGGGTTGGATTGTTCTCCACACGTATTCAGATAGGTGATTCCGTAGTCTTTTCTAAAATTGGACGTCGTTAATGAACTACCCCAAATACCCATGTAATTTGTATCCATCACATCCTCAAAATGCCAACTGTTGATAGTATTGGTAAGTACCGCCCGAGTATCTCCGTAAACCAGAGCTTCTGTATGTACCGTTTCCATTTTACCTACCTGAACAGCCTTCAACAAATTATGATGAGGTGTCCATTTATACATCTCGTGAGGCTGGGGCAAAGCGGTTGCTGTTTGCATCCAGGGTTCGTACCCACGGCAATCGGGTCTGAACCGCACCATCAGTTTCACGCCTTTCTCGGCAAAGTCTACGGCATCCTGCACGGTCAGTAATTTTACGCGAAGCGTATCTTTTGTAGCCGGAGTTTTCCATGTAGCTCCTTGGTCTGTGCTATACATAAAGGCATGATGACCATCCAGTTCGTGCGCGCCGTATTTCTCCAACGATATTTCGAATGCTGCCTCATCATTTGCATCGGGTTTGATTTTCGCCCCTTTTAAAACAAAAGTCTTTGGTCTGGAGTACAATGTTTCTGCAATCGTCTCATCGTAAGGAGCATAGAAAGCGGTGGATAAATCTCCTACTACCATACCCGGCACTCCCCCGGCCTTCTCGTATTCAAACCAGACCACGGCCACATCTCCGATGACCAGCACCTGCGGAAAAGGTGAAAGGTTGATATCTGCATTGGAGAAATCGGCATACTCAGCTCCCGTAAACGTATTCACTCCTTTGATAGCCAATGGGATGGAATAATTTGTATTGATCCGAAGGTATTTAGCCACATCCAGGTAGAGGTTATTCATTTCTTGCGCAAAGGTAATATCCAGGGTATTGGATGGCAGTTTTTCGATCACCCCTAAATTGCTTACCGTAAAGTGATTTTCTACCTGGGCAAAGCTCCACGTCGAGCCATCCGGATCATCGGAAGAGCAGATTCCTTCGTAATAAAAATCGGAGCGATCGTCCATAGGAATATTCTTTCCCCAGATTTGGACAGACTGTGTGCTCCCTGATTCATTAAAGGTTATTTTATTAGCCGATAAAAAAAGCTCCGGAACCGAATTCCCGGCAACTGAAGCAGAAGAGGTTGTCAGCACTTCGATGGGTGATAGCGGATCGTTTTGGTTGGTAAATTGAGCTGTTGCCGTAAATGATCCGTTAAATGTATTTATATTGACAGGGTTAAAAGCGTATTGGAAACTCAGGGAAGCGGACTGCAACGTAACCTCCCGCGAATCTACCGGTTGATTCTGACCGTCGTTAAGACTGAATCCCAGGGGACTTACAATCCGGATATCCGGTGTTTGCACAGCTCCTTTGGTTGTAACCTGCGAAGTTGGAACAACAAATGCCGGCAACGTAAGTCCGGATGCAGATAAAGTAACGGTATTTTCGGGTACAAAAGGTGTGATACAATTCATTCCTGCCTCAAAAACCCCGGAATTGGATAAATGCAGGTTTAGCGACGGTGTTTCTGACTGTATCGAAATACGGTTTACCACCAGTGCAGCCGGGGCATGAGCTCCTATTTCGCCTACCGGAATACCCGAAACCAATGTAATACGGAGCAGTTTATTATCCAGCGAACCGGGAATAAACGGCGAAGGAACGCCCGGATCCGTACTATGTTGGAAAAAATTCAACACTTTTCGTCCGTCGCCCGTATTGTAAATTCCGGGTATTACACCAAAAGAAGAGGTCCCTCCGGCATAAACCGAGCTATAAGGGACAGGTATACCATTCAGGTCGAAGACCTCTAATTTAAGATCGAAATCCAGATCCATATTGGCTCCTTCGAAACGATTGGCATCCAATACAATCTCCAAATCATTTACCTGCTTCAGGTATTTGGTTGAAAGCTGGAAGGTTACAGCCATCCGCTTAGCCTCTCCGGCAAACAGATTTAAGGCAGAGCCATCGGTCCACCAGGCTGTTGTAGTAGGATTTGTCTCTGGTGCCGACACAAGTTTATTTACTTCCATTTCGTTCCAAACCGAACCCTCTCCCCCATCGGAAAAAGAAAGATATACCCCCTGAACCAACGCTCCGCCTGCTACCGGAGCTTCAAGCCTGGACTGGTTATTCCATTGCAAGATTTTGGGTGTGGTTAACAAATTTAATCCATCGTGCACAGGAGGAAAGTCATTTATACCTGACACAGTAGACCCACTCCATGTAAACAGGAAAAGCAAGAGTGCCTTGATTTTTAGGTCGGCTAATTTATTCATAGATTTTCAATTATTATGTAAACAGTTGGATATTAGACAGTAAGCAAATCGTAAAGCTGATTAATTCATTACAAAATTATACTTTTAACCCTATCTACATAATATATATAAAACGAATTATACAACTGTAGTACGTACATGCAGGTTTATTGTACGTATTACATGTTTTTAAGGACATAATCTAATTTATTGAATTCTTGCAAATCAGTATTCAGATAATTCATTTTTCCTTTATTGGTTAAAACCAATTTTCGACCAATTAAATATGCATTTTAATAACAGTGTTAAAGCCGGAATATACACATCTTAGTCTTTTTCATTCCTCTATTTACTCGTCTCTCAGCTGAGGGACCATCGTCCTCCAGCTGTGTGACCATTGTCCCTCAGCTGTGTGACAATGATCCCTCAGTTGGAAGACGAAGAATATACCTTTGGTTAACCGTCTATTATATATGATGAAAAGAACTAAAGGCGTTGGGGAAACGCTTTAAATCTATAGTAAAAAAAGTGTACAACGTTATCAACGCAGAAGGAAACAGGAGGGAGCAGAGATATTATGATGACACATGACAGATAGAATGGATCTGTCACAAGCATCCCTCATTTCTAAAACCCGCTCCACCAAAGGGATTGAGGCCTAAAAATGAGGGATGACAGATGTTTTTCGTAAAAACGTAAGCCAGACGGCTTCACAAGTTTTTAAACGATACTTAATTTTGATGCACCGTAAGCTGTGGGAACGGGAAGCTGATCTTTTCGAGGTTGAACGTATCGTAAACCTTCTGATTCATATCAAAATAGACACTCCAGTAGTCTTCGCTTTTAACCCAAACTCTTAAGGTAACATTCACACTGCTGTCGGCCAGGGCATGAAGGGCCACAAAGGGAGCCGGATCATTCAGAATACGTCCATCCTGTGCAACCAAACGTTCAATTACACTCTTCACCTTGGCATAATCTTCGCCATATTCGATACCAAATACCCAATCTACTCTTCGTGTGGACTGGTTGCTGTAGTTGGTAACTACCCCACTGCTAAGAGCTCCGTTGGGAATATATACCACTTTATTGTCGTAGGTGGTTAATATGGTATGAAAAATCTGTATTTCACGTACCGTACCGCTTACCCCCTGAGCCTCTATCACATCGCCTACTTTGTAGGGTTTAAATAACAAAACGACCAGCCCCCCTGCAAAATTCTGCAGATTCCCGCTTAAAGCCATACCGATAGCCACACCGGCAGAGGCAAGCAAGGCGGCAAAAGAGGTGGTTTCTACACCCAATGCTCCTACAACAGAAACAATCAGGAGGATAGTAAGTAAAATATTAACCAGACTGCTCAGGAAAGTCCGGATGGATAATTCCACATTTCGTTTAATAAGAATCTTGCGGAACAGTTTATTGAGCAGGCTGATAACAAGGCGTCCCACAAGGAAAACGATTACCGCTGTAATGATTCGTTTGCCGAGGTCGATACCCGAATCCATCAGCACTTTCATCAGCTGTTCGGCTTTGGTTAACGAGATTACCTCGGCCTGTAATAAGATCAAAGACAATATATTCATACGTATATGAGTTTGTTATTAGTAAGCAAAGGTACAAATAAAATTTAAAAGTTAAAATGATGACATTTTAATACTTACATTTGCAAACTAATATTGAGAGACAAACGATGAGAATTATCATGTTATGGATTTGCCTGTTTTTGGGGGTTACCTCCATACAGGCTCAAGGATATGAGGAGCTTATAAGCAAGTCGTACGATTACCTGGAGAAGAAGGATCTGCCCGCGGCAGAAGAGAGTCTGAAAGCCGCCATGCGGCTTGAACCAGCCAATCCAAACAATTTTGCGTTGCTTACCAATCTGGGTACCATCCAACGCCGGCAAGGTAAGCTGGAAGAGGCTATGATTTCCTACAGTGCTGCATTAAGCGGTCACCCGCAAAACCAGGGTATCCTGGAAAGCAGGGCTTCCTTATATGCCGAGATGGGTGATACGGAAATGGCTCTGAATGATTATTCCACCCTGCTGGCTCTGGCTCCCACAAACGAAGAGGCTCTGTATAACAGAGGACTGATCTATCTGCAACAGAAAAATTACCTTTCGGCCGAGCAGGATTTTGAGAAGATTCTGGAGGTGAACGACAAGTCGGTTCGCGGAAGAGTGGGTTATGCCATTCTGGAAAAGATGAGAGGAAACTTTGACGAATCCGAACGGATCTACAATTACCTGATAAGCGAACTTCCTAAAGATTGGTCTTTGTATGAAGGGCGAGCCGACCTCTATTTCATGAAAGGGAAAAATGCGCGGGCCATGTCCGATATAAATAAGGTGTTTGCCGAAACTACTCCTACAGCCGCCCTCTATGTATTGAGAGGTAAAGTTAAACTGGCATTGTACGAAAAACCTTCGGCAGCAATCGATTTCAAAAAAGCCCAGGAGATGGGATACGATCCGGAAACAATCCGCGAGCTGATAAAGCTTTGCAAATAATAAACCTCCCACCAGACTTTAATACCTCTAAGATATAGAGCGTGTTCATTAATTCGATACTATTAAAAAGGTGATTCTGAGCATGCCCGGAATCACCTTTTCTTTTTCTGTTCCTTTGTACGGATAAACTCCGAACAAAGTATGCTTATTTATTCTTGATATAGGATGCCACCCAGTCTCCTACGGCCGAAGTAGAATAGGCTTTTCCTTTTTCAGAAATATCTTCGGTTACAACTCCGGCATCCATTGAAGCGGCAACAGCTTCGCGGATAAGTTTACCCTCTTCCTTCAGGTCGAATGCGTACTCGAACATCAAGGCGGCACTCAAAATGGTAGCGAGCGGATTAGCGATGTTCTTTCCGGCAGCCTGAGGATAGGATCCATGGATCGGTTCGAATACTGATGTATGAATACCAACCGAAGCCGAAGGCAGCATACCCAATGAGCCGGTAATTACAGATGCCTCGTCGGTAAGGATGTCTCCAAACATATTCTCGGTTACCATCACGTCAAAGCTCTTTGGCCATTGAATCAGTCGCATGGCAGCATTGTCTACAAACATATATTCTGTTTCCACATCTGGAAACTCTGCCGAAATTTCCTGAGATACCTGACGCCATAAACGCGATGTAGCCAATACATTCGCTTTATCAACTACGGTAAGTTTTTTCCGGCGTTTCTGTGCATATCCATACGCAAGACGAACAATCCGATCGATCTCTTCGCGCGTATATACACAGGTATCATATGCCGTATCGCCGTCTTCGCTGCGACCTTGCGGGCGACCAAAATACATTCCTCCGGTAAGTTCGCGGATACACATAAAATCGGCACCTTCAATCAATTCCGAACGAAGGGGAGATTTGTGCAACAAACTTGGAAATGTAGTTACAGGTCTGATGTTGGCAAAAAGGCCCAATTTCTTACGCATGGCAAGCAAGCCCTGCTCCGGACGCACTTTAGCAGAAGGATTATTGTCGTAAAAAGGAGATCCGATCGCACCAAAAAGCACCGCATCACTTTGCATACAAAGACTGTGAGTCTCTTCCGGATAAGGATTACCCGTAGCATCGATTGCACAAGCGCCCACCAATGCCTCTTTGTATGTAAGTTCGTGATTAAATTTGGTACATACTGCCTGAACACTCTTAAGTGCCTCGGCAATGATTTCGGGACCGATACCATCTCCCGCCAATACTGCAATATTCAATTTCATTTTATTATTCTTTTCTTATCGTTTAAAATAGATATACTTTGGCTCGGTGGGAACGTAATCTTCGTTGTCCCACAACGTGCTGGTAATCATCAGGTCGGCGCTGTACCTATTGCAGGCAATGGGCACATTGTGTACACGACACTGACGTAATAACATCTGAATGTCTGCTTCGTGTGGCTGGGCATTCAAATCGTCTATTAGGAAAATAGCCAGATTCACCTCCTTACGCACCACCATAGCTGCGATTTCGGCATCTCCGCCCAACGGGCCCGAATTCATACAGGTGATATCTGCCTCAATACCCTTTTCCTGAAAGGCTTTTCTGATCAGACTACCTGTAGTTCCAGTACATACCAGTTTATGAATGGATAGCATGTCTGCATTGTGAACAGCCCACTCAACCATATCCGCTTTACGGTTATCATGCGCAACAAGCGCAATCGTCAATTGTTTTTTCATTATCCGATGTATTATTTATAAACTATGCAATCTTATTCAGCATTTTCACCGTAGCCTTGATGGCCGCCTCCGTCTGGTCGGCGTCCAGTCCACGGGTTTTAAAGTCGACACCCTCGTGATTCCAGCTGATTACCGTTTGAACGAAAGCATCGGTACGTCCGCCTGGAGGGATGGAGACGGAATAGTTTGTAAGCATAGGGAAGGGTTTCGACAAGGATTTGTAAATCTTGCGAAGTGCCCTCACAAACGCATCGTACTGTCCGTCGCCCGAGGCCGTTTCTTCATACGCTTTGCCCTCAATTTCAATCTTGAGCGAAGCTACCGGCTTCAGACCTTGCGTCAAAGATAGTGAATAGTTTAATAACTTTATCTTATTCTCGATGGCATCGTGACGAAGCACATCGGTAATGATATAGGGTAGATCCTCTTTTGTAACCGCCTCTTTCTTATCACCCAGTTCGATGATTCGTTCGGTCACTTTGCGCATGGATTCTTCGTCCATCTCAATACCCAGCGATTCCAGGTTTTTACGGATGTTGGCCCTGCCGGAGGTTTTTCCCAGCGCATACTCTCTTGTTCGCCCGAAGCGTTCGGGTAACAGGTCGTTGAAATAGAGGTTGTTCTTGGCATCTCCATCGGCATGAATTCCGGCACATTGGGTAAACACATGTTCACCTACGATGGGTTTATTGGTTGAGATATGGATACCCGAGTAGGTTTCTACCAGCTTACTTACCTGATTGATCTTCTTTTCATTCAGACTCGTCTTTAATTTAAGCTGATCATGTATTACAGCCAACACACTGCTTAAAGGGGGATTTCCGGCACGCTCGCCCAATCCGTTTACGGTTGTATGCACACCTTTTACTCCGGCTACTATTGCTGAATATACATTGGCCACCGCCAGGTCGTAATCATTGTGCGCATGAAAGTCGAAATGGAGTTTCGGCCAACGGGTGAGCATCTCCTTACAGAAGAAGTAGGTGTTGCGTGGATTGAGAATACCCAATGTATCGGGCAGCATGAAACGCTTGATAGGAAGGTCTTTCAATCCGTCCATCAACTGATAGACATATTCCGGCGAGTGAAGCATACCGTTGGACCAGTCTTCGAGGTAAACATTAACTTCAATCCCCATCTCCTGCGCCTTATTTACCACCTCCGTAATATCTGCGATATGTTGCTCGGGGGTTTTACGGAGCTGCTCGGTTACATGCTTGAACGAGCCTTTGCAAAGCAGGTTCATAACCTTACATCCGGCAGATTTTATCCAGTTAAGCGATGTCTCGCCGTCTACAAAACCCAATACTTCCAAACGCGAAAGGTAGCCTGCACGCTCAGCCCAGCGTACGGTAAGCTTTACCGCGTCGTATTCGCCCTCAGACACCCTGGCCGAGGCGATTTCGATACGGTTTACGCCCAGATCCGACAGAAGCTGACGGGCTATGCTGACTTTCTCGTGTGCAGAGAAAGATACGCCCGAGGTCTGTTCGCCATCCCTCAGGGTTGTATCCATTATCTCTATCAGTTTATTTCCTGGCAGCCTCATAAGCCTCGATTTTTGTTTTGTTGGACAACAGGTAATCGATGTCGTCCAGTCCATTCAACAGGCAGTCTTTCTTATAGGCATTGATTTCAAAGTTTTCGCTTTTTCCGGTCGCATTGTTGGTAATTTTCTGATTCTGAAGATCTACAGTTAAGGTAGTCTTCGGATCGGATGTTACTGTTTCAAATATCTCCGCAAGAAATTCGGGTGATACCACAACCGGAAGCAATCCGTTGTTAAGGGAGTTACCCTTGAAGATGTCGGCAAAGAAACTGCTTACCACCACACGGAATCCATATCCGGAAATTGCCCATGCGGCGTGTTCGCGGCTCGATCCGCTACCAAAGTTCTTTCCGGCCACAAGAATCTGACCCGAATAGGTATCCTGATTCAATACGAACGATGGAACCGGATTGTTCTCTTTGTCGTACCTCCAGTCGCGGAACAAATTATCGCCAAATCCTTCGCGGGTTGTTGCTTTTAAGAAACGGGCAGGTATAATTTGATCGGTATCCACATTTTCAATTGGAAGAGGAACTACCGTTGATGTCAATGTTACAAATTTTTCCATTTTTATCTGATGCTTATAATGTTCTTGGATCTGTTATTTTTCCGGTTACGGCGGCTGCGGCTGCTACTAATGGGCCTGCTAAGATGGTGCGTGCACCCGGACCCTGACGACCTTCAAAGTTACGGTTGCTTGTACTTACAGCATACTTGCCGGCAGGTACTTTATCGTCGTTCATGGCAAGACAGGCCGAACAACCGGGCTGACGTAAAGAAAAGCCTGCCTCGGTAAGAATTACATCCAGTCCCTCCTCTTTAATCTGACGAGCTACATTCCATGAACCCGGAACCAACCAGGCAATTACATTATCAGCCTTCTTCTTCCCCTTCACAAAGTGGGCAAAAGCACGGAAGTCTTCGATACGTCCGTTGGTACAGCTACCCAGGAATACGTAATCGATAGATTTACCCTGAATAGGTTCACCCGGCTGGAATCCCATATAATCCAATGCTTTCTTGTAGGAGATACGGCTTGCCTCGTCCACGCTTTCCAAGGAAGGAATTGTTCCGCTGATGCCCATACCCATACCCGGATTTGTTCCATAGGTAACCATCGGTTCGATATCTTCGGCATGATAAACAATTTCTTTGTCGAAAACAGCATCCTCATCGCTCTTCAATGTCTTCCAATAGGCCAAAGCCTTCTCCCACTCTTCTCCCTTCGGAGCGAATTCACGTCCTTTCAGGTATTCGAATGTTGTTTCGTCCGGAGCAACCATACCACCTCGGGCACCCATTTCAATACTCAGGTTACAGATGGTAAGGCGTTCTTCCATGGAAGTAGCCCGGATCGCTTCGCCTGCATATTCTACAAAATAGCCGGTTGCACCACCGGTTGTCATCTGCGAAATAATATACAAGGCAATATCCTTGGCTGTTACACCCGGTTTGCGCTTTCCGTCTACCGTGATACGCATTGTCTTAGGCTTACGCTGGAATATACATTGAGTAGCAAGAGTCATTTCCACCTCACTGGTACCGATACCGAAAGCAATAGCTCCCATGGCACCATGCGTAGAAGTGTGTGAGTCTCCACAAACAATAGTCATACCCGGTTGTGTATATCCGTTTTCCGGACCAACCACGTGGATAATTCCATTCTTATTGTTTCCGATGCCGTAATAGGTGATACCAAATTCCTGAGCATTGCTTGCCAGGGTATCGACCTGATTCTTTGAAATCGGATCTTCAATCGGGAATTCCTGCTTCAGGGTAGGTACGTTGTGATCGGGCATACAAAGGGTCTGTTCCGGACGGAACACCTTTAATCCGCGGGCACGTAAACCTCCAAAGGCTTGGGGACTTGTTACTTCGTGGCAGAAATGTCTGTCTATATACAATTGGATGGTGCCATCTGCCAAGGTATCCACCACGTGCTTATCCCATATTTTTTCAAAAAGAGTATTCATACGTTTTATCTTATTTTACAAATTTATTAATTGCATCGATAAAGGCTTCAACGGACGCTGCAATGATATCCGTGTTAGCCGAAAAACCATAATAATTATTTCCATCGTATTCCACCTGCATGTGAACCTTACCTACATCATCGCTTCCCTTATTGATAGCCTGGATAAGAAACTCCTGAATCGTCATGGTACGATGGATGATTGATTTAACCGCTTGAATAGCTGCATCTACCGGTCCGTTTCCGGATGCGGCCGCTTCAAACTTCTCTCCTGCGATATTCAGACAGATACTGGCAACCGATTGTACACCTACTCCCGATGTAACCTGCAGATACTCCAGTTTAATCCGGTGCATAGCTGTGCGGTCTTTACCGGCAAGCATCAAAACGTCGTCGTCGTTGATATCCTTTTTCCGGTCTGCCAGCTTAAGAAACTCTTCGTACACTTTGTCCAGCTTCTCCTGATCAAGATCCACGCCCAATATATTCAGTCTGTGTTTTAATGCAGCACGTCCGCTACGGGCTGTAAGAACAATGGCATTGTCGTCTATTCCCACATCTTTAGGATCGATAATCTCGTAACTTTCCCGATTCTTAAGAACTCCGTCCTGGTGAATCCCCGATGAGTGCGCAAATGCATTCCTTCCTACGATGGCTTTGTTTGGCTGAACCGGCATATTCATCAGGCTCGAAACCATACGGCTGGTGGAATAAATTTTCGTACTGTTTATATTAGTAACAATTCCCGTCTCTTTATGGCTACGGAAAATCATGGCAATTTCTTCCAAAGCTGTATTTCCGGCACGCTCACCTATACCATTTACCGTTACTTCAACCTGACGTGCACCATTCATTACTCCCTGAATTGAGTTGGCTGTTGCCATTCCCAGGTCGTTGTGACAGTGAGTGGATATTATTGCATTATGAATACCATCCACATGTTCCATCAGGTAACGAATCTTTGCACCATATTCGTCGGGCATACAGTAACCAGTCGTATCGGGAATATTAACCACGGTTGCTCCAGCTTTAATAACCGCTTCCACGACCCTTGCCAGGTATTCGTTGTTGGTACGTCCGGCATCTTCTGCATAAAACTCTACGTCCTCGACAAATCTTTTGGCATATTTCACACAGGCCTTGGCTCGTTCAAGTATATCATCCTGATTGGAATTAAACTTGTAACGTATATGATAATCAGATGTACCGATTCCCGTATGGATACGTCCGCGTTTGGCAAACTTCAATGCTTGGGCAGCCACTTCAATATCTTTCTCAACAGCGCGGGTGAGTGCACAAATGGTTGGCCAGGTTACGGCCTTGGAAATCTCCACTACACTTTTGAAGTCACCCGGACTTGACACCGGAAAGCCGGCTTCGATTATATCGACGCCTAATTCTTCCAATGCTTTGGCAACCTGAATCTTTTCAAGGGTGTTTAACTGACAACCAGGCACCTGTTCACCATCTCTCAATGTGGTGTCGAAAATAAACAATTTGTCTGACATAATCCTATTTTTTATTTGTTTGAATTAACTATACCAAAAGAGCCTTTCTCACATGGAAGTGAGAAAGGCTCTTTCTTTGTTTACAAATGCTCAGAAAAGCACAGCAGTCTCACTTCCTAGTCCGTTCCCAGAGTAGAATATCAATTAGAGAAATAATAATAATGCTGTTTGCTGAATACTGTATCATTTGTCTTCTATTTTTAACGTTGCAAAGATAGAGCCTTTTTTGTAACATGCAAATATAATTCGATATTTTTATCAATATTTTTCTTACGGTTTATAATATATATCGCTTTATTTATTCTGATTCGTTCTTTTATCTGTTTTTAAGGCTGCTGTTCAGCATATTTTATATATAGAAAACAATCACAAGTTTAAAGAAGGTGCCGTTCTTGTTTAAAATATAGATTACTTTTGTACGCGTAATTGAATATCATAAGCAGAAGTATATGGATATTGACTCATTGAACGAGAGAGCCAAAAAAGTAGAAAAAGAAACAAAGTCTTTTTTTAAAAATATAAAGAAAAACAGAATGCGGGAACTGGACGACATGGTCCACTACCTTCACGAAGAGGTCTTTGAAGAGATCGATTGCCTGGAGTGCGCCAATTGTTGCCGTTCACTCGGACCACGTATTACGGACAAGGATATTGAAAGGATAGCGTCGGCCACCCGAATGAAGCAGCACGAAGTGGTATCTACATACTTAAGAATAGACGAAGACAACGATTACGTATTTAAAACCATGCCCTGTCCGTTTCTGGGTGCCGATAATTATTGCAGTATCTATGAAGATCGCCCCAAAGCCTGCAGGGAATATCCTCATACCGACCGTAAGAAATTCTATCAGATCCATGCGCTAACCATAAAAAATGCAGCAACTTGTCCGGCAGTATTCAATTTGCTGGAACGGCTAAAAAAGGAGTTTTGACGCTACTGCTAATTAGCAAGGGTCTTTCCGTTTCAATTAAACCATTCATGGGTCAGGAATTCTAAATGGGTGTTATGAATGACTAGCATCCGATAAGATCTGCAGTAATTACTCCACTTGCAAGGTAAAAGAATATTATTCTCAAACGGGTAATATTCATTTGAATCTGACAGGCATCTTTCGTCTATTTTGTATGATGGTTTTTTAGGTCAAGTTGATTTATATTCATTAACTTTTATTATATTTGTATACTTGTATACGAAGCCTATGAAACCTAATTTTACGATAAGTTCCGCACAGGCAAATGAATTGCTATGCAAACAGTTTGCCACCTGGCCTTTTTTTGCCACCAACTATCAGACGTTGGATAAGGTAAAAGAGAAATGTTATTCTTTCGATGATTTTAGTATTAAAGTTCAGTTTAATCCGGCACGTACAATCATGCTGCGGCCGGAGCATAATGCAGGGATTCCCTATGCCAATGGATGCCCGCTTTGTGTAAACAACCTCCCTATCCTGCAAGAAAGATTGGTTTTTGGTCGTGATTACATCGTGCTGTGCAATCCAAATCCAATCTTCCCGAACCATTTCACCATACCATCAAGGGTACATTCGCCTCAGCGTATTCTTTCCAGATTTGGAGACATGCTAGAATTAAGTATCCGGCTGGAGCGGTTTATTTTATATTACAGCGGACCCTCGTGTGGCACCTCCATACCTGGTCATGCACATTTCCAGGCAGGCACCAAAGGAGTGCTTCCCTTTATGAATGAAGTGGACACATTACTCCACAAACACGGTAAAAGTATTATCACCGAACCTACCGCTACCTTGTTTGCCCTTTCAGATACGGTAAAAAGGAATTGTTTTATACTCAAGGCCCGAACATTAACCGCTGCCCGAAAGCTATTCGGACTTATCTACCAGGCATTACCCGAATCAGATGGGGAACCGGAACCTATGATGAATATCATCAGTAGTTACGAAGATGGAACGTGGACCGTTGTAGTATTTCCAAGACACCCCTACTTTTGGGGAGAGGAGAACCCAGCTAAAGTAAAGCTGTCTATTAATCCGGGAGCTGTTCACGCAGGGGGACTGATTATTACCAAAAACGAAGCGGATTTTGATAAAATAACGCCAGCTTTGCTTTCGGAGATGTACAGTCAGCTTTTCCTTTCGGACGACTTATTCGCGGATGTATGTCGCTCCATCCAACATCTTTCTAGTAAATAAGGATTAAAAAGTAGGGCTTCTCCAAATATGTTCGTTATATTTGCTGTTCAATAAACCTTTACAACCGGATAAGAGATATGAAACAATTTTTCAAAATGATGTTTGCTTCGGCTTTAGGTGCCATCCTTGCTGCCGGATTGCTTATTACACTTTCAATTTTCCTATTGATTGGCATTTCTGCCAGTATGAGTCAGCCTACCGCCTTCTCTCCGTCTTCTAATTCGGTGCTCAAGATTGCGCTGAACGGAGCATTGAGTGATCAAAAAACGGACAATCCGTATGCAATGCTTTTGGGCGAAGAGGATACCGAATTATCTCTTACAGATATCTTGAAAGCTATTAAAGAGGCTAAAAACTCCGATAATATTAAGGGTATATATATTGAAGCCGGAAACTTTTCGGCAGGTTCTTCCAGTATTGATGCAATACGTCGTGCAATAACCGATTTTAAGGAAAGCGGTAAATTTGTTGTTGCCTACGGAGATCAATATACCCAGGGAAGCTATTACCTTGCCAGTGTTGCCGATAAAGTATACATCAACCCGCAGGGAGCGCTGTTACTCACAGGTATGTCTTCACAAACGATGTTCTATAAGGGTTTGCTAAATAAACTTGGTGTGGAAATGCTTATTTTTAAAGTAGGAACCTATAAAGGGGCTGTAGAACCTTTTATGCTTGACAAACTGAGCGATGCCAACCGTGAGCAGATAAGTTCTTACATGAATGGCATCTGGGACAATATAACAGCCGACATTGCCAAATCAAGAAAAATAACCGTCGAAGATGTAAATCATTACGCTGATCAGGGATTTGCGATTGCATTACCCGAAAAGGCTTTGGAATGCGGACTTGTTGACGAACTTAAATACAAACCTGAAGCGGAAGAGTATGTTAAGGACCTTGCCGGACAAACCGACAAGAAACTAAAGACTGTTGGCGTGGACAAGGTACGGAACATTAAATCCAAAGAAGGTAAAAGCAAAAATAAAATTGCCGTTCTATATGCCGAAGGAGAGATTACCGAAGCGGTTACTTCTCCTTACAGTATGGATAAATCTATCACTGAAAAGGTAGCCAAAGAGCTTATCAAACTAAAAGAGGATGAATCAATAAAGGCTGTCGTACTCAGGGTTAACTCACCCGGTGGAAGTGCCTTTACCTCCGAACAGATATGGAAACAGGTCCTTGAATTGAAAAAGGTAAAACCGATTGTTGTTTCCATGGGAGATGTTGCCGCTTCGGGCGGATATTACATTTCATGTGCAGCCAATAAGATTGTTGCAGAGCCTAATACGCTAACAGGATCCATCGGTATATTCGGGATGTTTCCGAATATGACCGGACTCTTTAACAAAGTAGCGCTTACCACCGATGTGGTAAAGACAAACACCTATGCAGACCTTGGTGATGTAAGCCGTCCCATGCGTGAAGACGAAAAAGCGCTGATCCAGGGCCGTATTGAATCTGGATACGATACCTTCATCACACGCTGCGCCGACGGAAGGGGTATGACTAAAGCTGCGATCGATTCAATTGGTCAGGGTCGCGTATGGACTGGCGAACAAGCTATTGAAAAGGGTCTTGTGGATGAATTGGGAGGCATCGAAAAAGCAATTGCCGTTGCAGCCAAGCTGGCCGACCTGAAAGACTACAATCTGGTAGAAGTTTCCGGAAGCAAGGACTTCCTGAAAGATCTATTCGAAAAACAACTTGACGAAGTAAAATTGAATGTGGTGAAACAACTTATGGGTGAAGATTTTGAATACTTCAAAACTCTTAATTTAATCAAGTCGGCTCCGGCCATCCAGACTCGGTTACCCTATGATGTGCAACCTTTATAAAAGACATGCCGACAGACAACACAAGAAAAATCAACCATTTATTAGCTCCTTTTTCATTCCTATATGGATTAGGGGTAAGATGCAGGAATCAATTATTTGACTGGGGATTGTTACCAACGGAACAATTCCCTGTTCCTGTTCTATGTATCGGCAACTTAACAGTTGGAGGAACAGGAAAAACGCCTCATACCGAGTATCTCATCAGGTTGTTGCAACCTGCATACCGTATTGCAGTACTCAGCAGGGGGTATAAACGAAAAACCAAAGGCTTTATTCTGGCAGACGAACATAGTACAAGCTGGCAGATAGGGGACGAGCCTTTACAAATGAAACGAAAATTTCCGATGGTTACCGTAGCTGTTGATGCCGACAGGCGTAATGGAATCAAGAGGCTTCTGGCTCTCCCTGAAAAGGAAAGGCCCGAAGTCATTTTGTTGGATGATGCATTTCAACACCGGTATGTTACACCGTCATTCAGTATTTTGCTTACAGCGTACGACCGTCTTTTTCGTTGGGATAAGTTACTCCCTGTGGGATTATTGCGCGAACCAATTTCAGGAAAACGACGGGCCGACGTTGTGATAGTCACCAAATGCAAGCCCGATTTAAAGCCAATCGAATACCGTATCATAGAGGAAGATATGCATCTGGTGGCCCATCAAAAAGTGTTTTTCACCGAAATAAGCTACGACGAGCTTATTCCTGTATTTGGAAATCACAAGAATAGAATGCACCTTTCGGATATACGGGCAAATGATACATGCGTTGTTGTATCAGGAATTGCCTCTCCTGGCAGTTTCTACGACGAGATAAGGAAGTATCCGGGTAAAGTACTCTCAATACAGTTCCCAGATCATCACGACTTCTCGCTGCAGGATGTAAAAAAAATCAAGACTACACTAGACCTGATAAAGACTGAACGCAAGTTCCTGATTGTAACAGAGAAAGATGCAGCCAGACTGGTGGACAACAAATTGGTTCCGGAGGAGTGGAAAGACAATCTCTTTTATCTTCCCATCAGGATTAAGTTTGATTTGGATAAAGGAGACGAATTTGATGATATGATATTAAAACATATTACTACATTTTACAAAAACAATATTTACCGTTAAGCAAATGAGCAAAAGAACAGAAATAGCAACTTTAGGAGAATTCGGCCTTATCGACCATCTTACACAAAGAATACAACTAAAAAATGCTACCAGTATAAAAGGTGTGGGAGACGATGCCGCAGTACTTGATTACAAAGACAAGCAGACTCTTGTTACAACCGATTTGTTGCTTGAAGGTATTCATTTCAATTTGATGTATTGTCCGCTGAAACATCTTGGATACAAAGCTGCAGTTGTAAACTTCTCAGACATTTACGCCATGAACGGAACCCCTAAACAGATTACTGTATCCCTGGGTATATCCAAACGGTTCAGCGTGGAAGACCTGGAATCTTTTTATGACGGTCTTCAGCTTGCATGCGATATATACGGTGTAGATATCGTAGGGGGAGACACATCCGCCTCTCTTACCGGAATGGCAATCAGCATCACTTGTATTGGTGAAGCAGAAAAGGAAAAGGTAGTCTATAGAAGCGGCGCAAAAGAAACAGATCTTATATGTGTTTCCGGCGATCTTGGAGCAGCTTATATGGGATTACAATTGCTTGAAAGAGAAAGACAATTGTTCAAGGGTGAAAAAGAATTCACTCCAGACTTTTCCGGCAAGGAATATATACTGGAGCGCCAACTTAAACCCGAAGCCCGCAAAGATATAGTTGAACAACTTGCGCTGGCCGGAATTGTGCCTACAGCTATGATTGACGTTTCCGACGGTTTATCGTCAGAATTGCTTCACATCTCAAAACAAAGTAATACAGGCTGCCGTATTTACGAAGAGCGCATTCCGATTGATTATCAGACAGCAGCTATGGCGGAACAGTTTAACATGAATCTTGTAACAACTGCTTTGAACGGAGGTGAAGACTATGAGTTGCTGTTTACAGTACCCCTTACCTGTCACGACAAGGTTTCAGAGATGAAAGGTGTTAAAGTAATCGGACATGTGACCAACGCTTCTCTGGGAAATTACATGGTAACACGCGATGGAAACGAAATTGAGTTAATTGCACAGGGATGGAACTCCTTAAAAGAGTAAATAATTTTAATGAAACTATTGCAGAATTAAAAAATCTCCCTATCTTTGCACCCGTAATGAAAACGATGGTGCCATAGCTCAGTTGGTAGAGCAAAGGACTGAAAATCCTTGTGTCCCCGGTTCGATTCCTGGTGGCACCACATGCAAAGAATAAGATAAAATCCCTGAAAGATAAAACTTTCAGGGATTTTTCATTAATAACAAGATTATAACTATCAAACCAACAAATACAAAGTATAAACCAATTTTTCAGTACCCACTCAAAACAGCGAATAGGTAAGCTTTGCCACAAAGTTGCCGGTCCACATCAGATTCTTTGGATCATCTTGTTTTGGTTTGATATTATCTGTATATCTTAAACCGAGATTGGCATTCAGTGCAAATCTGAATTGGGGAGAAATATAATAATATAAATCAACAAACGCACCTGTATACGATGTCAGAAAGGTATACTTATCGTTGGGTTCAGGTGTATCTTTATAGGTTCTTTGACCCCAATAAAGACTCTCATCAAATCCAAAATTCACATTGGTCCGCGATGTGGGGTAATACCCTAAAGTGTATCTTCCATTGAGTCCCATATCCACCATATGGGAGGTGTTATCAGAAGGTAAATTTATTTTACTATGCCAATAACTTCCGGAAGCTTCTGCCCATATACTCTGCTGCCAATATAAATTCAAAGGTTTTTCATTTTCGTACGAGAGTTTCGCAGTAACACCTGTACCTGTTAATTTTACGGATTGAAGATCGGATACATTATTATAGTTGCGATGATTAATAAACGGAGTTAATCCCACTTTGTAAACCGTACCCGATCCCCGGCTGAAAAGATCTCCGTACATCCAATAATCATATAAGGTAGTAAAGTAAGGAGCTCCACCGGACGAAAGCACACCCATATTTACTAGAACTGAATCAACGGTCGTAATCTCATCAATCATACGCAACCGGGCATCCAGAAAACGTTTATTTTTGACAGTTGAAATGGTTTGAGCAAATGCATGAATCTCTTCTGTGGTCAGTTTCCGGTTCAGCACACCCTGTTTATCCAGATTCTCCAGGATGTAAATCGCCTGACGGGCATCCTCCACCTGCTCAATCCTGCCTTTTCCCACCGACATTGGGATATTTGCGTAATAACTATTGTTATGAGTCTTAACATCAACCAACAAACCGCCTGTTTTATAGCCAAGCAACTGAACATCTACGGAAGGAGATACTTCAAAGAAACGCATGTCGCTCGTATAAAACCGGTTTACGTTCTGATAATTAAATGTAAGTCCGTAGTCACTGTTTTTCTCTTTCAACTCATTTCTATAATTGCCGGACATACCAACAACAAGCATTTGCCTATTCCAATAAGGTCGTGTATTCTTATATTTATCAAAGGCTGTATTTAGATCGCCATTAATTCTAAACAAATCATTTTTTGATGTTTCGTTATCAGTAAAAGAACCGGCAGTCCTTAAAGAGAAATCCAATTGAGATCTTACGATATCAGGGGTTACATATTCGCTCAGATTAAAGTCCTCATAAACCTGAGCAAAGCCAGAAAAAGAAAGGTACAAACAAATCACTGTACAATACAAAGCTCTTTTATTCATAATTTTCCGAATTAGGGTGAGGTAAATCATTAGTCAAGTATTGACAACAAATGTAATCTTTTTCATATACATTATCCATTAATAAACATTTAATTTCATAGAAAAAAGATAATAAATAAGACAACCTATTCCAGCGCATAAAAAAACGGGTTATCACTCTTGGCGACAACCCGTTTATCTATACTATAATCGAAAATTACATACCCATTGCCTTGGCCTCATCCCAGATTTTATCCATATCTTCCAAAGACATATCCTTTAATGAACGCCCCTGTTGAATGGTTTGAGATTCGAGATAATTAAACCGGCGTAAAAACTTCTGATTGGTTCGTTCCAACGCATTATCCGGATTAATCTTATACAAACGGGCCGCATTGATGAGACTAAAGAAAAGATCTCCGAATTCGTTTTCCATCTTATCTGCGTCCATCTTTTTTATTTCGTCCTTCAACTCCGTAAACTCTTCCAGAACCTTGTCCCAGACCTGTTCACGTTGCTCCCAGTCGAAACCCACATTACGTGCCTTATCCTGCATACGATGAGCCTTCACCACTGAAGGAAGCGAAGCAGGAACACCTTCAAGAACCGTTTTATTCCCTCCTTTTTCCTTCAATTTAAGCTGCTCCCAGCTCTGCTCAACCTTCTTGGCTGTATCTGCCTGAGCATCGCCAAACACATGTGGGTGACGGTAGATAAGTTTTTTGCACAAACTATCGCATACCCCTTTTATATCAAATGCCTCTTTCTCTTCAGCAATCTTGGCATAAAAGACGATATGCAGTAACAAGTCGCCCAACTCCTTCTTTATTTCGGTATTGTCGTCCCTGATAATCGCGTCGCACAATTCGTAAGTCTCTTCGATGGTGTTGGTACGCAGACTCTCATTCGTCTGCTTGCGGTCCCAGGGACATTTCTCCCTAAGTTCATCCATAATATCCAACAAGCGGCCAAAAGCCTCCATTTTTTCCTCTCTTGTACTCATCTTACTTCTTGTAATTCTTTAATCCGCCCTGTAAAAATTGAATATACTTATTTACATCTTCATCGTAAGCATAAGAATGAGACAACGGCTTTCCGTTGTTATCAAGCAATACATAGAAAGGTTGTGCATTGGCGCCAAACTTGCTACGCTGCAAGTAGCTCCACTTATCCCCTACTGTTTTCAGTTTTCTTGTTTTACCATGTTCCTCTATCTCGATAACTTCCGGTAACTTCGTTTTATCATCTACAAACAGCGTAATAAGCACATAATCATTCTCAATAATTTGCTTCACGCCCGGATTAGTCCAAACCGAAGCCTCCATCTTACGGCAATTTACACAACCATAACCAGAGAAATCGATCATTACCGGTTTATTATTCTTTTTGGCATAAGCCATACCAGCTTCGTAATCGTCAAACTGAGCATGAACCTCGTCTTCGTATAAATTGAAATCCTGCGTATACAAAGGAGGAGCAAAAGCACTGATCGATTTAAGAGGAGCACCCCAAAGTCCCGGTACCATATAAACAGCAAAAGCCAACGAGATAATTGCCATAAAGAGACGCGGAACAGAAACATATTTTAATTCGCTATCGTGACTAAAACGAATCTTACCCAACAGGTAAAAGCCCAGCATAGCAAAAATAACAATCCACAAGACAAGGAACGTTTCGCGGTCCAGGATACGCCATCCATAAGCAAGGTCGGCCACCGAGAAGAACTTCAATGCCAACGCAAGCTCCAGGAAGCCCAACACCACCTTTACAGAATTAAGCCAACCACCGGATTTAGGCATACTCTGAAGCATATTGGGGAAGATGGCAAAAACACTGAAAGGAATAGCCAGCGCAAAGGCGAAACCAAACATTCCTACAGCCGGAGCAACAATAGATCCCATAGATGCCGCCTGTACCAGCAACGTACCGATAATCGGTCCGGTACAAGAGAACGAAACCAAAGCCAAGGTAAAGGCCATGAAGAATATACTCAAAATTCCGGAAGTGGAATCCGCTTTAGCATCCAGTTTATTGGTCCACGACGAAGGCAAAACCATCTCGAAAGCACCAAAGAATGAAACAGCAAACAACACCAGCAAGGCAAAGAAAAGCAAATTGAATACGGCATTTGTAGAAAGGTCGTTCAACGCACTGGCACCGAAAATACCAGTGATCAGTAATCCCAACACCAGATAGATTACAATGATGGAAACCCCGTACATCACCGCATCCTTGATAGCCTTCTTCTTATTTTTGGTCCTCTTCAGGAAAAAGCTTACAGTCATCGGAATCATTGGCCACACGCAAGGCGTCAGCAGCGCAATGAATCCACCGGCAAAACCGGCAAGAAAAATGAAAAGCAGACTCGAATCCGTGCCGTCCAGCGGGCTCTCACCAAAAGCCTTCAGCTCATCTATCACCGGAGTCCACAGATCCACGTTGTCAGACAAAGCCTCGGCTATTTTAGTTGGATTCACCAGCTGTCCCGCATTCTCTCCGTCAGCCGTAACCGATAAAGAATCGGCACCCTGCGCAATTGCAAGACTGTCCGCGGCAGCCTGATCATTACTTTCAACAGCTACAACAGGTGCATCCGTCATGGTTATATTTTTACGGTTAAACGAAAATTCCACCCGTTCGGGAGGCAGACATGTTTCGTCGTTACAAGCCATAAATTCAAGTTCGCCGGCAAGCTTGAAAGCCTTGGCATCCGTCACTTTAATTTTTTGTGTAAACGTAACCGTACCGCTATACCAGCGAAGATTCATTGCAAACAATTCGTCGTATACAGAAGTGGGAGCTACAGAAGATACGGCCTTTCCAACCAACTCGGCACCTTTCATTGTTTCGTACGTAATGGATGTAGATACAGGTCCTCCAGCCGGAAGATTCATGTCATACAGATGCCATCCTTTATCGGCCACAGCAGTAAACACAATCTCTTTTTCTGGTTTACCGGAATCCTCCAGTTTAATTTTCCATTTAACAGGAGTGTGAATCTGAGCTTGCACAGCCAGAAACATAAAACTCATCAACAATGTACTAAATACTCTCTTCATAGGGTCTTATTTATTCGTAAAAAACAAATGGAACTGTTTATTGTTTAACTATCGCATTGAAAATGGACGGTATAGCTGTTTCAAAACGCAACTCTTCACCTGTTTCTGGATGAATAAAACACAGTTTGCGCGCGTGCAATGCCAATCGTCCGGCCGGATTCGAAGCCGCTCCGTACTTTTCATCTCCAGCTATGGGGTGACCTATCGACTCCAACTGTGCACGGATCTGATTCTTTCGTCCGGTTTCCAGGTCAAGTTGCAACAAAGAATACTGGTTCGTACTTTTAAGTACTTTATAGCGGGTGATAGCCTCCTGACCGTCACCTTGTGTACTTACATAGACCTTCATGGCTGAATTCTCGACTAAAAAAGAGGTAAGCAAATCCATTTCCTTGGCTGGCTTTCCTTCTACAACGGCCACATAACTTCTTTCCGTAATCATTTCATTCCAGTTAGACTGCAATATCTGCTGGGCTTTCCTGGTTTTGGCAAACATCATCAAGCCCGAAGTATCACGGTCCAGGCGATGTAAGATAAATATTTTGTTGGCCGGATCAAGCTTTTTTACATAATCACTCAACAGATGATAAGCTGTTTTTTCTTTTATCTTATCTGTTGCCATAGACAAAAGACCGTTCCGCTTATCAACAACAATCAGGGAATCGTCTTCCCATACCAGCCTTAGCATCGGGTGACGGAAATCCTCCCTGCCCCGTTGAAAGCTGATTCTCACTTCATCGCCCGATCTAAGCGGGGTATCAAATTGCGTAGTTGTTCTTCCGTTTACGGAAATCTGGCGGTTGGCCAATATACTTTTAACAGAACTTTTACTCTGCTCTTTCAACAACTCAAATAGAAAAGGCAGCAAGGTTGTATCTTCATTTACCGTAACAAGCCTTCCTTTCGAAGAGGCCGAACGAGATTTAGCTTTCGCCGTGTAACGTCTTTGTTTCATATTCAGTTTAATAGCTTACAAAGGTACGATGATTCAGTTAAAACTCAAATAAAACGATGGAATTAAGGATTTATTAATAGAAGTTATACATCACGTAAAGATTCGTTTAAATATTATTTTTACTTTTGCAAATTAATTGGGCATTCAGGTACCCGATATACATTGTATAATAAATAAAGAATTAGATAGGATCATGGAAATTGCAAGTAAGTATAATCCTGCGGAAGTAGAAGACAAATGGTATAAGTATTGGTTGGACAACGGGTTCTTCAAGTCGAAACCAGACGACAGAGAACCTTATACAATTGTAATTCCTCCACCCAATGTGACCGGTGTACTCCACATGGGACATATGCTTAACAATACGATACAAGATATCCTGGTGCGCCGTGCCCGCATGATGGGCAAAAACGCCTGCTGGGTTCCGGGTACCGACCATGCCTCTATCGCCACCGAAGCCAAAGTGGTTAATAAACTGGCTCAGGAAGGCATTAAGAAAACAGACCTCAGCCGCGAAGACTTCCTTAAGCATGCCTGGGAGTGGACAGACAAGCACGGGGGCATCATCCTGGAACAGCTTAAAAAGCTGGGCGCTTCCTGCGACTGGGACCGTACCGCCTTCACCATGGACGATGTTCGTTCGGAAAGTGTAATCGATGTATTTATCGACCTGTACAACAAAGGATTGATATACCGCGGTGTACGAATGGTAAACTGGGACCCCAAGGCACTTACAGCCCTTTCGGACGAAGAGGTTGTGTACAAAGAAGTTCACAGTAAACTCTATTACCTCCGGTATATGATTGAAGGAGGCGAAGGCAAGTACATTGTAGTTGCCACAACCCGTCCGGAGACTATCTTAGGTGATACCGCCGTTTGTGTGAATCCCAACGATCCCCGTTTTGAATTCCTTAAAGGGAAGAAAGTGCTTGTTCCCATAATCAACCGTGCCGTACCAATCATAATGGACGACTATGTGGATATGGAATTCGGTACCGGATGCCTTAAGGTTACACCTGCACACGATGTGAACGACTACATGTTGGGCGAAAAGTACAACTTGCAGACCATAGATATATTCAACGACAACGGAACGCTGAACCAACATGGCGAAATGTATGCCGGTATGGATCGTTTCGATGTTCGCGAAAAGATTGAGAAAGACCTGCTGGCAGCCGGTTTGATGGAAAAGGTGGAAGATTACGACAATAAAGTTGGATACTCCGAACGTACCGATGTACCCATCGAACCTAAATTATCCATGCAGTGGTTCCTGAAGATGACCGATCTGGCCAAACCGGCACTGGATGCTGTGATGAATGATGATATCAAGCTTCATCCTGCCAAATTCAAAAACACCTACCGCCACTGGATGGAGAATGTAAAGGACTGGTGTATTTCGCGTCAGCTATGGTGGGGACACCGCATTCCGGCCTACTTCTTACCCGAAGGAGGATACGTAGTTGCCTCCACTGTGGAAGAAGCGCTTAAACTGGCTAAGGAAAAAACAGGAAACCAATCGCTTACGGCAGAAGACCTGCGTCAGGATTCCGACTGCCTCGACACCTGGTTCTCCTCCTGGTTATGGCCTATGTCGGTATTCGGCAATGTGATGGACAAAAACAACGAAGAGCTCAATTACTACTACCCCACCAACGACCTGGTAACCGGTCCGGATATCTTATTCTTCTGGGTAGCACGTATGATCATTGCCGGTTACGAATACAAGGGAGATATGCCTTTCCGTAATGTATACCTTACAGGTATTGTACGCGACAAGCTGGGACGTAAAATGTCCAAGTCGCTCGGAAACTCGCCAGATCCTATTACCCTGATGGAACAATACGGAGCCGATGGTGTACGTATGGGACTCATGATGGCAGCACCTGCAGGTAACGACGTGCTGTTTGATGATTCATTGTGCGAACAGGGACGTAACTTCAACAACAAAATATGGAATGCCTTCCGTTTGGTTAAGGGATGGACGGTAGACGAAACCATCGAACAACCTGAAGCCTCTGCAACAGCCATCCGCTGGTTCCAGATGCAGCTGGCCAAAACCATTGCCGAAGTAGACGATTCATTCATCAAATACCGACTAAGTGAAGCGATGATGGCAGTATACAAACTCTTCTGGGACGAGTTTTCATCCTGGTACCTGGAGTTGGTAAAACCGGGATATCAGCAGCCAATCGACAAGCAGACCTACAACGCCACCCTGGGATTCTTCGATGACCTGCTTAAATTGCTACATCCTTTTATGCCGTTCATCACGGAAGAGCTGTGGCAGGCAACCAACAACCGCAACGACGGCGAAAGCATCATGATGCAACAGATGCCTCAGTTGGCTCAGGTAGACAATAACTTCCTCGGAGCATTCGAAATCGTTAAGGAAATCATTGCCGGCGTCCGTTCGGTACGCTTGCAGAAGAACATCCCTAACAAAGATGCCCTTACGCTTGAAATAGTAGGAGAACACGACGACAGCTTCAATGCCGTTATAACCAAAATGTGCAACCTTACCCAAATTACCCGCGTTGCCGAAAAAACAGCCGGAGCAGGCTCGTTCCTGGTCCGCACCACCGAATACGCAGTACCATTGGGTTCATTGTTGAATGTTGAGGAAGAACTTGCCAAACTAAACGAAGAGCTGGTATACCTGCAGGGTTTCCGCGAATCGGTACTAAAAAAACTGAGCAACGAAAGCTTCGTGGGCAAAGCTCCGGCCAAAGTTATTGAGATGGAACGTAAGAAACTGGCCGATGCCGAAAGCAAGATCAACAGCTTGCAGGAAAGTATCGCAGCCTTAAAATAAATTCCTATATTTGAAAAACCATGAATAACACCAGAAGAAAATTTTTCAAGCAAGGATTAGCCGGCGCACTTTTAGTGGGCACGGCCTCCTTTGCAAGAGCTGGAATAACCGACCCGGTTAAACCCAAAGCACCCAAAGCCACCAACCCATTCCGGTTGGGTATGGCTGGGTATACCTTTGTAAACTTTGATATCGACAAAACATTGGATATCATGGAAAAGCTGGATGTACATTACCTGTGCATAAAGGATTTCCATTTACCTTTTACAAGTACAGACGAACAGATAGCCGCCTTCCATGCCAAACTCGCTGCCAAAAAGGTAACGGGCTATGCCGTTGGCCCCATCTACATGAAAAGTGAAGCAGAAATAGACAACGCCTTTGCCTATGCTAAAAGAGTAGGTGTTAAAACAATTGTAGGCGTTCCTAACTACGAGCTACTCCCCTATGTAGACAAGAAGGTTAAGGAATACAACTTTAATTATGCAATCCACCTGCATGGACCAGACATCGCCACCTATCCCGACGCTACAGACGTATGGAATCATACCCATATGCTCGATCCGCGTATCGGCATGTGCCTGGATGTGGGTCACGATCTGCGCAACGGTTGCGATCCCGTGGCCGACCTCAAGAAATACCATACCCGCGTATTCGATGTACACATCAAAGATGTAACAGAAGCATCCAAAGCAGGTAAAGGAATTGAGATAGGACGAGGCAAAATTGATTTTCCGGCATTGATACGCATGCTGCGCGAAGTAAATTATACCGGCGTATGTAGTCTGGAATACGAAAAAGACATGAAAGATCCCTTCCTCGGCATTGCCGAATCAATCGGATATTTCAAAGCAGTAAGCGATATAGCCTGACGGATCAAGGCATCCTTTCTACTCCCATTGTCCCATAATAATAATTGATCAAATGAAAAATACGATATTCATAGCTTTAATTCTGCTGGCAGGAATTTTAACCTCCTGCGGTTCGGTTAAATACTTTGGTATTGAAACCTTTACTCCGGCCGAAATTACATTCCCGGAGACGGTCGAAACGGTTGTTATTGTGAATAATGCCGTACCTCAGCCTAAAAAACCGGGGTACAAGTATACAATAATGGGAGTAGAACAAGATACCACCCACATGGTGGCCGACAGCGCCCTGTATGATGCCTGCAAGGCCTTGGGTGAAGCCATTGCCGATCAGCCTTTTTTTAAAGACGTACGTTTGTACAACGATGCCGTGCGCCAGGACGAATTTTTCTTCCAGGATACCAAACTTACTCCCGATCAGGTAGAAACGATCTGCGACGAAAGTGGAGCCGAAGCGATAATCTCTCTGGACCGTTTGTTGTTCAACATGGAAAAAGACGTATTCCCCTTTGGAGAAGTTATGGCAGGCACCATCAAGGTACAGTCAACCGCCGTATTGAGAGCCTATATGCCGGGGAGAAACAACTCCATGGCAACCATCTATCTTACAGACAGTTTGTTTTGGTCGGAAGGAGCCAGCAACCTGAGAACCCTCGACAGCTACCTCCCCAAACCAGAAGTTGCATTACGAGAAACAGCAGCCTACCTGACTTCCGGAGCCTACAGAAACTTTGTTCCGCACTGGGAACAGGCACAACGCTGGTATTACACCAATTCGGGCACCCGATGGAAACAGGCATCAGCCTTTGCAGCCAAAGAGAAATGGGAAGAAGCCTTAACCATCTGGCAATCCATTTACGAAGCGCAGACAAACAAGAAATCAAAAGCCGAAGCAGCCGCCAATATAGCCGTAGGATACGAAATGGTCGGGAAGTTTAATGAAGCACTCGATTGGGCAAAAAAATCGTTGGCACTATTCAAAGAACAGACAAGCGACGAAAAAGACAGCAATGTGGCACTACTCACACTCTATGAGCAGGTAATCACCTCCCGTATACAAGCCAACAACAAACTTAACATGCAATTTGGAAAGGAATAACACCTTGTTTGCTATTTTTTTATTACTTTTGGCAAATTATACGAACAAGAATTAACACGATATTATATGAGCACAAATAATGCAAAGGTACAAGCTGTAATCGAAACTGCAATTTTGTCGGCTATCGATAAAGTGGCAAAGAATGAGTCCGCCGGCTTTATCAGCGACTTATTTCTGCAAGCAGACCAGGAAAGCGGCGAATTACAGATATACGACGACAATGAAAAGTTGCTGGATAAGGTCATTATATTCGATTGGATAAACAACAGCGACGACGAAGATGCATTTAACAAACGGGTGGCCGAATCCAGCAAGGCAGCCCTCACCTCTCTGGCAAACAAAGGAGTGTTTGACCGCGACTATTTTATGAAACCATTATCTGTAACTCTTACGGACGATGATTTTGTTGAGATAGAGGAACTTCTGTTTGTTGACGATGATATGCTACGTGCAGACGATCCTTTGTTAAAAGATTTGGACACTGAATTGGACGAATTTTTAACAAAACTTCTTTCAGATATCGATTAGACTGATTACATTTGCACCCGAAAATAAAAAAAGACGCCGAAATAGCTCAGTTGGTAGAGCAATTCATTCGTAATGAATAGGTCGCCGGTTCGAGTCCGGCTTTCGGCTCTACAAAAGAGCAACTGCAACAAAAGCAGTTGCTCTTTTGTATTTTACCACACCTTGGAACTAAAAAGCAAAACGAATTAAAATCAATAAATCAAATTAAACATTTGTCAAATACATTAATTATATTTATAATACAATCTATACGTATTAAAATATGAAAACAAGAATCTGTATACTATTTATCTTAGTACTTATAACAACCGCCTGTTCATCTGTAGTAAATATGACAAGCGAAAAGATGAATAAACTTGAATTAGGAATGTCCAAACAGCAAGTTACAGAGATCTTAGGCAGCAATTACACTATTGCTGAAAAGAAAATAGAAAATGGAGTACAAGTGGAGGTATTATCCTACAGAGACTTTTACAAGGACGATGAATTCTATATGTTCATTTTCAAAAATAATACATTAGAGAGATGGCATAGAGAATTAGCATTAAAGCAGGAAGTGGTAAAGGACAAGTAATTACAACCTCCATACTTTTCCGAACTTATAAGTATAATACAATCGCCTCTTTCAAATTATTTTAAGCACCAAATTTAAAGAATTTCATGCTGCAATTCTGCAGCACGAATTAAATGCAAAAGTATCTCTCATGTATCATTTTTCAGTTCAGAACCCTCTCCAGTAAAGGGTTTCAAGAATGACAGATGCAAATGACAGATGCTTTTCATTTGTCATCTGCAATCTATACAAATCAACAACTTACTGTATTACAACATATTATTAAATGGACTAATATCATGGGATGACATTCATTTCCATGAATCGTGCGCCGGCATTTAGGAAGTGGGCTGTAATCCAGAACACGGTCCACCCTTCCGAATATCCGCCACGCAGTTTATACACATTACTCATATCTCCGTGCTGTGCGAAATTGGTCTGCTGAAGCTGTTCCCCCTGCGAACCATAAATGTTGGTCAGCTGATAGCACGAGCGAAACATCACTTTGGCAAGATCCTGCAAGCGTTTATCCTTAAGGTATGTGCCCATCTTATAAATCTCAGGAGTGAAAATAACACCATACACGTCGATGTGTTGATTCTGCGGTGAAACGACTGTCCATCCGGTTGTCTTGAAATTATAGTCGGCCATTCTGCCTGCAGGAAGAGGGATGTCCCACACAACTGTATAGCTGAGACACACATCCATAGCGTGCTTTGCCCAATCCAAATATTTCTTCTCGCCCAATTGCTCGTAAAGTTCGAGAAACCCTTGAAATGCCGCCCACGAACCCTCCTTGTCTTCACAGGTTGCATCAAGCGTACCACCCCAATAACATCCGTTCATCTGCAAATGCCGGTCGGCAAACACCTGAGCGGCTTTAACGGCTGCCTGCTCATATTTCTTGTTCTTAAACAGTTTAGAGGCGCGGATAAGAGGAGCTATATAGAAACCTTCGGCAGTGGAAACCGGATTCCAGCCCGGGTCGAGAATACGTATACTCTGCCCCTCGGCACTCTTCTTCAGAAATGCTTCCCATTTTGCGGTGTTGTATTTTTTGCTTTTGCGTGCGGACTCTATTGCTTTCGAGAAATTATACATTGCCTGTCCGCACGATACATGATCTCCTCCATGATATTTCTCTCCGTTGAATCCTACAGGGAAAACACCCGTAGTCTCATCCACCGGGAAAGTTGACAGGTAGTCCATAGACTTTTGTATTTTCTCAGGAATCGAGCCGTCGCCAATTATTGAACCAAGAACCTGCAAAGCATAGCCGGGCGAATCAGCCTGACCGCACCACCCCATCACAATATCCTTTCTCATTGAGAGGTCGTACATGCAGAAGCCTTGCTTTTCGGAATCGAACCCAAACCAACGGTCCAGCGCAAATCTGTACTTGCTCTCAATAATGGATTGGAAGTCGGCAAATTTGTCAACATCATACGGTTTATGTATGTCTATCGACGTGTAAACCGGTTTTTGGAAGCCAGTACCTGGGCGAGAAATGGCATATGTTTCTATATAAAACTCTTTTTCAATCACCTTTCCCGGTTCCATAGTGATATAAGTGTCTGAATATCTCATCGGTCGTTGCTGCAGAGCCTTTGCAACGCTGTGCTGCTTGTTGTATCCGATAGGTCCGCTATAAAGCACAAAGTCGGTGTAACCTTTACCTGCCTCCACACCCATCGACCACCACTGGTCTGCCAACACGGCTCCTCTAACCGGACTCGGGGTAGTGTGAATGGCAGCGGCATTCTTAGCTGCACCATCTTCAAGCATAACGAAAGGCATCGGAAAGCGATGATCCTCAAAAATAGCAAATTCGCCCTCTTTACCTTCATACACCGGAATAATATTTGAATTTACGGCAGCACCATTCTTATTTCCATAATACAATATACCCGGCATAAAAAGGGAAAGATTCTCCCCCTCCATGCGCCATCTCACAGAAAGAGTGGCATGAGTGAGCGGCTCCTTGCCAGTCCATTCATATCTTCGCACATACTTAATCAAACCCGGTTTCAGCTCTTTGTAAGCATCCCTCAGCTTCATTTCGCCCTGCGGAAGCACAATAGAACCTTTCAATATGTGCCAATCGCCGCTTTGTTCTTCCGAAGTTGGGTTGGCATACTTCCATCCCGTCATCCAGTCGTCTTGCCATCCGGTAGCAATAGCCCACAGTCCCTCTGGCTGAGGAACGAGTGTTTTGTTGGACGAGATAGGGAAAGAGGGCGGATTTATTTTTTCATTCTTTTTAGCCATGCTGAATGATATTCCCACCATAAGCAGAGATGTCAGTAATAATAGTTTACGCATTTTCTATTGTTTAATTTATTTTGCATAAATGTGATTTTAACTTTTAATCTGCCATTTCGGGAAGATAGAAGTAGAAGTCTATATCGCGGTTACTCACCAATGTGTCGTTTATGTACTCCAAAGGAGCCACCTGAATAGATGAACGGCGCAGCTCGTAGGGCACGTTTCCGTTTTCGTCGTGCGCATCCTGGGTATGAGACTTTCTGCCCGGATGAGTAAAATAGAACACATACGCCTTATCTCCAAGCACCACCACATCACCATGCGCACCGCTGGGGGTATCATCTTTTCTCTGCGAAGGCTTGTCGAGAATCAATCCTTGCTTTTCCCATTTCTCCAGATCCGACGATTTATACACTCTCATGCCATGCCATTCGTCTGTCACCATCCAATAATATCCTGCATACTTGAAAGCTTTCGGACCTTCATGCGCACCTCCGCCAATAGCCTCTCTGGCCGGCGACCAGTTGTCGAGGTCTTTACTTTCCGAGAGCATAGTGTGGGCACCAGCCATCTCGTCTTTATACCACATACGCCACACATTGTCGTCGCCTTTCATCAGCGTGCAATCGATCACCTTGTCCGACGACAGTTTAGGACTGCCTTTATACTCCCAGTCCCACAGGTTGTCACTTACAAAGTGCACGATATGAGCCTGTCCTCCCCAATGATTGCGCACACCTTTTATGTAAGACACGAAAAGATGATATTTGCCGTCGTGATATACCACATCGGGAGCCCAAAATGTATTATGACCACGTTCAAGATTCAAGTCGAGGGTGCCGCGATATACCCAAGTCTTGCCATTGTCGGCAGACTCAGCAATGCCTATTCCGTTGCCGTAGCAGTAAGCTACATCCGCTGTTTCCTGATTCGCTCTGCGCTGCGTGTAGAGCATCCACCATGTTTTCTCCTGTCTGTTCCATATCAACACAGGGTCTGCAGCACCGTCTGTTATCGGGTCGCGATAGAGCGGAGCAGCCGCTTTACGTACTGTTGGCTTATCTTCTGCCACACCAACTCCCGAAACATCCATACAAAATAGAGATAAAGCCATCCCACAATAAACAAATATCTTCTTCATAATAATATTACTTTATATATAAGACTCAAAAGACTCTATCCACCCTTAAAAATAAGAATAGAAGTCCTCTCTGATTTCACCGCACCCTTATATCTGACACCATAATTATAATACCAATACAGGCCGTGCATACGGTTCAACTTTTGCTGTTATATTGTAAGAATCAATTTATAAACAACACACCCTGTATCTGATCCTTGGGTTTGATGTAATCTTCGTTTATTGACTGATTATGGCCCGCTCCTTGCATGCGTATTTTGACAATATCATCCAATTCTTTTGCATCAATATAACCATATTTTATACCCGATTTTGAAAAAACAGCCTCCAAACTGGTTTGAGAAGGTAACAGAAGCTCTCTTCTTTCAAGCTCATGACCAAAAAATGCTTTTACTGTATCTTGATATACTGTTTGTGCAATGCAGGCATACTCATCTTTGTAAGTTTTTTTCATATAATATCCAAATGATTTATGATACGGAATGTTGATGATATTCATGTAATTTGCGTGGCCAAGATGGCAGTCAACAACAATCGTTTGATTAGGTTTACAAAGATTATCTATAAAAAAAGAGACGTTTTTGAACATTCGGTAGTCTCTTTCGTAGTAACTGTTTTCATTTTTTATTTCAGTTTCTATTAGACTTTTCAAGTAGAAAGTAATGATTGCAAGATCTTTTCCTATAGCGCTACTTAGTTCTTTTTCGTTATTTTCGATGATATGAAGTGTTGTTACTGCCATATCCTTTATTTTTTCGACATCTCTTATTTGCAAAACGGACACTATTGAATCCACTGCTGATGAACGTGCTTCTTTATTGAGTGTTAGCAAATAATCTTTTAGGAAAAAATCCAATTCATTATTTTCATATTGACAGTCAATACCCAAGTAATTTACTTTTTCAACAGCCGTTTTATTATAATTCCTAAGCCATCTTGATAATTCTATCATAGGTTCAGCTTCTCTAATATTCATTTTTATAACTTCTTTTAGTTTATCTTCATCAATAGAATTACTGCCTTGAATATATTTGTTGAAAAAAAGCATCATCAATGTTGGATGTTCTAGCAAAATTAGATTTGTCTGATTATTCAGTACGCTCGATTTTATATATTCGCTGCTAGCCCAACCAATTTTACCACTTCCATGCACCGTTTCGCCGAGTGCAGTAATTCTTTTGGAAATGTGAGAAAGTTGTTTTTCTGTCAGCAAAGTGTCCGATGATAAAGGTAGGACTTTGGATTTATCTAAAGTTGATGCCTTAATATCTTGAAACGGAAGAGTGTTGATGTTCATATTGCCATTCAGCAACTCTATCCGATTAATTGATATTTCTTGAGGGATGGATGTCTTGACTGAACTAAAATTATTAGTATAGGTGCTGTCTTTTCCAACCGCTCGCAGTTTGAAAAATAAAAAGCACAAATCTTTGGTGTTTATTTCAACAAAGTCTTCTTCAAATTTGTCATTGTTCTGCAGGAGAATACTGTCCGTTTTGAATATATCCATTTTTTGATTCATTGAATAAACAAACAATCTGCCGGTCTTCAGATTTTTACTTTTATAGGATATTTCTACTTTTAAAATGTCATCGGAGAGCGGTGGAAGTAAAATCACCGAACTGTACGTATTCAAATTCATTTTTTCTCTGAAACCCCATCTTTCTTTTTGGAAAAATTTGATAGGTCCGCTCAGATCAGTAGTATCAGTTACATAACTGATATAGGAATCATTTACATCAGCGATCCATCCGCGAAAAACATTATCGACAATTTTGAAATTGAGATTATATGTCTCTTCATAAGTCTGCCCATATATGTTATTTATTTTACAAAATATAATAATGGAGAGAATTGCAACTAGCTTAACTATTTTTTTCATCTGTCATCGAGATTCAATTGTTAATACAATAAACACTCATTAATTCCACCTTCTACATACAACCTTGACTTAATTTCTATGTTTTACTAACATAATTATGGGATTGGATTCTTCATTTAGCTCTTGGGCAATTTCTTTTAATTCGCCTTTCAATTCGTTTTTCTCAAGCGCATCTACAAGGTCAGATGCATTTAAGGTCAGACATGTAGCCATAGTGCTATTGGGTTTCTTACCTAACGAAATTTCTCGTTTGGGTGAAAAATCATTATTAAACACAACATATTCAAAAATAGATTTTGCCTGCTTGTCGAACATTAAATCAGTTCCGGGAAATCCTTTAAAGGTGGTAAAATCTATTTCCTTCTTCATTGTTCTCATAAAATAATAACGATCTGTAATAACGGTAGGAAATAAATAAACTTCAGGGTTCATCGTTTGAATTGAAGGAGTCCTTACGATGAGAGGAGTTAATATTTTATCAGCTGAATAGTTATAAATTGTATCAGATGATGTCCTCATAATTACCCAATCTTTTTGATTTGGAATAGTTAAGTAAAAATCAGGTGTAATACTTCCCTCTCCTTCTATTATAACTGGAGTTTTAATTACTCCACTATATGGCAATTCAATTTCTCTTTTGATTTGCCCATTCTGTTTGGAAATAAGTATATGTGAAGAACGTTCCGTTTCAACTCCAGGAGAGTAACCCTTGTGGCAAATCAAGAACTCATTATCGTAATTAAATGTGTAATTATAAAATTCCATTTCGTTTACAAACTTGAACTTTCTTTTAAAATTTCCATAAAGATCATACACCAATATTTTTCTTGAACTATATGCTATTACAAACATTTCGTCATTGTCTTCATCTAAGATTATATCTGTAAATTGTGAATACTCCTCAGGACCTTGGCCTAATCTGTTTATTTTTCTCAGACCCTTTCCATTCTTTCGGTCAAAAATAAATATATTCCCATCTACGCTTCGGTTACTTACTATTATAATTTTTTCACCTACCGCTTTAATTACGCCTTGAGTAATATATTCATCGGAAGATTCTAAAGCTCTGTATTCCACGTCCATAAAATCTTGAAGAATAAGTTCCTTTTTAGGATATTTTGCGTTTACATCTACTGTAATCAAATCATATTCTAATTGATCTTTTGTACCAACACATGCAACCATTATGAATAAGAATGTAATTGCTGAAAATAAATTCGTTTTTTTCATGTTTCTCATAATTTTCGAAAAAGGTTGTATATCAATTTAATCTCTATGAAATTAATCAAAAATATAGAAAATCCCTCTAATTAACTGAATAAATAGGAGGTACACAACTAAATCATACTATTTAGATTCAATTATGTTCAAGAACATCTCTGGCATTTTAGTAAAGTTACTGATTGGATGCTTATCAATGGAATAAATGCTACGAGTATTCTATAAAAATTCGCACTGACACATTTTAGCGTACATCCCCGTATAAACATTTAAAAACTATCTGCAAAAGAATGTTGCTACGCTATAAAGCAAAAAACCCAGCAATTCTGGGCTTTTTATTTTGCTCAATAGAAGGCTAAAAGACTAGCCAGACTACAACTCCTAATATGAAAACTTAAGGAGAAGAGTATGCCTGTATTGCACAAACAGTATATCAAATCTGAGTTAGCCAAAGAAGTGGGAACGATTGCCGTTACCATTGGAAGATATGAACGTAACGAGATTAAACCCTCCATTGAGATTGCAACCAAAATTGCAGATGTGTTGGATGCGTCTTTGGATTATCTCGTTGGCAAAACCGATACCGTTTTAGAAAAGGATTTGCTAAAGAAAATTGCCGACATCCAAAAACTCCCGGACGATAAAAGAAACGTGGTAATGGAACTGCTCGATTCCTTCCTTAAACAAACTAAATTGCAAAGTATTATGTAATGATAAAGCCCGAAAAGCGGGCTTTAAGTTATTTACTCCAAGTATCTCCCTGCCATATTATTGTAGTCTTGTTTTTAATTAAAATCAAGTCCTGATAAAAAGGTTCAAATTCAAAAAAACATCTATCAAAACTGGGAAGAGTGATTGTAAGATAATTATGTTTCTCCGTATCGATGCTTTCTTCAAAAATTTTAAATAATATTCTGCCTTTATAAATCTCTGTTCCCGATACGTCAGCATTTAGATTGAAACTAATTTGGTTTGTTGCAGTTCTTCTGTTCCATAAATATTTAGATTTTGGCAAAACAATGTAAGTCTTATCTGTAGTAATAGATTTGTTGTTTTTATGATTAAACGTAAAATTTAAGTTTACAGGATGAAAATCCGTTGGAAAAACTACTTGGATATACAGGCTATCTTGAGATAATTTATTCTCTTTTTTAAGGTCATATCCAAACCCTTTCTGCTCTGTATAATAATTCTCACTCGTAATCTCTATTACATTATCAGCTAAAATCGTCCATTTACCTGTCGAGGCATAATCGCATTGTTCTATTACAGGGGTAAATGTGATTTCAGGATTCCAGAGCGTATATGTCCCATCGGATTTTAATTCTAACTTCTCTGAACTTTCTTCCCTCTCATACACTCCTGAAAATTGAGTATTTGTTTTTTGACCTTTTGCCGAAGAGCATCCTATAAGTTGAAATGATACTATCAATATAACTAATGCTTTTTTCATTTCTTTTTATCTTTTAGCTTTTCATAAACCACACTACTATCTGCGGTTTTAATCTGCATTAACGTGCATGCGATCCAACTCTTTGCCGTTGTATTTGCAGGCTTGATTTGTATTTGAGGTACCTTCTCCCAAAAGACCTCCAAACGAGGAATAACTGTTTTCTTGTGGCATTTTCTTTTCTAATTTGTAACGTCAAGGCAAATATAACTAATTACTTTAAATAACTGTTATTTATGTTTATATTACTTCCAATGCCATCTAATAACTATTGTCTTAAACGATCAAAATCAATTGCTGCAATAAACGAGTGGCATTCTACATATGAAATGCGAAGTTTCTAAAGAGATTGAGGTTGCAAGGAAAATCGCGAAGATTCTGAGCACTACGGTTGGCTACCAAATAGACGAAACCGAACAGGAAGTGAACTATTGATTTGTTTTTTTGCGCTTAAACTCAATTTTGCTTTATTGTAACAAAAACCACATATAAAAACTCGGAGTGAGCTTGTTTTGAGGAATATAAATTATTATCGGAACTCCCATTGAAAATGATCATCCTTGATTATTCCCCCTTCAAAAGGCATTTTTACGATTAGTTTATTATCTCTATAAACAAAAGCCTCTGACGTAATTTCCCACTTAATATTTACCCACAAATAAGTTTTATTGCAGATAGTATATGTAGGGGTAAAACTGTTATCAATATTAGCTGTAAATAAAAAAGACTTTTCACAATTATATATTTTCTCATTCAATGAATTGTCTATTTTCTTACTCTCTCTGGTTGATAGATCAATAGAATAGCCTTCGGTTTTTTCATCTGTAACAAACCTATAGTATATTACTTTTTCACTATTTAGGGCGTAACTATCACATTTATTTGAAACAAATTTTAATTCCAAATTCTTACTATCAATAGTATACAATTTATCTTGAACAGAAAAAACAAAGAAATTATTCGAAGTGTTCAAAATAGGAGTTACACCTTCCATTTCGTTGAATTTAACCTTCTGACAAAAGACAATTTGTTTTCCGCTATTTAATATCTTAACAAACAGCTCATTTGTTTTAAAGTTAATCTGTATTAATAGCAAACTTGAAGTATTTCTATTGTAACTAACCCCAATAATATTCATGTCTTTGTTAGCCTTATAGTATACAGTCTTTCTTTTCAATTCAAAGTCCCAAAGCATTAGATCAGAACCCTTTATATACAATATTGCCGTATCAGACATACTAACACACTTGTTACTTATTTGTCTGTCAAGCACTATCCTTTCATTGCTTTTTAAATTTATAGCTTTAATTGCATAGGTTGGCATCTCAGAATCTAATTGTTCATTTTCCATATAGATTATATATTGATTAGCTCTACAAACAAAGATTCCAGACTCTATATGAGGCTTCTTATTTAATTGAGAATAAACACATGCAGTATTTATTAAACAGAACAGGATAAAAATCAAATATCTTTTCATATTTTAGCTTGAATTTTCTCACTATTCTTATCTATGCTTTCGATTCTTTTAATTATGGACTTATTCAATCTTTCCGCTTGGTTAGCGTCTCCCCATATTACAGTTGAGTTAACATATCTAATTGGATTGTTGGCGAAAGCTGAGTAAGGCGACATTCCAGCCTGTTTTGGGCGGTCGGCTAACGGGTCCACTGTAGTCCAGACGGGTAACGCTGCATCATAATTTCTTGAGCCGTAATCGTACCAATCCAGTCCGTGCATGCGGTCCAACTCTTTGCCGTTGTATTTGTAGGCTTGATTTGTATTTGAGTTATCTTCTTCAAAAAGACCTCCAAACGAGGAATAACTGTTTTCTTGTGGCATTTTCTTTTCTAATTTGTAACGTCAAGGCAAATATAATTGATTACTATGAATAAAGACCCAGTAATCCTTAAACGATTAAATGAAAATTAAAAATTGGATAACAAGCATAAAAACCGCATTCTCCAGACATCGGATGTTTTTTAAAATCTGTGAAGCTTTAAATCTATGTAAGAGCATTAATTCTTAAACTATAAATATCCATCTAACTTGGTTAAACACGACTATCTCTCTTTTGAATGTGAAAGAGTTTGAACACTAGACATTCTTTGGGGTAACGAATATAAACAATCAATTCCATTATCAAAACTGAAGCTTGTAATTCCATAATATTTGGAAACCTCAAACCGAACAAAATAGTAACCATTAGAAAATTTAGGCCCTTTATAGTCTAGAGTAAAGCAATAAACGCTATCTCCAATATAAGAGTTATACTTTATTTCATTTAACACAATATTATAGCTTTTAAAGAAGCCTTCACGGTTTATCATCCAACTATTACCAATTTTTGAATTAAAATCAAATAACAACACACCTGCTTCATTACGATTTCTCTTATATAAATATTTATCGTTCGAAATGTTTAATAACCCAATTGTGTCGATATCTAATCCGGCCATTAAATAATAGTACTTTCTATTATTAATTGTTACAAATCCCGTATCAATAAATAAACTGTAATCGAATGGAGCTTTTTTAAATATACTATATAATGAACTATCATTATCAATTAAAAATTGATTGCTTTCTATCAATATGGAGTCACATTGGCATTTATTATTGAATCGAAAGGCTTCCGTGTACTTTTTTGCAGGAATGCATCCAAAATATACAATACTTACACAAAAGCTAAAAACAATAATGGCAACTTTTCTATTCATATATCTAGTGTATATTTGCATTCCCTTCATCTTCAATTCAGTGTATGGTGTATGTAATCTGAATCATTAAGGCAAATATAACTAATTACTTTAAATAACTGTTAATTACGTTTATATTACTTCCAATGCTATTTTATAACTATTATATCAAACGATTAAAATCAATTGCAGCATTATATGAAAACGGATCGGCAAATCCGGGCTGTTCAATTTATAAATTACTCATTGTCAACAGCACAAATCATGGAAAAACTAACATTATCATTCAACAAATTAGTGACGAACTCTTTCCCTTTTAAATCAATCAAGGCTTGTGATAATGTCGCCACATTTTTTCTTAAACAGTAACGATCAACGCTAATAATTGTTTGAGCTTGTAAAATACATGAGACAAAAAAAAGCACTAATGCTAAAATAACTTTATTTACCATAAGCTTTTATTACTTTATGTAGTAACCTTTACGGTGTTATTGTTGTTTTTATACGATAATTCCCCAAAATCTCCCATATTCAATGCTATCTATTAATTAACGTATTAAATTATTCCAATCAATAGTTATTATCAACGAAATGACATTAAACACTAATATCTCTCTTTTGAAGTGTATAGTACTCCCTCTTTTTCGACCACTTGATCAGCCTTTTACCTATATGAAGGCCTTTTAATATTTTTATTCGTTTTTTTCTTTTCAATGCTTTTTTAAGGTATGAGTAGATTCATGCAAGGCCAACCCGTAGCTTTAGCGAAGGGTTGTTCATTTTAGCCTTTCAAGAATCGGAGCATACCTTTTCTTTGCATTTAAAAGAAAAGAACGCTCAGGCAACCGTTTTATACACCACACCGGGAATTTGTCTTCCTATCCCCTGATGCGCCCGGTTGTAGTTGTAATATTGCATATATTTCCTGATTCCCTTATAAAGCTCCAGTCCGTCATCACACGGATTCAAATATACATACTCTTGTTTGATCGTGCGCCAAAATCGTTCAATCCAGATATTATCCTTGGCACGTCCTTTTCCATCCATGCTTATTTTAATACCATTTTCTTTAAGCGTTTCGATCCAAGACGGATTGGTAAATTGAACACCCTGGTCGGAGTTGATGATTTCCGGTGCACCATACTTTCTGATCGACTCTTCAACCAGATCCAGGCAAACACTTTTCTCAAGTGTGTTGGATAAGCTCCAGCCCACAATGTAGCGGCTTTGCACATCCATGATGGCTGTTAGATACATAAACCCCTGTTTCATAGGAATGTAACTGATATCTATGGACCACACCTGATTTGTCTTTACAATATCAAGTCCCCGAAGCAGATAAGGGAGGATGTACTTGCGGGCACCCGGATTACTCAAGCTTTTTTGAGGATATTTGACCCGGATATTCATCAAGCGCATCAATCGTCGGATTCGTTTGTGGTTTATCTGAAATCCATTTAAACGAAGCATATCCTGCATCCCCAACACGCCACAAGTGGGATGTTCAATATGGTGCTTATCCATCTTTTGCATTATTTCCAAATTTTCAGGACTTTCTCCTATCGGTTTGTAATACAGTGTACTTCTTGGTATTTCCAATAATTCCGTTTGTGAACGAACGCTGAGCTCTTTATGCCTGGGATTTACAAGTTGTCTCATTTCTTTTTTAGACCGGCTCTCTTGCAGGCATCTGCTAAAAAATCCCGTTCGACGGTTAGGCGGCCGATCGTAGCATGTAGTTTTTGAATTTCCTCCTCACTTATAATCGGCAAAACGAAATGTAACGCTTTTTGAAACGAAATGTGTTAAAACAAATACAGGTCAATGATTTTCAATCTCATTTAACCTGTATTTAAATCTTATTTAAAATTAAGACTATCCTTCTCTGACTTGGTTAGTTTTGCAAACTCATAATAGCCTTTAGATTGAATAATCTTTGTATAAAACGGAGGTGCTCTATTCGCCTTCTCAGCCTCTTTGATCGTATTAATCAACTTATATGCTTCCGTCCATAACATTCTTAAAGAACCTCCTATAATGAGCTGCAAAACGAGCAGTTCTTTATCCTCACTCTTTTGTGAGTACGTTAACTCATAATCTGCGACGACTAAAGGGGTTCGCAATACCGATCCTATAAAAACCCTCCGGCCTTTAAACGACTTCTTAAGGAAACGCTTCTTTGTTGGAGTCCACAAATCCATCATAGTCCGCTTTTATTTGCTCAATTTCTTCGATAGACAATCCCCGGTCCAATAGCAACACCTCAAACTCTTCAAATAATGGAGGATTACCCTCAATTCCGCCCTCTTCCGGAACAAAGTCACACTCATACTGCGTTCCTTGACTCGTGTTCTCTTCGCCTGATTCGGTCGGCAACATCTCCGTAATATTGAAGTTCAGCCTCCAATGCCTTAACCCTTCTTTTGTGTTCATTAAAAGCAGCACGGACTGCCGCACGTTGCTCATGTCTCTTAAATACTCTTTCATACTTTATCCTCCATATTTTAATCAAATTATCAGTATCTCTGTGCTTTAATATACCATTTAAAGAAGCCATATAGAGATCCTCGTAAAGGGGATCAGAAGGCCTTTTATTCAACCTTGACAGCTTTGCCCGGTGCCGATGTTTCGTTCTGGTTCTTAAATCGATCTTGTACGTATAGAAAACAGACCCTAAGAAGTCAACACCTCGCGAATCAACAAGAAACACCTGCCAGTTGGGCTTTATATCCAGCTTTCGCTTTGTTGTAAGATATTCCCTGATATCCCTCAAAGCAGTATGTAAAACCTTTTTATCCTTATCGAATATCACCACATCATCACAGTATCGCTCGTAAGATTTAAGACCAAGCACCTGAACAACATAATGATCCAATTCGCTTAAATAGATATTCCCAAACAACTGGCTATGCCTACCGCCAATAGGAAGATGTCCGTGAGAGTTCATGACGACAGATATAAGCCTAAGAACGCGACTGCCTTTGATCTTTCGGCTAATCACATCCATCATAATATCAGGATCAACCGACTCATAATACTTTCGAATATCAATTTTAAGGCAATACGGATTCTCAATTTTATTCAAATCTTTAATGACTTGATGCTGGCATTTTAATGGACCCCTGCCCTTAATGTTGCCATACGTCCTGTTTATGAATGTTGGGGTGAAGATCGGATCAAGCGCCTGAACAATCATTTCAGCCACAATCTTATCCCGGTGCATCGCCTCCTTAATGTTTCTCACCTTACCTCCGTCAGTCATCCGGACGCTTTCACGACACGGAAGAGGCGTATACGTTTCGTTTATCAAATCATCATACAAGAGCTGGAAATTGGTTTGCCAATTGGCATCCCACTTTCTCATATCCCTTGTGTATTTCTTTCCCTGCCTAACAACTATATCCGCCGCAAGCAGGTTGTCCATACGTATCATATCTTCATAGTCAATTCTTATTCGTTTCATTGAAATAAATTTTAGTTAATCTTTGCTACTTCCGGCGGACGTTCGCCAAAGCTACCAGCCCACCTTTAAAGAAGTATTAGAAATTATCGCACTACCTTCGGTGCTTGGATGTGGCGCTTGCAAAAAAAATATTAGCAATTAGCGCGCCAATGTTGATGTTCCGGTTCGAAGCAGAGTTGTTCGAATTCAAGTAGAAAGGCCCGTCATTCGCACCGTTGTTCGAGTTCCCACCAGCAATCAGCAAAGCGCCACACCCTTATATATTATACAGCCGGAACGACGACTTGCGTCGCCGCGGGCAATCGGTCAATCGAGGCAAAGAGCGCGCCAATGTTGATGGACCGGAACGAAGCAGAGGCGTACGAATACAAGTAGAAAGGACCGTCATTCGCACCGCTGCCCGAGGTCCCACCAGCAAGCAGGATAGTCTTATCCGCTGTATTGTTGTATGTATAATCGGAGTATCCTGTAGTCGAACTAGCTCCGTAAGCCTTCGCATTAATCCACGGCAAATTAGTATCCTTTAGCCATCCTTCGCCAGCAGCGATGATGCAAGCTTGAACATAATCAGCCGATATAACGCTACTCGTATTCGCTTTATACGGATCCGGACACACCATAACACGACGATCCGCACCTACTTGATTGCAATACACACCTGACAAGATCTTCCAGCAATCACCATAGATATTTTCTATAAATCGCCATCGGAACGGCTTGTTTGATGCCGTTTCAGCATCCGCCGGAGCCTCGCCAGAAGGCGCCGTCAGCACGTCTGTTTTCCCAGAAGTGATGTTTGAATAGGTAGATCCTGACCGCAAGCCTGACCAAACCGCTTGAGCGTTACGCCTTCCGATATCATGCAACAGCAATAACGACAGAGCGTTGTAGGTGTAGTAAGGCAGGACAAACAAGTCCTCGCTCGTTAATTGACACGCTGTAGTAAATTCAATCAGATTCTTATTATTCGGGTATTTATAACCAGAATGAGAACAAGCCTTGCCAGTACCATCAATATAACCAGGATAACGACACACCGCTTGTTGAGCAATATGCATAAACCCGGGCACAGGCACAAGACTAAACCACACTTGCACTTTGTTACGTACTGAGTCAAAACGCGCTCCATACCAAAACTCCGGAATACTCACCTTTTGAAGATAAGCCGGATCAAACAAATGAGAGGCAGAACCGTCAATTCTAAAAGCTACATTATCGTGCTGATAAAAACGCTGCTTAGTGGTGATAATCTCCTCAAACGGGCGCATAGCGGACTGTATAGGCTTTTGGACGTTGTAGGCCATGTTTCCGATGAAGTCTACCCGGTCATCATTTTGCCCGGGCGTGTATTCGAATCCGTGCAGGGTATCGTTATCTAGTCCGGGGGTAGATATCCGGCTAGACAACGAAAATGCTGACAAACTGAAATTACTTAGTTTCATGACAGCACCTTGATTGAAGTTGGCAATACGGTTGTAACTATCCGAATAAACTGACCCTGCGGAGCATCTGACAAACCAAATTCTAAACGACCTGCAGCCGAAAGTGATTTTGAAAATTCGGACACGGTGCTAAAGTTTACACTATCTAAGCTGCGTTCAATAGAGATAGATCCGGCGGCTGACAAAGCAACTGCTACGGATGCTACACGGTTGTTTAATTGAACTGCGGATGAAACAAAGCGGCCAACTCCGTCGGCGGCAAATGTTAATGTTGTAAGTGTTGCCATTTTATTATTTATTTAAATGATTAATATTAATAAGGTGCCGCCGGTGGTGTAAAATTAGCCGTCCAACGTGCTATATTTGAGATTCGTAATTCGTCTATCAAAGTGGTATCTATACCGATATACGTCCTCACGCCATCATTCCCTGTTCCATCGTACGTATAGGAATTATTAACCCCTACAAGAGTACCGTTAAGAAACAGTCTCAAAACAGACCCCTGTCTTGTTAGGGCAAGATGGCACCACCCAGATAAATAAGAGGCATCAATAACAGATCCAGCAATAGGAGAATAACTCCCAGAGAAACCTTCCGTAACAGTTATCGCACGACTCATAGGAGGTATGTTGTATTTAGGTGAAACCCCGATTCCAAAAGCAAACTTACTTCCATCCGAATTAATAGCAGTCGTGATAAGACTTGCTCCTGCGGTGTTACTTATTGTTGACTCCTCAAACCAACATTCAAACGTAAAGTCTCCTTTTATAATGTCACTTATATACCCATCAGGAGTAGTTATCGGAGACGGATCCGCGGCCGAGGAAATGTTTTTACCAATAAACCCCTGCCCGAATTTTCCTGCAGCGAAGGATGTTCCAGCTTCTGCCAAAACGGGCACCGAATAGGGAGACGCGTCTACAACAGACCCATCAAAATGCAATAACAACTTTGTGTTTAAATCTCCCGTTGGAGTCTCAGCCGCTTTTAATATTGTCCTACGCCTTAACATTACAGTGCTCGTATTAGGTAGGTTGTTGCTGCAACACATAAGACATTTATCTCTACACGTCCCGATGCCGGGATGCTGATCGCAGCGCCAGACAAGGACATAAAGCTTCCCGAATTCGGAAGAGATTGAGTGATAGCCGAAGCTGAGTTGTTGTATACGACGACATGAAGCTCGTCTCCGACTTCTAAATCGGCTGACAAGGACAATGTTGTCGCCGCTGTTACGGTCGCATAAACCAAACGTTTGGCCGTAGGCATAGAAACCAGTGTAGACACGTTACTGACGCCCTTATCTCTATTTACGACAGCTGATAAGTCGGTTATTTGCTTTTGCAGCTTACCCAGGGCTGACAAGATCGTATCTGAAGCTGTAATTGCTGCCGACGAAAGCAAAGACAAACCAGCCAACACAACACCCCTTGATGCTGCTGCGAAATCCGATATCGTTTCAGCCAACTGTGTTCCGGTATGGTTTGCGCGGTTTTTCAAATTGCCGTCCGTATCGTTAACTGTAGCGCCGGCAGCTATACCGTCAAGCTTCGTTTTATCAGCGGCCGACATTTTACCGGCTGTCGTGGTCGTAGCCAATGGGATATCGCCCTGCGATGATGTAACCCACGCAGTGCCGTTAAAGGTGTACGTTATATCTTCCGATTTAACATACACACTCCATCCATCATCCGGATTAGGATAGGTGGTTGCAAGATCCGCAAATGTATTTACAGCTTCCTTCCAGTCTAACCCCGTTACAAGGGTCGACAGCTTGTTGTCGACTTCATTCTTTGTATACTTATCCAAGTAAGTTGCCTTTTCAGCATCAGACACAAAACGATTGTTTGAATCCTGGCTAATCATCGTAGCCGGATGACTCGCCGGATGGACGTAGTTAACAAGGCCCTCAAGCTTATCCTTTTGAGCCTGTGTCATAAGCGAGCTGCCTTCTATCTTATCAACCTTAGTCAATTCAACCGCCTGACCTTTTTCGGCAAGATCTTTAAGAATCTGACCCAGCCTTGAAGGAGATATCGACTTAAGAACTGTTTCGGAGATAACCCCGTCTGCCGATTGTATTATTACCGTATAGTCTTTTACTGCCATTATTCCATCGTTATTTGACCGGTGAATATTAATATTGCATTAGTTTGTATCTCAATATAGTCGGGGTTTGTCACTTCCCCTTGACTGTAAATTTGCGCCCCTCTCTTGATAAACACCATAATCAAATGTTCATCACTTCCCTCGTTAAACAGCACATCAATGTTGCCATCCTCCTTAAGACAGTACACGTATTTTCCTATCTGCTTTCTCATATCCTCATAATTGTTAAATAAAATTCTGTATCTACTAATACCCCCTGATGATTCATGGCACGAATCTCCGTCCAATTGTAGCTCACAGTATCGGAAGCCGACTGATAGATGTACGCAGGGATGTTATATCCAGCATTTGCCACCGTAGGATGTACAGTATAGGAGGATGGCCCCAACCCCCAATTGGAGTAAATATTATGCGTGATCTTCCAGACGCCGGTACTCACTTTTGTAACATACAATCCTGTGGCTAATCCCGCTATCCGCATGTAACCCCCGCTATTAACGATCAGTCCGCTGGCAGCTATACTCATCGTTAAAAGCTTCTGAGCAATACTGTTTGAGTCTATATCGCCCATAAATGACAAAAGCATCTTATTATTCCCAGCTTTAATGTGGATGTAATTGCTTGCATCACGGGCTACTGCAACTCCATCGGGAGCGACCTGAGTCTTATAAACCCCTGTAGAGCTGGCAAAGTAAGCCAACGAGGGCAGTGCTGTAAAATTAAGCGTGCAATCCGGAGCTATTTGAGTTGTATACCTCACATCGCAAGCAAATTGCGCATAGAGGTACACCCGATTTGCATTGGTTGGCACAGAGCATTGCCCTGCTGATATTGATCCGCTAAGGTTGTAAGTTCGAGTTGTACCCATACCGCCAACCGTACCCATAAACTGCCGACCTAGATAAGTGGAGCCGTTGTAAAAGTGAGCATAAAGCGAAATCCACAAACCGCCCTTTCTGTCCGGATCCCCAGACCCACCAGATGGCACAGTAAATGTAGCCGTCATAGCAATTGAATTCCACTTGAGAGAATTAACCCCAGCAGGGATAGTTTGATACGAAGGGCTTATCTTTGTTTTTTCGCCGTATTGAGGACCGCCCGAAGACGACCAAACCTCGTTTGTAAATGCCGTCAAATAATTCGTCCCAGTCAAAGAACTTGCTGACAAGAATGTAGCCAACTCCGGCAGAGACTGAGGAGTTATATTTAAATTTGTATCAGTACCGTTAATGAGAGCCGGGAACGTCATACCTCAGTGCGTCGTCCAAGAACCCCTTCTTCGACCGCAAATCCCCCAAGCCGGCCCAATAATCCGGTCTTGTTTCAAAACCGATCTGGTATGTTTTGGTGAGATCTAAGATGCTTACCAACAATCTTATAAAAAAGGCAGATGAGAATAGGATATCCTATTTTCATCTGCCTTTTATCTTGTTTCTATCTCATGGAAACTCAAGCGCAGCTAAGGTAAATGCATTTTTGTAGAATTGTTGGTTGGTAACAATAATTCGAATTATCATTTAGGATGTTGTTTTAATTTATACTTTTGCACCCTCAGAATTAGTTGATCCACTGCTATCGTATTACTTAATAAATCATAAATGATACAAATACCACAATTTTTAAAGGATTGAATATATATGGTAAACTTAAATGAACAGGAAACAAGACGAAAATTTGAGCTGTTTTTTATCTCCACTTATCCGAAGGTAAAGGCTTTCGCATGGAAAATTTTGAAGTCTGAGGAGGATTCTGAAGATCTAGCCCAAGATATATTTGTTAAATTGTGGGATAATCCGGAGATATGGAATGATAAAGAAACGTGGGATAGTTATATCTACACGATGGCGCGTAACCAAATGTATAATTTCTTAAAACGAAAAACCATAGAGCTTAATTATCAGGAAAGCTTTGTTCAAGAAGATTTTTCTTCCCTATCTGAATTTGATATCCATGATAAACTATACGCTAAAGAACTTCAACTTTTAATTAAATTGTCTTTAGACAATATGCCCCCGCAGAGGAGAAAGGTATTTATAATGAGTCGGCAGATGGGTCTGAGTAATCAAGAAATAGCTGATAATCTTAAACTTTCCATTCGTACTGTGGAACGCCACATTTATCTGGTGCTTCAAGAATTAAAAAAAATCATTTTAATCGCATTTTTTTTCTATTTCGATTGAGTAGTTCCTTTTAGCAAGTTGTATCTATTATATAGAGCAATTTAAGATGAAGAATTACATTCAAAGAATAATAAGTGCATTTGTGGCTTCGAGCCCAAGTGAAGACCTAACCAAAGAAGTGTATCGATGGTTGGTTGATGAAAAGCATGCAGAAGAAAAGGAAGCGGCATTGAAGAGCTTGTGGAAAGAGACGGATGGAAATGTTGATATGAGTACATTGATCTCACTTGACAAGGTCTATAACAAGATCGGTAAAAGCAAACGAGGGGGAATACTGTTCCTGTCATCTGTTTGGAAGTATTCAGTTGCTGCATTAGTAATCCTGGCTGTTTCTATTTCTGCAACCTTCTTTTTCATCTCTCATCACGCTTCGTCGGAGGTTGCTATGGTGCAACACTTCACATCTGCTGGTGATATGGCTGTGATTAAACTTCCGGATGGGAGTGAAGTGCAGACAAATTCTGAGACATTGCTCTTTTACCCAGAAGTATTTAACGGAGCCACCCGTACCGTATATCTGGTGGGAGAAGCCAACTTCAAGGTAAAGAAAAATCCAGATCAACCTTTTATTGTAAAATCGGACCATATGTCTATAACTGCATTAGGTACGGAATTTAATGTAGACGCCTATCCCGGAAATGGAGAAATGACTACGACACTCATTCATGGGAAGGTAAAAGTTGATTTTGGGGGCGGTTCGAAAAATTTTATATTGAATCCGGGGCAACAGGTTGTTTATCAGCGAAATACATCTGCGGTCCAACTGCTTAAGGCTGATATTGAGGATGTAACGGCTTGGCAAAGAGGTCTTTTTGTGTTCAAGGGTGTGACGATCAAGGACGTTTTGGCTACTTTGGAACACAGATATGCGGTTACTTTTCAGTATAACGCCAATTTGTTCAATGACGATAAGTATAATTTTCGTTTCCATGAAAAATCAAGCATAAATGATATAATGACAATCATGCAAGAAGTTGTGGGAACTTTCAGTTATCGTTTGGATGGTGATATTTGCTATATCAAAGGACTTCAAAAGCAACGAAAATAGTCGCTCAAAATAGAATTTGTTTAACCTTAAAATATAGATGCTTATGCCAAAAAGTATCCGGAACAAGGGTGCCACCTCATCCCGGATATGAAATCTAGCTTTTTAGCATTAAAGTTGATGCTTTACTTTTGAGAATAAAATTATGATCTAACACTAAAAATCGTTCAAATCTATGAATTTTTACCGATTAAAATCAATTTCTTTTATAATTTTTAGCTGTTTTTTATTGCAAACAGTTGCTTTTGCCCAAAGTGGAGTGAAGATTACTATCAATAAAAAAAACATCACACTGCAAGAGGCTTTACAGGAAGTTGAAAAACAATCTGGCTATATGGTTGCTTTCAACGAATCTAAACTAGAGAAAACAGAACAAATTGACTTGAATTTAAATAAGGTCTTTTTAGAGAAAGCCTTGACTACCATCCTTGCTCGTACTGGATTTTCTTACAAAATCAAAGATAAGTATATCATGATTGTTCCGCAGGTCAAGCCCGTAGCGGAAAAGAAAAAAATAACAGGAATGGTAAAGGACGAGAAGGGAGAACCTCTAATAGGTGTAAATGTCTCTATAAAAGGATCTTCTTCTGGAACGATAACGAATATAGACGGAGAATTTTCTTTGCAGGCTGCAAAAGGAGAGGTTATTGATTTCTCTTATATTGGATTCGCTTCAAAGTTCGTTACAGTGGGAGATGGGGCGACCATACACGTTGTGTTACAGGAAGACGCAAAAGCGTTGGATGAGGTCGTGGTAACGGCCCTGGGTATTAAGCGTTCTGAAAAGGCCTTGAGTTATAACGTTCAACAAGTGAAGTCCGACGCTGTTAATGCCGTGAAAGATCCCAACTTTGTGAACGGACTTACAGGAAAAGTGGCTGGTGTTACGATTAACCGCAGTTCATCCGGTATCGGAGGAGCCACTCGTGTGATCATGCGTGGAGCGAAATCCATTGTTGGGAACAACAATGTGCTTTATGTGGTTGATGGTATGCCAATTGGCAACTCATCGAAAGGAGAAATCGGCAGCGACTATAGTTCGCCAGCTGGAGGGGAAGGCATCTCCGACTTCAACCCGGAAGATATCGAGAGCATATCGGTTTTAACTGGTCCTGCAGCCGCAGCTCTTTACGGTTCGTCTGCAGCCAACGGAGTCATCCTGATCAATACGAAAAAAGGTGAAGAGGGTAAGTTGAAGGTGACTATAACCAACAACACAGAGTTTATGACCCCCTCTCTTTTACCCCAATTTCAGAATCAGTATGGCAATGTGAAGGGTTCATTCAAGAGCTGGGGCGAACTCATGGAGCAGTCTGCCAAATTCAACCCTCGGGATTTTTTCCAAACAGGTGCCAATATAATGAATGCGGCCAACCTGTCGGTTGGGAACAAAAACAACCAGACTTTCGTGTCCGTGGCTACTACCAACTCAGAAGGTGTGATTCCAAACAACGAATATTATCGTTATAACTTCACGGTTCGTAACACGGCATCCATGTTGAACAATAAGTTGAATTTAGATTTAGGTGCAAGTTATATCCTTCAAGGAGACCAGAATATGCTTTCGGCCGGACGTTATTTTAATCCATTGGTCCCGTTGTATTTGTTTCCGCGTGGAGAAGATTTCGAGGCTGTCAAGATTTTTGAACGTTACGATGCTACGCGTAAATTCGCCGTACAAGAGTGGCCTTATGGTGATCAGGGTTTAAGTTTAGAGAACCCATATTGGATCGTTAATCGAGAAATGTTTCCCTCAAATAAGAAGCGTTATATGTTCTATGCGAACGCCAAGTATGATGTGTTTAATTGGTTGAATGTGGCTGCCCGTATCCGTGTGGACAACACCAACACCACCACTCAGAAAAAGTTTTACGCCTCCACTTTGCTTTTGTTCGCTCAGTCTCCCAAGGGTTTTTACAGCAGAAACGCGGAAGAATATCAGCAAACGTATGCTGATGTAATGGTGAATGTGAATAAGAATTTCGGTTCTTTGCATTTAACCGGTAATGTCGGTTTCAGCTACGAAGACCACCTGACCACAGGTTTGGGGATTGGGGGTAAGTTATTTACTGTACCCAACTTGTTTTCTGCCAACAACTTTGATCCCTCTTCAGGACCAGGTTCGCAGCAGCACAGACACACTCGCAACGATGCCATTTTTGGCAGTGCGGAGTTTGGGTACAAGAACATGCTTTATTTGACTCTTACGGGCCGTCAAGAGTGGGCCTCTCAGTTGGTCAACTCGGATCAGCCTACCTATTTTTATCCATCCGCCGGTCTCTCGGGCATCATTTCGGAGATGGTTACCCTTCCTGAATTTATCTCATTCTGGAAGCTGCGCACATCTTATGCCAAGGTTGGAGCTCCAATCAATTACACCGGCCTTACACCTGGCACCATTACCGACCCCATGAAGGGAGGAACCATCAATCCGATTTCCATCTATCCTTTTCCTAACTTCAAGGCGGAACAGACAAAATCGTATGAGTTGGGAACGCAGATCCGCTTCTTCAACAAGGTTAACCTGGATGCAACCCTATACCTTACCGATACGTACAACCAGACATTCCTTTCAGAAATGTCGCCAGCTTCGGGGTACTCGGGCTTCTACGTACAAGCCGGTAAAGTTCGCAACAAGGGTGTTGAATTGTCTTTATCTTACAACGAAAAATTAGGCCCTATCGGCTATTCATCCAGTCTGACGTATACAGCCAATCGGAATAAAATTATCAGGATGGTTCATGATTACCAAAATCCTTTTGATGGCGAACTATTCAGTATCACCGAACTCACCTTGCAGGATAAGGGCGCTTACTTGCGCGAAGGCGACGCCATCGGCGACGTATACGTAAAAGGCATCTTGGCGCGCGGGAGAGATGGAAAGTTGATAGAAGAAGGGTCTGGCTATCAGGTGGACCGTTCACAGCGTATCAAGGTTGGTTCGGTTAATCCCGACTTCTCAATGGGTTGGAGACACAATATCAATTGGAACAACTTCTCTTTGGATGTTGTTTTTAACGGACGTTTTGGAGGGATCGTTACTTCTACTACACAAGCTTTTCTAGATGACTATGGCGTATCAAAAGACACCTACGATGCCCGTCAGAATGGAGGTGTTATGATAGACGGGAATCTGTACGACGCCCATAAGTACTATTCTACCATCGGAGGTGAACAACTTATGGCATACTATACCTACAGCGCAACCAATATCCGTTTGCAGGAAGCCAATCTGACCTATTCATTCCCTAAAAAATGGTTTAGGAACTACATCAACAAGCTGAGCGTTTCGGCTATCGGCAGAAACCTCTTGATGATATACAACAAGGCGCCATTCGATCCCGAAATGACCTCTTCAACGGGTACTTACAGCCGAGGTGATACGTTTATGACACCCAGTTTGCGGAACATCGGATTTAGTATTAAGATTGAATTATAAACTTCAAATTAGAAAGAGACGCTATGTATAATAATATATTAGGAAAAATGGGAAACCAGCTATTTCTGGTAGGTGCGCTTTGCGTATCGCTGTTTAGCTCTTGCATCGACGAAGACATCAACCGAGACCCTCTACTTCCCACAAAAGAAGATCAGAAGAGGGATGGGGTAATATATGGTTCTTATCTGCCCAGTATGCAGAAGAGTGTAATTCCTATTGGCAGCCTTACGGAAGGAACAGAGCAAATAAACCGTTATCAGATTGGTGTAAATTTGGCGGGCGATGCTTGGGCTGGCTATATGTCACCTCGGGACAATAAGTTCAACGGAGGCAATAACTTCACCACTTATTTTATGTACGAAAACTGGGTAAACTACGTATATGGGTTCATGGTGACTGATGTGTACACACCCTGGATGCAGATCAAGCGTATGTCGCAAGATGAAGGTGTGAAGAACGACGAAATCTTCGCTCTGGCTCAAATAATCAAGATTGCGGCTCTGCACCGTACCACGGATATGTTCGGTCCGATTCCTTATTCTCAAGTAGGTAAGGGCTCTTTTAAAGTAGCTTACGATTCGCAGGAAGCGGTCTATCGTTCTTTCTTGAAGGAACTGGATGAGGCCATCACTGTGTTGACAGCTTACTCCAACATCAGCAACAGGCTGCTTCCCAATTTTGATATTGTTTATGAAGGGGATGTAAACAAATGGATTCGGTTTGCCAATTCACTTATGCTGAGGCTTTCCATCCGTGTGCGGTATGCCGATTCGGCCTTGGCAAAAGCATATGCCGAAAAGGCCGTTAAACACGAGAAGGGCCTAATAGAGAGTGATGCCCAGGCAGCCAAGATGGGTAAAGGCGTAGGTCTGCAAATGAGAAATCCGTTGAAAATGATCAAAGAGGAGTATAACGACACCCGTATGGGGGCTACCATTTATTCTTATTTGGTTGGATATAACGATCCTCGAGCAGAAGTCTATTTTGAGAAAGGAGAAGAGTTTAAGGCCATCCGTTCCGGAATTGCCTCTTCGGGAAGCCGGTATGAAACTTGCTCTAAACCGAAGGTGAAAGATGAAGATCCGTTGTATTGGATGAAAGCATCAGAGGTCTGTTTTTTGAAAGCGGAAGGTGCGTTAGCTGGATTTGAGATGGGCGGAACGGCCGAGACATTTTACAATGAAGGCATTCGAATGTCTTTCAAGGAAAATGGCGTTTCAAATGCAGAGACCTATCTCAATAACATCGCTAATAAGCCCGCCAATTTCACGGATGGATTTAATGGCTCTCTCAGTGCCACTGCCCCAAGTTCCATTACCATCAAATGGGATAATGCAGCCAATGAAGAGCAAAAATTGGAACGCATCATTACGCAGAAATATTTAGCTATTTTCCCGAATGGACACGAGGCGTGGACCGAATGGAGACGTACAGGCTACCCCAAACAAATTGTGATTGTAGAAAACCGTACTAATGCAGGGGCATTAATCGGTAACGGATTCGATCAGGGGGGAGTACGCCGAATGACTTATCCACTCAAGGAATACGAGCAGAATAAAGAAAATCTGCAGAATGCCATAAACAAAGACCTTGGCGGACTCGACAAGGCTTCCGTAAATCTATGGTGGGACAAAAAGAATAAGTAACCAGCTAATATGAATAATATGAATATGAGAAATAGTATTTTCACCTTTATTACCTCAATTATCCTGTTGTGTATTGTTTCTTGCGATGATTGGAATATGCCTTCGCGAGAGGATATTGAACCTACAGCCCTTAAAGAGCTCTATTCAAAAAGAGATTCGATCAAATGGGCCGAAGAAGATAAAAGACATGAAGAGAATGAGGCTGCATATCAGAAGTATCTTGAGAATCTACGTGCCTACAAAGCAACCAAGCACCCGATTATGTTCGGCTGGTTTAACGCCTGGGATCCCTCTGGAGCCGGAAAGTATCCAAAGCTGTCTTTAATTCCGGATAGTATGGACATTGTTTCCATCTGGGGTAACTGGCACTCGCTGAATGACGAGAAAATCAAAGAATTGCGCTCCGTGCAGGCTAAAGGCACGAAGGTGATTATTGGTTGGATTATTGAAAACATTGGCGATCAGATTAAGTGGGGCCGCGACCAGTGGCCGGTAGATGACAAAATTGCAATTGAAAATTATGCTCAGAGCATCGTGGATACAATTGCAAAATATGGATACGATGGTTTCGATTATGACTATGAACCATCTTACAAGTCACCTTTCAAACCGGGCAACCATTGCGGAGACCTAACTTCTTGCTTACGTGACGGCGGGAAAGAAAAGGAAATCTATTTCATGCAACAGATGCGAAAGAAATTGGACGAACTCGGAGTAAAAGAAAATAAGAAGATGATTTTCAATTTGAACGGTTCGCTCGACTGGCTTGATCCCTCTGCAGCAAAGTATTTTGATTATTTTGTGGCTCAGTCTTACAATGGCACGGTAGGCACTTTCGACGGCTGGATTTCTCGAACACAAAGTCGTCTGCCCGATGTACAACCAGACCGAATCATTGTGACCGAAAGTTTTCAGAACAATGCTAGTGCACGCAAGAGAATCTCAGATGTTTATGCTCCTTATGTAAATTCTAGACAAGGAAACATCGGAGGCATCGGCGTGTTTCACATCAACGAAGACGCATTTGAAAATAATGCGTACCAAAACGTAAGAAAAGCGATTTCTATCATGAATCCATCAGTTCGATAATAATATTTAAAAAGATGAATTATGAAATATCCATTATATAATATACTTTGCATTGCAGTTGCCGGGATGACTGTATTCTCCATTGCTTCATGTGATTATGCGGACGGAGTTGGCAACGATTCAGAGAATGGCGTTTACTTAGAAACCCCCGGAAATAAAGGCGTTGTTAGTTTTACCTTAGAATCAATGGGGGGAACTACCACCTTAACTCCACGTCTGGCCAATATTACCAATGTCCCGGTAGATATCCAACTTAGTTATGATAAACAGGCATTGGAAAAGTACAACAGAGAAGCGGGAACTGCATACGAACCACTTCCTGAAACTGCATTCAAGCTGTTTAACGGGGAAGGTCAGGAGTTCAATGGTACAGCCACAATTACGGTGCCTTCGGGAGACTTCTCAACTCGCGTTGGGGTTTCAGTTGGCAAACTTAATCCGGAGGAGTTTCCTGCAAACAGGAAATATGCTATTCCGTTGAGTATCACTTCGGCCTCTAAGTACACTACCATTCCTTCGCAGTGTTCTGCTATCTTGCTGCTCAACCGCTCTATCGTCACCTCCGTTGGGAAGATGACAGGCGGAGACGGTGTACGCGTGCAGCCTGTTGGCATGCACAATAAGCCGGAATGGACCTTGCAGCTGAGCGCCATTTATTCTTCGTTAAATAGAAGTAACCTGACAACCATCTATTTTAATGATGCTAAAGGCGAATTTTACACCCGTATTGATGCGACCCAAGGTATTCAGGTGAAAAATGGACGCGATGGAGCGGATACTTGGACGCAGATTCCGTTACAAGCGGGCAAATGGTTGAATATTAGCTTTGTTCATAAAGATAAAAAGACAACGGTTTACGTCAATGGAAAAGTTCAAAGAGTATTTGAAAACAGCACCATAAGTTTTAATGAGAATACACACTTTACCATTGGGAACACGAGTTATAACAATGACTACATCCGTGAAGTCCGGTTGTGGGATAAGGCGCTTACCGAGGCTGAGATCATCGATTGTTTATACTTGCCGATGAATCCGGATACCCCTCATTTGATTTCATATCTTCCCTTCACCAAAGAGGCATCCAAAGAGATTGACGGGTACAAATATCCCATCGATTTGAAAGTGCCTGATGGTTCTAACATTCCGAAGCGAACTAATCCAACTAAAATTATTTTTATAGAAAATGTGAAGTTTCCCGCTGATGAATTAGTAATTGTTGAAGCGGACAAATAATCATAAAAACGAATTATCATGAGAAAAATACAACAATTAATTCAAGTGCTTTTGGGAGCATGCTTCCTTTATTCATTCTCTGCCTGTAATACAAACGAAGTAGAGGTCGTACAGCAAGACACAAGTTGGCAGATGGATCGGAAGTATATTGAAGAAGATATCCGCGAACAATTAGGTATTGATCCTTTTACGAATCTGGCTTATTTGGGATATTATGATTCTCCTTACTTGCAAATAAATGCTAAGAACGATTTAAGTAATACCACGATTCCCAATGGAACCGAGTATTCGGTAAAGGTTAAGCTGTCTAACGTTTACAAAGAAAACGTTACAGTTAGTTTGGTGAAGGACGACAATCTTATGTCTCAATTTCCTGAGAAAGTGGAGGGCATTTCTATCTTTCCCGAAGATACGTATTCACTTGAACCAGCCATCGTAAAAGCTGGAGAGACGGAGGCTGTTTTCAAAATTACTTTCAAGAATCTGAATAAGTTGAACAACAACAAAGGGTATGTGATGGCCTTGAAGCTTCAGATCGAAGGAACTCATCAAAATCTGCAAGTAGCCAAAACTCGCGTCAACTATTTCGTCAGAATGAGAGTTGAAATCCAGTTAGATAATGTTGATTCAAGCAATATGCCAATTGAGGGAACTCTCTTTAATAGTAATTTGACCTTCGAATCGAATATCCGTCCGGACAAACTGGGGTCATTAAAGGATGGAGATCTAACTGTTAATAAATGGTATACCAGTACAGAAGCCTCTTATTTGGATATCATTATACCAGAAAAGACCTCAATCAAGGGCTTATTATTACATACAACTTCAGGCTATGCCCTAAAAGGGTGTGATGTACTGGTCGAAGAGAATGGCGAGTGGGTTAATAATGGTGCGTTTGAAATTTCCGCCAAGTCTCTTGCTTGCTATGTCAAATTCAAGAAACCAGTGGAGTGTACTAAAATCCGTCTGATCAAAATCAAACAATTCAGTGGAAAATATACAACCGACATCAACGAAGTCGCATTAATTCAGTAGGCAAATTAGATGATGTGTAGATTTATTGTTTCCATTATTGTGGTTTTATTGTTTTCCTGCCGTGAGGCAGGAAAACAATCCGATGTGATTGGAACTTATTTGGGAGAGGTAAATTGCTCTACGTGTAATGGATTGAAGTCAAAAGTTACTTTCCTGAAAGACGGAACGGTAAGAATTGGTTCTATCAGCCAAGAGATGGACGACGTTGAACCGTTAACCGAACATGGCAACTGGACTTATTCTGACGGGGTGATCATTATCTTTACGGGGCGCGACTCCCTTTATTATCGGCAGCTATCACCGTCCACCATCCTGAGTTTGCATCGGGATCGAACGAATACCTCTTTGTTTGTAGAAGATTATACGTTAGAAAAGTTGCCTTAATTTTATAAAGTGTCATGATTTGAAAGCGGTTAGAGTGGAGCGATGCCAACTCTAACTGCTTTCATTTTTTACTACTTTTCATCACAAAAACTCAATTTGGGTATATTGATCAATTTGGAAAATAACGCCTCCTCACATTCTTGATTTTGCAACTTGATGTCCCGATCTAAATTTCAGGGCTCTTCAATGAAGGGCCGGAGGGCGTCTGCCCAGATCTGGTACCCTTTTTCGGACGGGTGGCAGAAGTCCGGGGCTATTTCTTTGGGCATTGTTCCATCTGCATTCAGCATTTTGGGGCCGATGTTTATCAAGGTTATATTTTGTTCTTTTGCAAATACATCAAGGGCTTGGTTTATCTCATTTATCAAAACTCTACGCGGATGAAACGGATCTTTTTCTCGGGGGAAGACCGACATCAGTATGATTTTTGCACCAGGAACCTTCGACCGGACCCGCAAACAGATGGCACGGATCCCTTCCACGATTTCGGGAGCCGTATTCATCCGGGCATTTTTCGTTTCGCTCGTATTGTTGGTCCCAATGTGAATAATGACCTGTTTGGGATGCAGTCCGTCTAATTCTCCATGGTCAAGTCGCCAGAGCACGTTTTGTGTACGATCCCATCCAAAGCCAAGGTTCAGGACGCGATGGCCTTTAAATAAAGCGTTCCATGTTTCCGGGCCATTGGGCGTTTGGAGCGTCCCATTCTGGCTTTTCCGCCGAGGCTCTCCTCCCCAGAAATGGGTAATGGAATTGCCGATCAGTACAACCTCGGGATTGATAGAGTCTTTTATCCGAAGCACTTCCGAATGCCGTTCCCACCAGTCGTAGCTGTCGTTTTCCAATTTAGATACCGGGACAAGGGCCGTATTGGACGGAATCTCCGTGTCCAATGATTGGTCGCCCATCAATTCGGACAGCAAAGGCTCCATTGCCTGCGCCCAGGCTTTTGCGCCCGCGGGGGTGGGATGCAGCCAGTCGCTCATCATTTTGTTATTGATAGATCCATCCAGGTTAAGGAATACATGATTCACATCGCAATAGAAAACATGCTTTCCATCAGCAAGTTTAGATGCGATATCGGAAGCCCGTTCGAGGATCAAGCGGTGCGAGGTGGGATTCGGACCGCCGTAGCAGCCCGGGAAACACCTAAGCAGGATGATTTTTGTTTCAGGAAGCTTTTCGCGAAGAAGCTTAACGATCGCTTCGATCCCTCCCGACAACTGACCGGCCGTATGGCGTGTGGGATAGTTCTTTTCATCAACGTTGTTGGTCCCGATCTCCAGGACAAGAACTTTGGGAGACTGACCTTCCAGCTCACCGTTCCGGATGTTCCAAAGGATATTTTCGGTTCGGTAACCACTGAACCCGAGGTTCAAGGCTTTTCTGGGAGCGAAGAATTGATTCCATACGGCCTGGTATTCAGTTTTTTCAAAGTTATTTGTTATGGAATTACCCAGTAGAATCAAGTTGTACTTCTCCTTGGCAACGAGGGCCAGCTTCTCGGCATGCCTTTGCGGGCTATAGCCAGCAACCGGAACAGTTGCCGGGTTGATTTCAAGAGGCTTTACCCCGGTATGATTCTCCAGGAATTTTGCGAGTATGCCGGATAGCTTCGCCGGATGATCCGATGGATTCCCTTTTTTACTTGATTTATGGCCGGACACATCCGCGCTGTCTGTCAGAATTTGCAAAGTCGCCTCTCCATCGTACCCTTTCCATGTTTTGGTGTACTCCTCGCTGCTGGCAATTTGCGCTTTATCTTCATTGCCCGAAAGGAGCGTTACAAGCCGGGCCGAAGGAGTTAGGGGCGGCCGTACTGCAGGATAAACAGTTCCTGCCACTGTTTCTTTGAGGTACAAAGGAGAGATCAGGATCAGGTCGCTTGGCTGCTCATCTTCATTGAGCCGTTGAACCGTTCGTGCGGCAAGATGGCCTCCGGATGAAAATCCCACAATATTCAACCGATCGCCACACACCCCAAGAGAGGAATGCTCCTTTTTCAGGAATCGGAAAGCCTTCAACGCATCAACCAAAGCCATTTCGCGGAATTGCATCCCTGCCGCCACCCGATATTCGAGGATTGCAACATCATAGTGTGCCGAATTCAGTTCCCGGGCGGTCTTCATGCCTTCATTCGTTACATGTAATACTTCATATCCGCCTCCGGGCAATAACAGGACGGTACCTTTGGGCGTTTTTGACTGGGTACGCATCAAGTGGAGCAACGGAGCGTTTACTTGATGAATGTTCCCATCGGCTCCAACGCGGTTTCCTTTTGTTACGACTTGTCCATCAAGTAGCACAAACTTTGCCCGTTCCGAATTGGGAGAATGATCCGTCGGACCCATGCCTTGAGAGAAACTGGTTACAGAAAGTAAAAGCAGAATTGCAACAGATAGCCGAACAAGTGATTTCATGTTATTGAGTTGAAAATAGTATTATGAACGTGTTTTTTCTTGAAAAGGCAAAATTAATATGCATATTTCGGTGATACCCACCCAGCCCTTTCGGTCATATCCACCCAGTCTGGGATCTTACAAAATGACTTTCGGTTACAAATTTATATTTTCTTTCTTTAATTTTTCTATTTTTCTTAGAAAGCGACTCATAAAAAGAAAGCCTTTAAGATATGAAAAATAATCTCTTAATTTTCAATAAGAATACAACCAGATTGAAACTGTATATTTGACAGCGTTCCGTGGTGTAAATTTTAGAGTAGTATCGAGAAGGGAATTCATTCTATCAATAATGGATATCTTCGTTAGAAAGCCTGATTCAATACAATTTTGTTGAATTCTTTTTTCTCTTTATCGTCCTTTTTGATATATGCTTCAATGAAACCATTCTTTGAAACATCAGAGTTAAATAGATCAACTAATTCGTTTGTGTTGTTGTAGAATAAATTTATCTTCTTGTCCTTCATGAGTTTACGTAGAGTTTTCAGACTGGTCAAATATTTAGGCTGAACCTTGAACACTGTTTGCATAATGCCAAGACCTGGGTCTCCAATAGCTTCATTAACAACAGCTATAGCATAATACACTTTCAGATCTACATCCTTGCCAATGATATCACCTAGCTGTATATGAATGACATCAGCATCTTGATACTTACCAAGCAAAGCCAAACAACGAGCTTTGACATAAATGATTTCTTTGCTCTGGTGGATTGAGATGATTCGATCAGCATACTTAATGCCATCATTGTAGTTGCCACTGTAGAGTGAGAACACTGCATTGAGCATATTGCAGGTGATGCAATCTTCCTTCAGATAAGGAATATCGGTAAGAATGTTCAACATATGCTCATCAGAAATCATGATGTTAAACATGTCTCCAATGAGATAGATTGCTTCTTTAATCTTACCTTCACGAACCTTGTTGAGACTCATGTTGAGTAATTCCAAAGCAACAGAATCATAGTCATGCTCTGACAAAAACTTGAAGATTTGTTTACCCTTTTCTAGTTCATTCTGGATAAGAGCTTCATTGTTGAATTGATTTGCAAAGCGTTGCACTTCTTTACTGCCTCTTACATAGTTTGGCTGAATAGGTCTGGTTAAATACAAGCCATTCAAAGTCTTCACACGGCTAAGTGCTACATAAAGCTGGCCATCAGAGAAGATGCCTCTACTCAAGTCAAGAATCATCTTATCAAAGGTCATGCCCTGACTTTTGTGGATAGTGATTGCCCATGCGAGCTTCAAGGGGTATTGAGTAAATGAACCATTTACGGTTTTCTCGAGTTTTCTATTCGACTTGTCATACTTGTAGCTATTAGACTCCCAAGTAACAGGCTCAATTTTATATTCATTGCCATCCTTCAGAGTAACATGGATGGATTCTTTGTTAATCTTCGAAACAACTCCGATGGAGCCATTAACCCATCGACGTGCAGGATCGTTTCTGCAAAACATTACTTGAGCGCCCTTCTTAAGAGTAAGCACATCTTCGACAGGCGCTTTATCCTTCTTGAAATTTTTTAGGATGGTTGCCTCGAACGAGAAGGTTTCCTCTAGAATTGCGTCCAACTTAGAAGAGTTGATTTGATTAGCAGCCTTGTTGATAGAAGCTAGTGTAATAACCATCTCGTCTTCAGGGATGCCTACTTTAGTCCTTTGGTTAAGAATCTCGAGGCCGTTATAATCGACATTGCCATTACGTATATTGTTTAAGATGCGCAAGAATGTTTCATCATCTTGTCTGTAGACTTTGTTGAACTCAATAGAAGGCAATTGGAGGCGATTGAAAACTATTGCTTTGAAGAAGAAAGGCTTATCTGTATTGTAATCTTCCTTAATAATTTCCTTGTCAGTCGCTGATGCTAATATAGGCTCAAGCTGAAACAGATCCCCAACGAATACCATCTGCTTCCCCCCAAAAGGTGCTGTGGTGTGCATACAGCTTCTAAGAGTGGCATCAATGGCATCAATCAGGTCGCATCTAACCATTGATACTTCATCAATGATGATAGTATTTACATTCTGCAATACAGAATAACGCTCTTGACTGATTCTGCCTACACTTAATATGGGCATAGCCTCCATAGGGAATCCGAAGAAAGAATGGATAGTTTCTCCACCTGCTATGATAGCAGCAACTCCAGTAGGAGCCAATATGATGAAGTTTTTATTGACTTCCTCTTGTACTTTTTTCAGGAATGATGTCTTTCCTGAGCCGGCTTTACCCGTAAGGAAAAAGCTGGTGTTAGTTTTAGCAATCAAGTCATATGCCTGTTGTTGCTTGCTTGTCATTTCTATTGTATTCATTGTCTTTTACTTGTTGGTAGTTAATAGTTGTAAAATCATCTGAATGCGGGAGATGTAATCGTCGTCCAAGAAACTCTTATAGCTTCTGTCCACGATAGACTTAGCTTGCTCTTGCAAACGGACTGCGGGGAGATTTAAATCCTGAATCTTCAATTGACCCTTCATGTACTCTTGAACCATCTCTTCAGTCAGGCCTTTGATGAAAGCTGTATCATAGAATTGCTTATCAAATGTTCTCTTACCAGCAAGTCTAGGTTTATTACCATCAAAGGTATATATCTCGACTGAATTGATGTATGTCCAGGTGTGATAGGTCCCCCAAGTTTCAATGATAGCGAGCTGATCGCAAAAGCGTAGGCCTTTATAATATCTGTTCCCTCCTGCACTCTCATACTCCGAAGAAATGAACATCTTCTGACCCTCGTTCCATACAGGAAGATTGTTGCCGGGATTCCCAAATGTAGGAAGCATTTGGTCGAATAATGAATTTGATATACTAGTTAGTTGTGCCATGATGTTAAGTATTAAGCGAGTATTTTCTTATTGTTTAATGTGTCTACAATCAACTTTTCCGAAAAATCTTGTATTTGACTCTCGGTGATGGATGCGTTTAGCATCTTTATCTGGCCTTTCATGTATTCTTGGATCATGCTGATGCATTCACTCTTAGCAAACTGTTCAGAATGTCCTTTACAACAGTATGAGCGAGAGGCTATGAGTTTCTTGTCACGTCCATCAAAACCATAGATTCTAATACCATTCAGGAAGAGATAGGCATAACCTTGACCGAAATCATAGTTGATTATGATACGATCTGAGAGTCTTATACCTTGAAAATAGGTATTCCCTGCAGCGCTAGTATAACCAGATGATAGGTAAATGTTCTTTGCTGCATTGTATGTTACTGCAGAACCAGAGAGAGCAGGAAGAGCTGTCTCAACTAGAATTGTAAGATTACTTGCCATAATTTTTATTTTTAAGTTTTGAACCATTATACCATTAAATCTCAGAAGAAAAATACCCGATTTTTGTTTTGAATGAATAAACAAAGAATGATACGGTACTACTCTTTTATTGTTTTCGTATAGCAAAGGAAGGTGTTTTTCTCTATCATAATAAATAAGTCCAAACGTTATAGGGTGATTGGACTTTATTTCGACAATATATATTGTAACCTTGCACCCTAGCTATGCCGGTCTTAATCCCTGTAAACATCGAAATTATTGAGAACCTTGAAATCATCGACATCAACGAAATAATAGAAATATAGTACTCCCTCTTTTTCGACCACTTGATCAGCCTTTTACCTATATGAAGGCCTTTTAATATTTTTATTCGTTTTTTTCTTTTCAATGCTTTTTTAAGGTATGAGTAGATTCATGCAAGGCCAACCCGTAGCTTTAGCGAAGGGTTGTTCATTTTAGCCTTTCAAGAATCGGAGCATACCTTTTCTTTGCATTTAAAAGAAAAGAACGCTCAGGCAACCGTTTTATACACCACACCGGGAATTTGTCTTCCTATCCCCTGATGCGCCCGGTTGTAGTTGTAATATTGCATATATTTCCTGATTCCCTTATAAAGCTCCAGTCCGTCATCACACGGATTCAAATATACATACTCTTGTTTGATCGTGCGCCAAAATCGTTCAATCCAGATATTATCCTTGGCACGTCCTTTTCCATCCATGCTTATTTTAATACCATTTTCTTTAAGCGTTTCGATCCAAGACGGATTGGTAAATTGAACACCCTGGTCGGAGTTGATGATTTCCGGTGCACCATACTTTCTGATCGACTCTTCAACCAGATCCAGGCAAACACTTTTCTCAAGTGTGTTGGATAAGCTCCAGCCCACAATGTAGCGGCTTTGCACATCCATGATGGCTGTTAGATACATAAACCCCTGTTTCATAGGAATGTAACTGATATCTATGGACCACACCTGATTTGTCTTTACAATATCAAGTCCCCGAAGCAGATAAGGGAGGATGTACTTGCGGGCACCCGGATTACTCAAGCTTTTTTGAGGATATTTGACCCGGATATTCATCAAGCGCATCAATCGTCGGATTCGTTTGTGGTTTATCTGAAATCCATTTAAACGAAGCATATCCTGCATCCCCAACACGCCACAAGTGGGATGTTCAATATGGTGCTTATCCATCTTTTGCATTATTTCCAAATTTTCAGGACTTTCTCCTATCGGTTTGTAATACAGTGTACTTCTTGGTATTTCCAATAATTCCGTTTGTGAACGAACGCTGAGCTCTTTATGCCTGGGATTTACAAGTTGTCTCATTTCTTTTTTAGACCGGCTCTCTTGCAGGCATCTGCTAAAAAATCCCGTTCGACGGTCAGGCGGCCGATCGTAGCATGTAGTTTTTGAATTTCCTCCTCACTGTCCTCTTTTTCAGCTGATCGAGCACCCTCAAAAACCTTGCTGCTGCCATTTAAAAACTCTTGTTTCCATTTACTGATCGTCATGGCACTTACTCCAAAGCGATGAACCAACTCACTTAGCGTTTCTTGTTCCTTTAAGGCTGAAATAGCAACCTTGGCCTTAAATTCGGCCGTGTAATGTGTTCTTTTCCCCATCTCTAAAATACTCTTTTTTGATTCAAATTAAACCCTTTTTATTCGACTTCACAAGTGGTCCAGGTTTTGGGGAGTATTATACCCATCTGGGTTAATGAGATATAGAATCTTTTTATTCCATTGCATTAATTGTTTCTTTTAAAGCTTCAAAAAACTCTTTGTCATTCTTTTTTTGAGATTGCATTAAATTGATTTCATTTATTACAACTTTTTTTTCTTCGTATTTAAGCTTAGTATAAAATAAGTCAGCAATTGCATTTTTATCCAAAGGATTTGTATTTAGATATCTTTCAATCTCAGCGACAATTTCTTTGTAGCAAGCATCTCTTTTTGTGTAATCATCTCTCTGCTCAAAAGATAATCCTTCAAATGTTTTCATATATAATGTCTTTTGATATGGTAAACTAAAATCGTTCACATTCAAAGAATCTACATACTTGCAGCCCATTTCATATTTCTTTAAAAGAGTATACACGGTAATTTTTAGATTCACCGCACGAACTTTATACTCAGTACAAGCACTTAACTGATTCGCATAATATAATGCTGAATCAAGATGACTACTCGAACGATCTTCGTAATATTTGTTTAAGTTTATCTTTGCTTTTTGATAGCTATTTTTGCAATCATTAGACTCACCTCGACAGCAAAGGAATAAAAAACAGAATATTACAATTATTAAATTCTTACTCATCGTGTTAAATTATTTATTGGGAAAAACCCAATTGTGATTAAAACTCAATGGAATCGGAGCAAGAGAATGGTAAACAACAGGAGTTTTTAAGCCTGTGGAATTCGTAACCCACCAACTTCCACTAACTCTTACATCTATAAAACTTGTTACTGAGCTTAACATTGAAGCCGGGATATTAATATTAGCTACCCCAACTCCTGTTCCTGTTTGTTTTACATAAGTTTGATTAGGCTCAGCAAAGGTTGATGTATAAGTTTGTCCGCCATAATTTACTTTCATCATGGCACCTACATTAGCCTCTCCATCAACTGCTGTATTTGAAGTAATTAAAGTTCCAGAAACATTTACCCCCTCAAATTTACGTCCAAGTTGATTATTCTCTGTGCCATTTTTTATATCATAACGAACATTTGCTGTTATTTCAACATTACTTTCTGCTTTAACATTAGTCATGTGGCTTACGGCATATTTACCTTCTTCTGCATCTGCTGCAACATATCCAATTCTATTTGAAGATTGCTCAGGTAAAGAATAGTTTACATTTAGGTCAGAAAGTATTGACGAGTTTTCAGAACCCACATATCGATATCCCTTAGGTGTGCTTTTTGGGGAAGTTACGTTATCCATCCATATATACCCATCTTTTTTACTATTCACCCAATCTCGACCGTCTGGGTCAATATAAATAATCGGGTTATTTGCACAATATGCATAAGTTGAACTATTGTAGTACTTCTCAGCCAATGGATCGACAGTAGTCCAGACGGGTAACGCTGTATCATAATTTCTGGCGCCGTAATCGTACCAATCCAGTCCGTGCATGCGGTCCAACTCTTTGCCGTTGTATTTGTAGGCTTGATTTGTATTTGAGGTACCTTCTCCAAAAAGACCTCCAAACGGATAGTAATGATTTACCTGTTCGACTGAACCATTCTGATCAATTACAACCCGGTTATTTCCTAAGTGATCTTTCAGGTAGTAATGATAGGTGGGGGTAGTGCCACTTAATGTTATATATCCCTCGTTGGTCAGGATCTTACTTAATATGCCATCCTCGTAAATTACATTTCCACAGTAATCCGTTGTTGAAGTATAAGCAATCTGTCCCGAAGACAAAGGTTGAATGCTTCCCATAGGAATAACAACATTCGCGATGGCTGTCTGGTGCGTCACTTTACGCTTGACTCCATCGTTACTATATTGGTAACTGGTTGTATTGCCGTTCTGGAACTGTAACATTGATGGCAAATTTAGCAGATTATACTGAATCTTAGCTATCTTCTTGTTATAATCCTGAACCAAACTTCCGTTTGCATCGTAAACATATTCTGTCCCGGTACCTGATGCCCCATTCACAAAGTTAAAAGCTCCGCTGTAAAGAGGATCTGTTGCTGCATCATTAACGTACTTAAGTTGAATCCCAATATGAGCGAATGTTAGGTAACGAAGTACATTATTACATCCATAAGGGAAAAAAAATTATTACTTAAGGAACTAAATTTGATTACTTAAGTAAAGGAATCGTTCGACAGCTGTCAGAATGTATTTTGACAATTGTCGTAATCGTTTTTGACAATTGTCGTAATGCATTTCGACAATTGTCAAACGATTAGTTCACTTAAGTAAAAATCATTGTATATCGTTGTTTTTGAATATCTTGGCTTAATATTTAAAGTTGTTTTATCGTATCAAAAATTTGCATGTATTTATATCTGATTTTTAAAAGATAAAAAGCCGATTTACAGCGAATGACAGATAACAGATGAATGATAGATGAAAAAAGCATCTGTCATTTTCAAACTCCGCTTCAATAAAGGGTTTTGAGCCAAAAAATGATAGATGACAGATGTTTTTGCATTTAATTCGTTTCATAGCCGGCACGGATGAAAATTCAATTTCTTCTAACCCATTTTCGTCTATACTTTGTTATATATAGTAATGTCAAACTGAATTCAACTAGTTGGTTGAATAATAAAGAGTGTTAGGAACATGATAAAAAAGATTTTAATAGCCAATCGTGGAGAGATTGCCATTCGTATAATGCGCTCTTGCAGAGAGATGAATATTAAATCGGTTGCTGTTTTTTCGGAAGCCGACCGTTCATCGAGACATGTTTTATATGCCGACGAGGCCTATCCCATCGGTCCGGCTGCTTCGCAGGAAAGTTACCTTAATATACCTAAGATTATTGAGGTTGCTCTTAAATGTGGTGCCGATGCCATCCATCCCGGATATGGTTTTTTATCAGAAAATGCAGAGTTTGCACGTAAAGTACGCGAATCCGGAATCATTTTTATCGGTCCGGCTCCCGAATCCATGGAAGCGATGGGTGATAAGATATCGGCCCGAAAGCAAATGATTAAAGCCGGCGTACCGGTTGTTCCGGGTATAGAAAGGCAGATAGACAGTCCGGAAGAGGCCATCCGTATCTGTAAAGAGATTGGATTTCCGGTTATATTGAAGGCCTCCATGGGTGGCGGTGGCAAAGGGATGCGGCTGATACGTGAAGAGAGTGAAGCCGCCGAAGCCTTTCTGGCAGCCCGTTCGGAAGCTCTTTCGTCGTTCGGTTCCGAAATTGTGTATGTAGAAAAATACATTGAAAAGTCTCATCACATTGAATTTCAGATTCTGGGAGACAATTACGGAAACATTATACACCTTTGCGAACGTGAGTGTTCCATCCAGCGACGAAACCAGAAGATGGTGGAAGAGTCGCCCTCTCCTTTTATAACTCCCGCCCTGCGCGATGAAATGGGTAAAAAAGCCGTAGCCGCTGCCAAAGCAGTAAACTATGTAAATGCGGGAACAATCGAGTTTCTGGTCGATAACGAATATAATTTCTATTTTCTTGAAATGAATACGCGCCTGCAGGTTGAACATCCCATCACCGAAGAGGTGCTGGGTGTAGATCTGGTAAAGGAGCAGATACGGGTGGCTAACGGAGAGCGTTTGCATTTGCGGCAGGAAGATATCGTGCAGCGCGGACATGCCATCGAATGCCGTATTTGTGCAGAAGATACCGAAAACAATTTTATGCCTTCGCCGGGAATTATTCGTCAGCTTGCCGAGCCTACGGGCATCGGTGTACGGATTGACAGTTATGCCTACGAGGGTTACGAAATTCCGGTGTATTACGACCCGATGATCGGTAAACTGATTGTATGGGCTACTTCACGTAAGTTTGCCATCGAACGGATGAAGCGTGTGCTTCACGAATATAAAATTACGGGCATTAAGACGAATATCAGCTACCTGCGTCATCTGTTGGATACGCCCGACTTCGAACAGGGTACCTACGATACCAAGTTTATTGAGACCAACGCAGACTTTTTAATTAAGGGCGTAAGCATCAACAAAGAAAAATCTGAAAATATTGCCTTGATTGCGGCCTACATCGATTACCTGATGAACCTGGATGAAAATAAACCCTCGCAGGCTGCCGACAACCGGCCTATCAGCCGGTGGAAAGAGTTTGGTATGCAAAAGGGAGTATTAAGAATTTAAACGAAACACTATGGAGATACATATCGGAAACAGGGTTGCTGAAGTAGAACTGAAAAGCAAAGAGGGTAACAAGGTGTTACTTACAATAGACGGTAAGGAGTTTGAGGTGGATATAATGATTGTAGAAAATGGTTATTGCTCCATCCTGCATGAAGGAAAATCCTATAATGCCGAACTTATCCGGGCAGAAAACGGCCGCTCATATAAGGTGAGTACCTACTTCTCTTCGTATCCGGTAGAGATTGTGGATACCCAGGCCAAGTATCTGCGCATGAGACGCAAAGACGAAAACAAACCGGATAACAAAATAATCGCACCGATGCCCGGCAAAGTGGTGAAGGTGCTTGTTAAGGAAGGCGACAATCTGTTGGCCGGCGATACGGTTGTGGTGATTGAGGCCATGAAAATGCAAAGCAATTATAAGGTTAACTCCGACTGTTGTGTTAAGGAGGTACTGGTTAAAGAAGGAGACACTGTTACAAACGATCAGGTGTTGATTACGCTCGAAATTAATAAGACGGAAGAATAAGATGGAAAACGAAAAACGATACAAGGAATTTATTGAACTCGACAAGGCGGCTTCGCTTGGTGGAGGCTTGAGTAAGATTGATAAACAGCATGAAGCCGGTAAACTAACTGCCCGCGAACGTATTGATCTGTTGCTGGATAAAGGGTCATTTGTGGAAATGGATAAGTTTGTGGTTCACCGCTGCACCGACTTTAACATGGAGAAATCCAAAATTGCCGGCGACGGGATTGTTTCCGGTCATGGTAAAATTGATGGACGACTGGTTTTTGTATATGCCTACGATTTTACCGTATTGGGTGGTTCGCTTAGTGCATCGAATGCCAATAAGATACTTAAGGTACAGACATTGGCCCTGAAGAACGGTGCTCCGGTTATTGCGTTGAACGATTCCGGAGGGGCGCGTATACAGGAAGGGGTGGAGAGTCTTACAGGATATGCTTCCATCTTTTATCAGAATACGCTTTCGTCTGGTGTGATTCCGCAGATATCGGCCATTCTGGGACCGTGTGCCGGAGGTGCCTGCTACTCGCCGGCGCTGACCGACTTTATCTTTATGGTAAAGGAGAAGAGCCATATGTTTGTTACCGGTCCGGATGTGGTGAAGGCGGTAACGCACGAAGAGGTTACTAAAGAGGATCTGGGGGGTGCCTATACCCATACTTCTCAAAGCGGCGTGGCTCATTTCATGAATGATACGGAAGAGGAGACGCTGACTTCCATACGGGAGCTGCTCAGTTTTCTGCCATCCAACAATATGGAAGATGCGCCTGTTCGTCCTTGCAACGACGATATACGGAGGGAAGAGGAGTCGCTGCAGCAGGTGATACCCGACGATCCGAACATCCCTTACGACATCAAGGATATTATAGAGCCGGTGGTGGACGATCATTATTTCTTCGAGGTGATGCCTTCGTTTGCCAAGAATGTGGTGATTGGGTTTGCCCGTATGGGTGGACGTTCCGTGGGTATTGTTGCCAACCAGCCGGCCTATTATGCCGGGGTGCTGGATATTGATGCATCCGACAAAGCCGCACGCTTTATCCGCTTCTGCGACTGTTTCAATATTCCCCTCATTACCTTCGAGGATGTTCCGGGCTTCTTGCCGGGAACCAACCAGGAGCACAACGGTATAATCCGTCACGGTGCCAAAGTGGTGTATGCCTATGCCGAAGCTACTGTTCCTAAAATTACGCTTATTACCCGCAAGGCTTACGGTGGGGCCTACATCGTAATGTCCAGCAAGCAGACCGGTGCCGATGTGAACTTGGCTTATCCCATGGCAGAAATTGCCGTGATGGGGGCTTCGGGGGCTGTTAATATTTTGTACCGTTCCGAAAATGAGGAGGCGAAAGCCGAAGCGGTGAGCGAATACACCCAAAAATTTGCCAATCCCTACCGGGCAGCCGAGTTGGGATACATCGACGAGATTATCCTGCCGAAGCAGACTCGCTATAAATTGATTCAGGCGCTGGAGATGACACAAAACAAGAGTGTTACCCATCCGCCCAAGAAGCATGGCAACATGCCCTTATAAGGCGGCAATATCGCATAAATGAATAAAGCCCGGTTGTATTCTTTCGAATACTTCCGGGCTTTTATTATGATGGATAAATCCGATTAGTTGTTTTCCGGACGTAGTTTACGAACTACCATACCAGCCTGCCACATTTCGCTTTCACGAAGTTCTTTCAATTCTTCTTCAAGACCTTTGCGGTAGTCGGGTTTGCTGTTTGTATCGATAGAGCGTTGTGCTTCGTTTCCTTTAGCTACTTCGCTGTAAAGTTCTTCAAATACAGGCTTGCTTGCATCGCGGAACTTTTTCCACCAGTCCAATGCACCGCGTTGTGCAGTTGTAGAGCAGTTGGCATACATCCAGTCCATTCCGTTTTCGGCTACCAAAGGCATAAGGCTCTGGGTAAGTTCTTCTACGGTTTCGTTGAATGCTTCGGATGGAGTGTGGCCGTTGGCACGTAGTGTTTCGTACTGTGCAGCAAAGATACCCTGGATAGCACCCATCAATGTACCGCGCTCGCCGGTTAAATCTGAATATACTTCGCGTTTGAATGTGGTTTCAAACAGGTAACCCGAACCAACGCCGATACCCAAAGCTACTACTCTGTCGTGTGCACGGCCGGTAGCATCCTGGAAAATAGCGTAGCTTGAATTCAGACCGCGTCCCTGAAGGAACATACGGCGCAGACTTGTTCCAGATCCTTTAGGAGCAACCAGGATTACATCCACATCGGCAGGAGGTACGATTCCGGTACGTTCCTTGTAAGTGATGGCGAATCCGTGAGAAAAATACAAGGCCTTGCCCGGAGTAAGGTGCTTCTTTACAGTTGGCCAGACCTCGATCTGAGCGGCATCCGAAAGCAGATACTGGATGATGGTGGCTTTCTGACATGCCTCTTCGATATCAAAAAGGGTTTCGCCCGGTACCCATCCGTCGGCTACGGCTTTATCCCATGTTTTTGATTCCTTACGCTGACCAACAATTACATTGAAGCCATTGTCGCGCAGGTTCAGACTCTGACCCGGACCCTGAACTCCGTAACCGATAATTGCGATTGTTTCATTTTTCAATACTTCTCTTGCCTTTTCCAATGGAAATTCTTCGCGGGTAACTACGTTTTCTTCTACACCGCCAAAATTCATTACTGCCATGTTTTCTTTATTTTTAAATTAAAAACCAAATTTATTTCTTATTTCCAGGTTATCTCCGCCCGGCATATCGCCTTTCCATCCTTATCGCAGATGGAGGTTACATACCGCAGGGGATCTATCTCTTTTTTATGAAGGAACATTTCCATTCCGTATTTTCCTTCTGCCATGTAGGCAATCTCGAAACGGCTCACCTCTTTATCTGCAAACATCGACAGGTCAAACATATCCAGCAGGTGCTCGATGTACTTGATGCTGTTGAAATGTCCGTTCACATCGAGGTCGCTGTAACGTACCTTGTAGGGTTCGCCCTCCGTGTCTTTCTCTGCCGCCTGTATCTTACCGGGTTTTTCGATGGGACAGGGTTCGTCCACAATAAATGAATGCAGGTTATTATCCAGGCGCGCCAAATCGGTGGGTTTACGGCTCTCCAGATCGATGGCCGCCCAAAGTGTTCTGCAATAGCCCATCGCCTCGCCTTCTGCATTGCGGATGGCAAAGCAACGGCTTGTGAAGAGTTTATTCGCATCTTCCACCCAGGTTGTAATGGAGAAGGGCTGAAGCATGGTGGGATAGGATTTCATCTCTATCACCATCCTCGAAAGCACCCAGGCACATCCCTGACTTGCCATGGCGTTAAAGCCAAAGCCTCTTTGTTCGGCATGGGTGCTGGAGGCATGAAGCAGGTAATTACCCATCATCGGGATGGTTACCCGTCCTCTGAAATCGAGCAAATAGGATTCAGATACAAAATGGAATTCTCCGATCTTACTCATTCGTTGCCTTCTCTTTTTCTTGTTTTTTCTTTTCCATCAGGGCCAGCATGTCGCTCAACCGTTCTACTTTGCTCTTGTTGATGGCAATTCTGCCCGAACGGATAAACTGCAACACGCCGATCATTTCGCTCAGCTCCTTAAACAGGGCTTTTGTTTCGGCATAATGTCCGGTTTTTTCCAAAACGACACATACCTCGTTGATCTCCAGGATACGGGCATTGTGCTTGCGTATCAGGTCTTCTACAGATCCCATTTTAAGGAACAGCTCTGTGCTTAGCTTATACAGGGCGATTTCCTGAAACACAAGGTCTTCGTCGGTATTGTAAAAGGCCTTCAGTATGTCTACCCGCTTATCGATCTGCTTAACCACCTTGTCGATGGTGTACTCGTCCGAGAACGTGGTGATTGTGAACTTATGGATACCCTCCAAAGCCGAAGGGGATACAGACAATGTTTCGATGTTCAACTGCCTGCGGGTAAAGATAATCGTAATCTGATTAAGCAACCCCACGGTGTTCTCAGAAAATATAGTAACGGTATATAATGTTTTATCTGCCATAGCAATTCCTCCCGATTATTGATTGTCACCCATGATTATATTCGTAACGCAACCTCCCGCAGGAACCATAGGATATACCATGCCCCTCTCTTCCACTTCGGCTACCAGCAGGTAGGGTCCGTCGTGCGAAAGCATTTCGTGGATGGCATCGTCCAGCTCTTCGCGTTTCTCAACCTGGCGGGCTGCAATCCGGTAAGCCGAGGCGATCGCCACAAAATCGGGGTTTTCCATAATGGTTGCCGAATATCTCTCTTTATAGAACAGCTCCTGCCACTGACGTACCATCCCGAGGAAATTGTTATTCAGGATGATCATCTTAACATTCAGCTTTTCCTGCATGATAGTTCCCAGCTCCTGGATTGTCATCTGCATGCCTCCGTCGCCGGTAAACATGCATACTTCGCGGTGGGGTGCTCCCACTTTGGCACCTATGGCGGCAGGCAATCCGAATCCCATCGTACCTAGTCCGCCGCTGGTAACCACGCTGCGGGTCTGTTTGTATTTGAAGTAACGAACGGCCATCATCTGGTTCTGACCTACATCGGTAACCAGAATCGCATCGTTGTTGGTTGCTTCGGATACCTTGCGGATAACCTCGCCCATGCGCAATTTGCCTGATTTGGGATATAGCTCGTCCTGAATTACCTTTTCGTCTTCCTCCTGCTCGTCCGGGATAAACGAATTTACCCAATCGGTGTGTTTGGCTGGTTTTACAAATTCGGTGATGGCTGCCAGCGTTTCCTTGGCGTCGCCCGGCACCGGCACGGCGGGAATAACATTCTTCCCTATTTCGGAAATATCAATATCAAAGTGGATTACTTTTGCCTGTTTGGCATAGGTTTTAAGATCGCCGGTAACCCGGTCGTCGAAACGCATACCGATAGCAATAAGCACATCGCATTCGTTTGTTTTACGATTCGGACCAACATTCCCGTGCATACCCAGCATCCCTTTATTAAGCGGGAAATCCGTAGGCATGGCCGACAGCCCCAGTACAGTTGCCGCAGCTGGTATGTCTGCCTTCTGCAGGAATGTCATCAACTCTTTTTCAGCATGACCAAGCACAACGCCCTGTCCTACCAGTGCAAAGGGTTTCTTTGCATTGTTGATCAGCTCAGCCGCTTCGGCAATCAGGTCCATATCCAGGTCGGGAACAGGCTGATAGCTGCGGATGTAATCTACCTTTTCGTAGGTATAGTCTACCAATGCATTCTGTGCATCTTTGGCAAAGTCGATTACAACCGGACCCGGACGGCCTGTCGATGCAATATAGAATGCCCTTGAAATAGCCCAGGCAATCTCTTCGGGTTTGCGTATCTGATACGACCATTTGGTTATAGGTTGTGTAATACCTACCACATCTGTCTCCTGGAACGCATCGGTTCCCAACAAAGGTGAGGCAACCTGACCGGTGATAACTACAATCGGTGTGCTGTCCATCATGGCGTCTGCAATACCTGTTATGGCATTGGTTGCAGCCGGACCGCTGGTTACCATCGCTACGCCCACTTTGCCATTCACACGGGCATAGCCCTGGGCTGCGTGGGTCGCCCCTTGTTCGTGTCTCACCAAAATATGTCTTATCTGATCTCTGAAATCATACAAGCAATCATATACTGGAATAATAGCCCCCCCGGGATACCCGAAAATAGTATCAACGCCTTCGGCAATCAATGTGCGCAAAAAGGCTTCCGATCCGGTTATTTTTTTTGTCTCCATACCATTATAGCTTCTTTGTTCTGCGTTTTTAATCTTCTACAATTCGAACCGCTCCCTGATCGGCGGAGCTTACCATTTTAGCATAGGCTCGTAAAGCCTTGGATACCGTACGCTGACGAGCAGGCGGTGTAAAGGCTTTGGGGCCGCGTGCCTCCTCCTCATTTCTGCGTGCTGCCAGCTCTTCGTCTGATAGTTTTACCCGAATGGATCGTTCGGGGATATTGATTTCGATCGTGTCGCCGTTACGAACCAGTCCAATCGCTCCGCCTGCCGCAGCTTCGGGAGAGATATGGCCGATGGACAAGCCGGAGGTTCCTCCGCTAAAACGTCCGTCGGTTATCAGCGCACACTCTTTTCCTAAATGTCTTGCTTTTATATAGGTGGTAGGATAAAGCATCTCCTGCATACCCGGTCCGCCTTTGGGCCCTTCGTAGGTTATCACCACCACATCGCCGGCCACTACCTGATTTCTTAAAATACCCTCGCAAGCGGCATCCTGCGAATCAAATACTTTGGCTGGTCCGTTGAATTTAAATATGCTGGGATCTACACCGGCTGTTTTTACAACACATCCGCCTTCGGCAATGTTTCCGTACAACACGGCCAATCCGCCATCTTTTACATAGGCATGCTCCACATCGCGGATGCATCCCTGCTGGCGGTCGGTATCCAATGTCTTATAGGAAGAAGATTGAGAACCCATTACCAGGTTGAATTTTCCTGCCGGAGCGCTCTTGTACAGATCTACAGCCTTAGGATCGGGATTGGCTTTGGTTATGCTCAACGCCTCCACGGCTTCGCTCAATGTTCGTCCGTCGGCACGGTGTACGTTGCCATCCACCAGACCGGCCTTTATAAGCTCCTGCATGATGGCCATAATTCCTCCAGCACGGTTTACGTCTTGAACATGGTACGACGAACTGGGAGCTACCTTACATATAACCGGTGTTGTACGCGACAAGGCATCGATGTCTTTCATGGTGAAGTCCACCTCAGCCTCGTGGGCGATAGCCAAAAGGTGCAATACTGTGTTGGTTGATCCTCCCATCGCTATATCCAGCGCCATGGAGTTTAAGAATGCCGTACGTGTCGCAATGGAACGGGGTAATACCGTTGCATCTCCATCGCGGTAATATTTATAGGCCATCTCTACAATCAGATCGGCCGCATCTTCAAATAATCGTTTCCGGTTTGCATGGGTTGCCACAACGGTGCCGTTACCCGGCAGTGCCAGTCCAAGTGCCTCGTTGAGGCAGTTCATGGAGTTGGCGGTAAACATACCCGAGCAGCTTCCGCAGGTGGGACAAGCGGCATGTTCCACTCGTTTTACCCGTTCGTCGCTCACGGTCTCGTCCACTGCATCTGCCATGGCATCGATCAGGTCTAACGCCTGACCATCCAGCTCGCCCGCCTCCATTGGTCCGCCGGACACAAAGATGGTTGGGATATTCAGCCGCATGGTGGCCATCAGCATACCCGGAGTAATTTTATCGCAATTGCTGATGCAGATCATGGCATCGGCCTTGTGGGCATTAACCATATACTCCACACTATCTGCAATGATGTCTCTGGAAGGAAGGGAATACAACATCCCGTCGTGTCCCATAGCGATTCCGTCGTCTATGGCGATGGTGTTGAATTCGGCAGCAAAGCAGCCCAATGCTTCGATCCGCTTTTTTACCTGCTGACCAATTTCATGCAGGTGGGCGTGACCAGGTACAAATTGGGTAAATGAATTGACAACTGCGATAATTGGTTTGCCAAATTGCTCTTCTTTCACACCATTGGCACGCCATAAGGCCCGTGCTCCAGCCATTCTGCGGCCCTGAGTACTATATGAACTTCTTAATTGATTTTTCATTATCCTTCGTTTCCTTTCCTTTTCTGTTTATAAAAAAAGCCCTTCTCAACGGAGAAAGGCTTTAAGAATTTCTTACAACACGCAATTCTTTACACACCTTTCTCTTATCTTCTAATGACTAGAAGAACCACCACGAGAATAATGCTATGTAGAATGCTGTTAATCATATTTCGCTTTTTAATCTATATTACGATGGCGCAAATGTAGAACAATATTTTGTTCTTACAAAGAATTCATCATTTTTTATTACTTTTTCTTTCATTTATAAATAATACCACTCTTTTATATTCCATTTTAATATAAAAACAGCTCTCTTTGCCCCGATATAGAAGCTAAAAGGATACTAACAGGGAGTTAAAAAGACAGGATGTCTGTTAAATCATTAAGCAGAAAACAATTAATTTGTATCTTTGGCCGGTTTAATGAGATTATGAATCGTATTAACTGCGATTGTATGTCTCCTTTACTTAATTATTAGACGTATGAAACAATATAATTTTGATGAAATTGTTGACAGGCGAGGTACAAATTGTATAAAAGTAGATTCCTTGAAGGCACGCTACGGCAATCCGGACCTTACACCTCTGTGGGTGGCGGATATGGATTTCCGCACCCCCGATTTTATTGTCAACGCTCTGAAGGAGCGATGCAAGCATGAAGTGTTCGGGTATACATTTGCCGACGATGATTATTACAACAGCATTATCAATTGGGTTGACTATAAGCATAATTGGAAAATAAGCAGAGAATCTCTCTCCTATATTCCGGGAATCGTTAAAGGGATTGCTTTTGCGCTGCAATGTTTCACAAATCCCGGCGATAAGGTTCTGATTCAGTCGCCTGTGTACCATCCGTTCCGTTTGGTTCCCGAGAAGATGAAGCGTACCGTTGTATACAATCCGCTGAAACTTACAGAAGGGGTTTATCAGATGGATTTCGAACAGCTTGAATCGGTTATAGAAGGATGCAAGGTATTGATTCTTTGCAACCCTCACAATCCGGCCGGAATTGTTTGGAACAAGGAAACCTTGTCGAAGTTGGCAGATATCTGCGCACGTCATGGTGTATTGGTGATCTCGGACGAGATTCATGCTGAACTCACCTACCCGCAATATCCGCACCTGCCTTTTGCCAATGCTTCCGAAACTGCTGCCAACATCAGCATCACATTCATGGCTCCAAGCAAAACCTTTAATATTGCAGGCATTGTAACTTCGTATGCCATTGTTCCCAATCCGGAACTGCGCAAAGAGTTTTACGGTTTTCTGGAAGCGGGTGAGTACAACGACGGCACTATTTTTGCCTACGAAGCCACCAAAGCGGCTTATACGTACGGAGCGGAATGGTTGCAACAGATGCGGACCTACATTATGGAAAATGTGCGTTTTGTAGATAATTTCCTTAAAAACAAACTCCCGCAGATAAAAGCCTACGAGCCCCAGGCATCTTTCCTGATCTGGCTCGACTGCAAAGGTCTTGGCTTGTCGCAACCCGAACTTACGAGGTTGTTCAAAGATAAAGCAGGTCTGGCGTTGAACGACGGAAGCATTTTCGGCAAGGAGGGTGAAGGCTACATGCGCATGAACATTGGATGCCCCCGTTCTGTTATAGAAGAGTCGTTGAACCGATTAAAGAAAGCGGTTGAACAAAAATAATTTAGTATCTTTGCAAACATTTTTTGAATATACATTAAAATAAAAACAAATGAAAATTGCAGCAAATAAGTTCGTTTCGGTTACTTACGACCTTAACGTTGGTGAAGGCGGAGAACAGGAATTGATGGAAAGAGCATCTGTTGAAGCCCCTCTTAGCTTTATTTTTGGCACGGACTCCATGCTCCCTGCATTCGAAAAAGCTTTGGCTGGTCTGGAAGTTGGCGGAAAGTTTGACTTTTCTCTGTCTCCTGCCGATGCCTATGGCGAATATGATGAAGAACATGTTCTTGATCTTCCAAAACATATCTTTGAAGTGGATGGTAAATTCGACGACGAAATGATTCAGGAAGGTAACACAGTTCCTATGATGGATTCTACCGGTAACCGTTTGAACGGTTCTGTACTGGAAGTTGGAGAAGATACAATCAAGATGGACTTTAACCACCCATTGGCTGGCGAAACTTTGCATTTTACAGGTGAAGTACTTGACGTACATGAGCCTACTGCAGAAGAACTGGCTAAATTACTTGCTCCTGCAGGTGGTTGCGGTTGTGGTAGCGGCGAAGGCGGCGGCTGCGGTAGCGGCGGTTGTGGCTGCGGTAGCGGTGAAGAAAAGGAAGAAGGCGGTTGCGGAAGCGGTTGCGGCTGTCACTAATTAAGAAATAGTTACTAGAGGGCAACCGTAAGGCTGCCCTTTTTAATTACCATACTACGGATTATGATGAACACTTTCGGAAATTTATTCAGGTTAACTTCGTTTGGCGAATCGCACGGAGCCGGTATAGGCGGAGTTATAGACGGTTGTCCGGCTGGTATTGAACTGGATATGACCTTTATCCAGAACGAGTTGAACAGACGCAGACCGGGGCAGTCCAAAATCACGACTCCCAGGAAGGAAGCCGATGAGGTGACATTCCTCTCGGGTGTATTTGAGGGGAAAACCACAGGTACTCCCATCGGATTTATTATCTGGAACGACAACCAGCATTCGGCCGATTACGACAATATGAAAGAGGTATTCCGGCCATCGCATGCCGATTATACCTACCAGACCAAATACGGCATACGCGACCATCGTGGAGGGGGACGTTCGTCGGCCCGCGAAACCATCGCCCGTTGCGTGGCTGGTGCTATTGCCAAACTTGTACTTATGCAGGAGGGTGTTCACATTCAGGCTTTCACTTCGCAGGTAGGCTCTCTTAAACTGGATAAATCGTACCAGGCTTACGACCTGAGTCTTACCGAAAGCAATGCGGTTCGTTGTCCGGATCCGCAAAAAGCGGCCGAGATGGAGGAGTTGATTGCCGAGGTAAAATCGCAGGGTGACACCATCGGTGGTGTTATTACGTGTGTTATTAAAGGTACTCCGGTAGGATTGGGTGAGCCGGTTTTCGGGAAGCTCCATGCGGCTTTGGGAAGTGCCATGCTGAGCATCAATGCCGTTAAGGGATTTGAATATGGTGATGGCTTCGAGGCTGCGCTTTACCGTGGCTCCGAACGGAACGACCGGTTTTATAACGACAACGGTAAATTCAATACCCATACCAACTATTCCGGCGGAATACAAGGTGGTATATCAGATGGACAAGATATCTACTTCCGGGTTGCATTCAAATCGGTGGCTACCATTCTGATGGAACAGCAAACCGTTACCAAAACTGGCGAAGATACGATTCTGAAAGCCAAAGGAAGACATGATCCGTGTGTTTTACCCAGAGCCGTACCCATCGTGGAGGCTATGGCGGCTATGACTATTCTAGACTATCTGCTTATACAGAAGACAAGAGGATAATTGATAGTTAACAGGAAAAAGGAACCGGTCCGCAACTTCTTCGATTGAAAGGGGATGCGGACCGGTTTTTAGTTTTTGTCTTTATTCGTGGTGATAGGGTTCGTTGTTAAGGATGGTCATGGCCCGGTAAATCTGCTCCACAAAAATAAGCCGTATCATTTGATGTGAAAAGGTCATTTTGCTAAGCGATATCTTTTCGGAAGCGGCTTTGTAGACTGCCTCGCTAAATCCATAAGGTCCTCCAATCACAAAGACCAACCTCTTGGATACTACATGCATCTTCCGCTCGAGGTAGGTTGCAAACTCCATGGAGGTAAAAGACTTACCATGTTCATCAAGCAAAACCAGGTAATCTCCGGGCTGTAACATCTTTAAAATCAGCTCGCCTTCTTTCTCCTTCTGTTGTTCTTCCCTTAAATTCTTTACGTTCTTTATATCCGGAATAATCTCCATCTCGAAAGGGATATAATGAACCAATCTGTTCTTGTATTCGTTAATTGCATCCACAAAATAGGAGGCATCCGTTTTACCAATTACAATAAGTGAAATCTTCATCTACCTATATTTAACCTGTTTAAGGGGCTAAGTTACACTAAAAATACATACCTTTGTACGCTATAACGCAAAAAGGAAGAAAGCATATGAGAAGAATAACTATGATGTTGGCATTATTGGTTCTTTCACTGGGTCTTTATGCCGCAAATGTGAATCCTATTGCTACAGCTTTTACCAACGGGAATGCCTCTGCTCTGGAAAATAATATGGACAAAGAGGTGGACCTGTCACTGCCTTCGCTAACGAAAAGCTGTCCGGGCTCGGAAGCCATCCAATTATTGTCCAATTTCTTTTCTGCCAATAAGCCCAGCGGCTTTACGGTGGTGCATCAGGCGGAAAAGAAGACTACCGGCTTTTATGTTGGAAAACTGTCTTGCGGTCAGTTTAGTTACCGCGTGAACATTACCTACAAAATTGCAGGTGATTCAATTTTAATTCAATCAATCAGAATAGAATAGCATATATGGATCAATTGATAGACGAACTTATTAAGTTGGCTTTTGCCGAAGATGTGGGCGACGGCGATCATACTACCCTCTCCTGTATACCTGAAACCGCCATGGGCAGGTCTCAGTTAATCATTAAAGAAGACGGTGTTTTGGCAGGTGTTGAAATGGCAAAACGTATTTTTCATCATTTCGACCCAAGTCTGAAGGTTACTGTATTTATCCAGGACGGTACGGAAGTGAAGGTGGGAGACATTGCGCTGACGGTTGAAGGTAAAGTTCAATCGCTTTTGCAGACCGAACGCCTGATGCTGAACGTTATGCAGCGAATGAGCGGTATTGCCACCACTACCCGTAAGTACGTAAAAGCGCTGGAAGGAACCAAAACACGTGTACTGGATACCCGTAAAACAACTCCGGGTATGCGAATGATAGAGAAAGAGGCTGTAAAGATTGGCGGAGGCGTAAATCACCGCATCGGACTTTTCGATATGATTTTACTTAAGGATAATCACGTTGATTTTGCCGGTGGAATCACTCAGGCAATTACCCGTGCCCAGGATTACCTGAAAGCAAAAGGCAAGGATTTAAAAATTGAGATTGAAGTACGTAATTTCGACGAGCTTGAAGAGGCCATGCGTGTAGGTGGTATTGACCGTATCATGCTTGACAATTTCAACATCGAAAATACCAAGGAGGCGGTTCGCCGTATTGCCGGCCGTTTCGAGACCGAATCGTCGGGAGGTATCACCTTCGCAACACTGCGTGACTATGCAGAATGTGGCGTCGACTATATCTCGGTTGGTGCCCTCACCCACTCTGTAAAGAGTCTGGACATGAGTTTGAAGGCTTTCTAATAAATACAAACACATACTTAAAAGCGGATTCTGTTAGCGGAATCCGCTTTCTTATTTCACCCCCCCTTCATTACCTATCTCAATCAGCCTTCCATAATTGGTTCAACCAATTCAATCACAACCTATATCCTAAAGTAAACGACAATAAGGCATTTGATGCACTAAGGTTATTGTGTGCTCCATCAATGAGAAGAATACTTTTCCCAGCATTTTTGAAATCAATCAAATAGGATGCATTGACACCTATAATCAGTCTCTTCATCTCTCTATTAAATCCCATCTCAATTTTCATTCCTGGAATAATTGATGCCATTTTATAACCCTCATGCAAATAAGAGTGATTGCTATCTGTCGAACTTGTCCGAACATCTGCTTTTAGTCCGGCACCTATATATAAATGGTTTTTCTTAAAAGGATACTTAATTCTAAAACTTGTGTTTAAATGCAGATAATCCCATTTCCCTTTCATCGAAATAGTATTCAGTGGGTGAGTATTTTCATCTAATTGAATAACATTATCTACCCCTCCTTTCTGAATGTAGCCAATTCCGCTTGATAGATAAAAATAACGATGCTCCAGATAGTCACATCCTACAAATACCGAATATGTATAAAGATTATCATTCAACAAATTGAATTTAGTAGAATTCATTGATGAAATTGAAAGACCATTTTCAATTTTAATCACCTGAGAGGAGAGCAAAGAAAAATTTGACAGGGCTAGCAGAAGACAAACTATTACTTTTTTCATATCACATATGTCTTTATACAATAAATAACGAATATCTCTCTTTAATATTTCATTTTCAAATAACATTTAAATCATCATCCCCGAGTCAAATGATCATAAATTAATTGTTACCTAGAATTACAAAATAAAAGTTAATCAACTAATATAAATTAAATAATTATATATATTTGTAAAGAAACTTTCTTCAATAAAGAAAGTAGAGATTATTTTTAAGCATTGAATCTATATTTATTTTCAACTTTAATATGTAAACCATGAAAAGAGTAATTGCACTTTCCCTTGCTATTCTTTGTATTGCAACCCTTTTACCGGCAAAAAACCGAAAGATAACAAACCCATCGGTCGATTTTACAAAAGTCGGAATTTACCATATTGAGCAAGTACAGCTTACCAATAAGGAAACCCGACTTACATTACATTGTACATTTATTCCTGGATGGTGGATAAAGTTTGGACGTGATGCCTATATTCAGGCTGATCCCTCCGGTGAAAAACTTCTTGCTACTGGAATTGAGGGAACTGAGTTCGGAAAGGAGACTTATATGCCTGAATCAGGTGATACAACATTGGTCCTTATTTTTCCTCCAATCAATAAATCTGTAAAGAAAATCAATTTCGGTGAAGGCGAAACTCCTGATTTCTTCGGAATCAACCTTGACAAAAAAGCCCGCCCGGATAATACAAAAGATTTGAAATCGGCACAAATGATTCGCAAAGTTAAAACAGAAGTAGAGAGTCCAAAGAAAAGTCCTGCAGAAAACCCACCCTTCTTTCGTAAAGATACTGCCCGCTTGAGAGGATACATAAAGGGCTATGATCCGCGAGCAGGATTCACAACCGGTATTCTTTATATTGGCAATGTATTAACTCGCGAAGACTATCCCATAGTTGCCCAAATCGATTCCGATGGTTATTTTAAAGCCGACTTTGAAATTAATCATCCTATTTGCACCAACATAACATTCAGGCAAAGCTGGATTCCTTTTTACATTGAACCAGGAGAAACGGTTGGATTGATTCTGGATTGGACCGAATTTCTTGAAGCTGACAGGAAAAGGAATATGCCTTATATTTATAAAAGAATCGAATATCTTGGTTCTTTAGCATCATTAAATAGGGAGTTAAACAGCTTCACCCTTAAACTTCCGGACTACAGACAACTGTACGAAATGGGAGATAAACTGGATCCAAATGAATTACTAAAGCAGCAAATAGCTTTGAAGGATGAGAATTTGTCTAATCTGGATTTATCAGCAAAAGAAAAATCCTTATCTCCTAAAGCTGTGCGTATACTCAAAAACAACATTCTGCTAACGTGGGCAAGCTACTTGTTTGATTATGAAAGTAACCGAAGTTACAGCGCTAGAGCAAACAAAGAAAATGCGGCCTTACAAACACCTCTACCGTCGGATTTCTATGATTTTCTGCAAGCAATTGACCTTCAGAATGAAGAATTATTGATATCTCCGGAATTCAGTACTTTCATAAACCGTTTCGAGTATTGTACCCCTCTTTCGCAATCATTTTACAAACGATATGTCACTCCATCAATTAGCTTTTACCAGTATTTGAAAAATATAAAAGAAGATCATCTGCTTACACCTGAAGAAACAAAGCATATAATTTGGCTGGATGAATTAAGATTTGTTGAAATAACTCCGGAAATAGAGGCCGAATATAAAAAGAAAGAAGATTTTACCCAGGCAATCTATAAAAAAGTCAAAACACAATTGGATTCCTATAGAAAGGAGGGAATAAAGGATGTTTCAGAGCATGAAAAAGAACTTATCCAATGGAGAACCAAAGATTCTTTGCTGGTTAATAGTCTTCATCTGGAACCAAATCTTGTATATGAAATTGCCAAAGTTCGTTCCTTGAATTACTCACTCAAAAAATTTAAAAAAGAGTATGCCGACATATACTTAACTACTTTTTCTGAAGGGATTACCAATCCATTCCTTAAAAATGAAGCCAGACGGATCTATGGTTTAGTTTTTCCGTCGGATGAAAAAACAGCCTATGACCTTCCGGAAGGTAAAGGAACAAACATCTTTCGTAAAATTATTGATCCTCTGAAAGGGAAGGTTCTGTTTGTTGACTTCTGGGCAACTACCTGCGGACCGTGTGTTGGTGGTATCAAAAACATGAAAGATACGCGAGCCAAATACGCTGGAAATCCGGATTTTGATTTTGTTTTTATAACCGACGACCGGACATCTCCCCGTAACGACTACGATAAATTTGTAGCCGAACAAGAGTTGAAAAATATTCATCGGATTAGTGCAGATGAAATGAATTATCTCCGACAATTGTTTAAATTCAACGGTATCCCACGTTATATTGTTATTAATAAAGAGGGTAAAGTATGGAATGATGACTTTCAAATGCATAACTTTGAATTTGAATTACCAAAGTATTTAACAAAACAACCATGAAGCAGAAAGCAAAACTTTGGCTCCTTGTAGCCGGGCTTATTTCGTTGATGAGCTGTAACAAAGTGGAAGGAAAAACCGACTCTGATAGCAGTGCCTTTGCTAAAGGGGCTGATATCAGCTGGCTTCCCCAAATGGAAAAAAGCGGATATATTTTTTATAACGACAACGGGGTTAAAGAGGACTGTATCCAGATATTAAAAGATCACGGGATAAATTCCGTGCGTCTCCGTACGTGGGTGGATCCATCAGATAACCCTCACAGCGGGCATTGCAGCAAAGATGAAACCGTTGCAATGGCTGTCAGGGCTCAAAAAGCAGGAATGCGTATTATGATTAATTTCCACTACAGCGACACTTGGGCCGATCCGGCGCATCAAACAAAGCCTAAAGCATGGGAAGGGCTGAACTTCGAGCAATTGAAGGAGGCTTTGTACACCTATACCGCCGATGTGATGACAGCACTTAAAGAGGCAGGAGTGACCCCCGAATGGGTACAGGTAGGGAATGAAATTCCCTCCGGAATGGTTTATCCGGAAGGAAGTACCGATAACTGGCCTCAACTGGTGGAACTGCTAAACAAAGGCTATGATGCCGTTAAAGAGGTTTCACCCTCTTCGCAGGTGATCCTCCATGTGGATCAGGGCAATAACAACGAACGTTTTCGCTGGTGGTTCGACAATGCCACAAAATACGGAGCTAAATATGATATAATCGGGATGTCTTACTACCCCTACTGGCTAGAAGGTAAACCCGACTATACATTGTCGATCGACGATTTAGGCAACAATATGAACGACATGGTAAGTCGCTTCCATAAGGATGTTATGGTTGTAGAAGTAGGTGGCGAAGACACCAAGGTTCAGAATACTTACGACATGCTTAAAGCCGTAATAAGTAAAGTCACTGAAGTTCCCTCAAACAAAGGAAAAGGTGTCTTTTATTGGGAACCCCAGGGAGCTCGCAGCTGGAGCAAATATGCCCTCAGCTGTTGGGGTGATAACGGCAGACCAACCCAAGCCCTGGATGCATTTAAGTAAGGAATCGAACTGTATCGATTCTTACTTACTTCTTTATTTATTTGCTTAACGGAATAAATATGGATATTTGCCAATCTCGGAATTTCCCCGAATTGATTAGATCAGATTTAATCATGTTCGTAAGCCCATGTTTGTAATTTACGCCTATTTCCATAAATCCAAAATCATAGGCAAGTTTCCCGAGAAGAGGTGCGTCAAACTTTCTCGTATTATCTTCTCCTTCCTGAAAAAACACAAAAGAAGGTTCTAAGCCAACGCCAAGGCTCAGACCTTTATAAAGTCTGTAATTTAGAGATGCTCCGGTACTTATAAAATAATATTGTGTTGATATTTCTTTTGTAGGCGGTTCCAAAAACGATCTTCTATACTTTGAGTTCCATGACTTCATTCCAATATAACTATCCCAATCAATAAAAACAGAAGGTACTGAGAAAGAATTTAGAAAGCGAAATCTATAGCCTAATGATAAATTCATTTTATAATCTGCTTCAGTAAACTTTATTCCATCTTCTAAAGGCAATTTAAAATTCGGATTAACAGTACCCGAACCTCCATTAATAAGTAAACCCGATTTTACTTGTTTCTGCGCAGTAACCAAACATACACTACATGTCAGGAATAAAAGGAATAAAATACGTTTCATCTTTTTCATTGATTAGTTGGTATATAATTAATAAATAAAAGGACAAATGATAATTGATAATTCACAAAGATAATTGGTTATTCCTTAACAAAAAGAGTATTAGTAATGATTGGTTATTATTAACAATTGTTTGATAATATATTAATGATAGTCGGAAACAACTCTTCATTTAATACAATCACACTAAAAACCTATTCAGAGAAATCTAAAAAGATTCATATATGATAGTTTAATCCTATTTCAGCAAATATTTAATCGCCGTGTCTAGTTGCAGATCAACCAGACTTGAATTAGTTACAAATTTATCAGGTATAATTCCGACACTGTGATGTTGGGTATTATCTCTGTTTATAAACTTCCATCCAGTCATTGTGAATGATGCTATTGGTAATTTAGTAAACATCAAATCTCCATTACATCCAGCAGAGTTCTCTCCAATTATTGGACCTAATTTATATGCCTTAACAATATCAAGTAATGTTTCTGTGAAGCTTATAGAAGAAGCATCCATAAGAAAAACATAAGGTCCCTTCAGTTTGGTATTAACAGGAGGTTGATACTGATATAGTTTGGCATATTCGTCACTCAAATTTGAATTAAAAGGGGCTATGTGCCATTTCTCGGCAGAGATATAGCTTTCCCTTAAATGATCAGGATAATAGGTAACCGGCTGTTTTAAATTTCCCAAAGATACCGTAGTATCAATAATATTAGCGATAATACTTAAAGCATAGGGTTGAGCATAGCCTCTCAAATCAAATATTATTCCTTTATTATTATTTATTTCACTTATACGTTCTTTAATAGTTTCATATTTACCATTTATGCAGCAAAGATTAATATAAAAGATCGAATCATTATAATGTTTTATAAAAACCGTATCCAGGTGATAAGGATTTGCCAAATTAGTAGTTAAAGACACAGATTGATTGTCAAAACGATTATTTACTAAAGCTAATGTTATTATTGAATCTTTTTTATAGCTTTCAAATAATTTACTTGCAAATATTTTTTTTAGACCAGTTTCCTTTCTTGAATATGAAATATATTTCAACTTATTAGCAACTACATCATCTACGCTCTCATTATTAATGCTTGTAATAATATCACCTGCTTGAATCTTTTGTCTATTTGACTCACCTACATTCTTAACATACAATTTATTACCATGTAGGACTGTTTCTATTTCCGGGTAGTAGGAAGAAGCATAAGTAGCCGCCAAACCCATTGAAACAGAAAAATTAGGATCGGCATGCGAATCCTTCAACAGACTTAATAAATTACATACATGATCATAATACTCTTTTAAATTCTTACAATTTGCAATTTTGTTGTAATATTCTTGAAATGATATTTCCCATGATTCGTTTAATTTGTCTTCGAAATAAAAAGGATAAAAATGCTGAACAATATTGTATCTCATTATTTCATTAGCCAATCGGGCTTCGTAAGATTTAATAAAAGATAACTCTGAGCCTCCGGACACCAAGGTCCCCAATAATGATTTGGAAAAAAGTTTTAATTTAATCCGATTCGTTTTTGATATCAAAGATGTTAATTCCTTTGATTTTAGGGGTAAACTGGAAACTGCAATTGGAAATCCAACAATTAGTTTAGAATTTATTTTATATTTATAAATAGAATCTGGACTTGGATAAAAGCTTCTAAACTCTGAAATATGCCTAATATTACTAACAATTCCACTGGATTCATTTTTGTTTTCTACAATATAAAATGACTGACTAATATCCATCTTATTTAAAGATAGGTTACCTAATTCATTTATCCTGATTTGAGGACATATCGGTGTAAACAGTTTATAAAGTATTTGATTATAATCTTCATCAGATTTACTCTGTTCAATCTGTGAAATAGAATATATTAAAAATTTAAACCAATCAAGACTTTTAAGATTTTCATTCGGATAGAAATATCTCACATATCCATATATACGGGATAATCCGTGAATTCGCTCAATTTCTTCGTTAGAAAGTGTTTTATTATCCCAGGATGTGTTAGTATTGCCTATACCAGATAGCGGAACAATACATAACGTAAAAAACAAAACACTCTTTAGTACATCCCTTTTTATATCTTTGATTTTCATTTTGACATTTATAATATTAGTAATAACTTATTCTGATTCTACTTCATTAGAATGTAGCAGATGCTTTTACTTAACAAGTTGATTTAGTAATTGGGCAAATATATTACTATTTCGTATATATATCATATACCAAAAGTTAAACAATATTTATTTGATTATTTTACGTCTTTGCAATAGAATAATCAAAAAGCAATGACAAAAGAAAAAGGAATCTCTTCTGTTTAAGTTTCGGGTGTATTTAAATTAATTTTCTTTTCAGAAAATAATAGAGAATATTTGTGGGGACTTTTAATGCAAAATGTATATACTTTTTGTATGGTTTCTCGTGACTTTTTATATCAAATGTAGTTAAGAATTTATCAAGAGGAATAATTGATAAATCTATATGAAAATTGCTTTCAAAGATATATGTTTGGAGTTGCAATCATATATCTTTGAAAAATAAAGGAGACTGTACCTTCTAGAATATTATCCTTCACTTATAACAACTCCATCGGAAAAGCGATACCACTCACCGCTTTCGGGACAACAGGCCCGTCCGTTGTAATCGAAGTCCAGTTTGTGGCCGTATTTACTCACCCAACCTGTTTGTCTGGCTGGATTACCGGTTACCAGAGCAAAGGGGGGGACCGGACGGGTAACCACTGCGCCGGCACCCACCAGTGCGTAATTCCCAATATTATTGCCACAGACAATGGTAGCATTGGCCCCGATAGTTGCTCCTTTGCCGACATGCGTTGCTTTAAATTCATCTTTCCGGCTGATAAAACTACGCGGATTAATCACATTGGTAAACACGCACGATGGTCCGAGAAAAACATCGTCATCGCACGTTACACCTGTGTAGATGGATACATTGTTCTGAACTTTTACTCCATTTCCAAGAATAACACCGGGCGAAACAACCACATTCTGACCGATGTTACAGTTCATACCTAGTTTACTCCCTGTCATAATGTGGCTAAAATGCCAGATTTGAGTTCCTTCGCCGATTATGCAACCCGGGTCGATCACGGCGGTTTCGTGTGCCTTAAAGTTATCCATATGTTTATTCGTTACCAAGTTCTATTACTTCGAGGTCTTTTAGTTGTTTACCGTCTATTACAAAACGCATCAATGTACGGACCTTATGGAATCCACTCTTACCGGCGGCTCCTGGATTAAGGTGCATGCATTGAAGTTTGGGGTCATACTGAGCTTTCAGGATATGACTATGGCCTGCAATAAAAAGTTGGGGTGGATTGGAGAACAGCTCTTCCCTAATCTCCGGAGCATAACGGCCGGGATATCCTCCGATATGTGTAATCAGTACCTCAACCTCCTCAACCTTAAACCGAAGCACCCGGGGGTATTGTATACGAAGCGGATATCCGTCTATATTTCCATGCACCGCCCGGAATGGCTTAATTGAGGCTAGCTGCAAGGCAAGGGTTTCTGAACCGATGTCTCCTGCATGCCAAATCTCGTCGCACCCGGAGAAATAAGTTACATAGCGGTCGTCCCACCAGGCATGTGTATCCGAAAGAAGTCCAATTTTAATCATTTCCGTATCGTTGTTATCACAAAAGTACCTATATTTACGGACAACAAGTGTCTAACTATGGAAAATTCATACAAATACTTTAAACGGGATATCAGCTGGCTGTCTTTCAACTACCGGGTACTACTGGAGGCGGAAGATGAAACTCTTCCTGTGTATGAACGAATAAAGTTTTTGTCCATCTATTCCTCTAACCTGGAAGAATTCTACGAAATAAGGGTAGCAGAACACCGGGGTGTAATCATGAAAAAGCAGTATGCCGATGAAAGTTATGCTGAGGCGGAACAGACTTTGGAGGAGATTACGCAGGAGGTAAACAGACAGCAGCGCGAATATTACCGTATCTTTACGGAGCAGGTGCTTCCGGCACTGAATAAAGAGAATATCTTTCTCTATCAGAACTGTGTACCCCAGCCGTTTCACGAGGAATTTGTTCATAACTTCTTTAACGAAGAGGTATTTCCATTTCTATCGCCCGTAATGATACAGGCTGGTGAGATACGGACCTTTATCCGCGACCGCCGGCTTTACCTGGTCATCCGTATGATAAAACGCAGTAAGCGGCTCAATGATCCGGACTATGTTCCGGAATATTACTATGCGCTGATGAAGATTCCCTATGCCAAAGTACCCCGATTTATCGAACTCCCCGAACACGAGGGAAAGCATTACGTAATGTTTATAGACGATATAATCAGGGCCAACCTGCAGAGTGTATTTCCGGGATATATAATAGACAGTTGTTATAGCATCAAGATTTCGAGGGATGCGGATATTTATATTGAAGACGAAAAGGCAGGTAATATACTGGAGAAGATACGTAAGAAAGTCAAGAAACGTAAAATTGGGGCACTTAGCAGGTTCATGTACGACCGGGCTATGCCTTCCGACTTCCTTTCGTTTATTTGTGACGCATTTGGGATTGTTCCCGACGATCTTGTAGTGGGCGGGCGTTATCTTAATTTGCAGGATCTGAATAAATTACCCAATCCAAGGGGAAAAGAGCTGGAGAGCAAGCCATTGTTACCCATGCGAATTCCTTACCTGGACGAAATCGGATCGGTTATAAAAGCTATCAAAAAGCAGGATGTATTGCTTCACTTCCCATATCAGTCGTTCGACTACCTGATCCGTCTGCTGATGGAAGCGGCTTTCGATCCGAAAGTGGATGAGATAAAGATTACACAGTACCGCGTTGCCGAAAATTCGGCAGTGATAAATACACTTATCAGCGCGGCGCAGAATGGGAAAAAGGTGACTGTATTTGTTGAACTGAAGGCTCGCTTTGACGAGGAGAATAACATGCTGACCGCCGAAAAGATGACACAGGCGGGCATCCGGATCATTTACAGTATTCCCGGACTGAAGGTTCATGCCAAGATTGCCATTATTATTCGGAAGGATACCAGAGAGGGCTTGCAGCGAAAGCATCTGGCTTATCTGAGTACCGGAAACTTCAATGAGAAAACGGCTAAGATCTATTCGGATATTGCACTCCTTACTGCGCAGACAGAGCTGGTGAACGACATCAACAAGGTTTTTGCCATACTGGAAGGACGGATATGCGAAGCTACTTTTTCGCACTTACTGGTAGCCCGATTCAATATGGTACCCACCCTTACTGAAATGATACGCCGCGAAATACAACATGTTAATGAGGGCAGAAAGGGAAAGATTATTTTGAAGATGAATGGACTGCACGACAAGAACATGATCAATGAGCTTTACAATGCCAGCGAGCAGGGAGTGGAGATTGAATTGATTGTACGTGGCATCTGCTGCCTCGTGCCTGACCAGCCTTATAGTAGAAACATACGTATTACCCGGATTGTAGATATGTTTCTGGAACATTCCCGCATCTGGTATTTTTACAACGACGGTGCAGAAGATTTGTATATGACGTCGGCCGACTGGATGCAACGGAACCTGAACCGCCGCATCGAGACAGCTTTCCCTATTCTGGATCCGATACACAAAGAGGAGATTATCGATATCCTTCGTATTCAACTGAAGGATAATGTAAAGGCTTGCCGCATAGACCAACACTTGAACAATATCTATAAACGTGACGATAATCCCGTAAAGACACGGGCCCAGGTATGTATTTACAACTACCTGAGAGACCGGTATGCTCTGGATAAACAGCGATGATCAGAGTAGTCTGACCTTATCTGGCAGATAACCCGAACGAATTCGCCATTCCTGCGGATATAGGTTATTGGCTCTGTTACCGAGATGTTTTACAAATCCCAGAGCAGCCCCTTTATAGGTAAGCAACACATATCCTCTGGGTAGATCCGGAGGCAAGACAAGAGCCTCTTTACGCAAGTACCTGATAGCTTCTTCCCAATTTATTTCACAACTGCTGAATACCTCCCGGTTTAGGTGATACGAAAGTGCTAAGGACTGATCCGGTATAAGGTCTTTGCCTTTTACCTCACCCAGTGTTATGCCAGCACCGATCACCTTCAATAAGCTGTACAGTTGTTGTAACAGTGGGTAATATTCTTTAGGAAAGGCCCGTACAGTCTCGCCTCGCACTTCAAATTGATACTGGTCCTTATGCTGTATCCACGTTTCTGCCTGAACAGGAACCGCTGGGGCTTTCGTTTTATCTTTCCCTTTTTTGTCTTTCGACTGGCGCGGACGGATTATTTCGCCCTCGTCTTTACGCAAAACGGCCAGAAAGAATCCTTCTCCTTTGGTTTTATGGGGGAAGAAACGATAAACAGGATGGTTGTATTTAAGCGGACCCGAAATTTGCCACGTGTCCGGTATATCCAATGACACAGGTTCGGCACCCAGTTGTTCGACAATATACTGCACATTCTCTTCATCCTCTTCTGTGTTGTATGTACAGGTACTATATATCAGGAGCCCACCGGGTTTAAGGGCATTCCATACATCGTTTAGTATCCGGCGCTGTCTGCCGGCACATAATTCTACATTAGCCGGACTCCATTCGTCCATGCTGCCGGCATCTTTCCTAAACATTCCTTCTCCGGAACAAGGAACATCGGTTACAATCACATCAAAAAAATGGGTTAATTCGCCCAGCTCTGTGGGGTCGTTATTGGTAACAATTGAGGCGGGATATCCCCATTTACTGAGATTCTCGGCCAGGATGTGACTACGCGTCCGTATTATTTCATTGCTCACAAGAAGGCTTCCTTCCGGCAATGTAGAAAGCAGAAGGGTAGATTTGCCCCCAGGAGATGCGCAGAGATCCAGACAAGTTACGGGTTCGTTTATAAGCTGACGGACGGCCTGCTCCAGAAACATGGAAGAGGCCTCTTGCACATAATAGTGACCGGCATGGAAAAGCGGATCGAATGTAAAGGACAATCGTTCCGGAAGGTAGTATCCCGTATGGCTCCACGGTACGGGTTCGCCTGCAGGAGTATAGTCACTCTTTTTTCGGTTCATGCGGATGCTGACTGGCGCATCGGCTGATAATGCCTCTTCCAATTGCTCGTATTCGGCTCCCAATATTGCCTTTGTTCTCGTAATAAATTCCGGTGGAAATGCCATTGCACGTATATTTGGGGTAAAATTAGTACTTTTGCAAAAAAATATAGGTATGCAAGCGTCACTTTTTCTTATCCCGGTTCCACTGGGTGATACAGATCACCGGCAGGTTTTGCCGGAATATAACAAAGATATTATTCGGTCTATCAACCATTTTATTGTGGAAAATGTACGTACAGCCCGTCGTTTCCTAAAGAAAACGGCCCCGGAGATTGTAATCGACGAGCTTACTTTTTATGAGTTGAATAAACACACTTCTCCCGAAATGGTTGCAGATTACCTGCTGCCGCTCAGTAAAGGATTGTCTGTGGGTGTAATTTCGGAGGCGGGTTGTCCGGCTGTAGCCGATCCGGGAGCCGATGTGGTCGCCGTTGCACAACGCAAGAACTATCCGGTAGTTCCGTTGGTGGGACCTTCGTCTATCATAATGTCTGTGATGGCTTCGGGTTTTAACGGCCAGAGTTTTGCTTTTCACGGTTACCTTCCGATCGATGCCGTTGCACGCACCAATAAAATCAAGCAAATTGAACAGCGTATTTACAGCGAGCACGAAACACAGTTGTTTATCGAAACGCCTTACCGGAATAACAAATTGGCAGAAGAGCTGGTTCGCACCTGCCGCCCTTCCACCAAATTATGTATCGCGTCAAACATTACCTGCGAGGATGAATATATTAAAACAAAACCGGTAAAAGAATGGGCCGGCAAGATTCCGGACCTATCAAAGAAGCCTACTATATTTCTTATCTATAAATAGACGGATTTATTGGCCGAGGCATCAAACCATACTTGCACTCTCCATTGATTCTTCGGCTATATTTTCTTCACAAAAGGAAGTAGGTTGCTGACAGCAGAAGTTTTCAGCAAACAGGATGGTGTTCTGCAGGTATGGAAATTCTTTCTCAAAGTAACCACTAAATACCCCTTTGGAAAGATTTTCCTCAATCTGAGCCGTAAGCCAGAGTTTGCCTCCTTCACGCACATACTCGGACATCAGCTTCTCGTCGTGAACACATACCACATAAAGTGAAACCTGGTGTCTAATCTTTTCATCTTCGTACTTATAGCGGATTAAGAATCGCACCGAAACACCGGGTTTGCCTTTCAGTCGGCCTATGGCATCCTGCGCACTATGCTCAATCTTTTGACGATATAAAACATAGCGTTCGTATGGATAATCGTACGTATCAGGATCTACATAGCTATCAGGGGAACGCTTGGTCAAGTATAACTTTCCATCATGGATTACAGCCACACGTACAATGGGATGATAGTATTTCTTTTTAACTGTTCGGCTTACCGACCGAGCAATGCAACCAACAACTTTTCCTTCATTGTTAAGTACAGGAATCCACATCTCTTTCCTCAGACTTCCTTTCATTATTTTTACACGTACATGCTCATACGAAAAAATACAAACACCGATTATAACACCAAGCTGATCATACAAAAATACAGTTCTGCCCGGAGTATGCCAGTCATAAGGCAACACATTGTAAATAAGAATTACAAAAAGATGAAGGATAAACATATTTTGCACTACCTGCGCCAAAAAAATAAATTCATTCAGCGACGAACGTAACAAAGTACGATGGAACAAGGGATGACCCGAATTTCTTACTCTTCGCAACAGCGAACGCCGGGAGAAACCCACAAATGTGAGAACCATCACCATGGTCAGTTCGCTGATAAGCGACGAATAAGGATAGAGGGCTTTACCTAAAGGCAAATAAAGAAATACAGAAAACAATATCAATGAGATGGATGAAACCAACAATAGGAATTGATACGTCTTCCTTTTCATCAATGCCGTATAAAGGTACATGGATACAAAACTTAGCGTCAAGGCAATTATAAATGAATAGTGATAATCAATAAAATTATCAATAAACATAAATAATAACATTGGCAATAATCCCCAAGCCTGATTATCTAAACTTTTTCTAGTTTCTATTCTATTCATAACTCACTTGTGTTCATCTTAACATTTTCCATTTATCTAATTAAGGGATAATGAAGTATATGGTTTTTATCCTATAGTGCGCACTGGAATTAGCGCTTATTCATTTCTCCGTTGATTATATAACAAACATAATCAGATAAAGGTTATTGCTTCATACATGCTTTTCTGCATGATAAGATGAACGTACAAGTGGACCACTCTCAACATGGGTGAATCCTTTTGACAAAGCTATCGATTTATATTCTTCAAAATGTTCGGGAGTGATATAGGCTGAAACCGGAATATGTTTACGTGATGGTTGCAGGTATTGTCCGATTGTAAGTACAGATACCCCGGCAGCACGCACATCATCCATCAGGGTGTAGACCTCCTCATCGGTTTCACCCAGACCAACCATTATACCTGTCTTGGCAACAGTTCCTTTAGTCGCTATGCGGTTTAAGACCTTCAGACTCACATCGTATTTGGCGGCACTCCGTATCTGGGGAGTCAGCCGTCTGACGGTCTCCATATTGTGAGAAATAATCTCGGGAGCCGCTTCGATAACCAGATCAACCAACTCCAGGTTTCCCTGAAAATCGGGAATCAGGACTTCAAGCGTAGTCTCCGGGTTCAGTTGTTTGATGGATTGAATGGTTTTCACCCAGTGACCCGCACCCTGATCGGGCAGGTCGTCGCGGTCGACCGACGTAACTACAGCATGTTTCAACTTCATCAACTGAATAGACTTAGCTACGTTTGCCGGCTCTTCAGGATTCAACGCCAATGGTTTCCCTGTCAGCGTATTGCAAAACTTGCACGAACGGGTACAAATTTCTCCTCCAACCATGAAAGTAGCCGTACCCCTCCCCCAGCATTCACCCATGTTCGGGCATTTACCACTGGTGCATATGGTGTGTAAACCATGTGATTCGACTATACGTTTGGTTTGGGTGAAAGTTTCATTTCCACCCAAACGTATTTTAAGCCAGTCCGGCTTTCTTATATGTTCTGCCATTGTTTTAAAGGTTGTTAAATAAAAATTCAGACATTTTTGTATACAGATGGAAACGGGTGTTACCGCCATATATACTGTGATTTTTATCTTTGTAAATATGCATATCAAATTGCTTGTTGGCTTGCACCAAAGCTTCGGCATACTCCATGCTGTTCTGAACATGTACGTTGTCGTCGGCCGATCCGTGAATCAGAAGCAATTTTCCCTGCAATTTATCTGCTAGTTTAATAGGCGAGGTTGCCGCATAGCCTTCAAAATTTTCTTTAGGCGTACGCATAAAACGCTCGGTATAAATGGTATCGTAATATTTCCAGTCGGTCGGCGGAGCCACAGCAATACCAGCCTTGAATGTTCCGTTGCCGGTACTCATGGACATCAGGGTATTGTATCCCCCAAAGCTCCATCCCCAGATAGCGATCCGGTTCTTGTCCACATACGAAAGCTTACCCAGAGCCCGGGCAGCTTCAACCTGATCCTGACTTTCAAGCAATCCCATTTTCATATAGGTACATTTACGGAATCCTTCGCCTCTGGCTCCGGTACCGCGTCCGTCCACACTTACCACCATAATTCCCCTGGCAGCAAGGTAGTATTCCCAATCAAATCCATAGCTATCCGTTACCTCCTGCGAAGCCGGACCGCTGTATTGTACCATAAGCACCGGGTATTTCTTGTTTTCGTCGAAGTCGACCGGCTTCACCCGCCATGCATTCAACTCGTAACCAGATTCGGTCTGTATGGTAAAGAATTCCTTCTTAGCATATGAAAGTTCTGCCAAACGGTTTTTCAGCGCTTTATTATCCTGCAGCACACGAAGGGTGGTACCCTTTTTTGCTTCATGCACAGAAATCTGCATGGGTGTATTTGCATTGGAATACTTATTCACATAATAGGCAAAATTAGCGCTAAAGTCGGCACTGTTAGTACCCGACAGCGGTGTAAGTTTAGTTTTTATACCTTTGGCATCTATCTTATAAACCGATCTGCGCAGCGGACTCTCTTCGGCCGACTGGTAATAGATGGTCTTTGTTGCCTCGTCCATGCCGATGAAACGGGTTACATCCCAGTTGCCTTTGGTTACCTGACGCTGCATTACGCCCGTAGGAGAATAAAGATAAATATGCGCATATCCGTCCTGCTCGCTCAAATAGGTGAATCCTGTTTCAAAAAACTGGATGGAGGATAGATATTCGGAATCAACATAAGCCTTGTTCTCTTCCCTTAAAACCAGTCTGAATACACCACTTTTCGGATTGGCATAATACATATTGAACACGTTTTGGGTACGGTTCAGGGTCATAACTGCCAACTGATCTGCTTTGGTTGTGAAAGTGATACGGGGGATATACGTTTCTTCATTCACAGGCAGTTTCAATTCCTTGATGTCTTTCGTAGACACACTATAGGAATGAAGAGTGACAACGGAATTTTTCTCGCCTGCTTTGGGGTACTTATAGGTGTAAAAACCGGGGTACAGCTCATTATTGAACATCTGCATGTGGTATTGAGGCACTTCAGTTTCGTTCGTTTTTACAAAGGCAAGATACTCATTGTCGGGCGACCAGGCCATAAGGTTTGTTACTGCAAACTCTTCTTCGTACACCCAATCGGTTGTTCCGTTCAGTATTTTATTTAACTCGCCATCTTTGGTAACCTGGGTTTCCGTATCAAAATCAAATTTTTTAATCCAGATATTATTGTCGCGTACATAAGCACACATCCTGCCGTCTGGGGAGAAGATAGGAATCATCTGCTTACTGGCAGACTCGGTAAGAGGCTTAACAAAATTACGTCGTACATCGTAATCGTAAATTACGGCTTTAGATGAACGGCGGTAGATCGGTTCGCTGTCGCGCCATACCAGAATACGGTGTCCGGTACTGCTGATCATATACCCCTCAAAGTCCTTGAAGGTACATTCGCGGGCGGTTTTCGCATTAAACAGGGTATCCACCGGATTTCCGGTACGATACGAATATTTGATAATCATGGAGCGTTCGCTGTTCATGGCCGTATAATGTTCGCCATCGGGCATGGAACGCATATCACCTATTGCCGACACCTGACGGAACTTACCGTCTGTTATATCTTTCAAGCTAACCTGTTTGCTTCCGTTCTGTGCAGAGAGGCTTCCAACCATCACCAATGAAAGCAACAAACATAGTCTCAATCCTTTCATGAATTTTTTCTTTTTTAATAATATCATGCAAAGTTAGTGAAAAGGCACCGCAATACAATGACTATTTTCTATCTTTGCATTGTGAAAAATAGTAAACCGTATAACGACTTAGGCGATTTCCTGCGGGATCTGTTCCCGTACAAGGTACAAAAAATATCATTGAACGCCGGATTTACCTGCCCGAACCGCGATGGATCAAAAGGATGGGGAGGTTGTACCTATTGCAATAACCAGACATTCAGCCCGGATTATTGTCACACCGACAAAGGAATAAAAGAACAACTGGGAGAAGGCGTACAGTTTTTTGGACGCAAATATCCCGACATGAAATACCTGGCCTATTTCCAGGCCTATACCAATACATACGATGAGTTCGAAAGGCTTAAAGTTATTTACGAAAATGCCTTACGTTATCCGGATGTAGTTGGACTGATTGTAGGAACACGCCCGGATTGCATGCCGGATGAGCTGTTGGATTACTTTGCCGAACTATCCCGGAAGACATTTGTAATGGTTGAATACGGACTGGAAAGCACCCTGGATAAAACGCTGGAGCGTATCAACCGCGGACATACCCATGCCGAATCGGAAGAGGCCATCCGGAGGACTGCAGCCAAAGGGATTTACACTGGTGCCCATCTGATTTTGGGGTTGCCCGGCGAATCCCGCGAAGAGATATTGCATCATGCCGATGTGGTATCCGCCTTGCCGCTCACCACTGTTAAACTGCATCAGCTTCAGCTGATCCGGAAGACTAAAATGGCATTGGAGTACCGTGAAAATCCGGAAGATTTCCATCTGTTTACTGTCGACGAGTACATCGATCTGGTAATTGATTTTGTGGAACGGATGAATCCCGCCATCACCATCGAACGTTTTGTATCCCAATCCCCTAAAGAGCTGCTGATTGCACCCGATTGGGGATTAAAGAACTATGAGTTCACAGCAAAAGTCCTGAAAAGAATGGAAGAACGCGGAGCCTATCAAGGGCGCACCTTCACTCCCCTTCTTTAAGATCGACGGTTCCATAGTACGTAATTCCCTGTCGGTTTATGCTCGTTACCTGAATTGTGGCTGAAGCATTGGGATAAATCTGTATCCGGAAAGTATGCGTATCATCAGCCGACCGGGTACGGAATGTGATCTCCGCATTGTTCTTCTTATCATATCGCTGGTTATACTCCGTAAGTGGCGCATCAAAGGTCATACCCACTCCTCCGCCATAAGGTAAACTGTATGCTTGTCCGAAGTAAGGGAGATAAGAAAACACCGAATCGTTTCTTACAGTCAGCGAATAGTTGCTTGTTACATTCCTGGATCGACCGGACATGGGTACCACCCGATCAACGGATATCTTGAAAGCTCTGTTGTCTACACTTTCTTTCACCCGCGTTTCAGTAAGCTCTTTTGATTCCTTTCCCGATTGAGTGGTTGCACATCCGCCGAGGACAACCAAACCAACCATCAATACAAAAAGTAATTGTTTCTTTTTCATACCTCTTATATTTTCAATATTACTATAAAGATAAGACAATTTAGCACCCTGTTTTGTTTAGGTTTAGTTAATAAAGAATGAAATATACCCTATAAAAAAACAAAAGATATTTTAATGGATTTAAGGGTTGTCATTTTGCAGATACGAATAACTTTACGAAATTTGTTCCCTGTATTATATAGAAATTAATAAAGTATAAATGGATACAAAACAGCATTTTCAAGGGCTGACAAAAGAGCAGGTTATCGCCAGTCGCGAGGCAAACGGCGAAAATGTACTCACACCTCCGGCCAAAGCCTCTTTATGGAGCCAATTTCTGGAAAAGTTCGACGACCCTATTATTCGCATCTTACTGGTTGCATGGGCACTATCGCTTATTATTGCAGGTGTACACTGCTGGGGACCTGAAGCCAAAGGCTTTAGTGCCTTTCTGGAGCCCATCGGCATTTTCTTTGCAATCATACTTGCCAGCTGCGTTTCCTTCTTTTTTGAACTCAAGGCGAACCGAGCCTTCGATATTTTGAATACGGTAAACGACGACATCATGGTTAAAGTGATCCGCGACGGATCCATTACTGAAATTCCACGTAAAGAGGTGGTTGTAGGGGATGTCGTTATTTTACAGACAGGCGAAGAGGTTCCTGCCGATGGAACTTTACAGGAGGCTATCTCGCTTCAGATAAACGAATCGACGCTTACAGGTGAACCAATTATTGATAAAACGGTGGACAAAGCCGAATTTGATACGGAAGCAACCTATCCCTCCAATGTCGTAATGCGCGGAACAACGGTAGTTGACGGTCACGGTATCATGATTGTTGATCAGGTGGGCGACAATACCGGATACGGTAAGGTGTACGAAGGATCTCAGATCGACAACAATGTGCAGACACCTTTACAGATCCAGCTGGCCGGTCTGGCTAAGATTATCAGCAAGGCAGGATATACCATTGCCGGATTGACCTTCTTCGGACTGGTTATCAAGCTATTTATAAACACTCCAGACCTTCCGCTGATGGATATGGTAGGCGAGATTCTGAATATATTCATGATTGCAGTTACACTGATTGTGGTTTCGGTTCCCGAAGGATTACCGATGAGTGTAACTTTAAGTCTGGCTTTGAGCATGAACCGGATGTTGAAGACCAACAATCTGGTACGCAAGATGCACGCCTGTGAAACAATGGGGGCTACTACGGTAATCTGTACAGATAAAACAGGAACGCTTACTCAAAATCAGATGCAGATCTATCAGACCAATTTCTTTAATCTGGCAGATCAGAAACTGGCAAACGATGAGGTGAGCCGGCTTATTAAAGAGGGTATCGCCGTAAACTCTACCGCTTTTCTCGATTTGAGTGAAGAAAAGCCCAAAACTATGGGTAACCCTACGGAAGCGGCCTTACTTTTATGGTTAAACAGCAACAAGGAAGATTATCAGTCGCTGCGTGAAGAGGCAAAAGTAATTGAACAACTCACCTTCTCCACCGAGCGGAAATATATGGCAACGTTGGTTAAATCGCCTCAACTGGGCAGAAATGTACTATACGTAAAGGGTGCTCCCGAGATTGTGTTGCAGAATTGTAACCGGGTGGCGATAAACGGAAGTTACGCTTCTGTCGAATCCTGCAAAGCTTCCATCGAAAAACAGCTGCTTGATTACCAGAATCAGGCCATGCGTACCCTTGGTTTCGCCTATCAGCTGGTGGAAGACGAGCAAGTGGAATCATTCTTTGAAAATGGCCGTCTTAAAAACGCAGATCTTACTTTCCTTGGTTTTGTGGCTATTTCAGATCCGGTACGTTCGGATGTTCCCGACGCTGTTAAAAGCTGTCTGAATGCAGGTATCGATGTTAAGATTGTTACCGGCGATACTCCGGGTACAGCCAAAGAGATTGGCCGCCAGGTAGGTATATGGAATGAGAATGATACGGAACGCAACATAATAACCGGTCCGGGATTTGAGGCGCTGACCGACGAGGAGGCCTTAGACCGGGTACTAGATCTGAAAATTATGTGCCGCGCCAGACCGACCGACAAACAGCGTCTGGTTCAATTGCTCCAGCAGAAAGATGCCGTTGTGGCCGTTACGGGTGATGGAACCAATGATGCCCCAGCATTAAAGGCAGCTCAGGTTGGATTATCTATGGGTGACGGAACATCGGTAGCCAAAGAGGCGAGCGACATCACCATCATCGACAACTCATTTATGAGTATCACCCGTGCTGTGATGTGGGGACGTTCATTGTACCAGAACATACAGAAATTCATCTTGTTCCAGCTTACAATCAATGTTGTTGCTTGTGTGATTGTGTTGGTAGGATCTTTCCTCGGCACCGAATCGCCTCTTACTGTTACGCAGATGTTATGGGTAAACCTGATTATGGATACGTTTGCCGCCGGAGCTCTGGCTTCGCTACCGCCCAACGAACGGGTGATGAAGAACAAACCCCGTAAAAGCGGACCGAAAGGCGACTTTATCATCTCCCGCAGAATGGCAAACCGTATTTTCAGTGTAGGTATCTTATTTGTGGTATTCCTCCTGGCCGTACTGATTTACTTCAACCACACGGATGGAGAATTAACCGCCTACGAACTGTCTCAGTTCTTCTCAATCTTCGTATTGCTTCAGTTCTGGAATATGTTCAACGCCAAAGCATTCGGCACGAATAAGTCGGCTTTCGCCGAATTGAAGGAAAGCAAAGGGTTCCTTTCTGTTGCACTGCTAATTCTTATCGGACAATATCTGATTGTAACCTTCGGGGGACAAATGTTCAGTGTAGTTCCATTGAGTTGGGCCGACTGGGGATATATTATCGCCGGCACCTCCATCGTACTATGGATTGGTGAGATAATCCGCCTGCTTGGGAAGAAATAAAGTATATTATATCCCAAAACAGGTTAAATATAAATCCTGTATAGTTGCTTTTAACGGCGACTATACAGGATTTTCTTTTTGACTGTTCCGGAATCATTAAGGGAGAAAAAAACAAAAGGGGAACCGACTCACGTCGCCACCCCTCCCTTAACTTAAACGCCAAAACTAAATCTAAACAAAAAACACAAATAATGATAATATTTTTCTTAACAAAATCTCAATTTTTACGTTCCATTCTCGAACTTCTCATATACTCCCGTGCGAACTTTAACTCGGCACCCTGATATTTAAACAGCTTTTCAGGAGAAATGATTTTCTTGAATTTCTCTGCATATTCTTTTTCCAACTTAGCCTCTTCGATACATAGATCCAGATAGTCATCTACAGCTCTGGTGTATTCGGCATCAGTCGGATTCTTTTTTGACCGGATTTCATTTACAAACTTTCGGTAGGAACGGCCTAATTCAAACTTCTTTTTCTTAAGTTCGTCACTTAAGGGTATAAACAAAGCTGCTTCATCTGGAGTTAAGCCTACCTCGGCCATAATGAATGCATTTCTTTTCGCTTGAAATGCCTCCCTGTCAAAATGTTTCCGCTTTCCGGTATCCTGTGCACTCACAGAAAAAGACATAAAAAGCGATAACGCGACAAATGTAATAAAAAATATTCTATTCATACAAACTTTTTTTTCAAATAATAACTTTATAAGTTTATTTTCATTCAGAATAGCCTAATTCCCCTTCAAGCACATAATTAGCGTACTTGTTCTCAATGTATTCCTGGTATTCCTTGTCTTCTGCAGAAGATAAAGCAGACATCGTTCCTTCCGAAACAGAGGACTGAACATACAAGCTGTCGGACGTATTTTGCTTTCCAATAAAATCGGGACCGATAACCGCTTTAAAAAATAAACCCAAGCCTGCAAAAACTGCAGCCAGATATAACCACGGACGTACCCGTTGAGCAAAAGTAATCTGAATTGCTTTTTTTGATTCTTTTACGGGAAGCTGACTCATAATGAGATCATTCAAGCCATCCATATACCCTTGCGGGGTTTTAAAGGGGTTATCGCCCTTAAATTTATCCAGGTTACTATTCATATCTTTCATATCTCTCTTTAGTTTATACATGTTCCATGTCACTTAACGTGCATATCACTTTCTTTGACAAGATAAATCATTAAAGGTTTAAATATCTTTTGTTAAAAACTCCTCAACTTTTTTTAAAGCATGATGATAGGAGGCTTTCAAGGCTCCAACAGAGGTTCCGAATATCTCTGACATATCTTCATATTTCATCTCATCGTAGTATCGGAGCGTAAATACCGCTCTTTGTTTTTCGGGGAGAGTTAAAATTGCCTCTTGCAATTTTAACTGCACTGCATCACCATCAAAATAGATATCCCCTTTTAAGCGTTCAAGCAAGAAAACATCTTCACTGTCGATCGACACATTATTCTGCATCCGCTGCTTGTTCAGAAATGTTATGCATTCGTTGAAGGCAATCTTGTAGAGCCAGGTGGAAAGCCGGGCCTCTCCTCTGAAATAATCAATGTTGGTCCACGCCTTCAGAAATGTATTTTGCAATAGATCATTTGCATCCTCATGGTTCAGCACCAACCTTCGAATATGCCAATACAATTTTTCTCCATAATACCCAACCACCTTCGAAAAAGCATTTCGTTGCGTGGCGGGATCACGAAGTTGCAGCACTATTTCCTCCTCATTATATTGTTGCATACTGTTCATTTTGGCAGTAAATATATAAAATAATCTTCTTAACTTTGCATAATATTGATTCATTATGAGTACAGAGACAATCTTAATAGCATTTGGTTTAACGTTAGTTGCAGGTTTGTCGACCGGCATCGGTAGTATGCTTGCCTTTTTCACAAAGCGTACAAACACTAAATTTCTGGCCACCTCTTTGGGATTTTCGGCGGGTGTGATGATTTATGTCTCTTTTATGGAGATGATGCCCCAGGCCAAACTAAACTTGATTGAGAGTTTTGGCGACCGCATCGGTACATTTTATCTGCTGCTTGCATTTTTCGGGGGGATGGGGATGATTACTATAATAGACTTCCTGATTCCCGAAGACAAAAACCCGCATGAGATGCACAATGTGGAAGAATTATCCAAAAAACAAACCGGACTTAAAAAAACGGGTATGCTGGTTGCATTATCCATCGGTATACACAACTTTCCGGAGGGGATCGCCACCTTTACGTCGGCTCTAAACAGCATGGAAATAGCACTCCCTATCACGGCTGCTATCGCGATACACAACATTCCGGAAGGAATCGCTGTATCAGTACCTATTTATCAGGCCACAGGGAATAAAAAGAAGGCCTTTTGGCTCTCTTTCCTGTCGGGTATGGCAGAACCTGTAGGGGCCCTTTTCGGATTTCTTATTTTATTGCCTTTCTGGACTCCGGCCATCAATGGTTTTATACTTGCAGCCGTGTCGGGAATCATGGTTTTTATTTCCATAGACGAACTTCTGCCCAGCGCTCAGAAATACGGAGAGCATCACTTATCCATCTCCGGATTGGTAGGTGGTATGGTGATTATGGCACTGAGTCTCTTTCTATTTATATAGCAGTAAACTTTATAGGACAAAAAAAGAGAGGTTATCCAAACGGACAACCTCTCTTTTTTTATATAGGAGTCTGAAATTACATCATACCACCCATTCCGCCACCCATACCTGGGTTCATCGGAGGCATAGCAGGATTATTTTCTTTTACTTCTGCAATAACAGCTTCGGTTGTAAGGAACATACCTGCGATAGATGCTGCATTTTCCAAAGCAACACGTGTTACCTTAGCTGGGTCGATTACACCGGCAGCGTACAGATTTTCGTAGATATCCTTACGTGCATTGTAACCAAAGTCGCCTGTACCTTCTTTCACTTTCTGTACAACTACGGCACCTTCTTTTCCGGCATTTGCCACAATCTGACGAAGAGGCTCTTCGATAGCACGTTTTACGATTTCGATACCAGTAGTTTCGTCTTCGTTCTCGCCTTTCAAACCTTCCAAAGAACTGATAGCACGGATGTAAGCGATACCACCACCAGGAACAACACCTTCTTCGATAGCAGCACGGGTTGCACTTAATGCATCATCCACACGGTCTTTCTTTTCTTTCATCTCAACTTCAGATGCAGCACCTACATAAAGAACAGCTACACCACCAGCCAATTTAGCCAGACGTTCCTGAAGTTTTTCCTTATCATAATCAGATGTTGTATTTTCAATCTGAACCTTGATCTGAGATACTCTTGAGTGGATGGCATCCTTATCGCCTGCACCGTTAACAATCACTGTATTGTCTTTGTTTACAGTAACCTTTTCGGCAGTACCCAACATATCGATGGTAGCACCTTCCAGTTTCAATCCCTTTTCTTCAGAGATTACTGTTCCACCTGTAAGGATAGCGATGTCTTCCAACATAGCCTTTCTGCGGTCGCCGAATCCAGGAGCCTTTACAGCACATATCTTCAGGTTACCTCTCAAACGGTTTACTACAAGAGTTGCCAAAGCTTCGCTGTCGATATCTTCTGCGATGATCAACATCGGGCGACCTGTTTGTACAGTCTGCTCAAGTACAGGAAGCAATTCCTTCAATACAGAAATCTTCTTGTCGTAAATCAAGATGTATGGATTCTCCATCTGAGCTTCCATCTTCTCAGTATCGGTTACGAAGTATGGAGAGATGTAACCACGGTCGAACTGCATACCTTCAACAACATCTACAGTTGTTTCGATACCCTTAGCTTCTTCCACTGTAATAACACCCTCTTTCTTCACTTTTCTCATAGCTTCTGCAATCAAAGCACCGATGGTCTCGTCGCCGTTGGCAGAAATCTTAGCTACGTTTTCGATTTTCTCGAAGTCGTCGCCAATTTCCTGAGCCTGACCGGCAATGTTGTCAACCACTACTTTAACAGCTTTGTCGATACCACGTTTTAAATCCATAGGATTGGCACCTGCAGTAACGTTCTTCAAACCAACACCGATGATAGACTGAGCCAAAACGGTTGCAGTAGTTGTACCGTCGCCGGCATCGTCGTTAGTCTTCGAAGCAACTTCCTTAACCAGCTGAGCACCCATATTTTCGTAAGGACACGCCAGTTCTACCTCTTTAGCAACTGTAACACCGTCTTTTGTGATATGAGGTGCACCAAATTTCTTTTCGATAATTACATTACGACCTTTTGGGCCTAATGTTACCTTAACTGCATTTGCCAATTCGTCCACACCCTTCTTCAAAAGGTCGCGGGCATCCATATTAAATTTAATTTCTTTAGCCATGATATGTATTCTATTTTATAGTATAAATAAATATGATTAGATAATAGCCAGAATATCTGATTGACGCATGATAAGATATTTACCTCCTTCAAGTTCAAGTTCAGTACCTGCATACTTTCCGTAAAGAACAGTATCACCCACCTTCACTACCATTTCTTCGTCTTTTGTACCGTTACCGATTGCAATAACTTCACCTTTCAAAGGTTTTTCCTTTGCCGAATCTGGAATGATAATTCCGCTTACTGTCTTTTCTTCTGCTGCAGCAGGCTGAATAAGCACTCTGTCTGCTAATGGTCTAATGTTCATAATCTTGATATTTTAATCGTTAATAATTTTATTTGGTATTGTAAACTTTGCGTTCACACCTTTATCTATGCGAATAATGTGCCAAAACAATTTTAAGGATGCTTTCTGCCATTTTTTCGTCTGCCGACAAAAACGGCACATACGAAAGCTGACAGGTTGACGGTTACGGCTGACTCACATCCTGTCCTCCGACCTGTTTTACTGCTTTATCTGTATCGTCGAGAAGGAGTGTGCCTTAAGTGTTGGCATAAAAACCATGTCTTGCACCTGGATAGAGACGGTTTTATCCGTATCTTCTTCATTGGCTGCCACAATAACCAGACTCCGGTCGGGATTACGGAAAGCCATTATATTGCCGTAGCTGCCAGACACCGTAAGTTTGCGTGCATCGGGTTGTACATAATGACTCACATGTTTCAGTACGTAATATTCCGGAGTATATGTATAGGTTTTAGATAACGGATCTACAACGACTAAAGAGTTTTGAGCCCATCCCCAGCGGCTGATTCCCCCTTTTTCGAGGGAGATGTTCCAATACATATAGGCAGAAGCTCCGTTATCGAGATAATGTTTCATTAACTTCCACGAATACACAGCCCCTTTCCAATCGTTTTTCCCATCACCGCATTCCTGTTCGGTCTGATACAACGTAAGGTCCGGATAACGTTCGTGAATTCCCTTGATGGCCCCTTTACCGGCCCACTGGAAACCCACCCCTTTTATATATTCGCCGGCAAGCGGATCCGTGAGCACCGTATCCACCATCGATTCATCGGCACGTTCCATTGTACCGAACAGCACATCCACATCCAGGTCTTTCATAGCCGGACCTAAGTAATTACCTATAAAATGAGCCAGCGAGGTTGCCGTCCAGCAGCAGCTTGGAAAAATCTGAGCAGAATTGAATTCATTTTGCGGCATTACGGCCGATATTTCGATACCATGAGACCTGTAAGCCTCGATAAATTTGGTAAAATACAAGGCATAAGCCTCCAGGTAAGCCGAATCCTGTACAAACATATCCAACCCCTGATACCCCACCTTGTCGGCAGGCAAACCATTCCGGTACAGGGTATCTACCTCCGCACCTGTAAATGCACAGGCATAATGCTTGTTATACTTCATCCACGAAGGCGGACACCAGGGCGAGGCCCACAATGCCAGTTGGGAATTATACTTCTGAGCATTCTTGATAAATGGAATCAACGTCTGCAAGTCGTTGGCAATGGTAAAATTGTTCATCACAAAATCGCTGTCCGTTTCATTGTACGAGTACCAGTCGCGGGAAAAGTCGTTAGCCCCGATCGGCATTCTGCACAACGTAAAGTTCGCTCCATAGTCGGGAAAAAACAGCTCCTCCATGATATCCTCTCGTTGCGACGGATCGAGGCGGCTTAGCGAAATCCAGCCCAATTCGTTGAAGCAGGCTCCAAAGCCCTCCATCTTTTGTTGCTTCCCGTCAAGATCGATCACCGCATCCACCGATGCAACAGAATCGAGAGACAGCGCCCTCAAATCGGGCTGCACTTCCCAGGGAGCCTTCTCTGTAGAGGTAACCCAGTCGGCACTCCGCTGAAATTTACAGGAAGAAAGGACAGCAAGTCCGACAAACAAAGAAATCCAGGTCTTCATATTCATAATTCGTTTAGGGGAAATTAATTTCAAGTCAACAAAGGAAATAAAAAAAAGGCGCAACAAGTGCGCCTTCCCATTTTATTTAAATGCTTCGATCAGTTCTTGTACTGTTACCGGTTTTTGTTCGCCGGTTATCATATTCTTCAGGTTTATTTTACCCTCGGTCATCTCCGATTCACCTACCAGGGCTACAAAAGGAATTTTCTTCGCGTCGGCATATCCCATCTGCTTCTTCATCTTCACCGGTTCGGGATAAATCTCGGTCCGGATTCCTGCCGCCCGTACCGAAGCAACCAATGGAAGCAGGTAAGCCTCCTCCTTTTCGCCGAAGTTTACAAACATCAGCTGCGTAGTAAGCAGGGAATCTTCGGGGTATAGCTCTAACTGGTTGAGTACGTCGAATATACGATCGGCACCAAAAGAGATACCAACGCCCGACACTCCATCCATACCGAACACACCCGTAAGGTTGTCGTAACGTCCCCCTCCGGTGATACTGCCAATTTGTACATCCAGGGCCTTAACCTCGAAAATGGCACCGGTATAGTAGTTAAGTCCCCGTGCCAATGTAAGATCCAGCTCCAGCTCAGCCTTAACCGTCAGAAGATCCACCCGGTCGAAAATAAATTCCAGTTCGGCAACCCCCTTTAGTCCGGTTTCCGAACCTGCAAGCACCTCTTTCAATACGGCAATCTTCTCGCGGTTTGTACCACTTAGCTGAATGATAGGCTGTAATTTGGCAATCGCCTCTTCGCTCAGTTCCTTGCTGCGGAGTTCGGCATTTACATTCTCCAAACCGATCTTATCCAGCTTATCAATGGCAACGGTAATATCCACAATCTTATCCGCCTCGCCGATAATCTCGGCAATACCCGACAAAATCTTACGGTTGTTCATCTTTATGGAGACGCGGATCCCAAAACGCTGATATACTTCGTCCATTATCTGGATAAGTTCCACTTCGTTCAACAACGAATCAGACCCCACCACATCTCCGTCGCATTGGTAAAACTCGCGGTAACGTCCTTTTTGGGGACGGTCTGCACGCCATACCGGCTGTATCTGGTATCGTTTAAACGGAAAACTCAGCTCATTGCGGTGCTGCACCACAAAGCGGGCAAAAGGAACGGTAAGGTCGTAACGCAGGCCTTTCTCGCAAACACGCGCAGCAAACTTCAACGGGTTACGTTCAAGCAGCTCTTCGTCTGTTATCCCGGCAAGGCTGTCGCCCGAATTCAGTATCTTAAACAACAGTTTATCACCCTCGTCGCCATACTTACCCATTAATGTAGATAAGTTCTCCATGGCCGGTGTTTCTATCTGCTGGAAACCATACAGATGGTAAACATCGCGTATGGTGTTGAATATATAGTTCCGTTTCGCCATCTCTACAGGCGAAAAATCACGGGTTCCTTTTGGAATGGACGGTTTCTGCATGATTTCTTTTCTTTTTTTTATTCTGATTGCAAAGGTAGTACATTTCTGCCTAAAAAAACAAAAGGGTTGTTCCGACTTTGCGGACAACCCCTCTTATTATTTTCAACAACAAACTTGTTAGTCGCGGCTGCGGCTTCCAAGAAATATCATAATGTAATACAGCAAGGTAGCCAGCGACCCCAAAGCTGCCACCACATAGGTATAAGCGGCAGAACGCAGTGCGTCTTCGGCCTTATCGTGGGTAGCCACATTGGTTATACCTGCGCTGCTTAACCAGACTAAAGCCCTGCTGCTTGCGTTTATCTCTACCGGCAATGTTATAAAGCTGAAAAGCGTAGTGGCAGCAAACAAGATGATTCCGAACAGCAGCAATTGCGGGAAACTCTGTACCATGATGATACCACCCAGTAATACCCATTGTACGATGTTGGAAGCAAAACTAACCACCGGAACCAGGGCCGAACGCATTTTGAGCGGAGCATAGGCGGTTGCATGTTGCACGGCGTGACCACATTCGTGGGCAGCAACTGCAGCAGCGGCTACACTGTTACTGTAATACACATTCTCACTCAGGTTCACCGTATGATTTCCCGGATTGTAATGGTCGGTAAGATGTCCGGGTGTAGAAATCACCTTTACATCATATATACCATTATCCCGCAGCATCTTTTCGGCTACATCCTTACCCGTCATTCCATTTGGCAGAGCCACTTTGGAATAGGCCTCGAATTTACTTTTCAAACGATGGGAAACCAGCCAGCTCAGCAGAGCAAAACCAATAAATATAATCCAATACATGTTAATTCAATTTTATGTTTCTAACCATACTGCAAAAAGTCTGCCAAAGTAAAAAATGGCAGGCGCAAGAAATACGTCTGCCATTTTGCTATATATCAGTCTTCTGTGTATCGCTCGATTGTCTGGTCTCTGTCCGGACCAACCGAAACAATCTTGATGGGCACACCCAGCTCGTCTTCGAGGAATGACAGGTAAGCATTGAACTCTTCGGGGAATTCGTCTTCACTTTGCATTTTTGTCATATCCGTCTTCCAGCCCGGCAGTTCAACATATACAGGTTTTACTGCTTCATCGATTTCGAAGGGGAAACCGGTAACCTCTTCGCCATTCATATCGTAAGCCACACAAGCCTTGATTGTTTCAAACTCATCCATTACATCACTTTTCATCATGATAAGCTTGGTAACACCGTTAATCATCACGGCGTATTTGAGGGCAACCAAATCTATCCAGCCGCAACGACGCTTACGTCCGGTAACGGAGCCGAATTCGTGACCTTTTACGCAAAGCTCTTCGCCGGTTTCGTCAAACAGTTCGGTGGGGAACGGACCACTGCCCACGCGGGTACAGTAAGCCTTGAAGATACCGTATACCTCGCCGATATTGCCCGGAGCAACACCCATTCCGGTACATGCACCGGCACAAATGGTATTGGAAGAGGTTACGAAGGGATACGATCCGAAATCGATATCCAGCATGGTACCCTGGGCACCTTCGGCCAATACGGATTTTCCTTCGATCAGGTAATTGTTGATTACATGCTCGCTGTCGATCAACGTAAAGGATTTGAGATACTCAACCGCGTCGAACCACTCTTTTTCGAGGTCTGTAATATTATATTCATAATTTAATGAACGTAGAATAGCGTCGTGCTTAGCCTTGGCTGCAGCATATTTCTCCTGGAAATTATGCAACACATCTCCCACACGTACACCGTTACGGCTTACCTTGTCGGTATAGGTAGGTCCAATCCCTTTTCCTGTGGTACCGATTTTACCGGCGCCTTTGGCTGCTTCGTAAGCGGCATCCAGCATGCGGTGGGTAGGCAGAATAAGATGAGCTTTTTTAGAGATATAGAGTCTTTCCTTCAGGTTGTGGCCACTGGCAGCAAGTGCCTCTGCCTCCTGTTTGAACAATAGAGGATCCAGAACAACCCCGTTTCCTATAATGTTTACTTTTCCTCCCTGGAATATCCCGGAAGGAATGGACCGGAGGACATACTTTTCACCATTGAACTCCAATGTATGTCCTGCATTGGGACCTCCCTGAAAACGTGTTACCACATCATATCGCGGAGTAAGCACATCGACAACTTTACCTTTGCCTTCGTCTCCCCATTGCAATCCTAATAAAACATCTACTTTCATACGAATAAAATTTTTAATATGTAGGCATGGAACTCGCTAACTGTTTTATTCACCGCTTTTGGCGTAGAAAGTTGTTTACATGCTCGTTTCACCTTACTATAATATAGTCGTTAATATTCTTTCTTTTCTTTCCTTTTAAGTGCATACTTACACTTACTGCAGAGGCCAAATATATACATCGAAAAATATTCCGGTGTAAACTTGGTAAATTTCTTTGAAAGCACCGAAGCCTTTAAGGCCAGGTCTTTATATTCCTGAATCCTTCCGCAGTGCGAACAAACCAGATGAAAATGGCCCGCCGCCTTCTCGGCACACTCATACTGCACTCCCTGCGTACCAAACTGGTGTCTTACCAACAAGCGTGCATCCACCAACAACTCAATCGTATTATATAACGTAGCCCTGCTTACGTGGAAATTGGCTCCTTCCAGACTCTGGTAAAGCATTTCTACATCAAAATGTCCGTTTATTGCACAGACATGATCCAGAATAGCATACCTTTCGGGTGTTTTTCGGTGGCCTTTCCTCGTAAGATATTCGGTAAACAGTTCTCGTTTTTGTAACGCTGAGATTTTATCCATTTAGTGCTTATTCATCACGCAATCGCAAAGTTAGTGCATTTATTTTAAAAGCAAAAAGCTTAGGCGTAATATTCAAATTCAAATTTAATATCATTATATATTTCTAGTTTGCCGGCTTCTCCGCTCGCTTGCAGCCCTTCTATCGCACGCAAAACCGATGCAGCCTGCGTTTGCGACTGTCTACCATAGCGTTTCAGTGCAAGACTGGCGGCACGCTGCCTGCGCGAAAGCCCCTCCTCCACTACACTTGCCGCAGCATTCACCATCAAACCGGCAGTAGAATCTGTAAGCTGGTTGCCCAGGGTACATAAACGTGCCAATAAAAGATAGCCCGTAACCGATACAAATTCGCGGGTATCGGTAATCCATTGCGTTGCCAATACTTCGGCAAACGGAAGTTTAGGCAATAAGTTGGCAACAAGTTGCTCTGCAATCTCCAGGTGTTTCAGCTCGCTTACCCACCGGTTGGCTGCTTCGGCAGTAAAGGCGTCGGCAGGATAAAGCAGTGTTGCCATAATTTTCAGCTCGCGTACATCCTGTTCCCACAACAACGAGGCAAGCGCTTCGCTGGGTTCGTATTGAGACGCAATCTCCTTTATCTTAGGAACAGACACACCGAAATTCATCTTGTAGTCCATTCCCTTGTCACGCATACTGGAAGAAACAACTCCGTTCATTGCCAAACGGAGTTGTTTTCGTATCTGTTGAATTGTTTCCTGCATAAAAAATTAGTCGTTGTAAGTAGGAAGGAAAGAATATTCCTTTCCGTAGCGCACCATCTGTTGGGTATACCCTTCGGTATAGTCGAGCGTAACATCGGTTACCTCCCCTTTTTCGTTCTTAACCAGTTTCATCACCGGATTTACAAATCCTTTGTAAGGAGCCAGGTTAAGTGCAGCGTAACGCTTCAATACCTCGGCATGTAATTCGGGATCCACCTTTACGGCATAATCTTCCACCAGTTGCTTTCCGGCGGCAAAGTCGCCTTCGCTCTTGATACGTTGTACTTCGGCCAACAGCTTTCCAAAGAGTTCACGCAGTTTGGCATAATCGTTCACCACTACATAGGTTTTACCCTCTTTTTTCTTCAGCTCAATTACATTGTCTGCCTTACCCTGTTCGAACGCCCATTTGGCAATAAGCTGGCGGTTACGCATATGCGCCTCTTCCACGTTCTTGCCAAGTTCGATGCGAACCAGCTGCGACATCAGTCCGTTCATAATATATTTGTAGTACTCCGCCTTGTATGCCTCAGCATCGGGAACAAGTCCCAGTTCCACCAATTTAGGATCGGCTATGTAATACAATCCGAACAGGTCGGCACGGGTTTCTTCCAGTGTAGAACTGTACGCCTTAAGTGCATCCGAAGCAACACCCGGCAGCAGCTGACCCGAACCGTGACCCAGACATTCGTGCAGGTCGGTATGCAGGTTGTCTGTCAGGAATCCGTAAGTCTTGATCGCCTCACGCTCCTTGTCGCTCCAAACAAACTCTTCGTTGAAACCGCTTCCCTGCGAAGCTTTATCGTATGCTTCGGTAATATTTTCGATGGTAACCGATTTGGAACCATGATCCTTTCTGATCCAGTCGGCATTAGGCAGGTTGATTCCGATAGGAGTTGCAGGATAGCAATCGCCACCCAGCATCGCCACGGTAATCACTTTGGCAGAAACACCCTTTACCTCTTTCTTCTTGAAGCGGCTGTCCACCGGCGAATTGTCTTCAAACCATTGCGCGTTGTTGCTTATAACAATCGTACGTTTGGTAGCTTCCTTGTTTACGAAGTTGACGGTTGACTCCCAGCTGGCCTTCATGCCCAGCGGATCGCCGTAGGTTTCTGTAAATCCGTTGATAAAGTCGACTTCCGAAACGGTATCCTTCACCCACAATACGGCATAGGCATCAAACTCCTTCAGGTCGCCGGTTTTATAATAAGAGATCAATGTTTCGATCACCTTCTTCTGATTTTCGTTTTCGGCAAAAGGTACAGCCAACTGTAATTCAGCCACAATCTTCTCGATGGCCTGGGTGTAAAGGCCGCCTACTTTCCAAACCTTCTCCACTATTTTGCCATCCTCTTTCACCAAACGGCTGTTCAATCCGTAAGAAATAGGAGTTTCGTCTTTCGGATCCTTCATCTTATCGTAAAAGGCCTCAACCTCGTGCTGGGTTATACCACCCCCGTAATAGTTGTTGGCCGAAGCAAGAATGAGGTCCTGATCTCCGCTTTGCACCGTCCGTTTGCTTAGTACCAATGGATCGAAAATAACCGGAACCAATTCGGCAAGGAACTGATCTACTGTTTGTCCGTCGCGTACAGGAACAGCATTAGGGTCCAGCCCTTTTACAGCTGATACAAAAAATTCTTCCGAGAAGCCCGGTACAAATTTTTCCTCACCGTAGTGATGGTGGATACCGTTAGAGAACCACACCCGCTTCAGATATACCTCCATCGCCTTATAGTCGGCCGACGAGCGGTCGCCTTTATAGTTTTCGGTAATTGCCTCCAACGTGCGACGAACAGCCAGGTTGTATCTGCAGTTCTGATCGAACAGGATGTCGCGCCCCATGATGGCTGCCAGTGAGAGGTGATATAAGAGCTGTTTTTGATTTAATGTGAGGGATTCAAATCCGGGAACCTGGTAACGCAGTATCTGCAGGTCGGCGAACTTGTCTACTTCGTAGGAAAACGACTGTGCCTTTTCGGGACTGGCCGTTTTGTTTCCCGTACAAGCTGTAAAAGCGATTGCTGTCATAACGGATAACATTATTTTCTTCATATCTATCTTATTTATCTATCTATCTTACATAAACATACAAGCGGCAAGGCTCCTTTGTTTCAAAAAAGGGCAAACCAACTGCAAATTTACATATTTATATTGAAAGCGATGACATTTACAACAAAAAAGCCTGCTTGGCAAAACTCATTTTACATTGCGTGTGAATCGTTTTCAAACCATTTGGTTTAGCCTTCTAATCCAAAGGCAGTCAAGCTGAAATTTCGATAGGTTATTGGAGGCGAAGCAATCTCCTGTAAAGCAATAAAAGCATCTTAGGAAGTAATGTTCAATCCCCCGAGAAAGTAATTTGTTTCCGGTAACCTTCTAATTTTTTCCCTTAATAGAAGTATTCGTTTAACAACTGTCTACTTTGCGTTTGACAATTGTTGAATGCAAGTTATCCAACTGTTGACTTTGCGTTTAACAGCTGTCAAACGAATAAGTGCCTTAAGGATTCGGGCTAGATATATTAAGGGAAAAGGTTAAAAGACTACCGGGGAAGGAATAATTCTATTATGTGCTGCAGCAGCAGGGCTGGGGAATCAGGAAAGTTCAAAAGCAGGGAGTCGGAAATATCCTGTGAGAGATGACAGATAAACCGCATCCGTCATCCGCATCTGTCATCCTCAACAACCCAGACCACCAAAGGGTTTGAAGGCAATAAATGAGAGATGACAGATGATTTCGCGTTTAATTCGTTTTATGACCCGTACTGAAAAATTTCAGATATTTTTATTTCATTCTTTCTTGAAACTATAGCAGCAAGGAGCTGTCTCCGTAGCTTAAGAACCGGAAGTCGTTATCGAGGGCATAGTTGTAAATGGATTTCCAGTTGCCGTTTACAAAGGCCGAAATAAGCAACAGCAGGGTGCTCTTGGGCTGATGAAAGTTTGTTATAATTCCCTTCACGATCTTGAATTCGTAACCCGGCGCAATCATGATCTGCGTTGCAGAAAGCAACGTATCGGTCTGGTTACGATCCAGGTAATCCAACAGGGCCGTAAGTGCCTCATGGGCAGTAACCTCTTCGGTATCGTGGTATGGCGTCCATTGAGTAACTACCAGCTCTTCGGATGTTGCATCGGGGTTGTTGACTAACGTCCTTCCCATGTAATAGAGACTTTCGAGTGTGCGGACAGAAGTGGTTCCAACCGCGATAACCCGTCCTAAATTGGTCCGTATGTTTTCGATGGCAGAACGGCGTACCGAAATAAATTCCGTATGCATCTCATGATCGCCAATTACTTCACTCTTTACCGGTTTAAAGGTTCCGGCCCCCACGTGCAAAGTAACCTCTTCGCGGGTAAAGCCTTTTGCATCCAGACCGGCCAGTACTTCGGGCGTGAAATGGAGTCCCGCCGTTGGAGCGGCCACCGAACCTTTTATTTTGGAGTAGACCGTTTGATAGGTCTGCAGATCGCTTTCGCGGGTTTCACGGTGCAGATAGGGCGGAATAGGCAGGATACCTGCTGCATCCAGCAGTTCGGCAAAGGTTACCTGCGGATTATTCCACGAGAAGCGGACCAGGTGGCTGTCGCCGGTCGTCTTAATCCGCTCGGCAGATAGCACAACTTCCTTATCATCCATCCGGATGGTTTTATGCAATGCTCCCTCTTTCCATTTCTTCAGGTTGCCCACAAGACAAAGCCAGCTGCAGGATTCGGTCTGCTGAAACACCAGGGCATAGTCGTGCGGGATAACCGGTTCCAGACAAAACACCTCGATCTGGGCTCCGGTCTCCTTCTGAAACAGCATGCGGGCCTGTATCACACGGGTATTATTATATACCAGCATACTTCCCTGCGGCAGGTAATCAGACAATTGCTTAAAAACAGCCTCATCTATTTTACCGTTACGGTAGACCAGCAATTTGGATTCGTCTCGTTTGGTTAACGGAAATTTTGCAATCCGTTCGTCGGGCAGAGGATAATTAAATTCCTCAATACGTATTTGTTCAGTTTTTGCAGTCATTACTTTAATATCTGCGCAAAATTAGTGAACTTTGTCCAGATAATAACTAACAACGCGAATGTATGAATGTTAAAATAGGCGATAAGGTACGGTTCCTGAACAGCGTGGGTGGTGGAATTGTACGCAGATTCAAGGGAAACGACCAGGTAATAGTAGAAGATGAGGATGGATTTGACATTCCGGTTCTTATTCGTGAATGTGTGGTTGTAGGCGACAATATGATGACCAGAAGCAGTGCAGGCAGACCGTCGGCTCCGGCTCCTCAGGTACAGGTAACCGCTCCCGCACCTCAGCCAGAGAAGGTTGAAGAGACAGCCGAAGGCGAAAGGCTCAACGTTTTTCTTGCCTACCTGCCTATAGATCCCAAATCGATGCAGCAGACCCGCTACGAAGCATATTTTGTGAATGAGAGCAACTATTTCCTGTTCTACAACTATATGAGCCGCCAAAACAACAGCTGGATGAGCCGTAGCCAGGGCCTGATCGAACCCAACACCAAGATATTCATGGAAGAGTTCGGCAAAGAAGACCTGAACGAGCTTGAACGGATTTGTGTTCAGTTTATCGCATTTAAAAAGGATAAACCCTACGCTATGAAAAACTCCGTGTCGGTCGAATTGCGTTTGGATACAGTAAAATTCTATAAATTGCATTGTTTCCTTGATAACGATTATTTTGATGAGCCGGCTATCCTGGCGCCCATTGTCAGACAAGATATTCCCGAACGGCAGATGCTTATCTCGGCCGCCGCTATACAGGAAGCCATGCAGCAAAAGGTACGGGAAGAAAAGGTTACGCCTACTGTGGTAAAGAAAAAGGCAGAAGCTCCCATCATCGAGGTCGATTTGCATACCGAACAGTTACTGGATACCACTGCGGGTATGGACAGTACTGCCATTCTGAACTATCAACTGGATAAATTCCATGAAGTCTTAAAGGAATATGCCGGCGTAAAAGGTCAGAAAATTGTTTTTATCCATGGAAAAGGAGAAGGCGTACTGCGAAAAGCGATTGAAAATGAACTCAAAACAAAATATAAACAGTATTTTTACCAGGATGCTTCTTTTCGCGAATATGGATTTGGAGCCACGATGGTAACAATTAAATAATCCGGATCGGATATGGCCACAGAGATAGAACGTAAATTTTTGGTCAGGGGCGACTTCTTTCCTGAAGTATACGATTCCAAACGCATCGTACAGGGATATATCTGCTCTTCGCCGGAACGATCCGTAAGGGTACGCATCCGCGGAGATGAGGGCTATCTTACCATAAAAGGGGCATCCAACGTGGATGGAACCACCCGATACGAATTTGAAAAGAAGATTACGGAAGAGGAGGCATACCAGCTGTTGGCGCTTTGTGAGCCGGGTACGATAAGTAAGGTAAGGCACCTTGTAAAAGCGGGCGATCATATCTTTGAAGTGGATGTGTTTGACGGCGAAAACCAGGGATTGGTAGTGGCGGAGATAGAACTGAAGGAGGCTTCGGAAGTTTTTATCCGTCCCGACTGGCTTGGCGAGGAGGTTACAGGTGATGTGCGTTATTACAACTCGATGTTATCCAGACATCCGTATAGTACATGGGAAAATAAGAAATAAAATAAATAATTTAAACTGACTTGTTATATGAAGAAAATCCTCTTGCTCTTGGCGATTACAACTCTTTCGCTGCCGGTTGTTGCAGACGAAGGGATGTGGTTGCTTCCGTTACTTAGGCAGCAAAAGCTGGAAGAGATGAAAAAACTGGGATTGCAGGTAGAGGACTATGACATCTACAATCCCGATTCGTCTTCGCTGAAAGATGCGGTTGTTATCTTTGGCAGCGGATGTACCGGCGAATTTGTTTCGGATCAGGGTTTATTGCTAACCAATCACCATTGCGGGTACAGCCAGATACAACAACACAGTTCGCTCGAGAACGATTACCTTACCAACGGATTCTGGGCCTCTTCCAAAGAGAAGGAGCTTCCCAATCCGGGACTTACAGTCACCTTGATCGATAAGATTGACGATGTTACAGAATACGTTACCAAAGCGCTGGAAGCCGATCCTGACCCAAATGGGATGAATTATCTTTCGCCATCGTATCTGAACAAACTGGCGGAAAAGAAGGTGGGTGGAAAGTTCTTGCAAGATAATCCCGGAACCGGCGTGGAGATCAAACCTTTCTACGGCGGCAACAAATATTATATGTTTACAACCAAGAAGTACAGCGATGTACGTCTGGTGGGTGCTCCTCCCTCTTCCATCGGAAAGTTTGGAGCGGATACCGACAACTGGATGTGGCCGCGCCACACGGGCGATTTCTCTGTATTCAGGGTGTATGCGGATGCCAGCGGCAATCCTTCGGAATACAAACCCAGCAACGTTCCGCTCAAGCCTAAAAAGTGGCTGAAAATTTCCCTTAACGGTGTAAAGGAGAACGACTTTGCCATGATTCTGGGATTTCCCGGACGTACAAACAAGTTCTATACGTCGTGGGAAGTGGCCGAAAGAAGGGATATAGACAATTCCGTACGTATCAAAATACGCGACATCCGTCAGAAAGTAATGCTGGAAGAGATGATGCGCGACCCGCAGGTACGGATTCAGTATGCCAGCAAATACGCCAGCTCCACCAATGCGCATAAGAATGCCATCGGCAGCAACTGGGCCATCAACAAGCGTAATTTTGAAAAGGTGAAGCTGGATGTACAGGACAAGCTGACGGCTTGGTCGAAGCAGAACAACAAACCCGAATATATTGAAGCCATGCAGGCCCTGAAGCAGATTGTAACCGACCGGAAGGATTTACGTTTCAGAAGCTGGATGCTGGATGAGGCTTTGATACGGGGTATCGAGTTCACCGGTATTCCAACCGAAGTGGATCCGATTATCGATGCGCTGAAAAAGAAAGACCAGAAGGCAATCAAGGAACAGCTCACCTTGCTGAACATGGCATACAAGCGCTTCAACAACAAGGATTACTCGGCTGCGGTGGATAAAAAGATAGCCAAAGCTTTGCTTAAGGCCTATGCTGCCGAAATTCCTTTGATTATGCAACCGGCATGTCTGATCGATTGCGAGAAAAAATTCGAGGGTAATACAGACATGTTTATAGACTACCTGTTTGCAGAATCTATCTTTGGAAGCGACAGGAACTTCAACCGCTTTATGAACAACCCTACGGTTAAAGCGCTTGAGGCAGATCCGATGATTAAATTTGCCAAATCTGTAAAAGCTGAAAAGATTGCATTAAAGGCTGCCCTGGATGGTTTTGACGACAGCTATGCTGCTGCGCACAAGACATTCGTTAAGGGTATTATGGAGATGCAGGGAGAAAAGAACCTGTTTCCGGATGCCAACTCCACACTTCGTCTGGCCTACGGACAGGTTCGTGGCTACAACGCAAGGGATGCTGTTAACTATGGTTACAAGACCACGCTGGAAGGTGTGATGGAAAAAGAAGATCCCACCAACTGGGAGTTTGTGGTTCCGGATAAATTGAAACAGCTTTATGAAGCGAAGAACTACGCCCCTTACGGCTCTCAGGAAGAGGGTATGCCTGTTGCCTTTACGGCCAACACCCACACCACGGGAGGAAATTCCGGAAGTCCGGTTTTGAACGGCCGGGGCGAGCTTATCGGATTAAACTTCGACCGTAACTGGGAAGGAGTTGGTGGTGATATCCAATACCTGCCCGAATACCAACGAAGTATTATCGTTGATATTCGCTATGTATTGTTCCTGATTGACAAATACGGGGATGCCGGGTACCTGATTGATGAAATGGATCTGCAGAAATAGATCTATACATACAACAGGTCACTCATTATTCCATCGGAAATAAAAATACCCTGGCGGGTTAGCTTCAATACAGAATCCGCATTTACCAGCAAGCCGTTCTTCAAATGAGGAGCGGCTTGTTTCATACAGTAGGTAAGCAGCTCTTCGCCATATAGTTTTTGAAGTTCATGCAGATCAACGCCCCACATGGTTCGTAATCCGGTGATGATAAAATCGTTGTAACTGGTTTTCGTGTCAAGCTCCTCCATTTCCACATCGGGAAATCCGGCCGCGATCCCTTTAAAGTATTTAGTCATCGACGACACGTTCCACTGACGGGTCTTGCCGTCGAATGAGTGGGCGGAGGGCCCTACTCCCAGATATTTGATACCTTTCCAATAGGAGCTGTTGTGGCGGGAATAAAGTTTATTTTTAGCAAAATTGGATATCTCGTACTGTTCGTAACCGGCGTCTGCCAATGTATCGATCAGCTCGGTAAACATCGCCACGCTCAGCTCTTCCATTACCGGCTTTACCTTTCCGGCGTGAAGCTGCCTGAACAGAGGCGTTCCCTCTTCGTAAATCAGGTGGTAGGATGACAAGTGCGGAATATCCAGCCGGATGGCTTCCGCAAGGTTGAACTGCCAATCCTCCATCGACTGACCGGGCAGTCCGTATATCAGATCAATACTGAGATTGGTAAAGCCGTTCTCCTTACATAATGCAATGGCTTTAAATGCCTGTCTGCTGTCGTGCCGACGGTTTAAAAAGTGCAAATCCTCGTCCTTGAAACTTTGTACCCCCATACTCACCCGGTTGAAAGGAAGCGTGGCGATACCCTCTACGTAACCCGGAGTCATGTCGTCGGGGTTTGCTTCAAGTGTAATTTCGGCATCGTCATCGATCTGATACAGCCGGGATATTGTTTCAAAGATACGTTCGAACGCCCGTATGTCCAGTTGCGAGGGAGTTCCTCCCCCAAAATAGATTGTTCCTATCCCCTCGCCTGAAAGATACTCCTTGCGAAGCTCCAGCTCCTTTACAACCGAGTCTACATAGGTCTCCTTGTTTTGCATGTTGGTGCTGGAAAAAAAATCGCAGTACGTACAACGTTTGCTGCAGAATGGAACATGTATATAAATGCCTGCCATTTTCAATGTATTGTTTCCTTGCAAATATAACAAAAAAAAGAAACTTGTGCTGAATAACTATGTTCTCAAACAGCTAATAATAATTGGTTATCCCACTTGCTTTTAATAATTTGCGGACTCGTTAGAAAATACTTGTTTAGAGGATTTATTGTTAAACCTAATTAATACCTTATAGCATGAAAGTATACCAAACAAACGAAATTAAGAACATCTCAATTCTGGGAAGTTCGGGCTCTGGGAAAACCACTCTCGCAGAAGCAATGCTTTTCGAGGGTGGGGTAATAAAACGTCGCGGTACAGTTGATGCGAAAAATACCGTATCAGATTATTTTCCGGTTGAGAAAGAGTATGGTTACTCTGTTTTCTCGACCGTTTTCAGTGTTGAATGGCAAGGTAGGAAACTGAATTTTATCGATTGTCCGGGTTCGGACGACTTTATCGGTGGTGCAGTTTCGGCTCTCAGCGTTACCGATACAGCCGTAATTGTACTGAATGCACAATACGGGGTTGAGGTAGGTACAATCAACCATTTCCGCTATACGGAGAAGCTGTCTAAACCGGTAATCTTCGTGGTAAACCAGCTTGATCAGGAAAAAGCAGATTACGACAATGTGCTGGCTCAGCTGAAAGACCGTTACGGAAACAAGGTTGTTCCTATCCAGTATCCTGTGGTATGCGGATCGGGATTCAATCAGGTTGTGGATGTGCTGAAAATGAAATTATATCGCTGGAAGCCCGAAGGGGGCGTTCCGGAAGTTCTTGATATACCGGATGAGGAAATGGATAAAGCCATGGAATTCCATCAGGCATTGGTAGAGGCCTCGGCTGAAAATGATGAGAGTTTGATGGAGAAATTCTTCGAACAGGGAACGCTGACTGAAGACGAAATGAGGGAAGGAATCCGACAGGGATTATTATCCCGTGGGATGTTTCCAGTATTCTGTGTGTGTGCCGGACGTGATATGTGCGTACGTCGTACACTCGAGTTTTTAGGCAATGTGGTTCCTTGCGTAGATAAAATGCCCAAGATGGTTACAACGGATGGCGACGAAGTGGCGCCCGAAGTAAATGGTCCTGCCAGCTTGTTCTTCTTTAAGACGACTGTTGAGCCCCATATTGGCGAGGTTTCCTATTTCAAGGTTATGTCCGGAAAGGTGAAGGAGTCTGACGACTTGGTGAATGCCAACCGTGGTTCTAAGGAAAGAATTGCACAAATTTTCTCAGTAGCCGGACAAACACGTAATAAAGTAGAGGAAATGGTAGCGGGTGACATAGGTGCCACCGTTAAGCTGAAGGATGTGCGTACCGGAAATACATTGAATGGTAAAGGCTGCGATTATCGATTCGACTTCATAAAATACCCGAACCCCAAATATAAGAGAGCTATCAAGGCCGTAAATGAAGCTGACACAGAAAAGCTAAGTGAGATTCTGACTCGCATGAAAGCCGAGGATCCTACTTGGATTGTTGAACAAAGCAAGGAGCTGAAACAGCTGCTCGTTTCGGGTCAGGGAGAATTCCACCTTCGTACACTCAAATGGCGTATCGAAAACAATGATAAACTTCCTATCGAATTTCTGGAACCCAAAATTCCTTATCGTGAAACCATTACCAAATCGTCGCGAGCCGACTATCGTCATAAAAAACAATCGGGCGGTGCCGGACAGTTTGGTGAAGTTCATCTGATTGTTGAACCGTATTTTGAAGGCATGCCGGCTCCGGACACCTATAGATTCAACGGTCAGGAGTTTAAAATGAACGTTCGCGATACACAGGTTATAGATCTCGATTGGGGTGGAAAGCTTGTATTTGTGAACTGTATCGTGGGTGGTGCAATTGAAACCCGTTTCCTTCCGGCAATCCTGAAGGGAATTATGGCCCGTATGGAACAAGGTCCGCTTACCGGTTCGTATGCCCGCGATGTAAGAGTTTTGGTTTACGACGGCAAGATGCACCCGGTTGACAGTAATGAAATTTCCTTCATGCTTGCAGGACGAAATGCTTTCAGTACCGCATTTAAAGAAGCCGGTCCTAAAATTCTGGAACCTGTTTATGATGTGGAAGTTTCGGTGCCTGCCGATTATTTAGGTGATGTAATGGGCGATTTGCAAGGAAGACGTGCCATGATTATGGGTATGAGCAGTGAAAAGAGTTACGAAAAATTATCTGCACGCGTACCTTTGAAAGAGATGTCTTCGTATTCTACGTCCTTAAGTTCCATTACCGGTGGACGAGCCTCGTTTACAATGAAGTTTGCCAGCTACGAACTTGTTCCTGCCGATGTACAGGATAAGTTGCTGAAAGCTTACGAAGCAAGTCAGGCCGAAGATTAACAACTATCAGGGACTTCGGATATCCTGCCATAAAAGGAGAGACACGCGGAGAGTGTCTCTCCTTTTTCTTAAGCTTAATCTTATTTTCATCCGGTTGATATGCGCCTGTAATAAAGATCTGTTTCTTTTGTGTAGCTAATAAATACACTATGGAATTAAGAACTTACTATCCTACCATTGTCTTATCGGATATCCACATAGGCTCCGAACATTCAAAAACAGAAGAGGTCACCAATTTTCTGAAACATGTAAACTGCGACCGGTTGATTCTGAACGGAGATATCATTGATGGCTGGCAGTTACAGAAACAAGGGAAGCGCTGGAAAAACAAACATACCGATTTTTTTAAAGTTCTGATGAAAATGATGGAAAAACAAGGTACGGAGATAATCTATGTGCGCGGTAATCACGACGATTTTCTGGATCATCTGGCTCCGATGACTTTTTACAATGTTTCCATTGTAAAAGAGTATCTTTTCCATAGTTTCGGTAAAAAATACTACGTGACGCACGGAGATATATTTGACTCGGTTACCACACACATGAGATGGCTTGCCCGACTTGGAGATATCGGTTATACTTTTCTTTTGTGGGTAAATAAGATTTATAACAGGCAGAGGGAAAAATCGGGAAAGCCCTATTTCTCTCTCTCGCAACGGATAAAGAGCAAGGTGAAAAGTGCGGTTTCTTATATTTCGGATTTCGAGAAGGAACTGGTTGCTTTAGCCGTATCGAAAAAGGCAGATGCCATAATATGCGGACATATCCATCAGGCAGCCGACAGATGGTATGGTGATATCCGGTACCTGAATTCGGGCGATTGGGTGGAAAGTATGACAGCATTGGTTCAAAATGAACTTGGCGACTGGAAGATTGTTAAGTATAATAGCAGGCAACAAGTATCGGAAGATACCTGGAGTAATAAAATACTTTATCCCGAAGTAATATGAAGGTTCTCTTTGTGATTCAGGGAGAAGGAAGAGGTCACCTTACACAGGCTCTTTCTTTAAAGCAGATGCTCCATAATGAGGGGCACGAAGTTGTTGGCGTTTTAGTAGGCAAAAGTCCTTCCCGCCAGCTTCCAGGTTTCTTTTGTGATAAGATTGGCGTGCCTGTTTTTCCGTTTGAAAGTCCCAACTTTCTTCCTTCGGCCAAAAACAAACAGGTTACTATTCTAAGAAGCGTGGGATACAACGTGTGCCGCGGTCATAAGTATTTACGTAGCATCGCCTATATCAATGAGATGATCAAAGAAACGAAAGCGGATGTTGTTGTCAATTTTTATGAGATGCTGACGGGACTCACGTACTTATTGTTTCGCCCAAAGGCAATTATGATTTGCATTGCTCACCAATATATGTTCCTGCATCCCGAGTTTGAATTTCCTGAATTAAACAAAATATCGCTGGCTTCTTTAAAATTCTTCACCAAAGTTACAGCCATCGGCTCAAGAAAAAAGCTGGCACTTTCTTTTCGTAAAATGAGGGAAGTTCCTCGTAAAGGGATTGTTGTTGTACCGCCTCTCCTGAGGAATGAAGTGATTGAAGCAAAAGTCACCCAGGGTGATTATCTGCATGGATATATACTGAACAGTGGATTCAGTGAAGAGGTGAAGGCTTGGCATACAACTCATCCACAGGTTTGCATGCACTTTTTTTGGGATAAAAAGGGAGCCCCTCAAACAGTGGAAATAGATGAGAAACTGTGTTTCCATCAATTGGACGATGCAAAGTTTGTACAATATATGGCTGGCGCCAAGGCATATGCCACAACAGCCGGGTTTGAATCTGTATGTGAGGCTATGTACCTGAACAAACCGGTATTAATGGTGCCGACTCACATTGAGCAGGTATGTAATGCCCATGATGCGATGATTTCGGGCGCGGGAGTGGCAAACAGCACCTTTGATCTGGATAAGTTGCTCACGTTATCAGACACACACCGTTCAAACGAAACTTTCCGGCATTGGGTAAATCAGTCCTCCTGGCTTATCATGAGAGAATTCAGAAGTGATTTATTGATGGAGCCTTATGTAAAGACTAACTTCCGTCGTTTTGCCACCAACTGGGTATACCGGATTAGTCATCGTCTCCCTTTGTAACGAGTATCCGCCTTTTTAATACAGCAAACCAAGCTGCCGAGGTTATTCCCTTTGCAATGCTTGTTAAACTAATTGCCCACCAAACTCCTGTAATCTCCATACCTATGGAAGCCAGCAGCATGGCCAGCGGAATACGTAGCGTATTGAATCCAATGCTTATTACTGCAGGAGGGATGGTTCTGCCGGTTCCGTAGAAAAGCCCTTGTGTGGTGATTTCCAGCATCATGAACAACATGGAATAACCATCAATCCGTAAAAAGACACCTCCGGCTTTATAGGCTTGAGGATCGGGAACAATCAATGAGAAAAGTTCGCTGCCCCAAAACACAAACAACAACGTGCAAAATGTTCCGAAGACAGCTGTCATCTTAAGAGTAGTCGCATAAGCACCTAAAACCCGGTCGTTCTTTCCCGCGGCATAGTTCTGCGCCACAAAGGCACTGAGTGCCGTACTGAATCCTTGCGACGTATTCCAGGCAATGGCCTCCAGCTGTCCACCCGCCGTTAAAGTCATCAAGCCGATATGTCCGCCATATAATGAGGCGGTTCTAGCCATAAAAAGGTTTATTATTGAAAATAGTGTATTCAATATGGCTACCGGCAATCCTAATTTGAAGATGCGTTTTACAAAACGACTTTCCAGCTTCGTAAAGAAAGCAAAACCACCCAGCACCTCTTTTCTTTTCTTAAGCCGGTAGATAAATAATCCAAGCACTGTTGCTTGAGAAACCCAAGTGGCAATAGCTGCTCCTTCCGTATTCCACCCGAACCCGAAGATAAAAAGCGGATCCAGTATCATATTCAGCAAAAGGCCTATTCCGCTAATCATAAAGGGAATCTTACTCTGTCCGGATGCGTTGTAGATTCCTGTAAAAGAAGCTGATAAAAATATAAAAGGAAAGGCCGTAGCAACAATACGCAGGTAGTTGACAGCCTTTGCTGTGATAGCCGGTTCCAATTTGTAAATCTGCATGACAGGCTCTGCGAAGACAAAAAGGATCAGACCCCAGCAAATTGAGATAATAAGAGACAAAGTGAGGTTATGAGATGCATAGCTGCGGGCATCCGGGGCATTCTGAGCACCGATACTTTGTCCGACACTCACCTCAGATCCTACCTTGTTTAATAACGAAATAGAGTTTGTCATCCATGTAAGGATACCTACCGATCCGATAGCGGCAACCGATTCGCTTCCAAGACGTCCCACCCAGGCCATATCCGTGAGGCTGTATGCCATTTGCACAAAGGAGGTACCCATAATAGGTACAGCCAAATTAAAAAGTTGCCGGTGAATGGGTCCGCTTGTCAGATTTTTAGTCCCTTGCATTCTATATGATAATTTTTCATGCAAAAGTAGAATATATTTTCTACCTTTATGGCTTCCGACTTAACTGAAATAAATTTAATATGATTACACGAAGAGATTTTTTAAAAACAGGTGTGGCGCTAACTGCCCTGAGTGTTTTACCGAACGATCTTATGGCTGCATCGGCACCTAAAGAAAAAGCCATCGGTTTACAATTGTATAGCGTACGGGATGATTTGCAAAAGGATTTTGACGGAACAATCCGCAAAGTAATTGAAATCGGATATAAGCGGCTGGAAGCAGCAGGATATCGTAACGGTAAGTTTTATGGAAAAACTCCTTCCGAATTTAAGAAATACCTTTCTGATTTAGGCGCTTCCTTAACCGGATCGCACACCGGAAGCAGACTGCTTCCAATGGGTGATACCAAAGGATGGGATTTTTGGAAACAGAATGCGGCCGATACAGCCGAAGCAGGATGTAAGTGGATTGTTCAGGCAGGATATCCTGCAAAAGATATAAAAACAATTGATGATGTAAAAAGGCTGGCCGATCAGTTTAACAAAGTGGGAGAAATTGCACGCAACAACGGACTACGCTTTGCTTTCCATAATCATATCGAGGAGTTTAAAATGCTTGAGGGTAAGATTCCATATGATGTATTGCTGGATTACACTGAGAACAAGCTGGTTACTTTCCAGATCGACACGGCCCAGATGGTTCATGGCGGTTTTCAGTGCCATGAGTATGTCAAGAAATACCCCGGTCGTTTCGCTAACTGGCATTTGAAAGATGCAAACCTGGATGGCGATGGTAGTACAGAGATGGGTAAAGGAAAAGTTGATTTCAAAGCATTGTTTGCTGTTGCAAAGAAAGCAGGTTTGGAAGATTATTATGTAGAACAGGAGAAATACAATATGACTCCCCTGGAAGCGATAAAGTACGATTACGATTTTATCATGAAAGCAAAATATATTAAATGGTAAATAAAAGGGGAGTCCGGTAATATTGAGACTCCCCTTTCTTTATTATCGGATAAACAATAACTCTCTGTATTTAGGTAAAGGCCACATCTGATTGTC